>JADJZA010000007.1:0-600000 GCA_016719385.1 Candidatus Microthrix subdominans | reverse complement strand
AGTCTTCATGAGCCGCTTCCCCCAGAGGCCACCAACTGGCAAGACGTCTGAGCCGCTGTCGCACACGCGAAGACCTCACCGTCGTCGCCACCGTCAGCAACCACGAGAGACACCTCGTGAGGTGGCTTGTCGCGTACCTGCTCGAACAGAACTGCCGTCTTGGCCATGTCGAGCCTGTTTGTGGCGCGCCTCAGCACCTCTCCCGTCCCGGTATCGAGCGCATAGCCGTTCCCGCTTCCGCTCGCCGTTGCCACAACCTCGTTCGGAGCATCAGGGACTGTTGATCCACCCTCGAGTTGGTTCCAGCGTTGACCGGAATCCTCCCAGCGGAGGGTCGGCAGGTGCGTGGCCACATCTCCTTCAATCTCGGCGGACCCGTTGCTACAACTACCAAAAGGGGCCGTACCCGAAACCTTCGTCGAACCACCGGGAAGCTCCACCCATTGATCCGCTTTCGGCTGCAACAGCTGGAACTCGACCTCGCTCGGCTTGCCGTTGGCGACCGCCGTTACAGGGGTGCCAGGGTCCGGAGCCTGACCGGAACCAGACGTTCTCAACGCCACCGGTCCGCCTTTCAGCACACATACTGGAGCGCTGGGGCTGGGAAGCGTCTGCTCGATCTTCCCGTCTGAACCAATCCAAACCACCGAGTCGTCGGTCTCGACCACCATTTGGTCGCCGACCACACCAGCGAGTCGTGCACCACCGATCGAGTCGGACTTCGTTGCTCCGAGTTTGAGGGTCCAGGTCTCGTTCCCGTCAGCATCGAACGAGCGGAGAACACTCGTCCCTCCATTCGGACACCGCATGTCCTCTCTCCCCTGGTCACAGAGCAGCCCCGACACGACGATGTTGTCGTTGAAGCCCAGCATGCTCGTCACCACCAAATCCCCCAGCTCCGTCGCTCGAGTGAACTCGCGGCCTTCAACCGTGTGCCAAAGGGCCGGGTTCTTCCCGACGCTGGCCACCCATCCATTCCCGCCTGCCAAGCCGACCGCCAAAGGAGCACCTTCGGAGAACGGAGCACCTTCCTCGGCTCGGGTCGAAACACCCTCGCCACCGCCGCATGCAACCGGCAGTGCGCACGCCACGACAAGCAGAAGTACCCCCACCTTCAGCCCTGACCGATTCGAAGCCAATCTCATTCAAACGAATGTACGGTGCCAGTTCCTAAAATCAACATACTGAGCCGGTGGGGTGAGGCTGGATGACCCGAAGAATCCCTCCCCTACAGAAGAGTTTCGACGCTGACCCGACTTATGTCGTGCGCCACCTGGTAGGGACCAGTTTTTGGGGGTTGCGCCACCTGGTAGGGACCACCCTTGCGCCAGCTGAAAGGGACCACTTGTGAGGGTCCCCCGGGGTCGGTGTCGTAGACGCTGAACTGCCGTCGTTGCGTCCACGACCCGAAAGGCGGCGCGTCAATGGCATACCGGGAGGTTCCTGTGTTCGAGGTTCGCGAAGTGTTGAGGTTGTGGCTGTCGGTGATCGGGTTCCGCCGGATCGCGGACATGGTGAGGTGTGACCGGAAAACGGTCACCAAGATCGTGAGGATCGCGGAGGCCCTGGGGCTGGTCCGCACCGACAGCCCGGAGCGTTTGACCGACGATTTTGTGGGTGCGGTGATGGTCGAGTTAGCGCCGCCGGCCGGATCGTCACGGCGAGTCGTGGGCGGCGCTCGCCGAGCATCGCGACAAGCTGAAGGGCTGGCGTGACAGCAGGGTGCCAGCGAAGAAGATGGTCGAGCTGTTGGCCCGGCAGGGGGTGGTCGTCCCGGAGCGGACGTTGAACCGGTTCCTGGCCGCCGAGTTCGGGTCACCGGTCCGGTCGACGGTCCCGGTTGTTGATGGTGAGCCCGGGGTCGAGTTGCAGGTCGACTTCGGCGAGTTGGGCGCCATGTTCGACGAGGAGACCGGCAAAAGAGGCGGGTGTGGGCGCTGGTGTTCACCGCCGGCTGTCGCGTCACACGTTTGTGTGGTTGTCGTTCAACCAGAACCTGGCAACGGTGATCGACGGGTGCGAAGCAGCATGGACGTTCTTCGGCGGGGTGTTCAAGGTGCTGGTCCCCGACAACATGGCGACGGTGGTGACGAAAGCCGACGCGCTCGACCCTGTGTTGAACGTGGCGTTCGTCGAATACGCCCAGTCGCGGGGTTCCTGATCGACCCGGCGAGGTGCGCGCACCGCAGGACAAAGGGCGTGTGGAGCGGGCGGTCCAGTTCGTGCAGACCTCGTTTTGGGCGGGTGAAGACTTCGGCTGTTTGGCCGAAGCGCAGACCGCAGCAGAGCTGGTGTGCCTCTCGGGCGGGGCTCCGCACCCACGGGACCACCCAGGCGCAGCCGGCGGTGATGTTCGCCGACATCGAAGCACCAGCACTCCTCCCAGCACCGGAGGAGCGTTACGACCTGCCGATCTACCGGACCGCGAAAGTCGCCCGGGACCACCACATCTCGGTCGGCAAGTCGCTCTACTCGGTTCCCGGCGACCTGATCGGCACCACCGTCGATGTTCGGGCTGACAAGGTGTTGGTGAAGATTTTCGCCGCCGGACAGTTGGTGAAATGCCATCCCCGCCAGAAACCCGGGGCGAGGGTGACTGACCCGCCGACCTGCCATCTGAGCGCACCGACTACGCAAGCGTGACATCGAATCGCAGCGCCGTCAGGCTACCGGCGTGGCGAGTCGATCGGGGCGTTCACCGATGTGATCTTGGACGGCCCGTTGCCATGGACCCGGATGCGCCACGTCTACAAACTGTTTCGGACCTGTGACCGCTACGGCAACGACCGGGTCAACACCGCGTGAACGAGCGGTCGACGCAGGCGCGACGTCGGTGACCACGATCGTTGGGATGATCGAACGCGCTCTCGAGGCCGAGCAGGCCAACGATGAGCCGCCGCCACCGGACAACGTGATCGTTGGCCGGTTCGCGCGCGACGCCTCCCACTTCGCCACCGGACGGGAGGTGACACGATGAGCCACTCCAGCACCCTGACCCCGTCGATCACCCCGAGCTGACCGCGACACTGCGCCGGCTGAAACTCGGTCAGCTGATTGACACGCTCCCTGAACGGCTGGCGTTGGCGAAGTCCTCGAAGATGTCTTATGCCGAGTTCCTCCAGTTGTTGTTGGCCGACGAAGTGTCCCGCCGTGACACCACCTCGGCGGCCCGAAAAGCCAAAGCCGCCGGGCTCGATCAGCGGATGCGTCTCGAGCATTGGGACGCCACCGCGACGTCACCTACAACAGGCGATCCTCGACGAACTCGCCAGTCTCCGGTTCGTTGACGCCGGCCAGAACGCTTTGATCATCGGACCGGTCGGTGTCGGCAAACGTTCCTCGCCGTCGCCCTCGGGCACACCGCGATCCGGCGGGGGAAATCGGTTCATTTCGAACGGTCCGACCGGCTGTTCAAACGGCTGAGGATCGCGAGGCTCGACAACACCCTCGACGTCGAGCTCCGCAAACTCCTCCGGGTCGACCTGCTGATCATCGACGACTACGCCCTGGCAGCGTCGGACGCTGCGGCGACCAACGACTTCACGACCTGGTCGTCGAACGACACCGGCGGGCCTCCACGGTCATCACGTCGAACCGGGACCCGTCTGAATGGTTGGCTCTCCTCGCCGACCAGCTCCTCGCCCAATCAGCGATCGACCGGTTCGCGTCCGCCGCGTCGAACTCGTCATCGACGGGGAAAGCTACCGGGACCGACAGAAACCCCGGCTCACGCCACCGCCTGCCGACTAACGGGCGGCACCCGTCCCGTCACCGATGATGCCTGTCAGCACATGCTGACAGGCATCATCGCGCCACCATAAGGTGACAGTCGATGGACCGGACCGAACGACTCCGCACCGGCGCGCTCACCGCCACCACCGGCGCCTCCGCCGCACTCACCGCTGCCCAACACGCCGTTGACGCCACCGTCGCCCGGGCAATCCACTGGGCGCCTCCTGGGCCGACATCGGTGCTGCTCTGGGATCACCCGCCAAGCTGCGCACCGCCGCTATCGGCACCACCGATGGGACCCCAACACCCAAACCGTCTGGGTTGAGCCACCCTCCCGCTCACCCGGAACTGACCGGCCCGGCGAGACCATCAGGCACCCCAGCCGCCCATCGCAGCACACCCGCCACACTCAGTCCTTGACGTCCGCCGCCGGGGCCGCCATCATCACCCCGCCGACCTCAACGACCCCTCACAAGTGGTCCCATGCAACTGGCGCAGCCCCGGTCCCTTCGAGCTGGCGCACGACACGACTTAGGCGGTCCGTCGCAGCCGAAACCCCTGCACCTACTCAGGAGCTAGGACGGCTTCGCTCGCTGGAGTGCTGAGCGGGCTCAGGTCGGCTCTGCACATGCTGGACGAGCGCCTCGCCCATTCCACGGGATCAGAGGTTAGGCGACTGAGTCCCGGTAATACTCTTACCGTGACTCAGAACCCAGCGCCGACCGTCACCACACCGACCGTTGTGATGAGCCCCGATCGGGCAATGAGCGCGTCGACGCTGGCCCGCCTCGAGCGGTCCGTTCCGACCGAAACCCGCCGCGCCTACTCAGGGGACTGGGCCAGGTTCTCTACCTGGTGCGCCGAACACGGCCGCACTCCCCTACCCGCAACCGCCGAAACACTTGCCGGCTACTGCAACCATCTGGCCGACGCCGGCCGGGCCCCGTCAACCATGCACGAGCCGTCGCCGCTATCCGCAACGCCCACGCCGTCGCGGAAACCGACCCGCCATCGACTGAACTGGCCCGAGCGGTCATCCGCACCGCCGCCACCGACCGCGCCGACGCAGGTGAACGAACCCGCAAAGCCCAAGCGCTCACCGTTGCCGACCTTCGAGCCATGCTTCGACACTGCACCGGCCCCGCCGCCACCCGCGACCGGGCACTGATCCTCGTCGGCTGGGCCGGAGCGCTGCGCCGCTCCGAGCTCGTCGCCCTCAACACCTCCGACATCACCGTCAGCGACCTCGGCGCCGAGCTGTAACTCCGACGATCCAAAACCGACCAGAACGCAGAATGAGCCGCCGTTGCGCTCCCCCACGGAGCCCACACACAAACCTGCCCAGTCACACCCTCATCGGAGTCACGCTCCCCCACGATGAGGCACTCGAACACGACGACACCCCCAAACCTGACTGGCCGCTGTTCCGAACGATCGACCGGCACGGCAACCCCGGAAAGCGGCTCACCGGCGAAGCAGTCGGACACATCCTCAAACGCCACGCCGACAACGCCGGCATCGACCCCAACACCGTGTCCGGACACTCACTCCGCCGCGGGTTCGCCACCGAACCCCGCTGCTCAGGCGCCGACCTCCTCGCCGTCTGCCGCCACGGCCGATGGCAAGACGGCTCCCGCTCCGTACTCGGCTACTTCGCAGACGTCGACGGCTGGAACGACTCACCGCTCAACTCCATCGGGCTGTAGACGCTTCGACCACCGCCCGACCCTCTGCGGGTCGTCATGACCGCGATGGCCGCTACGAAACGCCAGGGCTATGGTCGAACCATGCGACGGGATGAGCACTGCATACTGCCGAGTATCGAGGCTCGGGTCGCCCAATGAGCAGCCCAAGCATGGACATCAACGTCCGCGAGCAGGCACTGCCCGGCGTGGGGCAACGCTTCGAGATCGAACTCTCGCCAGGACGACAGTTTGTCGTTGTCGCTCACCTCGACGGCCAGCGGTCGATCGGCATCAGCGAGCCCGGCCATGACCCAGATGAGGTCGACACCACCGAGCTGACCGTGGAGCAGTCGGTCATGGTCGGCGCACTGCTGCTGGGTGCCCGCTTTGCCATCGACGTGTCCGAGGACCCCAAGGTCGCAGGCGACACGGTGATCGTCGACACGGTGCGCGTGCTCGAAGGCGCTCCCAGCGTCGGCCACCGCCCGTCCGAACTGCTCGTGCCGTGGCAGCCCGGGGCCGTCCTGCTCGGGGTGATCCGCGATCAGACGCCCGAGGTCGTCGAGTACGACGGCGATCGTCCGCTGGCTGCCGGCGATCGGGTCGCTATCGCCGCCCGCAAGGACCAGCTGGACGAGGTCACCGCCGCCTTCACCGGCTGACCCCGCTTCAGCTTCAACTGGGTCCACACGCCGCTATGACGTCGCCGGGACACATTTGAATGACAATTAGGGCGGATGACCGCCTCAGGCGAGGTGCTCCAGGATCATCGGCGCCACCGTGTCGGCGGCCTCGTCGGGGATCCAGTGGCTGACGCCCTCGAGCACCTCGTAGCGATAGGGCCCGCGCACGTAGTTCTCGGTCAGGTCGGCCGCCTTGCGGCTGAGCGCCACATCGCCGGTGCTGTAGATGTACAGCGTGGACACCTCGGTCGGGCGACTCTCTTGGCTGCCGGCGAAGGGCAGGGCCCGGTACCAACCGAGGGCACCTCGCGCTGCCCCGTTGCGCAGCAGTTCCATGCTGTCGTCCGCCTCGGCGGGGGCCATGCCCGCGTCGATCAACGCCCCACGAACCCGCTCGCCGCCGGCGTTCGACTCGATGATCGCCTCCGGCAGCCACGGCAACTGGAACGCCAGCATGTACCAGCTCTTGAGGGCCTGGTTGCTGCGCACCATCGACGCTGCCATCGCCCGAGGATGGGGCGTCGACAGCGAGGTCAGCGACAGCAGCCGCTCGGGATGGGCCTCGGCGAGCGCCCATCCGGCACCTCCGCCCCAGTCATGCCCCAGCACGTGAAAGCGCTTGAGTCCGGCCGCATCGGCCAGTGCTAGGACGTCGCCGACCAGTCGTCCGATCGCATAGTCGCGCCGACGCTTCGGGCGGGCGCCGGGCGAGTAGCCCCGCTGGTCGGGGGCGAGCACCCGGTAGCCGGCACCCACCAGGTGCGGCGTCAGCCCCGCCCAGCTGGTGCGCGTCTGGGGGAAGCCGTGCAACAGCACCACCGCCTCGGCCGCACCGCCGCTGTCATCGACCTCGAAGGTCAGCCCGTCGTTGCGATACGAAGTGAGCGCCATGCCCGGATGCTAGGCACCGCCCGCCGGCAACCCGTCCAGGTAGGCGGTGACCGTCTCGCAGATGTAAGCGACGCCGTCGTCGTCGATCGCATGGTTGCAGGGCAGCACCAGGCCGGTCTCCATCACACGGTCGGCGTTGGGCAGGCCGTCGGCCGGCTGGCGGAACGTGATGTCGGCAAAAGCCGGCTGACGGGTGGCGTTGCCGGTCCACACCATGCGGGTGTCCACGCCCGCCCGCTCCATGTGCAGCTGGAACTCACCCCGGTCGATCGGCGAGTCCGGTCGGATCTGGATGGGGTACATGTGCCAGGCGGTGTCGATGTCGGGGGTGAGCCGGGGCAGCACGAAGTGCTCGATGTGGCCGCCGAAGAAGTCGGTGAGCTGGGCCTCGTTGGCCTTGCGACGCTCGAGGAACCCGTCGAGGCGGCCCATCTGCACCACACCGAACGCGGCCGACAGCTCGGACGGCTCAAAGTTCCAGCCGAGCTCGTCGAAGATGAACAGGTCGTCGTAGGTCTGCCCGTCCGGCAGCTGCGAGAAGAACCGCCGCTCCCCCTCCTCGACCGGGGCGCCCCGTTTGGAGCCCCACAGCGCCACCTCGCTTCGGCGACCCCAGCGGCGCAGCTTGAGTGCCCGGTCGACCCACTCGTCGTCGTCCAGGCAGATCATGCCGCCGGTGCCGGCGGCGGTGATGATGTGCGACAGGGCGAAGCTGGTGAGCGACATGTCCGCTCGGGCGCCGGTCGGCGTGCCCCGCAGCGTGGCGCCCATGCAGTCGCAGCTGTCCTCGATGACGACGAGGTCGTGGCGGTCGGCCACCTCGCGGATCACGTCCCAGTCCGGACAGTTGCCGATCAGGTTGGGCACGAGGATGGCGATGGTCCGGTCGGTGACCGCCTCCTCCAGCCGATCGGTGTCGAGCTGGTAGGTGTCGGGCGTGACGTCGACGAACACCGGGGTCACGCCGGCCCGGGCCATCGGGGCGATATCGGTGGAGAACGTCACCGGCGAGGTGATGATCTCGTCGCCCGGTTGCGGGCGGAGCAACTCGATGGCCAGGTACAGCGCTGATGAGCCGCTGTTGACCATCACCCCGCGCCGCTTGTCGAAGGTCGCCGCCACCAGTTGCTCCAGCTTGCGGACGTGCTTGCCGATGCGCATCGCTGTCGACGACCCGCTGAGCACGTCGACGACGGCGGCAATCTCCTCCTCGCCGTGCACGCTGCCTGCGTAGTCGATCCGCTTGTCGGATGGCTTGCTCATCGATCTCCCCCTGTTAGTTCGTCGCGCTCTCGTCGAGTGCCGAGCCGTCGAGCCTCCGCACCTCGATTCCCCATTCGTCGAGCAGGTCGCCGCTGACCAACGACGCCCCGGTGACATCGGCCGGGCAGTCACAGAGTGCCACGACCGCCTCCACCATCTGCTCCAGGGTCTCCACCTGGTCGGCCCGAAGCGTGCCACCGACCAGGGCGTCGGCGCCCTCGGTCAACACCGCCGCCCGGGGTTCGATCGTGTTTGCTCGAATGCCGGTGCCGTCCAGTTCGGCACCGAGGCCGTTGGTCATGCGGTTGAGCGCTGCCTTTGACGCGCCGTAAGCGGTGGTGGCCGCGCCCTGCGACCCGAGCACGAACGGCGGTCCGGCCCACGGCCTGGAGGTTGCGCTCGACACGTTGACCATCCACCCCTCCCCCGCCGCCCGCATCGCCGGGATGGCCGCCTGGGCCAGGTCGAGCGGGGCGTGCACGTTGAGCTCGAAAAGCAACCGACGTCGCTTCAGCGGCATGTCGGCGACGTCGCCGTACATCGCCGCGGCTGCATTGTTGACCAGGATGTCGATCGGGCCGCCCAGCCGTTCGGCCGCTGTGTCGACCACCCGGGACCGCGCCTCAGGATCGGACAGGTCGACCGGCACCAGCGCCACCGGCACGCCGTAGACGGCCAGACGGTCGGCTGTCTCCTGCAGGCTGCCGACGAGGCGATCGTGGCCCTCCACAGTGCGGGCGACCAAAGCCATCGCTGCACCCTCCGCCGCCAACCGCTCGGCCACCCCGGCGCCGATGCCCCGGCTGGCTCCGGTCACAATCGCTCGACGCCCCGAAAACCGGCCGCTCATCGTCCACCCCTCGCTACCACCAGGGTTCCCATGGCTCGTCTCTCGACCGTGATCTGTGCCACAGCCCGAGCGTAGCCACCCGGTTTCGTACACCGCTCCCGCATGAGGCCCTCCGAGCACCACGTATCCTCGTTCTGTGCGGAAAACGGATGGATCACCGCCCAGCCAGCACGGCAGACCGGTCGATCGACGATCACCGGATGCTGGTCGGGACACTGTTGGTCATCGGCGCATGGAACCTGATCGGCAACCTGGGGCTCCCGGGCGTCTGGTACATCACGGCCAACCTCGCCGTGGCGATCTGCGTGGTCACGGCATCACACCGCGCAACTGCGATCGCAGAGCCTGAACACCCCAATATTGGCGCATTGGGCGACACACCGCTTCGCCTACGCTGCGGCGCTGATCGCCCTCCGGAGAACGTGATCGATCGTTCTGGTTGGGTACCCTGCGCGCATGACCGCCAACGCGATGAGACGGCTGCTCGACCGGATCGGCGAGGCACTCGACGGGATGGGCCCCTTCGACAGCGCTGCGGAGGAGGCCGATGCGCATCGGCACCTGTTGCGTCTGTGCTCGGCAGGCCTCGACCTGTTCGTCGAGCGGGCCGACCCGGCCCGGCCGCTGCCGACGGTGTGGATGTCGCCGACCCGCAAGTTTCTCGGCGACAGTCCGGACACGATCTACACGACCATGCCGGTGTCGTCGGCCCACAGCTACGCCCTGACGATCAAGCCCGGCAACGCCGTCTACGTCGGCGTGGTGGTCTACTCACGCGACGAGCCGGGCGGACCGGTGCGCGCAGTCTCGAGCCTGGTCGACACCGACATGACCACCACTGACGGAACGTTCGAGATCGCGGTTGGCGCGGGGGTCGCCCCGGACGACGCCGGCGGCCTTTACCTCGACGACCGGTCGTTCTGGGTCATGGTGCGCGAGTACTTCTCAGATCCGCACGACCATCAAGCCGCAACGATCACGATCGAGCGAACCGACGGCGCAGGCATCGACGGTCTGCCCGACCCGGCGGACCTCGCAGCCGGGATCGACGCCGCCGCCGTCTGGATCTGCAGTCAGGCCCGGGCAGACGCCGCCCTGTACGAACTGGTGGCCTTCCCCGAGGGGTCGCGGGTCGAGAGTGATCCAGATGTCGAGGTCTCCGACGATCTGGTGTCGCTGTTCTACCCAACACCCGACATCACCTATCAGGGATGTCGGTTCACGCTCGATACCGACGAACAGCTCGCGCTCACGTTCACGCCTCCGGCGTGCCGGTTCTGGTCGGTGGTGGTGTCGACCCCCTGGTTCGAGTCCTTGGAGCAGCGCTCCACCCCGGCGTCGATCAACAGCGCCGACGCCGAGATGTCCGAGGACGGCACCGTGACCGTCGCCGTGTCCGAGCGCGACCCCGGCGTCGCCAACTGGATCCCGCTGCGGGGCTACCGCAAGGGCCAGGTCGCCTACCGGGTACTGCTCGGCGAAAAGATCGCCGCTAACAGCAGCTTCATCGTCAAGTTCAGCGGTTAAGTGACCGAGAGGGTTTGCCGTCGAGACTCCCTGCGTCACTCCGGAACCGGCGCGACGACGTCCGCTCTACGCGGCCTCGAGGTCGGTTGCATAGTGCCTGGTGGCGACCTCTATGTCACCTGCCAGCATGCTGTTGAGCATTTCGTCGAGACGCTCAGCCACGTCCCATGCCAACCACCGCTCGCCGCAAGCGGGGCACTCCTCCATGGGCACCCCGAGAACCAAGGCGACCTTGTGGTTCCGCTCGCTCAGCTTCGCTCGGCGAACCGGAACTCTCTCCGCCTGATCACACTGTCCGCATCGCTTCATCGCCTCACACGATACCCCTCGTCCCACAGGTCGTCATGCGGTTCGTAGACGGTGACAATTCGTTCTTCCTCCCGGCGGTCGTCGACAACCACAACGGCATGCAGAGGACGTATCCAGTCGATCATCAGGATCAGCTCCTTGACGTTCCCTTCCGAGATCACCGTTTCCTCGATCACCGTCGACCGTGCAAGGACGGCGTCGAACTCTGCGAACGTGCAGTCGATGTGCCGAAGCTTGTCGAACGCATGCTCCGTGATGAGCCGATCAAATCGCCAGATCTTCGGCCGAGGAACCGGGCTCTTCACTGTCGCTCCAGTTGGCTATCGCCCGGCCCCATCGTTCCAACATACGCGATTCAATCGCCGGCGGGACCACCCGCATCGAGGTTCTTCGCAGGTGAACCTCAGGCTTTGCTGCTCGCCCTACACCACGTCGCGGGCGGCGCCGGCAAACTGGGCGTTGTACAGCGTTGCGTAGGCGCCCCCGGCGGCCAGCAGCTCGTCGTGGTTGCCCTGCTCGACGATGTGGCCGTCGTCCATCACCAAGATGATGTCAGCATCGCGGATCGTCGACAGGCGGTGAGCGATGACGAAGCTGGTGCGGTTGGTGCGCAGCGCCGCCATCGCATGCTGGATCAGCACCTCGGTGCGGGTGTCGACCGACGACGTCGCCTCGTCGAGGATCAGGATCGCCGGCTGGGCCAGAAACGCCCGAGCGATCGTCAGAAGCTGCTTCTCGCCGGCGGACACGTTGCCGCCCTCGTCGTCGATCACCGTGTCGTAGCCGTCGGGCAGCGTGCGCACGAACCGGTCGACGTAGGTGGCCTTGGCGGCCATCATGATCTCCTCCTCGGAGGCCTCAAGGTTGCCGTAGGCGATGTTCTCGCGGATCGTCCCGCCGAACAGCCACGTGTCCTGAAGCACCATGCCCATCGCGCCACGCAGGTGGTGGCGGGTCATCTGGGCGATATCGACCCCATCGATCATGATCGTGCCCGAATCGATGTCGTAGAAGCGCATCAACAGGTTGACGAGCGTGGTCTTGCCGGCCCCGGTTGGGCCGACGATCGCCACGGTCTCGCCCGGCTGTGCGACGAGCGACAGGTCCCGGATCAGCGGTCGGTCCGGTTCGTAGGAGAACGACACATCGGCAAACTCCACCCGTCCCTGGCGCTGCTCGGTCATCTCGGCGGGGTGGCCCGGATCCGGCGACTCCTCGTCGACGTCGAGCAGGGCAAACACGCGCTCGATCGACGCCACGCCCGACTGGAACACGTTGGCCATCGCCGCCACCTGCGTGAGCGGCTGGGTGAACTGCCGGGAGTACTGGATGAACGCCTGTACGTCGCCCAACGACATCGACCCCGAGGCCACCCGCAGACCGCCGATCACCGCGATGGCCACGAAGTTGAGGTTGCCCAGGAACATCATCATCGGCTGGATGATCCCCGAGATGAACTGCGCCCCGAAGCTGGCCTCGTACAGTTGCTCGTTGACGTCGTTGAACTCTGCTTCGGTGTCGGCTTGGCGGCCGAACACCTTGACCAGGGCGTGCCCGGTGAAGGCCTCTTCAACGTGGGAGTTGAGCGTGCCGGTGTGCTTCCACTGGGCGATGAAGCGCTTCTTCGACCGGGCGGCGATGAACTTGGTGAGAAAGAGGGCGGCCGGGATCGTGATCAGCGCCACCAGCGCCAGGAGGGGGGAGATGATGAACATCATCAGCAGCACCCCGACGATGGTGAACAGCGAGGTCAGCATCTGACCCAGGGTCTGTTGCAGGCTCTGGGCCACGTTGTCGATGTCGTTGGTGACCCGGCTGAGCAGGTCACCGCGTGGCTGGCGGTCGACGTAGCTGAGGGGCAACCGGTTGATCTTCTCCTCAACGTCGCAACGCACCCGCGACATGGTGCGCTGCACGACGCCGGCGAGCAGGTAGTTCTGGCCGTACGACAGGATCCACGCCACCAGGTATAACCCGGCAGCGAGTATCAGGATGTTGTGCAGCTGGGCGAAGTCGATCCCCCTCTTGCCGCTGAGACCGGCGACGATGACATCGGTCGCCCGGCCCAACACCCTGGGGCCGATCACGGTGAGGGTGACGCTCACGATCGCCAGCGCCACGACCACGATGGCGCCCGCGCGCTCGGGGCGCATCAGGCCGGCGAACCGCTTGACCGAACCGGAGAGGTCCTTGGGCTTCTCGGCCGGCATGCCGGCCGCAGCGGCCCGGTTGGGACCGTGAGACGCGGATGCCCGGGCCTCAGAGGCGACCTTCTTGGGATCATGGGCCGACCCGGTTTCGGCGTCGCTGTCGAGCGCTGCCAAGTCGTCCGGCTTGTGGTTGCCGTCGGGCTTGTCGTTGCCAATGGGCTGCTTGTCGTGACCGGTGGGGTTGCTCATGCCGGCTCCTCCACGCGCTGGGATTCCACGATCTCCAGGTAGGTGGGACACGTCTCGATCAGTTGGTCGTGGGTGCCCAACCCCACTTGCTCGCCGTCCTCCAACACCAGGATCTGGTCTGCGGTACGGATCGAGGCCACACGCTGGCCGACGATGACCACGGTGGCATCGCTGGTCCATGGCACCAGCGCCTCGCGGAGGTGGGCGTCGGTGGCCAGGTCGAGGGCCGAGAAGGAGTCGTCGAACAGGTAGATGCCCGGCTTGCGCACCAGCGCCCGGGCGATCGCCAACCGCTGGCGCTGCCCGCCGGACACGTTGGAGCCCCCCTGGGCGATGCGGGCGTCGAGGCCGCCGTCCATGTCGGCGACGAAGTCGGCGGCCTGGGCCACCTCCAACGCCTCCCACAGCTGTTCGTCGGTGGCGTCAGGATCACCGAAGCGCAGGTTGGAGGCGACGGTGCCCGAGAACAGGTAGGGCTTCTGGGGCACCATGCCGATGCGACTCCACAACAGCTCGGGCACCATGTCGCGGACGTTCTCGCCGTCGACGACCACCTCACCCTCGGTGGCGTCGTAGAACCGAGGGATCAGGTTGAGCAGGGTGGTCTTGCCCGATCCCGTGCTGCCGATGATCGCTGTGGTCTCTCCCGGCGAGGCGGTGAGCGTGATGCCGGCGAGCACCGGCGCATCGGCGCCCGGGTAGCCGAAGCCGACGTTGCGCAGCTCGAGCGAGCCCCGCCGTGCGAGCGCCTCGACGGGTCGATCGGCCACGACGATCGTGGAGGGCGTGTCGAGCACCTCCTGGATGCGGTCGGCGCTCACCGCCGCCCGGGGGATCATCACGGCCATGAACGTGGCCATCATCACCGACATCAGGATCTGGATCAGATAGGACAGAAAGGCGATCAGCTGACCGATCTCGAGGTCGCCGGCACCGATCCGGCTGCCGCCGATCCACACGGCCGCCACGCTCGACAGGTTGAGCACCACCATGACGAACGGAAACATGAAGGCCAGGTACCGGCCGGCTTTCAGCGACGTGTCGGTCAGATCATCGTTGGCGCCGGCGAAGCGCACCCCTTCGAAGGGTTCCCGGACGAACGCCCGCACCACACGGATGCCCATCAGCTGTTCCCGCAGCACACCGTTGACCGCGTCGAGGCGCTCCTGCATCGCCCGAAACTGAGGTACCAGGCGGACGAGCACCAGGCCGATGCCGATCACCAGCGCTGGGACGCTCACTAACAGCAGCGCCGACAGACCGACATCCTGGCGCAGCGCCAGCACGATGCCGCCGATCGCCATGATCGGGGCGGCCACCATCAGGGTGGCTGCCATCACCAGCACCATCTGCACCTGCTGGACGTCGTTGGTCACCCGGGTGATCAACGACGGCGCACCGATGGTGCCCACCTCCTGGGTGGAAAAGCCGGTCACCTTGTGAAACAGGTTGGAGCGCACATCGCGGCCGAAGCCCATGGACATCTTGGCCCCGAAGTACACGGCGACCGCAGCGAAGCACACCTGAGCCAGCGTGATGATCAGCATCAGCCCGCCGACCGACCAGATGTAGCCGGTGTCGCCGGTGGCCACCCCCTTGTCGATGATGTCGGCGTTCAACGTGGGCAGAAACAAGGTTCCCAGCGTCTGGAGGAATTGGAAGAACACGATGCCCACCAGCAGCCACTTGAACGGGCCGAGGTGGTTTCGCAAAAGTTTGATCAGCAAGTCGGGGTCACCAGAATCTTCGGGGGAACGCCATGCGGGTCGACGGGTGGGCTCGCCGCCCGGCGCTCCGGCGCACAGCCGCTGACCTCACACGTCCGAATATCCAACACGGCCTCCTGCAGGGTATTCCCGTCTGGCACAACTGTCAGCTTTCGGCGGATCAGCGCTCGCCTGGTGCGTCGCTACCGTTCGCCTCCGGTGCCGCTCACCGTGGTGTGCGCAAGCGACTCGACGTAGTCGGGCCAGCCCGCCTCGGACCGGGCCGGCCAGGCGGGCGCCACCGGCCACGGGTGGGCAGCCTCGACCTGGGAGGACACGGCGATCAGCCGGTCCTCCCGGCCGAACGGTGCCACCAGCTGCACGCCGATCGGCATGCCGTTGGAGCCGACGGTCAACGGCAGCGACGCCGCCGGTTGGCCCGTGATGTTGAACGGGCTGGTGAACGCCGAGTAGGTGGCGGCCCGCTCGAACATCGCCTCGATGTTGCTCGTGTCGAGATACCCCAGCGGCGGGGTCGGTTGGGCCAGCGTCGGGCTCAACAGCAGGTCGTGACCAATCATGAATTCGCCCATCGAGCGGGCCATCTCCTCCAAGGCGACGAGGGCCGTGACCAGCCCCTTGCCGGTGGTACCGGCGGCCGAGTCATAGAGAACGCGGCTGAACGGCTCCAGGTCATCGTCGGCGAGGCCTCGCCCCAGCTGGGCCAGCCGGGCATCGACCTCCACCGCCATCGGTGTGGCCATCAACGAGCTCATCCCGATCATCAGTTGCTCGACCGACCAGGGCGGGTCGGCCTCGACCACCTCGTGCCCCAGCTCGCTGAGCGTGGCTGCCGTCGCCTCGACCGCAGCCACGCATTCAGGGTGCGCTACCTCGCCGCCCGGCGCCGTGAGGACCATGGCAATCCGCAACGGCCCAGGGGGCGCTCCCACTTCCTCGACCCACGGCCGGGAGGGCCGGGCGATCTCGTAGGGATCGCCCGGCATCGCCCCGGCGGTGAGGTCCAGCAGTGCGGCCGAGTCGCGGACCGAGCGGGCCAGCACGTGGTGGCAACCCATCGGGTCGGCCAACAGCGTTGCGGCCGGGTGAGCGCTGACCCGGCCTCGCGACGGTTTCAGGCCGAACAGCCCACAGGCGGACGAGGGAATGCGGATCGAACCGCCACCATCGTTGCCGTGCCCCACCGGCACGATTCCCGCCGCCACCGCCGCAGCGGTCCCGCCCGACGAGCCGCCGGTCGAGTGATCGAGGCCATGGGGATTGCGGGTCGGCCCGTTGAGCGACGGTTCGGTCGAGGCGTTGAGGCCCAGCTCCGGCGCGTTGGTGGTACCCAGGATGATCAAGCCGGCCGCCCGGTAGCGGCGCACCAGCTCGGAATCGGACTGGGACACGTCATCGGCGAAAAGTCGTGACCCGCGAGTGTGAGGAAGGCCGGCCACCTGCGCAGCCAGGTCCTTGACCACGAACGGCACCCCGGCGAACGGCGCGTCGCGGTCGAGCGCCGCAGCTTCCTGCGCTGCCTGGTCGAAGCGCGTGGACACGAACGCGTTCAACGCCGGGTTGCGCTCTTCTGCCCGTGCAATCGAGACGGCCATCACCTCGGCGGCGTCGACCTCGCCGGAGCGGATCGCAGCGGCCACCGCCGTGGCGTCATGTTCGTCGAGCAACCGGTCGATGTCCGAGCCCATATGTCCCCCTGTTCCACCCTCGATGATCACGGCCGACCCTAGAACCACTGCCGGGTTCCCCGCGTGCCACGTCACAAAGAACCGGCGCATGAGAGATCGCAGGTGGGTATCGTGACGCTTGCTTGACGCAACGAGGGGGAGCCGTGGACGTTGGCATGATCGAGTGGAGCGACGAGCTCAGCCCGTTCGACTACATGATGTTTCGGGCCGACGCCGACCCGCACTCGCGCACGACCATCATGACCGTCGAGTTGCTGGACGAGGTCCCGGACCGCACGGCCTTCCGCCTGGCCATGGATCGGGCCAGCCGCATCGTTCCCCGCCTACGCCAGCACGTGGTGGCACCGCTGGTTCCGCTGGCCTCGGCACGGTGGGTGATCGACCCGGACTTCGACCTCGACTACCACCTGCGGTGGATCTCGCTGCCGGGACCTGCCGGGCTGCGCGAGGTGCTCGACCTGGCCCAGATCGACCAGGCGACCCCGCTCGATCCACACCGACCGCTGTGGGAGGTCACGGTGATCGAGGGCGTCGAGGACGGCGACGCCCGCTGCGCACTGGTGTGGAAGCTCTCCCATGCGGTCACCGACGGCGTCGGCGGGATGATCCTCGACCGCGTGATCCGCTCCGAGGAGCGTCACCCCGAGCCCGAAGCGCTGCCGCCGGTTCCCACCCCGGAGGACGTCACCGCGCTCGACCTCACCCGGTCGGCCGCTCGTGGCCTGCCCGCCGCTCTGCTGCGCCAGGGGTTGCGGGTTGCGTCCGAGGCGGCGGGAATCGCCGGTCAGGTAGTCAGCGACCCGAGCGGGACGATGGAACAGGCGCTGGCGGTGGCTTCGAACATTGCCAAGCTCAACCTCACCCCTCCAGCCGATCCCTCGCCGCTACTGGCCGGCCGCTCCCTGCACCGCCGCATCATCGCCTACGACCTGCCCCCTGTCGGCGCTGCGCAACGCCGCCAAGGCGCACGACTGCTCTGTGAACGACGCCTACCTGGCCGCGATCGGGGCGGCACTCGGCCACTACCACGACATGATGGGAGTGCCGGTCGAGGCGGTGCCGCTGGCCATGCCGGTCAACGTTCGGGCCTCGGGCGAGTCGGGCATCTCCAACAACTGGACGTCGGCCATGCTGGCGCTGCCGACCGACCAGCCGGACCCGATTCGGCGAATGCAGCAGGTGCGCGAACAGGTGCTGACCGCCCGGACCGGCTCCTCGCTCGACCCCGGCCGGCTGGTCGCCCCGCTGGCCGCCTGGTTACCCAACGCAGCGCTGGCGGGCGCCGGCCCAGGCATGCTGGGCATCGACGTGCAGGCCAGCAACGTCCCCGGCCACCCGGACGAGCGCTACATCGCCGGAGCCAAGATCCTCTCCAACGTGCCGATCGGTCCGGCGCCCGGGGTGGCGATGATGGTCACCATGGTGTCTCAGGCCCGACACTGCTACATCGGGGTCAACCTCGACACCGCCGCCGTGACCGACGCCGACGCTTTCGCCGAATCGCTGGCCTGGGGCTTCGATGACGTCGTGGCGCTCGGGCGGGCGGACACCACCACCAGCACCCCGTCGACGGACGGAGCAGCCTGATGGGTGACGAGCGACGCCTGCCCGGCACGGTTGCCGAGATCGCTGCCTCCCCCGAGGGAGCAAAGGTTGGGGCGTTCTTCGACCTCGATGGCACCCTGATCGCCGGGTATTCGGCCCGTTACTTCGCCGAGGAACGCTTCAAGCGGCGGGAGGTGTCCGCTACCGAACTGGCGCGAACCCTGGGGATGGTGGCCACCGGCGGCCTGGGCGGCTCAACGGTCACCGGGCTGATCGAGCTGAGCGCCGAGGGCTGGCGGGGTCGCACCATCGAGGACGTCGACGAACTCGGGCTCCGCCTTTTCGAGAAGAAGATCGCCGATCGGCTGTTCCCCGAGATGCGCGAGATCGTGCTCGCGCACCAGCAGCGGGGCCACACGGTGGTGCTCAGCTCCTCGGCGACGTCGCCCCAGGTGCAGCCGGTGGCCGACTACCTGGGCATCGACCACGTGATCTGCAACCGCTACACCACCGACGACGGTGTGCTCACCGGTGCCATGGATCAGCCCGTGATCTGGGGCGAGGGCAAGGCCGACGCAGTGCAGCGTTTCGCTGCCGACCGCGGCATCGATCTGGCCGACTGCTACTTCTATGCCGACGGCGACGAGGACCTCGCCCTCATGTACCTGGTGGGCAATCCCCGACCCACCAACCCGGGTGGAGCACTTGGCAAGGTGGCCAAGAAGCGGGGGTGGCCGATCCTGCGCATGACCAGCCGGGGCGCCGGGTCGATGCTCTCGACCGTGGCCGCCCTCGGTTCACTGGTGCCCATCGCCGGCCTCGGGGTCAGCCTGGGTTTGGTCACCGGCGACAAGCGGGCAGCGCTCAACTTCGTGTCCGAACACTGGGTGGAGATGATGTTCGCCGTCAACGGGGTGCATCTCAACATCGTGGGCCAGCAGCACGCCGAGGCCGCCCGGCCCGCCGTCTTCATCTTCAACCACCGCAACGGCTTCGATCCCTTCATGGCCACGGCGGTGGTCAAGCGCGACTTCACCGCCGTCGCCAAGGGCGAGCTACGCAGCGACCCGATCGTCGGCACGTTCGGGCGGTTCATGGAGATCGCCTTCATCGACCGGGGCGACACCACCGCATCGGTCGATGCGCTCAAGGCGATCGAACAGTTGGCCGCCAAGGGCCTGTCGGTGCTCGTGTCCCCGGAGGGCACGCGCCTGGACACCACCGGCGTCGGTCCGTTCAAGAAGGGCGCCTTCCGAATTGCGATGGCGGCCGGCATTCCGGTGGTGCCGATCGTCATTCGCAACGCCGAGTTGATCGGCGGCAACAAGGCCACCTCGATGAACCCCGGCACGGTCGACGTGGCGGTGCTGCCCGCCATCTCGGTGGACGACTGGACGCTCGACGACCTCCCCGAGCGCATCGAGGGCGTGCGACGCCAATTCCTCGACACGCTGGCCGACTGGCCGGGCTGACCGAGCCAGGAGCCACCGTGTTGTACCTGTTGGACGCGCGCCACGAGGTGGAGGAGCGGCTGCTGCGCGAGTGGGTCGACCAACGGTCACCCGGTCGTTGCTCTGGCGGGGCAACCCCAGCCGAGATGATGGCTGTCCATCTGGAGGGCGAGATCGAAGCCACCGGCCTGTCCGCCCGGCTGGACGCTGCCTCCGAGCACACCGAGGTGGTGCCCCTGCGGGTGATGTGGACGCCCGCCGGGGGCACCGAACGGTCGGGACCTCGCCTGCGCGACCTGCTGATCGGCGATCCCCGCCGGCCGTCCGCCCGGCTGGCCCGCCTGACGCTCGCCCGCCACCCCGAGCGGGCGACGGTGATAGCCGGCGCCTCGGCCACCGTCGGCGAGCTGCGGGAACGCCTTGTTGATGCCCCGGATCACAACGGCCATGGCGTACCGGCTGAGACCTTCGGTGGGTTCGTGGCCCGCATGGGCTCGATCACCCTCGACGTGGCCGAGCGGCGCCAAACCGGGCGGCGCTACAAGGTGCCGCGGGCGGTCATTCCGGGCATCGAGGCGTCGGCCGGGTTTCGCGAGGCGGTGGCCGTGCGGGCCGACGAGTTGGGCAAGCACCCAGCCGACGTGGCCGCCGAGGCTCGGCGCTACCTCACCGAAATGGTGGCCACCCCGTCCACCTTCTTCATCGACTGGATGGGTGCCAGCACCCGCAAGATCACGTCGCTGGGCTACGAGCGAATCGTCACCGACCCCGAGCGCATCGCAGCCGCCCGGGCTCAGGTGGCCGACCATCCCTCCGCTCTGTTGTGGACCCACAAATCCCACATCGACGGCATCGCCCTGCTGTCGACGCTGTACGAGAACGACTTCCCGGCGCCCCACGCCATGGGCGGCCTCAACATCGCGTTCGCCGGCGTGGGCACGATGGGGCGCCGCAGCGGCATCATCTTCATCCGGCGGTCATTTGCCGACAACCCGGTGTACAAGCTGGCCCTGCATCAGTACCTGGCCTACCTGATGGAGAAGCGGTTTCCGCTCAGCTGGTCGTTCGAGGGCACCCGCTCCCGCACGGGCAAGCTGATGCCGCCCCGGTACGGCCTGCTGAAGTACACGTTGGATGCAGCTCACGCGACCGGCACCGAGAACCTGCACCTCATCCCGGTGTCGATCAACTACGACCTGATCGGCGAGGCGGCCGAGTATGCGGGCGAGGAGGTGGGACGGGCCAAGCAGTCCGAGAGCCTCGGCTGGTTCGTCGGCTACCTCCAGCGCCTGCGCTCACCCCTGGGTCGGGTCTACCTCGACATGGCCGACCCGATCGTGTTGGAGGGTCCGGCGCCCGAGCCGACCAAGGCGCAGGTGGCATCGATCGCCTTCGAGGTGGCGCGGCGGGCCAACGCCCTGGTGCCGGTGACGCTGCCGGCCCTGATGTGCACCGCGCTGATGGGCGCCGCCCCGGGTGCGCTCACCTTGGCGGAACTCGACGTCACCATGCGCACGTTGATGTCGTGGCTTCGGAGCCGCAACGTACGTCTGGCGGAGGGCCTGGCTGTTGAGGATGACGAGCTGGTGTCGCTGGCCGAGCTGGTGTTTGCCAAGGGCATCGTCACCCGCCACCTCGATGGTGACCAACCGGTGTTCTCGATCGAGGAGGCCCAGCACCCGGTCGCGGGGTACTACCGCAACACGATCATCCACTACTTCGTCAACCGGGCGATGATCGAGCTCGCGCTGCTCGCCGCCGCCGAGGCTGACCCGGCCTCGGCCGCGCTCGTCGGTGAGGCCTTCTGGGACGAACTGTTGGAGGTGCGGGACCTGTTGAAGTTCGAGTTCTTCCATCCGCCGACCGACGAGATGAACGCCGTCGTCGACCGGGAACTTCGCGACGTCGACCCAGCCTGGCGAGATCGGCTGGCGTCGGGACCCGACGGCGCTCGCCAGCTGCTCGAGGCGATGAACCCCCGGGTAGCCCACGCCACGCTCCAGCCTTCGGTCGAGGCCTACTGGGTGGTCGCCAGGTGGCTGGCCGACCAGGGCGCCGAACCGGCGGGCGAACGCAAGGCCGTGGTGAAGGCCTCGCTGGGGGCGGGCGAGCAGGCGTTCCTCCGCCGCCAGATCACCACACGTGCGTCGATCGGCAAGCAGCTGTTCACCGGCGCACACTCGATGCTCGGCGACCGTTCACTGTTGGGAGGTGAGGGAGACGACGCCGACGCCGACGACCTCGCCCGCCGGCGAGCCGAGCTGGCCGACCGCCTCGGTGCCCGGGTCCGCCGGCTGGCCGAGCTCCGGAGAATGACCCTGGAGGACACCGCACCCGATCTCGTCGGCGGCCCCGGAACGGCGGCTCGGGGCGAAGTCAGGTACTGAGAAGTTCGAACGTGACGCCGACACGCTGATAGGTACCCACCACCCGGCGGTCGCGGGTCATCAAGGTGTGCCCATGCTCTTTGGCGGCTGCGGCCACCAGCGCGTCGTAGACCGAACCGCCGGAGATTCCCAGCTCGGGCAAACCGACGAGAAGCAGGGTTGCTGCGCCCGGCGAGAGGAACCGGTTCTCCGGGAAGTTTGCGGCCATCAATGCCGAGATCACGTCCGGTGAACGCCGGTTCGACGGAGGCAGCCGAGTGAGCACCGAAAAGGTCTCGAACGCGGCAAGGCCGGACAAGCCAAGGGTCATGCCATCGAGGCAGTGACGCGTTGCGACATGAAAAGGGTGATCACCGCTGACCAACGCGACCGCGACGCTGGTGTCGACCAAGCGGTCCGGACGTTTAGCGCTGGTCGGCACGGCGCATCTCATCGACCAGCGCATCGTCGAGCTTCATCCCGCTCGCCGGGATGACCAAGCGACCATCGACAAGCTCGAGGCCGTTCGTCTCATCCAATTCGGAGTCAACCAGCGGTTCAATCCGCAGCGCTGCACCATCGACGGTCACCTCGACCTTGCCGGGCACCAAACCAACCACGTCACGAAGCTGCTTGGGAATCACCAACCGGCCTGCCTGATCAATGGTTGTTTCCGTACCATAAATCTACCATTGAGCTACCACCCGCGACCCTCCCGTCTGCGTAGGCGACCCGCCCCTTTCGCGGGCGAATGGCCAGCGACGACCCGGTCCCCAGAAGCGAACCGCCGTCGACCCCGCTCGTCCACGCGGCCACCATCGCCTCGCAGCTCGTCAACCACTGAGTCGAGAGCGTTGCCATCGCTGTCGACCGTCCCAATGATCGCCCCCTCCGTCGAAGCCAGGCGTTCGCTGCGGAGGATTCAGTTCTGTCTCTCTCCTTCGGCTAGGTCAGCGAGGAGGTCGTCGAGGACCTGCTCTTCGTGGATGGCGACGTTGTGGGCGGTCATCGCTTCGACGAGGCCGGGTGCCCACGGCGCCGTGGCACCGGCACTGGGTGGGTCCAGCAGCAACGTGCCAGCCGGAGCGGCGGCCAGATAGTCGGCGACGCCGAATCGCCAAGGCTCGGCGCCGTACCGCTCGATGACGGTGGTGGCGATGCGGAGACCGCCCCAATCGAAATCGCCGTGATAGGCGAATTCGGCACCGTCGGCTGCCAGCAAATTCAAGAGTGCCAACACCGCTGAGTTCGGTTGGCCCTCGACGCACACCAACGGAGCCGCCTCGCCCTCCAAGGTCGTGGCCGCATGGGCCAACACCGACGGGTTCTCGCAGATCCGCACCAGCGTCCCTGGGGGAACCTCAAGTTTGGCGTCCCCCAACTGCCGCAGCGTCAGCCGAACCGGTTCTCCGCACCTCCGGTGGTTGAAAACGACTCCGGACGTCAACCCCTCGCCCGAGGCGGGCAGATTGAGGGCCAACGCACTCACCGACAACTCGTCGCAGATCACCCCCTGACGAGCCCAGCGCCGGCGCCAGCCGTAGGCAGCCGGTACATCACCATTCGGTCCGTTGTCATCGCCGGCATCGGGCAGATCGTTGGCTTCGTCGATGACGCGAATCGCTGCGTCGGACAACCGTCCAAGGGCCTGATCCCGGTCGAGCGCGTGGGCATCGCCGGTGAGCTGCGCAGCGAGTTGGGCGAGGGTCACGTTGTGGGCCGGGAGGGCTGCCATCACGTCGAGCACCCGCCTCGCCAACTCCGCGCCGGCCGACACCGAGCCCGCCATACGGGTCGCCGCCCCGCTTCGGCGGACGTCCGTGACCCAGGCCTGAAGGTCGACACGATCGCCCAGCGCGGGATGAGCCTCGGTCGACGACCAGGATTCCTCGCGCTCCGATTGAGCGCTGGCGCGCTCGGCCGGTCGGTTGCGGATCGGGCCGTCCAGGAGTTCCAGCCATTCGACGAGGCCGACCTCGGCGGCGCCGCGGCGCAGTCGACCGTCCAACGTCTCCAGCCGGACCGAAAGTGGCTTGTCGCCTGCAGCCGACGTGCCGAGCAGCCCCGCGATCGCCCGACGCTGGTCGGGTTCCAGCCCATCGAGGCGCAGCGGGGTGCCCTCCAGGCTGAGGCCGTTGCGCTCCAGCCGCCTGAGCGCCTTCGCCCACAGCGGCCAGTAGTCGGTTCCCCGCAACTTGGAGCGAGCGCTCTCGCGTCGTTCGTCGCTCACGTTTGATCGGGGTCGCGGGCAAACAGGCCTTCGTGAGGGGCACGCTGGGGCACCGACTCGGTGGCGGTGCCCGCCAGCTCGCCATCATCGATCAGTTCGTGGCCGTCCCAGCGCAGCGACACGACGCTGACCCCCTCGGCGGGCGGGCGGCGCAGCAGGTCGAGCACCGCCACCGACGGCACCTCGCCGTAGGCGCCCCACAGCTCGTGGCCGGTCAGGATGACGTCCAGGTCGAAGGCCACGGTCAGCCCCATCAGCTTGCCTCGCATCTCCTCGTCGATCCCGGCGAATGCCTCGTCGAGGGCGATCATGCGGGGGGCGTCGGGCTCGGCCCGGTCGTAGTGGGCGGCCGCCGCCGCGAACAAGGGCTGGTGCAGCGCCATCGCCTGCTCGCCGCCCGACAGCTGACGATACTGAGTGCGGGTGAGCTTCACCCGCTTGTTGTCCGCCGTGCGCAGGTACGGCCGGAACTCGTGCCAGGACCGGTAGTCGAGCGCCTTCTCCAGCGCAGCCCGATACCCGGCGGTCGGGTCCTCGGCCCGTTGGGTGCGGATGACCCGCTCGAAGAACGCCCGCAACGCCTGGCGCTCCTCCTCCCCCATCTGCTCGGTGTCGTGGCGCAGCAACTTGACCGCCTGGCGGATACCGGCGTCGTCGGTGTTGAGCTCCCAGCCCAGGTCCACGCCGAGGCGGCTGGTGGTTCGCACATCGGCAAGCGCCTGGTTGACCCCGGCGACGAACTCGTCGGCGTCGGTCAACAGCCGCCGCAGCTGATGGGACACCTGGTTGAGCAGGAAACGCTCGAACACCTCCCGGTCGCCCTCGGTGAGATAGCTCTGGAGGGCCGCGTCCTGGCGGGCCAGCTCGGCGGTCAGGTCGGCCAGCGAGACGGTACCGCCGTCGGAGTTGATCTCGACGGTCACGAGATCGTCGTCGTGGGGGAACGCGGCGTCGTATCCGTGGTGCAGCTCGTCGATCACCTTTTTCTGGGCACGATCCAACGCAGCGACGTTCTGCTCCCGCTGCTCGGGTGTCGGCGCGGAACCATCCAGGCGGTCGTTCAGCCACCGGGCAAACTCGACCGCGCCGATCGGCAACGGTTCAAGTGGAACCACGTCAACCTCGGTTGGGAATCGATCCGGCACGAGCAGGGCCAGCAGATCGTGACGGCGCAACACCGGCAGCCGCTCGGATCGCGCCGCCAGTGTGCCCTCGTGCCGGGCGACCGCTCCTCGTGCCTGGTCGGCGGCCTCCTGAGCCCGGCCCAACGCGGTCTGGAGGTCACCGAGCGCTTCCCGCAACACTTCGGACCGCTCGTCGAGCGCCAGCAGTTCGGCCTCGGCCCGCTTCAGCGCTTCCAGTGGCGCCTCGGCATCCTCGCCCAGCCGCTCGCGCAGGGTGGCCGCGCGGGACGCCAGCGTGGAGTGCTCCTCGGCGGCTGCTGCCAGATCCCGCTCGGCGTCGGCGAGCACTTGCGCTGCGTCGGCCGCCCGACCACGTTCCTGCTCGGCCCGTGCAGCATCGGCCTCTGCCGACCGGCGGGCGGCGATCGCCGTGCGGACCGCACCTGCGTAGCGGTCGACCAGGTCGGTGACCCGGTCGAGTGAGGCGGCGTCGCCCTCCAGCCGGTGCTGGACCGCCGTCGCCTGGAGGTTGGCCTCGGCGGCGCCAGCCGCCTCGGCGGCGAGCGCCTCATCCTCGGCGGCCCGCTCGGCCAACTCCCGATGGGCCTCGGCCTGCGAACGAGCACGCCGTTCGGCGTCGACCGCACGAAGCAACGCGTCCGCCGACGGCAGGGTCGCAGCCGCAGCTGCCAGCGCGGCCAGGGCGGCTTCCAGACCGAGGAGTACTGCCGACTCGACGTTGACCGCCGCCTCGGCAGCCGCGATCAGGGCATCGAGTTCGGCAAGACGGCGGCGTCGCCGCTCGGCCCGGGCGGTGGCACCCACGTACTCCGGCTCGGGTTTGGTGGTGCGGCCCCGCAACGGTCCGAGGGCGAACCGACCGTCGACGGTGACGCCTGCTCCGTCATGGACGACGCCGTCCTCGGTGAGCGTGATCACCGCCAGCACCCGACTGACGGCCGCCTCGGAGAGACCCGATCCCCCGGGAACCGATGGCACCAGCACCGACGTCAGGTCCGAGCGATCGTCCGGTTCGGCCGCCGACGCGTGCGATGACGCCAGCCACGAGTCGGCCGACCCGGCTGGCGCTGCACCGCCGGGTTCTTGGCCATCGGGTGCGATCCAGGCGTCCAGCAGACCGGCGGCGTCCAGCGCCGCCTCCAGCTGGCCCCGATCGTGGTCGTCGACCCCCGGTGCCCAGTCGCAGCACCGCCACAGCGGCGCCCCGGGGCGTCCGGGCTCACGTTCGGTCCGCCAGGTGGGCGGCGCCGGGCCCGGGTCGGTCTCCGACCCCACCTCGTCGCGCTGGGTTTCCAGCGACACGACCTCGGCCTTCAGGGTGTCGATGAGGCCCCGGCTGGCGCTGCGGCGTTCGATCAGCTCGACCCGGGCCGGGTCGGTGGCCTCCCCGAACGCTGCCGAAAGCGACGGTGCGCCCGACTCGCCGAGCGCATCGATGGCGTCGGCCAGCCGGTCACCAACCGACGCGGTGTCGACCAACCGGGGACCGACCAACGCCGCTTCAGACAATCCTCGCTCACCCGCTGCAGCGACGGTCTCGGGCACCCAGGGTGCGGTCGCCACCCACTGCTCAACCGACTCACCCAGCGCTGCCCGAGCCTGCTCGGTGGAGATCGCAGCCTCGGCCGCGACCGCGTCGGCGTCGTCGGCCGAGCGCAGCGCCTGGGAAGCGGCCTCCTCCGCACGGACGTGGTCCCGGGCGGCCTCGTTGCGTTGCCCCAACGCTGCGCGTACCGCCTTGAGGTCGTCGCGCCGGGATCGCTCGGCCACCCGGGCTCCCGGCTCCAAGCGGTCGGGCACCCGTGCCTCCTCCCGGGTGAGGGTCCAGGCGATGTCGCCGGCATCCGCCGCGTCCTCGACCTCGGTGAGGGCCGCCTCGGCGCCGGTCAGCGTTTCGGCGGCCCGCCCGGTGGCAGCGGTTGCGGCCGCGTCGGCCGCGTCGGCGCGCTGGGCGGCGCCGTCGCGCTGTCCCGCCGCCTTGGCCTCGAACTTGGCAGCCCGGCCCACGGACGCCTCCACCTCGGCAAGGCTGCTGGCGTCCCGGTAGGCGGGCGATTCCAAGACGGCGGTGCGACGCCCATCGACCACCGATCGTTCCAGGGCCATGCTGCGACGGCCGGCCTCGTTCTCGGACACTGCGCCCTCGATGCGAGCGGCCTCGGCCACGGTGTCGACGACGGTCCGGTTGGCCCGCCGCAGTACCTGGGCAGCATCGATCACCGCTGTCGATCGACCCAGCGCCTCGCCGGTGAGGTAGGTGACGTAGACGGGCACGAAGGCGTCGACGATGGCCCGGGTGGCCTTCAGGTCGGCCAGGTCGCGCTGGGTGGCCTCGAGGTCATCCAGGCTTTGGGCCACGTCGTCAAGCACGTGGTCGTCCAGCGCCGGAAGTCCGCCGGAGAGCACCTCGGACAGCAGGCGAAGGTCGAGCTTGCCCGCCAACTGCGGGCGACGAAGCACCCGGATCAACGTGGTCAGCTTCTGGTGACGGTCGGACCCCATGCCCAGCAGCGCACGATCGACTGCGGCCCGATAGGTCTCGGCGGTGTCGAACACCGCGCCGATGCCCAGCTCGTCGCGCAGGCGGCCCCGGGTGAGCGGGCTGCCGTCGGGCGCCAGGTCGAAGTCGAGCCCGACCCGCTGCTCGGTGACGAAGAACCAGGACGCGGTGTTGGTCGACGCAGCGGTCGCCCGGGCGCCGCAGCCGATCGTGAGGTGCGCGGGCGTCGCCCCGTCACCCGAGGCGTTCCGTTCGAACTCCATCCACACGTAACCAAGCCGCTGATCGTGACGGAACTTGCGTGACCCCGCCTCGTCATCGCGCAGCACCCCGAGCAGCAGCGATCGCATCGAGCGGCCGCCGGCGAACGGGTCCATGGCGTCGGCGCTCATCACCCCCTCCATCAGGAAGGGGAACAGCAGGGCCAGCGCGTTGGATTTGCCCGAGCCGTTGGGGCCACGAAGGATCAGCCGTCCGCCGGCGAACGAGAACACCTGGTCGTCGTATTCCCACACGTTGCGGATCCCCGCACGGTGGGGCCTCCACCGATCCGTCGGCGCTACGCTCGCGCGGGTGTCGGCACTCGATTCACTCACGGTTGATCATCTCCAAACATCTGCGAGGTGAGGGCGTTCTCGGAGGTCTGCCCGTCGACCTCCGCATCGGCGTCGGGCCGATAGCGGGCCAGCGCTGCGTGCACCCGCAGCCGGTCGCCCTCGACGGCAAGGAGCCCGAACCGCGCCAGCAACTCCCCCACCTCACGACGCAGCTTGTCGGGCGACTCGCGGTAGTCCGAGGAGAACTTCGACCGGTACCGATCGGCGATTTCCTCCCAGGCCTCATCCGCCGCGGCGCCGTTCACCCACCGTTCGGCCGCCGGGGCGAGACGGACCTCATCATCGGGCTCCAGGACCGTCTCCCGAATCACCTCGTCTCCGGTCGCCGCCAGCTCGACCAGCGCCGCGCCCCACAAGAGGGCGGCCTGGGTGAGCGTTCCTCCGCTGGGAAAACGATGCCGTGGCTCGGTGATCGGCTCGATCGTGGCGTCGACCAGGCTCATGCCCTCGGCCCGGGACTCGACATGGCAGCCGGTGAGCTGCTCCAGGTCACGGACCAGGCGGGTGCGTCGCTCACGCACGTAGTTCAGTTCATCCGCGCCGAGATCCGAGTACGACATCACCGGGCCCTCGACCAGTCGACGAGCCAGCCGGTGGCGCAGCGCCTGGGGCCGATCCTCGGTGCCGGGAGCGGTGGGTTCCACCAGGAAGTCGGCGGCCTCCCCCACGCCGCGCAGCACGCTGGGCGAGCTGACCAACAGTCGGGACACACAGTCTCGGTCGACGTCGTAGAGGGCATCGCCGTCTGCGTCGTTTTCCAGCCACTGGTCGGCGCCTCCGTCGCGCAGGCCGAGCACGCCGCGGCCCTCCAGCCACGTCACCGCGTCGACGAACGCCCTTCGCTGCGTGTACGCGGTGAGGTCAACCGGCAGGGCGTCGTCCCCCGAACGCAAGCGCAGCACGGCTTCGGCCAGGCGGGACGCCGTCGTCTGGTCGCCCAGCTCCTCCAACGCCGCCAACACCAAACACAGGAACGAGCAGGCGACGTGCCCCAGCGGGCGAAGCGTGCGGGTGAAGGCCCCACGGTGCTCCGACGTGGTGGCCGACCGGCGATACAGCCGGGCCGAGCTGCGCCCGACGTCGAGGCGGAAGCCCAACACCCGCGAGAACTCGTTGCGCAGCGGCACCTCCCAGCGGCGCACGGCCGTGAACGCCTTGGGGCTCGGCCAGGTGGGAGTGACCAACGGATGGCCCAACAGCAGCCGAGCGGTGCGCTGGAAATCCTCGAGTTCGCCGGGATCGATCTGCACCGCCGCCCTCGGACCCGAGGTGGCTCCGTCGAACGGAGCGATCAGGCCGGTGGTCACAGCGCTCACGACGTGGCTCCAACCGGCTCGATGTGCAGGCGGTGCTCGCCGATGGTGAGCGAACCTCGGCGGGTTCGTATGACCATGCCGTCGGGGTCGGGCCGAAACGTGGCCAGCGCACCCTCGACGCGAACCGGGTCGTCGCTGCCCGGCTCGTCGCCGACCGAACGCAAATGCGCCGCCCGATCGAGCAGCTCGAACAGGATCGTGGCCTCAGCGTCGGAGAGCACCCGTCCCTCCACCGGCCTGGCACACAGCCGAGCGGCCGCCTCGGCCCGGGCCGTCTGTGCCGACCGGTGCTCAGCCATCAGCTGGGCCTTGGTGACCGAATAGTCGGTGGCCTGGGCCGGGCGCCCCGGCGACGGGCGCCGGCCGTGCTCGCGCAACGTCACCGGCACGTTCACCGGAGGCGCATCCCACCACGAGTCGGACGCAGCAACCGTCTCGTCGTCGGCCTCGCCGTCGCTCAAGTGCAGCGGCCGACCCAGGCCGAAGGCGGCATCGAACAGCTCGGCGGCGGCCCGGTCGTCGATGCGGCGGAACCAGCGGGCCAGCACCAACAGCTCCGACGCTCGGGTGATCGGGCGGCGAGCGCTCTCGGTCACCCGCCGCAGCAACGCCAGCAGCTCACGGATGGCCGTCGTGGTGGCAGCGGTGAGGTCGTCGGCGCCGGAGGGCCGGTCGCCGACCGAGACGAACCAGTCGGCCAGGCCGGTCCAACGGTTGCACCATCGCTCGGCCCGGTCGTCGGTGTCGAACAAGCCGGCCGAGTCGTCGCCCGCCGCCGCCAGTTCGCCCAGCCGCTCGACCCCCCGCTGGTTCACCGCCTCCACCCCTCGGGCCACCAGGCCCCGCTGGGTCATCAGGTGGTCGAGGAACTGCTCCAGGTAGTCGATCAGCAGGTCCTTGTAGACCAGAAAGCGGGCCGGGTCCGCGTCGTGTTCGCGGCGCAGCTGGGCGACGGCGGCGTGAAAGTCGCGGGCGTTGGCGGCCAGTTCCCGCAGCGATCCGTCCAGGTCCCGCAGGCGCAGGTACACCTGCTCGCCGTCGGAACGATCGATCGCATCGGCCAGCAGCGCCAGGTTGTCGCGGATGTCCCGAAACAGGGTGCGCTGTAACGATCCACCCTGGTCCGACGCGCCGAGCACGGCCAGCACCGCATCGTGGGAGGCCTGCCCCGCCGCCGTCAGCTGCCACAGCGCCCGTCGGCGCCGGAAGTCCTCGAGCCGGGAGACCCGGACCGTGTCCTGGGTCCAGGTGAGGTTGCCCCAGTCGCGCAGTTGCTCGAGGGCGGGCTCCAACCCCTCGGTACCGAGGCCCGCCGCCGCCAGCTCCGCGGCGATGCGTTCGGTGCGGATCTCCACCTCGTAGCGCTCTCGGGCTGCGACGAACACCGCCAGGATGGCCAGGTAGATCGGCGCGTTGGCCTCGGTGGCCGCCTTCAGCACCCGCAGCTTGTTGCGCTCCTCGCCGTCGAGCAGCCGCAGGTGCATGGCGCCGGGACCATGCTCGACACCAGCACCCCGGTCGAGCAACGGCGCCACCTCGACCTGGCGGCCATTGGCGCCGGTCGTGTCCGCTGAGGAGGGCTGCGCCGGCTCCGCCGAAGGGACGCTGTCCGGAAGATCCATCGCCACGACCGTACCGCAGGAGATCGGTGGGGCTCCCGCCCGCTGGCCTTGCATTCTCAAACCCCAGACGCCATCGGATTCCAACGCCTGGGTCCCAAACTACGTTGCCGGGAGGGCGGCCAGCGGTGCTGCACCGACGTCCGGGCTCGAGGATTGGTTGCCTTCCACGTCGCCGAAGCTGAGCTGCGCCGAGTCGGCCGCCACGCTGCCGTGGGCGGCTGCAGCGGGGTCGTAGCCGCCTCGAACGCTGCCGCTGACGGTGTCCCCGTAGTTCTCGGCCATGAAGTCGTCGATGCAATCCTCCCGCGCCCGCAACACCGGCAGGAAACTTCCCCCCTCCCGCTCGGCGACGTCGGAGGCAACGGCCGCATTGATCTCGGAGAGACGGTCGCCGATGCGATGCGCATAGGCGACCAGAAACGAGGATCGATACGAGGTGCTGCGAGTTCGGGTGCCCGGAGGCGCGGTCTTGCCCGCCTGCGCCAAGGCGGTTTGAGCCTGGATCAGCAACGAGGTGAACAGCAGCTCGACGGCGGTGAGGTCGGCCGGATACCCGACCACCCGCGACATGTTCAGCCCGTCCATCATCACCGCCCGACAGCGGCTGCGTTCGGCGACGAGCTGCAGCATAAAACCCTTGGCATCCCAATAAGGCGGGTCGATGGGGACCCGAATGATGCTGGGTTCCTGCTCGGACGTTGCATCGGCGTCGGCGAGCATCGCCTCGTCGATGGCATGCCGGGTGATCAACTCCTGGGCCTTGGTGGTGAACGCCATCGCTTCCTCTTCGAAGTCGGTCGACTCGGCCTTGGCCAGCAGCGCACGAATGCGCTCGAGCATCGGATCACGTTCTGAGGACGTATCGCCGCGCACCGGCTTGGACCTGGTCGAGGCGGCACCCAACGAACCGGGCGGAGGGATCAGGCACTCCAGCCGGGGAAGAAACATGACCGCCAGGGCGTCGATCAGCGCGTCACGGGCGTCGGCAAGGTCCAATCCCTCGCCTCCAACCCAGCGGCGGATCCAACCCGGTTTGGCGTCGGCGGCGGGGAGGTCCAGCGCCTCGACCTGGGAGATCCACCGCGAGTCGAGGGTGGCTGCTCGTCGCCGAGCATCATCGTTGGCGACGACCTGGGCCATCAGCCTGGCCGTGATCGCTTTGCTGCCGTTGAGCCGGGCCTGCCGAAGCAGCTCGACCGGTTGCCACCCGCCCTGCCACAGCGCCTCAACACGCCCGAGCAACGCCCGCTCGGCCGCGGTTGCCAGCACGTCCAACGGCACCCGACCCAGCTGGCGCAGCACGGCCGTGCGAAGGTCACTGTTGTACCGCCGGTTCCGCTTCTCTTGGTGTTGAAACGAGCCCGCGTCCACCAGCAGGTCGTGGGTCCATCCCTCTGGATCGGCCCGATAGGAGTCACCAAAGATGTCGTTGGTTTGGCGGTGGCCCTCGCCCCCGCCATGCCCAGTAGCGCCACTCGGCCCGGCAGCACCATGGCCGCTTCGGTCGTCGGCGTCAGCCTGGTCACGGCGCCTTGCCCGCTCACGTGAAGTCGCCTGCGCCCTCGACCTGGCTTTGGCTTTGGCCGCCCGCCTTGCCCTGTTGTTCTTTCCCATGGGGGTACCGTAGCGATGCACGGTGACAGCCAGCAGGCCGTCACCTCTGCACCGCTACGCCGACGCCGTACCATCGATGACCGACATGGACGACGAGCGCAGTGACCGCGTGTTTCGGTACCTGGCCTACGGCTCCAACCTCGTCGTCGGCGGGCTGGCCCGCTACGTCGGACCGGTCGCCGATCACTCCCCCGGCGAGCACGTGACCGTGCCGGGGTGGCACCTGCGGTTTCAGGGGCACTCCACCCGCTGGGACGGGTCGCCGGCAACGATCGCACCGGACGGTGCGGCGCGGCTCGTCGGCCGTGCCTGGTCGCTCGGCCGTGACTCGCTGATCGCCGTGGTGGCAGGCGAGGCGGGCGTTGCGACCCACCGGGCCGCCTTCGTCGTCGACGCGGTGATCGAGGGGATCAACGAGGCCCGCGCAGCATCGCCTCCCGGACGGGCGCTGGGTACCGGCGAAGGCTTCGTCGGTGGTGCGGTCGATCGCCTCACCGTGTCAGGCACGCATTGGAGTGCACCGGTGACGCGGCCGATCAGCCAGTACGACACGGTCGTTGCGATCGACCATGCCGACGGAGCGCTGTGGGCTGTGACCGCCTCGGTGCCCGACACGCTCCGGCGCCGCTGCGAGCCCTACCTGGCCCAGGTACACCTGGGGCTGACCGACCTGGTGGGACACGAGGACGCGACCGGCGAGATCGAGGCCGCCCTGGCCCGGTCCTCCCGGCTACCCCACACCTCGGCGTAGCCGGGGACGGGGGCTGAAATTCGCCTCTCCTGCACCAGGAGCAGCACAAAAGGGAGAACGTCGGGCGTCCAGGCTCAGCCGATGAGCTCCGGGGTCCGATCCTGGGGCGGAGCCTCTGGGCTCGGCGGCTCGTCCACTGGCAGTTCGTCGTCCACGTTGCCCTCGACATCGATGTTGGGCAACAGCCGGTCGAGCCAGCCGGGCAGCCACCAGTTCTTGTCGCCGAGCAACTCCATCGTCGCCGGCACCAAGAGCATGCGCACCACGGTGGCGTCGAGGAAGATCGATGAGGCCAGGCCGACGCCGAACAGCTTGATGATGCGGTCGCTTTCCAGCACGAAGCTGCCGAACACGAACACCATGATGGCGGCCGCAGCGGTGATCACTTTGGCGGTGGCCGCCAGGCCGTCGGCCACCGACGTGTGGCTGTCGCCGGTGTGCTGCCATTCCTCCCGCACCCGGGACAGGAGGAACACCTCGTAGTCCATCGATAGCCCGAACACGATGGCAAACAGCATCATCGGCACAAAGGGTTCGATCGGGCCGGTCTGGATGCCGGTGATGCCGTTCAACCATCCCCACTGGAACAGGGCGACGACCAAGCCGTAGGCGGCGCCCATCGACAACAGGTTCATCACCACTGCCTTCAGCGGCACGAGCAGCGACCGGAATACCGCCATCAACAGCAGGAACGACAGCGCCAGCACCGCCCCGAAGAAGTAGGGCAGGCGGGAGGCCAGGTACTCGGAGAAATCGACCTGAACCGGGACCGACCCGGTGAGCGCCACGTCGACGCCGGCCGCTCGCTCGGCGGCGGGCAGCGTCTCGGCGCGCAGGCGGTTAACCGTATCGGTGGTCTCCTCGGCCTGAGGCGAACTGGTGGGGATGATCACCCACTGCACGGCGGTGGCCGCTGCGGGATCCTTTTCGTCGTTGGGCGTCGCCGGGGTAACGAACACGACGCCCGGGTCGTCCTGCACGGCGGCCTGGATGGGCGCTAATGCTTCGGCGTCGAAGCCGTCGGGAAGCTCGGCCACCATCAGAAACGGACCGTTGAAGCCCGGTCCGAACCCTTCGGCCAGCAGGTCGTAGGCCTTGCGGGTGGTGGTGTTCTCCGGAAAGTTCCCCTCGTCGGAGAACCCGAGCCGCAGCCCGAACACGGGCAGCGCCATGCCGATCAGCAGCAGGGCGCCGATGAAGACAGAGGCCCACGGGTGTCGCTGGACGACGCGGCTCCACCGGTACGCAATCGTCTCCCGCAGCGGCTTCTGGCGCCGCATGGGCACCTCGCGCTTGAGGGGGCCAGCGAAGAACCCGGCGATCAGCACGACGACGGCAACCGGGAAGGCCAGGAGCAGCGGCGTGAAGTTGAGGCCGGCACCGACCAGGGCCAGCGCCGCAAGCCCGGCGGCGATCAGGCCACGCCAACGGGTGAGCTCCACCCGCTCGCCGGCGAAGCCGAGCAGCGCCGGCAGCAGCGTCACCGATGCCACGATCGTCACCGCGACCACCGAGGCCGCGCCGATGGCCAACCCTGTGACGAAGCTGACGCCCATGATCAACATGCCCATCAGCGAGATGACCACCGTCGTTCCGGCGAACACGACTGCCCGTCCGGCGGTGTCGATGGCGATCGACGTGGCCTCGCGCACCGTGTGACCTGCGTGGAGCTGTTCGCGGTATCTGGTGACGATGAACAGCGCGTAGTCGATGCCGACGCCGAGGCCGATCATCACCCCGAGCACGGTGGCAAAGTCGGGGATGGTGAACACGTTGCTGAGCAGCGCCACCGAGATGCCGCCGATGCCGATGCCGAACAGCGACACCCCGACCGGCAGGCCCATCGCCAGCACCGAGCCGAAGGCCAGGATCAGGATGACGATGGCAAACGCCAACCCCAGGATCTCCGACGACGGGCTCTCGAACTCGGCGAAGATCTGGCCGCCGAACTCGACGTCGACCCCATCGATCTTCGGGGCGGCCTCGGCGATCTTCTTTTGCAGCTCGGCCCCACGCTCCACGTCGATGTCCTCGTCGAGCTTCACTTCGGCGTAGGCGATCTTCCCGGCCTGCTCGCCCAGCGGTGCGATCTGCCGGGCGCCGTCCTCGCTGTACGGGCTGACCACCCCTTCGACGTCCGGCATGGTCGCCACCGCGTCGAACAGCTCGGTCATCGGCTTTTCAACCGCCGGATCGGTGACCGGCCGCTCGGACTGAAACACGATCGTGCCGCCCTGACCGCCGGCGCCGCCCCCGAACTCCTTCTCGAGCAGGTCCAGGCCGGCACGGCTTTCGACGTTGGGCAGGTTGAACTCGGTGCGGAACTGGGTGCCGATCACGCCCGAGAGCGCGCCGCCGCCCACGAGAGCGAGCAGCCACAGGCCGACCACGAGGCGGCGTCGGTCGTGGCACCAGTTGGCGAGACGTCGAAACATGTCAGGGAACTCCCAGTAATTGTCGTCATCCGACTCGGCGCCACCAGGAGGGGTCGCCGTTCGGACGGTGTACGGAAGCTAGCAACCCGAAAGACCGAATCCCCAGCCCCCAGGCGCCAAAGTGACCACTGACACCAACCGGCCGACGCCGCCGGACGCGGCGTCGCCAGCGGTTACTCCGGGTGCCGCTGCTCGATCGCCACGATCAGGTGGCGCCGCTGACGATCGGTGAGCGAGCCCTCGGCAAAAGCGGCTTCGATCCCATCGATCAGCTCTGTGCGGGCGGACCGCACCACGCTCAGCGTGTGCCCGGCGGTGCCGGCCAGCGGCACTGGCAGAAACGCCAGCCGCAGATAGGGCGGCGGCAGCTCACCCTCGCTGAGCACGAGAACGCCGTGCAGCTGGTCGCCCTCCGCCTCGCGTTCGGCGTAGAGCCGTCGTCGGAAGGCGTCGTGATCGAACAGCTCGCGAGCGACCAGGTCGCCCGCCGACGACCACACCTCGGCGACGAGGGGGCAGTCGATCAACGACGGATCGAAGCCGCTGCGGTCGTCGTCGAACATCATCTGAACGACGGTCTGTTCGAGGCCGTCGATCTGCTTCGGATGGACCGCCACCCCCAACACCCCCAAGTCGTACGGGTCGGATCCGGTAGCGGTCTCGGCCTGGGCGGCCACCCCCGACAACTCAACCTTCAACAGCTCCATGCCCGGAGGCTAGGAGGGCGCCCGCTGGCTTGCCGAAGCCCCCTTACCTTGCTGACAGGTCCTGACGGAGACGTGGGGCTGACCGGTTGACACCCACGCCGGCCGGGACCGGGCGCTGCAGCGAACCACGTTCTGTCGCGCCAGCGGTTTCGGCAGCGGCGTTCTCGACACCGCCGAGAGGGTGGCTGCTAGGTTCCCGTTCGTGCCGTGTGATGCGGCTCCAGGCAGCTTCGGGGGGAGCGATGGGAGAGCCAACGGCTGGAACAAGCCAGCCAACAGCTGCGACGGCAGAGGCCGAGAATTACGTCGTCATTTCGGCCGACTGCCACGGCGGGGCCAACGTCGCCGGCTACCGGCCGTACCTGGAGTCTCGCTACCACCACGACTTCGATGCCTGGCAGGCCGGCTTCCACAACCCCTACCCCGACATCGAGGGCGACGACGCTGAACGCAACTGGGACTCGTCCCGCCGCTTGGCCGAGCTCGAGGCCGACGGCGTGGTCGCCGAGGTGCTGTTTCCCAACACGATCCCGCCGTTCTTCCCAAAGACCTCGCTGGTCCACCAGCCGCCCGGTGCCAGCGACGGCGACCTCGAGCGCCGCTGGGCCGGCCTGCGCGCCCACAACCGCTGGATGGCCGACTTCTGCGCCGATGCCCCCGGGCGCCGCGCCGGCATCTGCCAGATCATGTTGCACGACGTCGAAGGGTCGGTGGCCGAGATCCGCTGGGCCGCCGAGGCCGGGCTGACCGGCGGCGTGCTGCTGCCCGGCGCTCCCCCGGGGTCCGACGTGCCGCCGCTGTACGCCCCGGACTATGAGCCGGTCTGGTCGGTGTGCGAAGAGCTCGGCCTGCCGATCAACCATCACAGCGGCAGCGCCGCCCCCGACTACGGGGATTATTCGGCCGCCCAGGCCATGTTCTTGCTCGAGGTGGTGTGGTGGGCCCACCGCACCTTGTGGCACCTGATCTTCTCCGGTGTGATGGAACGTCACCCCAACCTGCAGTTCGTCTTCACCGAACAGGGCACCGCCTGGTTGCCCGAAGAGCTGACCCGTCTCGACTACTACCACCTACGCCTCAGCGGCACCGGGGCGGCGGCAGGATCCCAGGAGGCAAAGTTCGGCGAGGCGATGGGGCAGCTGTCGCTCACGCCATCGGAGTACTGGGCCCGCCAGTGCCAGCTGGGGTCGAGCTTCATCCGGGCCGCCGAGGTGCCGCTGCGCACCCGGGTGGGCGTCGACCGCATCATGTGGGGCAGCGACTTCCCCCACCTCGAGGGTTGCTGGCCCTACTCTCACGAGCACCTGCGGCTGGCCTTTGCCGGCGTCGCCGAAGATGAGGTGCGGGCGATGGTCGGTGGCAACGCCGCCCGGGTGTACGGCTTTGACCTGGCCGCCCTGGCCCCGCTGGCGCAGCGATTCGGTCCGAGCGTGGCCGAGGTGGCTGTGCCGCTCGACCCGGCCGAGATACCGGACGACTCGCTGCGCTGCCCGGCGTTTGCGTCGGCCAGGTTTCTGGGCGAGTAGCGACAACACGATCGATCGACGACACGACGAGCATCCGGGGGGAACCACATGGGGCAGCTGCGATACGGACCAAGGCCAACCGTCGATCGCGAGGTGACAGCGACCAAGATCGGCGCTTGGTCCACCTCGCTGACCGCCACGTTTCTCACCGATCCCGCCGTGGTGGCCGCCGTGTTGCCGCCGCCACTGAAGCCGCCGTCCCAACCCCTGGTGAAGGTCAGCATCTCCCACGTCGACCTGGGCGGAGGTCGGCCCCCGTTCGGCGCCGGCACTTTTGCCGTCGCCGCCCGCCATCGCGATACCGAGGGCTTCTATCCGCTGCTGATGCCGATGACAACCGAGCAGTCGGTGATCGGCGGCCGGGAAACGTTCGGCGAACCGAAGAAGCTGGCCGACGTCACCCTGGACGTCGGCGAGGGCCTTGACACGGCGAGTACCGTCATCGGCACGGTCAGCCGCATGGGGGTGGGGATCATCGAGCTCGGCGGAACGCTGGGCGACGAGTTGGCCCCGCCCCCTGCCGGCGAACGGCTCGACTACTACCTGAAGTTCCTGCGCAACCCGAGCGGCGAGGGCTTCGACGACGATCCGTGGCTCGTCTACTGCACCCGGGCCACCGAAACCCGCAGCGCCAGGGCGGTCGACGCTGCATTGACGCTGCGCGAGTCGCGCTTCGATCCGGTGGTTGACATCCCCATCCTTGGAGAGGTGACCGCCACCCTGGCCGAGCGTCGCAGCACGCAGGAGGGACGGCTGGTCGAGCGAGTGCCAGCCGCCGACGTCATGCCCTACGCCCACCAACGCTACGACGACCTGTCCCCCGTCGGAAACGCCGACAAGTGAAGGACCTCGCCGGCAGGGTTGCGGTGATCACCGGCGGCGCCGGGGGCATCGGCGCGGCCCTGGCCGAACGCTTCGCCGCCGAGGACATGTCGATCGTGGTGTCCGACCTGTCCGAGGAGCGGGTCGACGCCACCGTCGCTCGGCTCGCCGAGCAAGGCGCCCGGACGATCGGCGCGGTCACCGACGTGGGCGACCTGGCCTCGGTCGAGGCGCTGCGCGACGAGGCGTACTCGGCATTCGGCAACGTGCACGTGCTGTGCAACAACGCCGGTGTGGGTGCGGGCGCCGAGGGCAAGATGTGGGAGCACACGACCAACGACTGGGGCTGGGGCCTCAACGTCAACCTGTGGGGCATGATCCACGGGGTCAAGGCGTTCGTCCCTGCCATGTTGGCGGCCGGCGAACCGGGCCACATCGTCAACACGTCGTCGGGCAACGGCGGCATCGCGCCGCTGCCGACCACCGCTGTGTACGCCACCTCCAAGGCGGCGGTCACCGCGTTCACCGAGGTGCTCTACGGGCAGCTGCACTCGATCGACGCCGACATCGGGGTGTCGGTGCTGTACCCGGGCCCCAACGTGTTGCGGACCGGCCTGCTCGAGTCGTCAAAGAACCGTCCATCGGCGTGGGCCAACGACACGCCCCGCACCACCCCATACACCACGATCGAGTCCTTCGAGGCCCGGATGAAAGCCGCCGGCGTCGACGTCAACTACACGCCGGTCGAGTTCGTCGCCGAGCTCACGCTGGAGGCGATCCGCGCCAACCGATTTTGGATCCTGCCGGAGAGCGAACGGATCGACGGTCGCATCAACGCCCGAGCCCGGTCGATGCTCGACCGGTCCCAACCCACCTACATGGAAAGCTGACATGGCTGCACCCCTGCCCACCGACCCGTATCTGGTCATCTCGGCCGACTGCCACGCCGGCCTGCCCAACGAGGAGTATCGCGAGTGGCTCGACCCGGAGTTTCGGGAGCCCTTCGACGAGGCGGTCCTCGCCCGGGCCCGGCAACAGGAGATGGCCGCCCAGGGCTTTCTCAACACCGAGTTCGCCGAGGAGTGGAACGCCGAGAACTCCGAGGGGCTGCGGGGCGGCTGGGACGCCGAGCGGCGCGACGCCGAGTTGTCCGACGACGGGGTGGTGGGCGAGGTGATCTTCCCCGACGCCGACTCGGTCACCTCCGGCGCCTCGGCACCCTTCGGGGCGGGGCTGGGCTCCAACGCCGACACCCCGCCCGATCTGCTGCTGGCCGGGGCCACGGCCCACAACCGCTGGCTGGCCGAGCTGTGCGCCACCAGCCCCAAGCGCCGGGCCGGGGTGGCGCTGGTGCCGATTATCGCCGGGGTGGAGGAGTCGGTCGCCGAGATCCGGCGGGCCCACGCCTCGGGACTGTGGGGCGGCATCCTCATCCCGCCGATGTGGCAGCCACACCAGCCCTATCACCACACGATGTACGACCCGATCTGGGCGGTGTGTGAGGAGCTGGAGATGCCGGTGCACGTGCACTCCGGCGTGGCCGACAAGGCGTCCTACGGCCCACACATCGGCATTTACACCACCGAAGTTCGCTTCTGGTCGTCCCGGCCGCTGTGGTTCCTCTTGTGGTCGGGGGTGTTCGAGCGCTTCCCCGGCCTGCGCTTCGGCGTCACCGAATGCGGCACGTTCTGGGTGAACGATCTGCTGTGGCGCATGGACCTGGTGTACGAGCGGGACCATGGGTCCCAGAAGCTGGGCGAGCAGTTGACGACCAACATGTCGATGCGGCCCAGCGAGTACTTCGACCGCAACTGCTTTATCGGTGCCAGCAACACGCTGCGCCGGGAGATGGCCCGCCGCTACGAGATCGGCGTCGGCAACATCTGCTGGGGCAACGACTTCCCGCATCCGGAGGGCACCTGGCCCCACACCCGAGAGTTTTTGGCCGACGTGTTCTGGGACATCCCCGCTGATGAGACCGCCGCCATGCTCGGTGGCAACGCCGCCGAAGTGTACGGCTTCGATCTGGACGCGCTGCGGCCGCTGGCCGACAAGGTAGGCCCAACCCCGGCCGAGCTGGGACAGGCCGGGGCGATGAGCCCGGCCGACGTGGAAGCCAAGTGGGCCGACGCCAAGCGCGCCGGGCGACCCTGGCGCACCGGCATCGAGACCTGGCCCACTGCGACCCCAGCGTCATGAGCAGCGCCCGCATCAGCGACGCGTCCGCTCCCACCTCATGAGCCCCAGTCACCGCACGCTGGACATGAGGGCCGGCGCCTGATGAGCACAGCGGCGCCTCCGCAGTTCAACCCGTTCGATCCCTCGTTCACCGAGACGCCCTACGAGCTGTATGCGGCGCTGCGCGACGACGACCCGGTGCAGTACTCCGAGCTGTTGTGCGGCTGGGTGGTCACCCGTCACGACGACGTGGTGGCGCTCCTCCGGGATCCGACCGTCTCCTCGTCGGTGCACAGCGCCACCCCGACGCCGGTCACCGAGATCGAGCTGCAGCGCCTGGCCGAGCAGCCCCGGGCGGGCCGCACCGTCGTGATGATGGACGACCCCGACCACGCCCGCACCCGCCGGCTGATGGCCACGCCGTTTCGGGCGAGCGCGATCGAGGCGCTCCGAGGACGGGTGCACGAGCGGATGCACGCAGCGCTCGACGTGCTCGCCGAGCGCGGCCGCACCGTCGGGGGCCCCAGCACGAGGGGCGCAGCGGTACCGGTCGACTTCGACCTGGTCGAGGACTTCGCCTACCCACTGCCGGTCGAGATCTTCTCGGAGATGCTCGGCGTGCCGGCCGAGGACGGTCCCAAGTTTCGGCACTGGACCCAATGCGTCGCCCGGTCGGTCGACCCGGTGCTGCCCGACGACGAGCGCGACGAGTGCCTGGCCGGCCTCGATGAGATGTGCGCCTACCTGGCCGACCAGGCCGAGCTGAAGCGGGCCCACCCCGCCGACGACCTGATGTCGCACCTGGTTCACGCCGAGATCGACGGCGAACGCTTGAACGACCTCGACCTGATGAGCCAACTGGTCACCTTGTACATGGCGGGGCACGAGCCGACGTCGGTGTTGATCGGCAACGGCACCCTGGCGCTCACCCGGCACCCCGACCAGCTCGAGTCGCTGCGCAGCGACCGCAGCCTCATGCGCAACGCCATCGCCGAGCTGTTGCGCTATGACGGTCCCAACCAGTTCACCCGCCGCATCACCACCCGGCCCACCACGCTCAGCGGGGTGGAGCTGCCAGCCGGGGCGGTCGTCTACGCCGGCCTGGCGTCCGCCAACCGCGACCCCCGCTTCTGGGGCGACGATTCCGAGGTCGTGCGCATCGCCCGACCCGACGCGTCGAAGCACCTGCAGTTCGGCGCCGGTGCACATGCCTGCCTGGGTTCGCATCTCGCCCGGCTTCAGGCCGAGGTGGCGTTCGACGCCATCCTCGATCGCCTGGTCGGCCTGGAGGTCGTCGGCGAACCGGTGGTGGCCACCCGCATGTTTCTCCGCGGCCTCACCTCCCTCCCGGTGCGGGCCACGATCACTCCGCGGCCCTGAGCTCGCCCGACCAAGGGTCCCTTGCCACGCCGACCCACAGCGATGACACCCATGTCCCATCTGGGTGTGATCACTGTGGGACGGGCCACAGCGATCGCACCCAGTTCGACCGCGGGAGCGATCACTGTGGTCACTCCTCGCTGAGCGGGGAACCGTCGGCGTTGCGTTCCGCTGTGAAGCCGTCGTCGGTGAGGCTGATCACCTTGCCCCGGTTGATGCTGACCCAGTCGCGGGCCTCCAGGTAGGGCGTAAACGTGTTGACGATACGCATCTCGTCAGCTGTGGTCTTGGGCTGTTGCAGCTCGAAGAGGTCGGGGAACTCGCACCAGGCGGTCACCGCATGCCACAGGCGCACCGCGGCGTCGCCGCTCGGCGGGTTGATCAACACCGGACCGAACAGGCAGCGCTCACCGAACTCGGGTCCACCGAAGGCCGAGTCGGTGAAGAACAGCGTCGGAACGCCGTACCCGCCGGAGGCGACCACCCTGTCGTGGTCGGCGCGCACCTCGTCGTGGGTGGACGCATCGGCGAGCGCCTCGTCGACCAGGCCCGGATCGAGGCCCAGCTCCTCGAGCAGGAGACGGGCCACCTCCGGATCGTGCGGGCGGTGGCCCTCCTCGTGCAGCGCCCGTCCGGTGCGCTCGTACCAGCGGTCGAGGTCGTCGTTGCTGCGCCGACGCAGCAACGCACCGATGCGCATGATCGACCAGCCGTAGCTCCACTCCCGCTCCCACGGGTGCTTTTTGCCCTCCACCCGGTTGATCTCCTCCAGGCTGAAGAACTTCCAGTTGACGGTGATGCCCAGCTCATCGCGCACCGAACGGATCCACTTGGACGTTGGTAGGCGAACGGGCACAGCACGTCGAAGTGGAAGTCGACGCTGGTAGGTGCCGGCGTCGCGCTATCGGTTGCATGATCGGTCATCTGGTGCCCCTTTCACCGGAGACGCTACCGAAGTAGAACCGCATCGAGGGGGCCACCATCGGCGTGGCCGGGCGGCGCTGCCAGACTGGGACGATGTCTCGCAAGCGCAAGCCCAACCGGAAGCGCCAGGGCGGCCGGGTGACCCCACCCAAGCAGGCCCAGGGGACCAGCGGGGCGGGAGCGGTGCCGCCCGACCTCGATCTGTGGGCCGATGCCGCGGGGCCCGGGGAGCGTTGGACCGACCCGGGCAAGCTGGGCGACGGCGGCTCGGACCTGGAGCCGGACGTGCACTCGGTGTTCTCCGCCATGGCCGAGGCGATCGAGTCACGTCGCGAGACCCACCCGGCTGAAGCTGAGGAGCTCGCCTCGGAGTTCGTGTCGATCATGGCGATGGCGGCGGCCGGCGCCGACGACGAGGACGAATTCGGCGGCGCACCGCCCGGCCCCGACGACCGCGTCCGGGGCCTCGAGATGGTCTCGGTAGCCGTCTCCCTGCTCGCCGAGGCGGAACGCGTTCGCCCCCGAGCCGCCTACATCGACTGCTTACGCTCGCTGGTGCCCTTTGTCGACGCGGCCGCCGCCGACGACATTCGGTCGGCGCTCGATCGGGCCGACGGCCGCACGACCCCACCGGCATGGGCGGACGCCATCTGGCAAGCGACGCCGGTGGGCGCCTGGCGAGCCGGCGACCTACTGGGCGACTCCCTCAACCTGGGGATCGAGCTGGCCTGGCCCGGCGAATGGGAGAACCGGGTGCTGTTCGGCAGCCTCATCCTCACCGAGGGCCCGTTCGTCAACGACCTGGTGCTCGCCACCCTCGACGAGTTCACCGAGGTGTATACCCCCGGAACCGGCTACCTCGTCGGTCCCGGCGACCGCCCGTACCTGGCCGACACGATTCGCTATCTCGAACCGGCGGACGTGGGCGAGACCGCTCGGACCCTGAGCGACGGCATCGCCATCGCCGGTGCCGACGCCGACGCCCCGCTGCAACCCGGGTTCGACAGCTTGGCACCGCTGGCCGGGCTGGTACTCGACACGATCACGCTGGCGCCGCCAGCGGACGTCACCCGATCGAGCGATGCCCAGCGAGCGGATGCCGCCACTGCCTTTCTTGCTTCGCCGGAGGCCGCCGGCCTGGCCGACGAGGACAGCGGCGTCGACGGCGACACCGGCGAGGCCGAGGTTCGCGAGCTGGTCGAACGCTTCTTCGACTACGTCGAGCAGCGCTCGGATGGCGACGCGCATCGCTGGTCGCCGGCGGTGGTCGCAGCGTTCCTGGACTGGTATCTGCGCACCGAGATCGCCTCCGACGAGGACGACGAGGCGCTCACCCGCGTGGTCGAGGCCTGGATCCGTTATGCCCATCGGCTCAAGGGCTGGCCGGGGTCGATCACCGACGAGGCGCTGCTGCGCCTCGAGACCCACCTCAACCCCGACGTCGATCCGGCCGAGCTGTGGGAGCAGTCGCTGAGCGATGGCATCGAGGCGATGGCCGACGAACTGGGCTTCGACCTGGGCGACGACGACTCCATGTTTCCGCTGTTCGACGCCTTGGACACCGCCGTCGATTCCGGCGACGATTCCGGCGCGCCGACTGGCGGCTAGTGGGCATGCCGATAATTACGTCGGTGTAAGTTGGGGGTGATCTTGGTAGGCGGGCGGTGGCTGCCGGGAGGTCGGTGTGTCGCGTAGTTCCCCGTTTGTGGTGGTGTTGACCGAGGAGGTGAGGGCCGTGCTGGGCCGCCGTTCTGGTTCCTATTCCGCTTCGCATGGTGAGGTGGTTCGGGCCCGGATCGTGTTGATGGCTGCCGACGGCGACCGGAACATCGATATCGCTGCCGCGTTGGGTGTTCATGTGGACGTGGTGTCGCGTTGGCGGAAACGGTTCTGCGAGGAAGGCCTCCCAGGACTCGGGGACCGGAAACGTTCTGGGCGGCCCCGGGTCCATGACGCCGAGGTGGTGGCCGGGGTGAAGGCGTTGGCGTGCGAACCGCCGTCGGCTCATGGGGAACCGTTATCGCGCTGGTCGTCGGCCGACCTCGCTGTAAAGGCTGTCGACGAGGGCTTCTGCGAGAGCTTGTCGTCCTCAACGGTGCGCCGCTGGCTGGTCGGCCGACCCGATCAAGCCGTGGCAGTTCCGGTCGTGGATCTTCCCTCGCGATCCTGACTTCGCTACGAAGGCCGGGCGGGTGTTGGACCTCTACGAACGCCTGTGGGAAGGCGAACCGTTGGGCCCGGACGACTATGTGATCTCAGCTGACGAGAAGTCCCAACTCCAAGCGTTGGAACGACGCCACCCCGACCTCGACTGCGCACCCGGCCGGACGAGGCGGGTCGAGTTCGAATACCAACGCCACGGCACACTCGCTTACATGGGCGCCTACGACGTCCACCACGGCCGACTGATCGGCACAATCGCTGAGAAGACCGGGATCGTCCCGTTTGAGGAACTCGTCACCAAAGTGATGACCACCGAACCGTACGCGTCAGCCCGACGGGTGTTCTGGGTGGTCGACAACGGATCGTCACACCGCGGACAACCGTCGATCGGATGACCAACGCCTGGCCGACCGCCACCCTGGTCCACCTGCCCGTCCACGCTTCGTGGCTGAACCAGATCGAGGTCGTGTTCTCGATCATCGCCCGCAAAGCAATCCGACCGGTCAACTTTGCTGACCTCGACGAACTCGCCGAACGACTCCGCGGGTTCGAGACCCGCTACAACGAGGACCCCCGGCCGTTCAACTGGACGTTCACCCGCACCGACCTCCTTGCCCTCTGCGAACGGATCGAAGCCCGCCAGAGGACCCTCGCCGCCTGAGACGACCAGACTGGACACCCATGGCCACCCCACCCGAATCAACCAAAACCGGTCTCACCCAACGCCTCCGCGCCTACGCGGCCGACATATGGCCAGACCACCAGATCAAAACCCGTTTCCGAGGCCAGTTCGCCTACATCGACGCCGTCGACCCAGACGGTGACACCATCGCGCCATGCCGTCTCCGATACGCAGGCTCCGCGCCGATGTGGGGTTCGCGTTCTACCGGGCCAGCCACGACGACTACCAAAACAGCTTCCTACCCACCGGCCAAACCGCAGGCACACCCGAAGACGCACTCGACTGCGCCGCCGGGCTCTACCTCACCCCACTCCAAACACCGACGAACAAACAGGCATGACCACTAGCTCGGGTCGGGGATCGAGAAGTCGCGGTTGGGCGAGGCGGGCGGCATCGTCATGGTCATGCCCGCCGGGGGCCGCCATCCGCTGGCGCCGAGGTCCTCGATGACGTGGGCCATGTTCAGCTGATCCTCGTTGTAGCGAAACCGGCCGTCACCCGCATAGATGAGTGCGAATAGCCGGACTGCTCGAAGTCGGTTCCGCCGGCCCCGGGAATCACCTGGCGCCACTTGATCAACACCGTGTCGCCGTCGATCAGATAGTGGTCCGTTGGGAAACGCCAGTCGAGTCCGTCCATCGCTTCGCCGAGCACCTCGGCCCGCACCGCGTCGATCCCCTCGATGCGACCCCACGCCGGATCGACGTACACGACGTCGTCGGTGAACAGCGGGGCGAGGTCGACCCAGCGCCCATCGCCGTCGCTGATGCGATCACGCAACTCGATCAGCCGGGTCACCGCCGCCTCGACCTCTTCCCGCGCATGGCTCATCGTCGCCTCCCCCTTGTTGGACGCTCACCGTAGGTCGTGAAGCCCCCAGCGCGCCGGTGAACCTCAGCGGCCGGGCCGCTTCCCGTGGCGCAGGCTGTCGGGGAGACCCAGCACGACCGACTCGGGGGCGTTGCGCGCCAGCGAGCGGTAGTGCCGCTCGGCAAACCACCAACGCCCGTCGACTCGGAGGTAGTCGTCCTCATACATGCCGTGGGTCTCTTCCCAGACCTCGACGGATCGGTCGTGGCGGATTTCACTCATGAACATGCGGCCTACGGCCAAGCCGGCGGCAACGTCGACATCGACCACGCTGTTTCGGATCACGAACATGAAGTGATCGAAGCGATCCATCGCCGATCTCAGCATCCCGGCGAGGGCCTCAGGCCCGGCAAGCGTGCGGGCAGGAGCGGACACCAGGTCCAAGTGCACGCTGCATCCGGGCAGCATCAGGTCGCCCAACTCGACGAACGCCCGGCGGGTGATGACGTCGGCATACGCAGCGTTGAGGCGCCCGATCGCTACAACATCGTCGGTCAGCGATACGCCCATGTCCTGACCCTACGGGTCCACCCCGACGCGGCGGTTGCTGCGCCGGTTTGACCGCCGCGAGGTCGGCCAATGTTTCACCGTCTCGGGAACGGGCATACTCCTTGGGCGGCCCGCGTGTCGCACACAGCATCATCTTGGAGCTCACATGAAGATCACCATCGCCGGTGGACACGGAACGATCGCACGCCATCTCACCCGCCTTTTGGCCGCCGAGGGCCATCATGTCCGGTCACTGGTGCGCAAGCAGGATCAGTTCGTCGACATCGAGGCGGTGGGCGGCCAGCCGGTGCTGGTCGACCTTGAGGACACGACCGCCGACCAGCTGGCCGACGCCGTCGGCGACGTCGACGCCGTCGTGTTCGCAGCCGGCTCGGGCCCGGGCAGCGGTGCCGCCCGCAAGGAGAGCGTCGATCACCTTGGTGCCGTCGCCCTCATCGAAGCCGCCAAGCGACATGACGTCGCCCACTACGTCATGGTCAGCTCGATGGGAGCAAACGCGGACCACGACGGGGACGAGGTGTTCGATGCCTACCTGCGGGCCAAGGGCCAGGCCGACGACGCCCTCCGGTCCAGCGGCCTGGGCTACAGCATCGTCCGCCCAACGTCGCTGACCGACGACGACCCGGTGGGCACGGTCACGCTGACGCCCGACGCCGACGGCGGTGCGATCGCCCGATCCGATGTGGCCGCCGTGCTTCAGGCGCTGCTGCTCGAGGGAACCCCCCTCGGTTCCACCGTTCAGCTGACCGCCGGGACGACGCCGGTCGGCCAAGCGGTGACGTCCGCTCACACCTGAGCCCGGGCTCATCCCGTCGACCGGTGAGCCAGCTCGTCAGCCTCCGAGGTGGAGCCACTTCGCCCGGTCGAAGCGCCGACCCCGACGAGCGACCGCCTCGTTACGCAACCGGCGCCGAGGCGCGGGCGCCGGATGGGACAGCCGCCGACGTGAAGGTCATCACGCCGTCGTCGATCGGCGCCTCACGGATCAGCACCTTGTCCTCGGAGTAGCGCTGGGTGTTGACCCACGGTTCGCGATCGCCCTGCTTGGGCAGAAACGGCAGCATCCGCTGGATGTAGCCGGCCGAGAAGTCGTCGATCCACGGGCGAGCCGGCATGTCGGCATCGCTGGGGCGCAGGCGGGGCGTGGCGATGTCGGTGCCGGAATCGCGCAGGTGGTTGAGCAACCGGGCCACGTACTCACACGTCAGGTCGGCCCGCAGCGTCCAGGAGGCGTTGACGTAGCCGAACGACGACACCAGGTTGGGCACGTCGGAGTAGGCAAGCCCCTTGTAGGTCCAGGTGTCGGCGAAGTCGACCGGTTTGCCGTCGACGACAAAGTCGACCTCGCCCAACGTCACCAGCTCCAGTCCGGTGGCGGTGACGATCACGTCGGCCGGAAGCTCCCGGCCGGAGGCGAGCAGAATGCCGGTCTCGGTAAACGTGTCGATCTGATCGGTCACCACGTCGGCGGCACCCGAACGGATCGCCTTGAAAAAGTCGCCGTCGGGCACCAGGCACAGCCGCTGATCCCACGGGTCGTAGGTGGGCGTGAAGTGGGTGCCGACGTCGTAGTCCTTGCCCAGCTCGTGTTGCACCATCTTGAGCAACCGGGCCTTCACCTGCTTCGGGGCGGTTCGGGTCTTGTGGTAGAGCCACTCCTGCAGGCGGGTGTTCTTCCGACGGGCCAGGTCGTAGGCCATCCGCTCGGGCAGGTACTTCCGCATCGTGTTGGCCAGAGCATCCTTGGCCGGACGGCTGATCAGATAGGTGGGCGAACGCTGCAGCATCGTGACCTGCTCGGCGCTGGCGGCCATCGACGGCACCAGCGTGACCGCTGTTGCGCCCGAGCCGATGATCACCACCCGTTTGCCCTCGTAGTCGAGGTCATCAGGCCAGTACTGGGGGTGGACGACGCGGCCCTGATAGCGATCCCGGCCGGGGAAGTCGGGGGTGTGGCCCTTCCGGTAGCTGTAGTAACCCGAGCACATGAACAGGAAGTTGCACGTGTAGGTGAACGTCTGGGTCGAGCCGTTGGTCGCAGAGCCGTTGGTCGCAGCAGCCCGCCGCCGAGTGGTGACGGTCCAGCGTGCGTCCTCGGTGGACCACTCGGCCCGCTCGACCAGCGTGCGAAACCGGATGTGGTCGCGGATGGCGTACTCATCCACCGTCTCGTTGAGGTACTCGAGAATCGAGGGCCCATCCGCAATCGACTTCTCGGCCTTCCACGGCTTGAAGCTGTAGCCAAGCGTGTGCATGTCAGAGTCGGAGCGAACGCCCGGGTAGCGGAACAGGTCCCACGTGCCACCCAGGTCGTCACGGCCCTCCAGGATCACGTAGGACCGGTCAGGGCTGAGCGATCCCAGGTGATAGGCGGCGCCGATCCCGGAGATACCCGCGCCCACCACCACAACGTCGTAATGAGCCGGCTCGCTCTGCTCCACCTGATGCTGGTCCGGTGTGCTCATCGTTGGTGTCCCCCTGCTGACCGCCCTGTGGCACGACTGACCAGATTCTACGCTGCCACCACCTGTCGGCCGTCCAGGGCGGAGGAAATGCGCGATCGGCCAAACCTCGCAACCCCCGAGGTGCGATGATCGGCCCATGACATCCACAGCAGGCGCCTTCTCCACGCTTACCGTCGAGCTGACGGACGGCATCGGCCGGCTGACGCTTAACCAGCCCGACCAGCTCAACCCGCTGGGCTCGAACACGCTGGCCGAGATCGCCCATGCCGCCCGCTGGTTCGACGACGAGGGCGCACGGGTGGTCGTCATCACCTCCGCCGGCGACCGGGCCTTCTCGGCCGGCTTCGACCTGCGAGAGATCAGCGGGCCGTCGAACGACCCACCCGATGTTGACCTCGGCTATCGCATGGTCGACGCCGTCGAGAACATGGAGGCGATCACGATCGCCTCCATCCATGGCCACTGCGTCGGAGGCGGCATCCTGTTGGCGGTCGGCTGCGACTTGCGCATCGCCGCAGATAACACCCGCTTCGCCATCCCAGAGGTCGATCTCGGTATTCCTCTGGCATGGGGAGGCATCCCCCGCCTGGTGCGCGAGGTAGGCCCGGCGGTCACCCGCGAGCTGGTGATGACCTGTCGCCCCTTCGATGCCGTCGAGGCGCAGAGCCTCGGCATGGTCAACCGGGTGGTGCCCCTCGATCGGCTGCGCATCGAGACCGACGAACTGGCGGCGTCACTGGCCGCCAAGCCGGTCTCGCTGCTGCGCACCACCAAGCGTCAGGTCCAGGAGGCCACCGAGGACATGGTGTCCACCCAGTCCGGGTGGACCGCCTCGGCACACCTGGCGGTGGCCCTCGCCGACCCGGAGGCCCGCGCTGCGGCGTCCGCCTACCTGGCCGGGCGCGGCGGACGCTGACGACGTCGGCCGCTCACAGCTCGGGCGCCCGAACCGGGCAGGTGCCACACTCCTAGGGTGAGTTCATCAACCAACGACGCAGGTAACAACGCTGGCAACCGCAAGTTGGACCTGCCCGGCCCGATCGCCTTTGTCATGGGCGGCGGCGCCAGCCTGGGTGCCGCCCAGGTGGGCATGTTGCAGGCCCTCTCAGAGTTCGGCGTGAAGCCCGATCTGATCGTCGGCACGTCGGTCGGTGCGCTCAATGGCGCCTTCCTCGCGTCCGACCTGGCCGGTGGCGCCAACCGGCTCTCCCACATCTGGCCGACGATCACCAAGGAACAGATCTTCCCGGGTTCGCCCTGGCAGTCGATCCGCTCGCTGCGCATCGACAAGACCCACCTCTACTCAAACGACGGCCTGGCCGAGTTCATCGATGCCCACCTGCCGGCGGACGACCTCGAGGATCTCGAGGTGCCGTTTGCGGCGATGGCCACCGACGTCGACACCGGTGCTGCGGTGGCGCTCACGTCCGGCCCGGCCAAGTCGGCGCTGCTCGCCAGCGCAGCCATGCCCGGCTTTCTGCCCGGCGTCGAGCATGAGGGCCGGCTGCTGTACGACGGTGGTCTGGTCGCCAAGCTGCCGATCGGCCAGGCGCTCTCGATGGGGGCCGCCACGCTCGTACTCCTCGACTGCACGTTTCCCGGGCAGCCGGCGCCTCGACCGACCAACCTGTGGCAAGTGATGGAGTGGTCGATCTCGCTGACCCAGAACAGCCAGGCGGGTGCGGCGCTGTCGTTCGTACCCGCCGACGTACCGGTCATCTACCTGCCCGGCCCGCCCCGTGCCGACTTCTCGCATCTGGAGCTGGACCACACCAGCGAGCTGATCAGCGGTGCCTACGAGCCGTCACGGCGGTATCTGAAAATGGCGGTCGACGACCCCGACCTCATGTACCGCCACCAGCTTCCGACCGAGGTGATCGGCATGCCGGAGGAGACCGAGGGCGAGGGGTCGGACTCGAGCGAGGACGCAACCGGCTGATGGGCTCGAGCGACGAAGCCGGGCCGGCCGGCGTTGAACCCGTCGAACGGGTTGGGCTGCTCCACGGGCTGGCCACCACCCGGGCGATCCGTCGCTACCGCGACGAGCCGGTGGACGACGACGACCTGGCCGCGATCATGTGGCACGCCACGCGGGCGCCCTCGGGCAGCAACCGTCAGCCGTTTCGCTTCGTCGTGCTTTGCGATGGCCCCCGGGCCATCAAGGCCAAAACGCTGCTCGGCGAGAGCTTCCGCACCCTGTGGGCCGAGAAGCGACGCCGAGACGGCTACGACGCCGGCAGCGGAAGCCGTGATGACAGCCCGAAGGCCCGCATGGCCACCACGATGGAGCACTTCGTCGACCACTTCGAGTCGACCCCGGTGGTCGTACTGGCCTGCCTGATCCGTCATCGCGACCCCACGCCCACCGAGGGCGCATCGGTGTACCCCGCCTGTCAAAACCTGTTGCTCGCCGCCCGGGCGCTGGGCTACGGCGGGGTGATGACGATGTGGCACGCCTACGTAGAGGACGAGCTGCGAGCGCTGCTCGACATCCCCGTGGAGGTCGCCATCTCGGCCACCCTGACGCTCGGGCGACCGGCTGGCCACCACGGGCCGGTCCGGCGGCGGCCGGTCGAGGAACTGGTCTTCGACGACGGCTGGGCCCAACCCGCCGCCTGGGCGCACGACCCGCCGGGCACCCGCTTCACCCAGGCCGGCCCGCCGCATCAAGACCGCCCCCGCTAGCGTCGTCCGTGCGGCTCGACGTCGAGGTAAGCGATCTGAAGTAGCTGCGCGTCGTTGCTTGATGGTTTGCGATTTGCCATCAAGGTGCAGGCCGCATCGAGCACCCCCAGGGGGTTGTTCGGTCGTTGACCCGAATCGATCAGCACACGGGCGGCCCGCAGCATCAGACCGTCGCCATGACAGGTCGCCACGTGATCGAACGCCGGTGGGCCGTAATGGTTGCGCAGGGTCGTGAGGTACTCTGACGCCGCCGTTGCGGCCGCCTCGTGAGCCAGGCTTCGCCGTTTCAACACTACGAATATCTTGTTTCCCGTCACGGTGACAGTGCCGCTCATCCCAGCGATGGAAACTACTTCCCACCCGTCGGAGCCCCACGCATTGAGCTCGACCTCGAGCTTTGTCCCGAAGGTGGCGCTGACAACCTTGTATTCCCAGCACGTCTGCGGGGATTCGCTCAGCGTTTCCGGTTGGCTGTGCACCGGAGACTGGCCGGAAGCATCGATCATCCCGCCGGGGGATGGCTGGTCCTGCCAGAGCGGTTGATTCGTCATCGGGGTCGCTCCACGAACTCAGCATGACACAGGACCGGCCGATTCCGAACATGGCGGCTCATACTTCAATCCTGGGCGGCGAGAAAGGCCAGCGCTGCGTCGATGAACTCGAACGATTTGGGCGTGCGGGCATGATCGGTGCGGGGCAGCGTGACCACGCGGGCATCGGGCAACGCTTCGACCAACTGGTCGGCCGGCGCGACGAAGTCGTGTTCGCCGAGCACGACCAACACCGGGCAGCCGACCGCAGCCAACTCCTCGGCACCCACCCGTCCGCCGCCGTTGGCCATGCAGGCCGCCAACGCCTCCCGGTCGTTGCCGGGCAGCTGCGCCAGGCCCGAGAAGTAACCGAGCACCGGGTTGCCCCCGTCGTCGCCGTTGCGGACGGCGTCGACCACCGCCGACATGTCGTCGGAGCGGAACAGGTTGGCCCCGACGCCGGCGACGATCAGCGACCGGAACCGGTCCGGGTGCGCAGCCACCACCTTGAGCAACGTCTTGGCGCCCAGCGAGAAGCCGATCGCGTCGACCTTCCCGTCGCCTGGCAGGGCCTCGACCACGCGTGCCCCCAGGTCGTCGTAGGCATCGACGTCGTGTGGCTTCGGCGCCGCGCCGTGGCCCAGCAGGTCCACCCCGACTACCTGACGCCCCTCGTCGCCGAGCAGGTCGACCCAGCCGTTGGACACCCAGGTGAGGTCGAAGGACGTGCCAAAGCCGTGGACAAGAACTACCGGAACAGCCATGCGGGTCAGTCTGGCAGCCCCATCGGCGGGCATCAGCGACGCCACCCGGCTCGCGGTCTGCGAGGGCGCCCTGGCCCTGGCCCGCTACGTCGGATAACGCGGCGCCGGCGACCGGGTGGACACCGGTGATCTCCTCGTCACCTTGTCCCCCTGCCCCCTGACCTTTCAGCACGACACCTGCCACGCCTCACCGCTGGACTCGCAGGAGACCCCAACTCTCCAGCGGAAAGTCCGCATCGAGCAGGGTGCGCACGATGAGGTCAATCGGCCCTTTGGCGTAGAACGTCCGGTCCAAGAAGGCACCACCTCGAACTTGAAACCTGTCTATCGAGGTGCGGGGCCACCTGTTGGCGGGGGTATGCCAAGTGATTTGCTGGAGATCGGGTCGACGGATCGCGAACGGTGGTCGACCCCCCTCCGAAGCCACTGCCACATAGTCCGGATGAACCAAAGGGAACACGGCGCTTCTGGGACGTGTGGCCACCTCGGGCTGAGTTCAAAACCCCCCTGCCGGGTGGCGCCCAGCAGATCGTGGGGCATGCGGATGTCGATCCCTCGCTCAACCAATTCATCAAGAGAAACAAGGCTTCGCAATGCGGAGCGTCTCATAGCGAAGTGGAGCGCAAAGATCACGGGAACTGAAGCGAGCATCAGCATCCCAGTCGTGTTCATCTCGCCAGAATATTCATTCGAGACGTCGCCACGAGCAGCTCACACCATGTCGGTGGGGCGGAGCGGGAAACCGAGTGCGAAGCGGCCGGCCAGCTCGGCGGTGCGATCCCAGTCGAATATGACGTGGCCCTTCAGCACCTCGACATCGCGCTGCAGGCGTTGCAACGGCGAGTCGCTGAAGTACACGCTGGCCCCGGCGCCCTCGCACACGTTCGAGATGATCGTTCGGGAGGCCCGCACCGTTGCGGTAGCGGCCAGCCTGGAGTCGACTCGCACCCGTTCGGTGACGGCGCCATCAGCACCCGCTGCTGCAAGTGTGGCGACCTCCCTTTCCCAACGGGCCACCGCCGACGCCAGGTCGCTGATCGCAGCGGCCAGGCGCACCTGGGCGGCCGGTTGCTCGGCGGCCTTGTCGCCCAGCGTGTAGGCCAACACCCGCTCGCTCAGCCGCTTCCGGTACGCGTCCACCGCCGCCTCGGCGGCGCCGAGCGCCGGGGCGGACGCCACCAATGCCAGCACCGGGGGAACGGCCAGGTTGCCCAGGCCGTCGTCATCAACCTCGTCCGCAGCGACCGCCCCCTGGCCCTCGCCGTACATGAGGGCCCGGGCGTCGACGCTTCGATGGACAGGCACGAACCGGCCGGTCACCGTCACCGTGTTGGAGCCGGTTGCCGCCATGCCGGAGGTGAACCACACATCCTCAACTTCCACCTCGTCGATCGGCAGCACCAGGAAGCGAGTGGAGAACCTGGGCTCGGTCTGAACTGCGTGAACGAGCACCCAGTCGGCGTGCGACACGCCGGTCGCCCACTCCCAACGTCCGGACAAGCGATACCCCTCGGCGCCCTCGGGGCCGGTGGTCGGCTCGATGGTGCCCGTCGGGGCGAGCGGAGCAGGCGCCAACGGCACGACGCCACCGGCAAACAGCTCGTCGCGGGCCTCGCCCGGCAGCTTCGATAACAGCCAGCCGTGCAACATCAGGAACGACAGGGTCCACGCAGATGCCGGACACCCCCGGGCCATCGCCCTGGTGCCGTGAGCCAGGGCGTCCAGCCCGAGGCCGTGGCCGCCCAACGACCGGGGCACCACGACCCGCATCAGGTCGGCGGCGTGGGCGTCGGCGAGCGTGGCCTCCGGCAGGCGGCGTAGCTCCTCGGCCTCCACCGCACGCTGGGCCAGCGGACCGCTCAGGATCTCGCATCGGGCCACAAACTCGTCGCGGTTCATTGCGTCGGTCCGCTCATCGCTCACGTGATGATCGGACGGTCGTTGACTGCCACGTCCATTCCCTGCCCCCTCGCACGTTGGCCATCAGCGCCCGATGTCGCCCCATGACTGGGTATCGTAAGTCACAGGCGCCAGCAGCGATCTTGGACTCGACGGGTGAAGGCCAGAGGGCCGATGTCATCCACACGTCGTCCGAACGCCACAAGCCACTCGCCCGGTCGTGTCAGCGGAGGGCAACGCGCCGGGGTTGCGACCAGGCGGTCAGCCTGGTGAGCTGTGCCCAGTAAACAGCCGATCGAAGGCCAGCCGCATGCCCGGCAGTGCCGAATCGGCCCATGCGGCGTGACCGGCTGCGTTTGGATGAAAGCGGTCCGCCACGAAGACACCCGGGTCCCTGAAGGCGGGGTTGGAACGGGTCACGTCCAACAGCACGGCGCGGCGGCGCCGCTCGATGGTCGCCCCGATGGCCCTTGCCGCCTGGCGCGACCTCATGTGCAGCACGATATTCAACGGGGCGGGAAACCGCAGAACGTTGCCCAGGTCGCCCATGTTTGCCGCCGCCACCACCGGGGCGGCATCGAGCAGCGAGTCGACGACCGAGCCCAGCTTGCGCGCCAGCGTCTGGACGGGCACCCCGCGGATCACGTCGTTGGAGCCCACCGCCACCACCGCCAGGTCGGGCTTCAGCACGGCAGCCTCATCCACTCGCGCCGCCACGTCGCTCACGCGGGAACCGCCGACCGCCAACGACACAACGCAGACGGCGCGGCGGAGCCGAAGACGGCGGATCGCCTGGCGCAGCCAGATGTCCTCCGGGGCGGCCAACCCGGGCCCGGTGAGGGTGCTGTCGCCCAGCACGACGACGCGCAACGGCGGCTTACCACTCGGCGCCGAGGCGGGAACGACGCCGGATACATCGATATCGGGGAACTCAGGAAGCGGGCGCCGCCCCGCCCACACCAGCTCGGCGGCCAGTCCCGCACCGCCACCGGTCAGCGCCGCGGCGGCCGCCACGCCCACCCTCGCCATGCCCACCCTCGCCACGCCCATCGGATCACCCCCGCCAGCGGCGGTCCACGCACTCGCCCACCCCTGGGCTGTTCCCTCCGCCCGGCTCCACCCATGGTACGAACCTGTCGGCACGCTTGGCTACAGCTGCGCCGGGCAGAGCTGGTAGACCCGCTCGATGAGCGCAGAGACCGACGACGCAGACGAGACCGGCGCGTATCGGCGCAACTCCGACTACATCACCACCCGCATCACCCGTGACGGCGCCGAGAGGTGGCCGGTCGAGGCCGGCCGCTACCGCCTGGCCGCCGCCCGTGCGTGCCCTTGGGCCAACCGGGCGCTGATCGCCCGACGGCTCTACGGGCTGGAGAGCAGCATCTCGCTGGCGTTGGCCGGACCCACCCACGGCGAGGAGTCGTGGACGTTCAACCTGGACGAGGGCGAGAAGGACCCGGTGCTCGGCATCCACCTGCTGCGCGAGGCCTACGAGGCCAGGGGCGTCGAGGCCGGCAGCGGGGTAACGGTGCCGGCGTTGGTCGACGTCCCCAGCGGCAAAGTGGTGACCAACGACTTCCAGCACATGACCCTGGACTTCGGCCAGGAGTGGAGCGACCTACACCGGCCCGGCGCCCACGACCTGTTCCCACCCGAACATCGCGACGAGATCATGGCGATGTCCGACGCCAACTTTCGCGACGTCAACAACGCCGTCTACGAGGCCGGGTTCGCCACCGACGCCGAGGCCTACTCCGAGGCGTACCATCGGCTCTTCGCCCGGCTCGACCAACTCGAGGATCACCTCGGCACCCGCCGGTTCCTCGTTGGCGACACGATCACCGAGGCCGACGTGAGGCTGTGGCCGACCCTGGTGCGATTCGATGCCGTCTATCACAACCACTTTCGCTGCAACCGCAACAAGCTGGTGGAGATGCCGGCGCTGTGGGGGTACGCCCGCGAGTTGTTCCAAACGCCGGGGTTCGGCGACACGATCGACTTCCCCCAGACCAAGGCGCACTACTACCTGGTGCACCGGCAGCTGAACCCGTCGGGGATCGTGCCAATCGGCCCCGACCTGACCCCGTGGGCCACGCCGCACGACCGCGAGCGTCTCGGTGGCCGTCCATTCGGCGACGGGACCGCCCCGGGGCCGCCGCCGAACGACGAACTGCCGGGTACCGGCACCAACCCCTACTGGCCACGCTGAGCCACCGGACGCCGACCGGGCGCTGTGCGGCATGGGACTCCGGGTCCGATCAGGTTGCCGGTGACCAGGTGGAGTGCGTGCCGCTGGAGATCCGCTCGGGCAGGCTGATGCGGGCGATCGGTCCGTCGCTCGGGCACCCAGCGTCGAGCACCCAGCACTCCGAGCGATCGTTGGGCACGTCGGAGACGAACGTCAGCAGGTAGCCGTCGTCCTCGCTTGCGCTGTCATCCCTGGGAGCCATCGCCGTCTCGGAGAGGAACACGCCCTCCGGGGCTTCGAGCACCTCCTCCTCGCCGGTGTCCAGGTCGTGCTTGAGGAGACCGTTGAAGGCGAACATGCCCGGCACGCCCAAAGCGTTGTAGCTGTAGCGGTGCCGCACGCCAGCGTGCTCGCCGTTGATCATCGGGAACTCCGAGATGCGCTCGCTCATCGGCGCCTCGGTGGTCCGGCCGGTCACCAGGTTGAACCGCCACCGGTGCGCCCTGGCATCCATCGCATCGAGGGCCAGGGCATCGAAGCCCGGGTACAGCGGGTTGGACGGCCGGCTGCCCCACACGCCCGGGTTGTGTTCGAAGAAGCCGTCGAGCACCACCTCGTCGCCGTCCTCGTAGGCGTTGGTCAGGTGCAGGATGAATGTAGGGTCGGCCTCGAACCAGCGGACGTCCTCTGCGCTGCCGTGTCGCGGGATGAGGGCAAACCACAGCGGCTCGTCCTCGTGAAAACTGTTGACGAAGTACCCGGCCTGCCTCGCCTCCTCGTTCCAGTAAAGCGACGGTGCGTTGAGGATCGTCCAGTTATCGGTGAACGCCATGTCGTGGGGCTGGCGGGGGCCGGGAAACGGCACCTCGACGTAGTTGGTGAGCTCGCCGTCGGCGCCGATCACGCCGTAGCCCAGTTTGGGGTCGTCCCGGGTGTAGTTGAAGAACATCAGCTCGCCCGTTCGAGGATCGACCTTGGGGTGCGCCGCCACCCCCCGACCGGAATATTCACAGCCCCATTTGCTGACGCCCCGGTCCTCGAGCGTGACCGGATCCAGCCGGTACAGCTCGCCGCACTGGTAGTAACTGGCCAACGCCTCGCCACGGTGCACGATCACGTCCGTGGAGGCCGCATCCTTCAACATGCCGCGGGCGCCCCAGCCGTATTCTGCGGTGGCGTTGGACGGATGCTCGGAGATGCCCGCCCACAACGACCTTCCGGCCCGCTGCTCAGCGAGAAACCCGTCGGTCTTGACGAAGCGGTTGGCGTAGCGGGCCTCACCGCCCCCGAAGGTGATCGAGTGGATCATCGCGTCGCCCTCGAAGGGATGGTAGCGCTTGATCGGCTGGAACACAGCCGTTTCGGTGTTGCGCAGGTAGGTGCCGGTCAGGTCATCGGGGATCTCACCGATCACGTCGAGGTCCCAGGCGTCGTACTCGGTGTGCTGGGGCCGCCAGGCGCCGCTCCGATAGGGGTGATCGTCCTTCTCCGGCAGGTCGGATGCATAGGTGGCAACCTTTTGGACCTTCATGATGAACTCGCTTTCTGGGTGGTCACGACAGGACCAGCACCGGCTCGATGACAAGGAAACCGTCGTGGGATACGACGCAACGACCCGACGTCTGACGCTCCCGATACCTCACGGTGCCGGCACCGACTCAACGACGAACGAAACCGTCGTGGCGGTCGAGCCGCCGATGTTGAGGGTCTGGGCCCGACTCGCCCCGTTGACCTGGTAATCACCGGCGGTACCGCTCACCTGCTTGGCCGCGTCGAACAGCATGCGGACGCCGGTCGCCCCGACCGGATGGCCGCCACCGATCAGGCCGCCACCCGGGTTGACCGGTATCAAGCCGTCGCGCCCGATACGGCCATCCTCGATCGCCTTCCAGCTCTCGCCGGGTGCGGTGATGCCCAGGTGGTCGATCGCCAGGTACTCCGACGGCGTCATGCAGTCGTGGGTCTCGACACAGTCGACGTCCCCGATGCCCGCGATGCCGGCCAGGCCGTGGGCATCGGTGATCGCACGGCGAACATGACCCATCACGTATGGGCCCGGCTCGACGCCGCCCGCGGCGCTGCGCAGCAGCTTGGCGTCGAGTCCCAGGCCCACCGTCGTATGGCCCCACCCGGCGAGGCGGGCGAGTGGTCGGCCGGCGGGGCCCGCAGACGCCGGACCGGAACGCTCTGTCAGCCAGCGGTCCGAGACGAGCACGAGCCCGGCGCCGCCGTCGGAGATCTGGGTGCAGTCGTTGCGACGCAACCGCCCGGCGACCGGCGGGTTGGAACGATCGTCGGTTCCGAAGCTGTGCTCGTCGAAACGCCAGCTCCGCGTCTGTGCCAGCGGGTTGCGCTTGGCGTTGGTCAGGTTGAGCTCACCGATCGCCCGCAGGTGGGTGTCGTCCAGGCCGAACCGACGGTCGTATTCGTCCGCAATTCGATCGAACGTCGCCGGCCAGATGAAGTCAACCCCGTCCGTTTCGTGGCCCACCCACGCAGCCGCCTGCTGGGTGCGGGCGGCCTGGTCGCCGGGCATGGTCCGCTCCACCTCGACGCCCAACACGAGCACGCAGTCGTAGCGACCCGCCTCGATCTCGGCCATCGCCGCCAGCACGGCGATCGAGCCGGACGCGCAGGCCGCCTCGTGACGCATCGCCGGCACGCCCCAGAGCCCGCTCACCACAGTGGCCGGCATCGCCCCGAGGTGGCCTTGGCCGGTGTAGATCTGACCAAACGCATTGGCGACGTGCACGGACTCAACCTCGGCCGGGCTCACCCCGACAGCCTCGAGGGTCGCCTCGGTGACCTCCCGCGTGAGGTCCGAGATGCCGAGCCCCTCGCGGGCGAACGAGCGGGCGAAGTCGCTCTGGTACCCGCCGAGCATCCACGTCGAACCCATGGCGGCCCCCCTGCCGGTCGAAGTCAACCCCAGGGTACCGGGCGTCGAACCGATTCACGCCCGAGTTTGATCACGATAAGCCGGAGCAAGCTGCGGGCCGGCAGCGGAATACGCCGATGCCGGTACGTACCGATGCGCCGACACGCTGGCGCGACGGCGCACGGTTCAGCTACGCATGACGCGGACTCTTTCGAGCGCTGAGATACATCGACACCAGGGGATCACCATGGCCGACGCATTCATCATCGACGCTTGCCGCACACCGCGAGGCATCGGCAAGCCGGGCAAGGGGGCGCTCGCCCACCTGCACCCCCAGCATCTGGGCGCAACCGTCTTGGCAGCGCTGCGAGACCGCAACGACCTCGACACCGCCGATGTGGACGACATCGTGTGGGGCACCAGCTCGCAGGTGAGCGAACAGAGCGGCGACCTGGGGCGCATGGCCGCGCTGGACGCCGGCTACGACGTCAAGGCAAGCGGCGTCACCCTCGACCGTTTCTGCGGCTCGGGCATCACCAGCACCAACATCGCGGCCAACGCCATCATGGCCGGCATGGAGGACCTGGTGATCTCCGGCGGCACCGAGATGATGTCACTGCCCAAGCAGGGCATGCTGCCGATCGGCGCCAACAACGCCCACCTCCAAGACCTCCATCCCCAGCCCCACCAGGGCGTGTGCGCCGATGCCATCGCCACGCTGGAGGGCATCGGTCGCGACGCACTCGATGAGCACGCCGCCAGCTCCCAGGCCCGGGCCGCCCGGGCGATTACGGAGGGACGCTTCGACCGCAGCCTCGTGCCGGTGTACAACCTCGATGGCACCCTGGCGCTCGACCACGAAGAGTTCCCCCGACCCGGCACGACCGCCGAGTCCCTGGCCAAACTGCCTCCCTCGTTCGAGGCGGTCGCCGACTACCGCCACAGCGAGGATGCCAAGACCTACCGCGAGCTGGTCGCCCAAAAGTTCCCCGACCTCACGATCGAGCACGTCCACCACGCCGGCAACTCCTCGGGCGTGGTCGACGGCGCCGCCGCCATTTTGTTGGCCGGTGAGGCGTACGCCAAGGCCCACGGCCTCACGCCGCGGGCCCGCGTGGTGGCCACCGCCAACATGGGCGATGACCCGACACTGATGCTGAACGCGCCGGTGCCGGCAGCCCACAAGGTGCTTCAGCGGGCAGGCATGACGCTGGCCGACATCGACCTGTTTGAGATCAACGAGGCCTTCGCCGTCGTGTCGGAGAAGTTCCAGCGCGATCTCAACCTCGACCGTGACAAGGTGAACGTCAACGGCGGAGCGATGGCCCTCGGCCACCCGATCGGCGCCACCGGGTCGATCCTGATCGGCACCATCCTCGACGAACTCGAGCGTCGCGACCTGCAGACCGGCCTGGTCACGATGTGCGCCGGCGGGGGCATGGCGCCGGCGATCATCATCGAGCGCGTCTGAGGCTCAGACCCTGGCTCGCCCGAAGGTCGACGGTACGCCTCAACTGGGCGGCGCACCCCTCCAGGTCGGAGGTGAGCTGTTCGTGCATGAACCGAAGCGTTTGGATGCCCATCTCGGCTGCCGCCAGGTCCCGCTCCCGATCACGCACCATGTCGGCGCAACGGCTGTGCCAGCGGCGTCCATCCCCTTCGGCGATCACCGCCCCCCGGGGGATGAGCCCATCGACCAGCCCACGCACTTGGCCCAAAGACGGCAGTGGGTGCTGACGGATGACGTCGGTGATGCCGGCGGCATCGAACAGATCGCTCAACAGCCGTTCCAACGCCGACTGCTCCAAGTCCCGCCCACCGGTCCGTTCGTCGAGCAGTTCCGCCAGCAAAACGGCGCCGTGCCGACCTGCTTCACCGAGTCGCACCAACGCCCGCCCTACCTCCGTGTACCCGACAATCCGGTCGTAGTGCGCCTCCTCCAGGGCGGCGGTCAGCCGGGCCTTGCCGGTCTCGCTCGACAGGTCGACCAGGGTCCGGGCGGGACGGGTCACCGGCAGTCCATCGATCGCACCAACATCGACGTCCTCGAGGCGACGGGTGCGGTGGACGATCATCCCCTTCTCGGCCTTTGGAGTTCGGTGATGGGGCACCACCAGGGTTGGTCGGCACTCTTCGATCGACTTCAGTCCCCACAAGCGGGCCGCCGACCCCAAAGCGAGCACCGATTCGGCCCCCAACCGCAAGTGTGCCGCCCACAGTCGTTGCATCTGGCTGCGAGGCGATCCCGGCACCCGCATGACACCCGCCATGATTGACTCCAACCGGCCGGTCTCCAGGGCCCGGCGCAGCTGCCACTCGCTGAGGCCGCTCTCGAGCAGTTGCTTTCGAGCGACCACGCCACCCTGTCGGCTGGCCAGATGATCGATTCCGGCTGGAAGCACCGCCATGTCGGCGAACGTACGACGAAGCTGTGCGCAACACACTGGGGGTCGCGCCCCGGGTCGGCCGACCTGTGGCCGTGGTCTGCACTGGTCATCCCTTCCGCAGCGATCGCACCCACGGTCCATCTGGGTGTGATCACTGTGGCCCGTCCCACAGCGATCACACCCAGAGAGAGCTTGGGTGCGATCACTGTGGGACCCGGGAGCATTGCCGCCTGGATGCCGCTGGCCACACAGGTGACCAGCACCACCCCGGGCGCTGCCCGTTCGGGCTCGACGTCCCCAGGTAGGGCACCGGCACGGCGAGGTACTCAAGCCGAACTGGCACGTTTGACTGTGGGCGGCCTCCCGGCCAACGGCTCAGCCGAGTCCGGTGAAATCGGGCTCGCGCTTCTCGGCGAAGGCGGTCATCGCCTCCAGATTCTCCGGGGTGCCGAGCAGGCGCTGGAACGCCTCGTCCTCCCGTTGACGGGCGGCGGCGATCTGCGGCGCCATCCCCGCCAGGATGGCGCGCTTGGACTCGACGAGCGAGCTGATCGGCTTGGCGGCCAGCACCCTGGCGTGTTCCAAGGTCACCGCAATCAGATCGTCGGGCTCGCACACCCGGAAGACCAGCCCCATCGCCTCGCACTCCTCGGCGCTGAGCCACTCCGAGCTGAGCAGCGCCCAGGAGGCATTCTGGCGGCCGATCAGCGCGGGAAACGTGTAGCTGCTCGCCAGTTCCGGGGCGACGCCTAGACGGGTGAACGGGCATTTCACCTTCGCTGTCGATGCCATGAACGCAAGGTCGGCGAAGCCGAGCACGGTGGCGCCAAAGCCCACCCCGATGCCGTTGACCGCCACGAGCAACGGTTTGGCAAAGGTGGACATGGTGTCGGCCAGTTTGGGGAAGGCATGGGCGTCGGCCACACCGGTCCCCATGGCGATCTCGGCCATCTCGGTGAGGTCGACGCCGGCACAGAACGCGTCGCCTGTGCCGGTGAGCACGACGACCGCCACCCCCGTGTTGTCTTCTGCGTCGGCCAGCGCGTCGCCGAGGGCGCTCCACATGTCTCCTCGCATCGCCCCCTTGGCCTCAGGCCGATCGATGGTGATCGTACGGATGCGGGCGGCATCGGCCACCACGATGTTGGGACAGCCGTTGAGGCCGATGGCGTCCTGCGAGATGGGGTTGAGGCTCGAATCGGTCACTGAGGATCATTCTCCGGCTTGGCGTGCGGCGTGAAGGTGTCGGGGTACATGGCGGTGGTGGCGGTGCTCATCATGGCCACCCGCTCGGCACGGTCGACGCCGGCGGCGAACGCCAACCCCTCATCGGCCAACCAACGGCCGCCTGCGGGCAGTGCGTCGAGCGCTCCCTCGACGACGACCCGGGGATCGACCGGTGGGGTGAAGGCGCGCGCCGGGTCGGCCCCGCCGGAGCGGAACATCGGGGTGTCCATCGTGGGCGCCACCACGGCGAGGGTGTCGACGCCGGAGTCGGCCAGCTCCCAGCCGAGGGCCTCGATCAGGTTGACCGAGAAGGCCTTGCTGGCGCTGTACAGCGCCACCCCACCCGTGCCGGCGAGTGCGGAACCGGAGCTGGTGGCCACAAACCCGCCCCGGCCTCGCTCGACCATCGCCGGCAGCGCCCACGATGCCAGGTCGACGGTGGCGGTGCAGTTGACCTCGAGAATCGCCCGGCGCCGTCCGGCATCCATGTCGAGATACCGCCCGACGAAGGCCACGCCGGCATTGGCGACCGCCAGGCCCACCTCCAGCTGATCGGTGGCCTCGTCGAGCTGGTCGATCCACGACGGGTTGGCCAGGTCGGCGACGAGTGGCCGGGCCGACCGTTCGTCGCCAAGCGCTCCGGCAACGTCGGTCACCCGGGGATCAACGTCGACCATCACCACGCCCAGGCCGCGCGCGATCAGCGCTTCGGTAAAGGCCAACCCCACCCCCTGGGCGGCACCGGTCACAACCGCCCACGGCCCGTACCCTGTTACGAACTCCCCCACCTGACCCCTTCCAAGTGACCTGGCGGCCAAAGGCAGATGCTAGGGCCCTTCGCCCGACGCAACGTCCATGATAAGAGAATCCGGACGGACCCTGCAGGACCGGACCCGCCGGTCACTCGTAGGGGCGCCGGATGACGTACACCGGGCTCACGAAGCCACCGCCCGCCGCATTCGCATAGGCCTCGTCCCGGCCGGTGAAGATCAGGTTACCGCCGAAGTCGGCCTTGGCGGCGTTGCTAAAAGCGCAGTGAGCAACGACGCAGCCCGCCCCCTCGACGATCCGCCAGACGTCGTTCTCTGGCAGGCAGTTCATCTCCATGTGGATGACGTAATCATCACGACGCAGAAGCCGGGACGGACGCAGATAGCGGCGCATCGACGCCGCCAGTTTGGGCGGAAGCAGGCGCTTCACCGTTCCTTTCAGCCCGCGGCGAAGGCTCGGCAGCTGGATCACTGCGAGGCCTCCGGGGGTAAGGACTCGACAGAACTCGGCCAGGTAGGCCCGCTGGAGTTCGTTGCTCACGTGCTGCAAGACGATGTTGGAGTAGACGAAGTCGAAGCTGGAGTCGTCAAACTGGCTCAGGTCGTCGCTACGGTTGACCACGAACGACACCCCGGCGGGGGCCTGGGCCTGCGCCCGGTCAACCATCGTCGGGGAGATATCCACACCGACGGCCGTGTCGAAACGTCGACCGAGGGCGTTGGTCAAGCGGCCGAGGCCACATCCGAAATCGAGCACACGCCCCCCGAACCGAGGGTGGATACCCGCCGATTCGAGGAAGTCGATGACCCGGGCAATCTCCTTCTCGCCCGACGCCATGAAACCGTCAGCGTCCTGCTCCCAGGAACGATCGTTGCGGGCGGGGTCGCTCAGGATCGCAAAGTGTGCGTCCGATTGCGCGTTGTGCTCCCAATCGTCTGCGTAGTCGGCGACCGTTTTCGCACCGGACATTGCACGGTTCCGCTCACCCATCCGGGGCGGATCACCGCGGCCCCCGGTATCGATGGCGGCAGCAAACGCCGCCAGAAGTGCCTCGCCGGTCGCAGCAACGCTGAACGACGCAGCTCGCCGACGTCCCCGCTCGGCCAACTCGGCCGCCAGGGCGGGGTCGGTGGCGATGCTGATCAGCGCTTCGGCCAGATCGGCGGTGTTCAGCGGGTCGACCAAAAGACCCCCGTCGCCGACCACCTCCGGGATCGAGGTCGCCCTGGCCGCAACAACCGGCGTACCGCGACTCATCGCCTCGAGCGGGGGCAGACCGAAGCCTTCGAACAGCGACGGATACACCAGCGCCACCGCACTGTGGAGCAACAGCTCGCGCTGAGCCTCGTCCACGCGCCCGAGGAAAACGACCGAGTCCGGATCGGCGAGGCGCTTCGCTGCTTCCTGCTCCCCGCTCCCCCACCAGCGCCCACCGGCAATCACCAAACGGTGATCGGCCAAGGACGGATTTGCAGCCCGGGCCAATCCAAACGCCTCGATGGCACGGACGACGTTCTTTCTCGGGTGGAGGTTGCCCAGGTAGAGGAAGAACGGGCCGGGGACCCCGGCATCGCGCAACCAGCCTCGTTGGGCCTCCATGTCGCCCGCCTCGATCGGCACTGACGAAAGCGCAGCGTTGTACACCCGAAAGACCCGAGCCGGATCGAGCCCGTAGGTCTCGATCAGGTCACCGCGTGCGTGCTCGCTGACCGTCAACACGACTCGAGCGGACCGAACCTGTGCCCGCACCGCCCGCTGGAGCCGCAGCCTGGTGGGGAGCGGATAATCCTGGGGACGGTGCACGAAGGACAGGTCCTGCACCATCAGCGCCAGGGGAATGGGCGATCGGATGGGCCCGTGGGTGGGCGAAAACACCAGATCGGGTCGGGGAACCAGTCCGGACAGCACCCGCGGCATGACGGCGCCGAAGTGGATGAGGCCCGAGCGGCGAGCGACCCGATGGACCTCGAAGCGAGCGTCGGACATGACCACAGCGGGCAGATCGGCGTCGGTGGCCGCCACAACGACAAACGCGTCGTCGGCCTCCGCCGCCACGGCGAGACCCTCGAGCACGCCGGTCAGCATCGTCTCGTCACCACCGGCGCCCGACCCCAGGCCGGTCGCGTCCAATACCACCCTCATCTCGGCGTCCGATCGCCGGGAGCCGTCCGGAAACCGCTCATGTCTCGCTCCCGACCCGTGCGGGCTCCGGCAGGGTGACCACCGGCGTCGTTCGGCTGGGTGGCGCGCTTTGGTAACCACGGTTGGTGTAGTGCAAAAAGACTTTCCAATAGCTCCACTCGGCCAGCCGATTGCGATGCCGGAGAGCGCTGAGGCGCCGCTGCACGGGAGGCACGGTCAGGCGATTGAACAACACGCGACGTGCTGCGCCGCGGGCGACCGACCGCGGCGAATTATCCCAGCTGAACACCCCGTAACGCTCGAGGAGACCGGGATCGGGGATCAAGGCCTCCAGGTCACGCAGACCCCTGCCGATCACCTCCTGCAAGCGACAGGCCGTGTCGAGATCGTGGGGGTGATAGTGCTCGCCCCAGGCCCGGGGGTTGTAGATCACCTGGTAGCCGGCACGGGTCCAGCGGTAGCCCAACTCCACGTCCTCGCTGCCGATTTCCGACCAGTCCTCGTGGAAGATCAGCTGGCGATCGATCATCACGTCGCGAGGCAGTGACAAGTTCATCGACCAGTGGAACTGATAGGGAACCGACTGGTCCGCCCGGTCCTCGATCAGTTGATATGCGAAGGGCTGGTACCACTCGATGAACGGATTTTGCGGCATTTTGGGCGACTGCTCCACCAAGCCAAGAACCGCTACCGGAGCGTTGTGAGCCGCGTGAGAGGCGGCGTGTTCGCGGAGAAAGTCGGGACGAACCCAGACGTCGTCGTTCATGAAGAGGACAAAGTCCCCTGTGGCCACCTGAAGGCCCTGGTTTCGCTTCACCGCCGGGAGGCGTTCGTCGCTCGAGAGCAGCCGAACGGGCACCGGCGACGTCGCCGCCACCCGCTCGACCATCTGCGGCGTCTCGTCGGAGGAGTTGTCACACACCAGGATCTCGTATTGATCCGGCGGATAGTCCTGGTCGATGAGTCGCCGAAGCGTCTCCTCGACCACCGAGCTGCGGTTGTAGGTGGGAAGGATGATCGAGAAGCTCGGTTCAGGCCCGCTCACGGTGCCCCCCTGGTCGTATCGGTGTTTGATTGCGTTGTCCTTCACGTTGCAGGCAGGCGAAGCATCCGGGCCACGGCGCGGTCGGGCAACAACCAGACGGCAGCTGCAACCAGCTTGGCGTCGCCGCCCGGTAGGTAGTGGTGCTTAGGTCGCCGGCTCAACAGGGCGTGCTCGATGACCTCGGACACACTCTCCGGGGTGGTGGAGGCCTTGGCCTCGATCTCCTTCACTTGAGCTCGCAAACGATCGATCGACGCCCCATAGAGCCGGGTGCCTTCGGGTGGCATCGCCGCGATTGTCTCGTCGGCCGAAACCAGCCCCTTTCCCCAGATCGGCGTGCGCACGACGCCGGGGGCCACCACCGACACCCGGATGCGCCAAGGCCGCAACTCCTCGCGCAGCGATTGCCCTATGGCCTCGATTGCGTGCTTCGACGCCCCGTAGGGCCCACCCAGCGGCGTCGACACCCGACCGGAGATCGAGCCGACAAAGACCACCCGGCCACGAGCCCGCCGAAGCAACGGTAGCGCTGCCTGGGTCACCGTGATCTGACCGAAGACGTTGACTTCGAACTGGGTTCGCCACTCGGACAGCGGCACGTACTCGACCGGCCCGCCGACGAACGATACCGGCGTTATTGACCAGGCCGTCCAGGCCGGCCGGGCCGACCTCATCGTCAATGGCCGCCATCGTCGCCCCGATCTGGTCGGGGTCGGTGACATCGGCCATCATCGGACGAAGCTGGGGTGATGCGACGGTTCGGAGACGCTCACCGTCCTCCGGGGTTCGCACCCCGGCGTACACCCGATGTCCCAAGCGATCGAGACGCAGCGCGCAGGCTTCACCGATGCCGCTCGACGCCCCGGTGACCAGGAACGTCGCCACCGCTCAGGCCTTCATGGCCAGGTCGAAGGCCTCGGGCCGCGACTGTGGGACATAAGTGCCGTAGGCGGGGTGGGTAACGCCGTGCGGCGCCCAGCTCTCATCGTTCCGGATCGCCGGGACGGGTGGCCTGGGTGCCAAAGCGTTCATCGGAGCGGGCAGGCGGCGCGCTTCGGCGCTCAAATGGGTGCTCTCAGACATCGGCGGCACTCGTCGGGGACTTGTCCAATCGGATCACCATGTACCGGCTGACGGTTTGGGCAGCGTCGACGCGCTCGAGGATCTTCTGATCCACCCGGGAGATGGCGGCGAAGAGCCGGTCGGGCACACGTACGAAGCTGGACACTCGGGTCATCAGTCCGAAGTGGGCGATCGTCACCTTGTCGAACGGCGCCGACAGGTCGTCGATCATCTCGTGATCGAACGACCGTTCATCCGGGGTATGGACGAACGGGGGAAACACGCTGGTCACAGCCCGGGAGCGGCGCAGCCGGAAAACCCAGTCCGGCAACAACATCACCGGCTCGGCGAACACCGCCCGGCCGCCCGGCTTGAGTACCCGATACATGCTCGCTGCCGATGGGGGAAGTTCGAAGTGGTGCGCGACCGTGCGACCGAACACGAGGTCGACACTCTCGTCGTCGACTCCCTCCAACGTCTCGACCGGGGTGTTGATCGTCGTGATCCGGTCGGCGACCCCGTTTCGTCGGGCTCGCTCTTCGACAACCTCAAGACATTTCGGGGAGATGTCGGTGGCGATCACCCGGGCTCCGTTCATCGCCAACCAACAGCTGAGCGTCCCGAACCCCGAACCCGTCTCGAGCACGGTCTTGCCCTCCAGCGGGCCCGCCCAGTCGATCAGGGTCTGCATCGGCCCCTCGAACTGATGACACTCGGGGAGTTCATCGGGGTCGACGAGCATCTCCTCATCGGTCCACTCGGCGAGTACCTGATCGGCCATGTCGTCGTAGACAGACTTCTCGTTGGCGTGCCGGTGTTCGAGGGGTATCTCGTCTCGGCGAGACGTTATGAAGGTCCTATTTGTAGCCATAGAACACGCCCCTACCAGTATTCATCGCCTGCACAAACGGCAGGCGATTACCTTTGATGAACTGCTTGACGAAATGGCCTGCCCGTGTGGGAAAGCGGGTGTGCCAGTGGGTTTCGGCCCGCTCGAACCCGGCGACGCGCAACATGGCGAGGTTGCAGGCCGGGTTCGTTCCCCAATAGTTGGAATCGTCGTCGTTGAGATCGCTGCCGGGATAGAAAGCCGCCGCTGGTCGGCGCGTGAACGTCTGATCGATCACCGTCTCGACGATCACCATGCCGCCCTCAGCCACAACCGAGGCGACCTTTTCGAGCGCCAGGAGCGGATGGGGCAGGTGATAGAGCACGCCGAGGAAAAGCACAACGTCGAAGGTGCCGATCACGTCGGGATCGAGGTCGTAGACCTCGGCCTCTGTCGTCTCCACCTTGGAGTTGCGCAGTTCGTGAACCAACTCGAATCCTCGCTTGGACCCGAAGGCCGGCTCGGATGAGCCCGGCTTGGGCGACAGCGGGCTGCGGCCCTGCCAGGCCCACGAGTCGGCGGCGACGACCCGGGCGGCGCCTCGCCGTTCGGCTTCAAAGCTGAAGAACCCGTCCCAAGCACCGATGTCGAGGACCGAGCGCCCGGTCAGATCTTCGGGTAGGCAGCCGCGATCGAGGTGGATCTGGGGCCGGTACTCGCCGGGTGAGACGATGCCTGGCGCTATCTCGTAGGAGTGAAACCAGTCGATCTCATCAACACGTCGGCGCAGCTCGTCGGATCCAACCGGGCCAGAAGGCGCCGAGCCGGATTTGGTTGGGGTGGTCACTGGAACGCCTCCGACCAGCGGCGCATCCAGTCAGCCAGTTCCGAGTAGATGGCGCGGTAGTGCACCGGCGCGGAACTCTTGCCCACCCGGCGTTCGAACTCGTCGACAAAGCCGGCGTACAGGTCGACGTATCCGCCGGGCGACAGGTCGGCTACGGCCTCGTCGACCAACTCGTAGAACGGCACCGACATGAGGTGCATCCACTGCTCGAGGACGGCCACACGTTCCAACGGGGTCTGGCGGGTGTGCTCGACAACCGGGCGACCCCAGCTGAACAGGTCACCGTTGATATCCATCAGCTTCTTGATGATGTAGCCGCCCCAGATGTCATCGTGGCGCGACAGCTGCCACGTCCCGTTGACCCAGCAGTCGGGCAGGAAGAAGTACGCCGGGGTCAACTCGGCGGCAAACGAGGTGTTCATGCCGCAGACCGGGATGTTGCCGAGCGCAATGCAGTTCTCGTCCGCGCGCAGGCCCGGGTCGTAGGGCGGCTCCTTCCAGAACTTGTCGACGCCGTTGAGGTCGAGCACACGATCCCAGACGCCCATGTTGAGCTTCACCTCGCCGGAGGCGGTGGTGTCGATCACCTGTGACAGCTCGCTCGTGCGATATTCATAGGGATAGCCGCGGGCATAGAACTCGTCGTTCTCGATCGAGTTGACCCAGCCGCCCTGGGCGACCGGCTGCACCGCCGGTTGATCGGTGACAGTGGTGAGGCACGACAGGTGGTCGCCGACCCAGTCGCCTCGGGTGTCGCAGTCGTAGTCGAGAGCGATGATGACGTCGAAGCCCTCCTTGTACGCCCAGTAGTGGCCGAAGTTTCGACTGGCCGCCGAGCGGTGAGGCATGGCGGCATAGTGCTTGCCCGCATAGGCCTCTTGAGCGGCGTAGTCGAAGTAGGTCACGTTCGGTCGCGGCGCAGGTGCGAGCTTCCCGTTGGAATCGTCGCAGACGATGATGGGGATGTCGTCGCTGATCGCGTCGAAGAGCTCCCACGGGGGATCGTTGGGCATCGGGATGACGACGCACACGCTGCGGTCGTCGGATTGGTTGGTCATTTCAGGCTCCCATCAGGCTTGGTGAGGGATCGGTCGGCGCCGACCGATCCTTGACGATCAGATCACTAAATTCGTTGTGCAGGTACTCCTCGATGGCGACCTCCCAGGGCCGCATGTGGTTCATGCCCTGCAGCTCCAGGTTCATGTTTCGCATGATCTCCGAGTACGGCCGCACCGAGGGAAACTCCTCGGCGAAGTGGTCGCTGGTGACCTCGACCAGTTCGATCTGGTCGCTCAGGCCCAGAACGTCGAGGATGCGTGCGGCCACGTCGTAGCGGCTGCCCCGTCCGCCGCAGGCCATGTGGTACAGGCCGTAGAGCTCGGAATCGATCAACCCAAGAAAGGTGCGGGCGAAATCCGGCGTGTAGGTGGGAGTGCCCAGCTTGTCGCCGACGGCATACAAGGTTTTCTTGCCGTCACGAATCTGTTGGAGCATCTGGGCGACGAACTTGTGATCCTTGGACCGGCCCCCGCCGACCATCCAGCCGGCACGGATGATGTAGTGCCGTTCGAGGAACTCCTTGACCATCAACTCCCCGAGGTACTTGGTCTGCCCGTAGACGTTGAGTGGGTTCGGCTGGTCGTACTCGTTGTAGACCTCCGACGGCTTGGTGCCGTCGAACACCCCGGCGGTCGAGATGTAGACCATGGCCGCATCGTGTTTGCGGGCTGCCAAGGCCACGTACTTGGTGGCGATCGTGTTGGTCAGGTAGGTAGCGTCCTCGTTGGCATCTGCAAACTCGAGTGACGTCCCCGCCGCAAGGTGGACGACCAGATCGGGGCGCACGTCGGCAAAGGCGTCGGCGATGGACGAGCGCTCCCGCACGTCCAATTCGGTGATGACCGGGCCGCTCTGCCCCCATGGTGTGGGGGCAGAGAGATCGATGTCGGTCACCGTCACGTCGTGATCGGCGCCAACCAGCGCTGGGACGAGGGATCTACCCAGCATCCCGGCCCCGCCAGTTACCAGTACTTTCACAATTTCTCCCTTGCTTGGTGTGATTCGATTGAGACGTCCACGACGTCCATCGAGGGCGGCTCGACGCCGCTGCGAATGAAGTACTGAGCCAGGCGCAGGTTCATGACCGTCCGGTCCAGTGATTCGGCATCGCGGCGGAGCGCGTAGCGCATGGCCAAACGGCCACTACGAGCGCCGTGAGCGAGCACTCCCGTTGCGCGAAATGCTCTCGACCGCCACCGGCCGTGCTGGCTGTCGAACCAACGGGTCAAGGAGTCCACCGTGTGCGGCGAGATCGTTCCCGGACGACGCAGCTCGCCGCCACTCATGAAGTGGACCGCCTGAACGTCGCCACGAAACCACACCGTCCAACCGGCGGACCGAAGGCGGTGGCACAGGTCGACATCGTCCATGTACAGGAAGATCTCTTCATTCATGAGTCCGACCGACTCGATCGCTTTGCGACGCAACAACATACACGCGCTCGACACCCACCCGACCTGCATCACCCGACCGTGATCTCGTGTGGTGTAGGTGCCCTCGAGAAACGGCCACCGATCGGCAAAACGCTCGAGACCACTGCCCCACATGAGATATGAGTGCAGCGTCACCTCGGCGCCGCTGGCGGCGGGCTGGAAGCGGCCGTCGGCGAACTGCAGGCGAGGAGCAACCACAGCCGCTGAAGAGTCGCTTCGTAGGGTGTCGAGCAACGAGTCGACCGTGTTTGAGAACAGCCTGGTATCGGTGTTGACGAGCAACACGTACTCGGCGTCGCCGGCGCGGATCGCAGCGTTGTTGGCGCGACAGAATCCGGTGTTACCGCCCATCTCGATCAGGTTGACGTCCGGCCACGCATTGCGAACACGCTCAACCGAGTCGTCCGCCGAATCGTTGTCGGCGACGAACACCGACCAATCGAGATGATCGGGCATATGCAGGTGGAGATCGTCCAGGGTGTCGACCAGCAGGTCGGCGGTGTTGTAGTTGACGATCACGACGTCCACGCGCTCGCGCTTGGCGCCGACGGGGGATTGTCCGTTGATCGCCTCGGAATCCGCGTTCATGACACACCTTCTTTGATCGCGTGCTCAGGCTCAGCCGTCGCTGCGAGTGACACCGAGGTACTCTGTGTGTCGTCCTCAAGGCTCGGCCGCAGCCACGACAGCGCCGGAAGAGCGGGGGCGTTTTCATCAGCCATCCGGTTGGCGGCGACGACGAGCCCGAAGATAGTCCAGAACATGGCCATTGGCACATCCTGTTTCAGCGTGAAGTTGTTCAATTCCTCGACGGTCAGGAACACCAGCACAGCGAGCGCGCCAATGCCCAGGCTCACGTACATGGGATCGCGCATGCGCGTGAGCCTGTAGGCGTAGCGCGCGTACGCCAACCCGATGACGATGGTCATTCCGAGCCCGATCAGCCCCGTCTCCGCCGCCATCAACACGAACAGGTTGTGTGCCGGAGCCTTATCGAACACCTTCTGCTCGTAGGCATACTTGTCCATCTGGTCCGTGAAGCTGTTGAGCCCAGTACCGACGAGCGGATTGTCCCGAACCATCCGATAACCGATCAGGTTGATCTGCCACCGTATGCGCCAGTTCTCGCCGGCGTTCGACGTACCAGAACCGAACAGCGATCCGGTGAGGCCCGTGATCTGCTGGGAAAACACCCCCATCCCGATGAGGCCCAAAAGCAGGCCCACGATAAGGATGCGGGGGGAGATCAGCTTCCGGCGGTACGCGAGGAACAGGACCACCGCTACCGCGGGCACCAGTGCGACGAGAGCGGCGCGTGTCTTGGAGTTCAGCACCAACACGAACGCCAGCGGGATACAACTGAGAAGCACGTACCGCATCAGGTTTCGCTTCGGCACGTGCAGCGCAAAGCAGGAGACCATGAGGCACAGCATGCCGACCACACAACCAAGAAACACAGGGTGGATCTGGGTACCGAACGGCCGCAGGTACTCCGTGCCCATCGGATCCAGCGGATCCGGCTTCAGGCGCAGGAGGTCGATTCCGAGAAACCCTCCGGTGCGTTTCTGGGAGGTCGTGACCAACACCTGCACGCCCAGGAACACCATCCAGCCCAACATGAACGCCCAGATGTGCTCACGACGGCGCACGCGAATTCCCACATAAACGAACAGAGCGGTCATCCACAGGTATCGAACGGTCTCGGCCCAGACGAGACGCTGATCCGAAGCGTTGACCGCCGACAGCAGGGTCAGACCGACGCCGACGAGCGGCAACATGAACACCGGGTTTTTCAGGCCGGACCGGAGATCCCGGAAGAGGCTTCCCTCGTACGCCCAAATGAGATAGAGGAGTAACAGCACCACGTCCACGGTGGTGATGTAGATCGCCACCGCGTAGTGCTCCGACAACACCGGCGTGAACTTCTTATAGAGGATGAGAGTGAACGACGAGGCGAAAACGAACATGAAGAACAGTGTCCGGTTCTTGATGAAGGCGACCATCGCTATCAGCGCCATGAGCCCGACCAGGATGATCAGGGCCTTTTCGCCGATGGTGGCGGCACCGATCGCCACAACGACGGTCATGCTGAGCAGCACGGCGCCGGTGAGCACTTCGCGCGTTCGGGTCCTGGTCGTCCGTTCGGCCAGATCGGTCAGGAACGGCCCGTGGCGGTGCGGCGGTACGTCCGCAGTAGGGCTGTCGACGAGCAACCACTGAGCGATGCCTGGTCGCGCCGCCAGAACGGCCGCAACCAGCACCGAGATCACCGCAGCAAGCGTCGCCCCCTTCACCCCACCCATCGCTCCGCTCATCACCCACAAGAACAGTCCGAACCCGATGAACGCGCCCTTCAGGCGCTTCCGGGCGACTGGCGGGATCCGCCCTCCGGCCGGTGATTCATCAAGCCTGTCGGGCGCGAGGTCGGACACCGTCATGGGCGCGGCTGTACATCGACGACCGGCGTTGAGCGCTCAGTGGCCCGCCGCTGGTCGTCGGTGTCGGCGTCGTCGTCGGCGCCGGCAGCCGCCGAGCCGGTGACGTCGACCACCTGGGCACCGATCGGTGGACCCGACGCACTGCGTTCGGTGTTCCGACCGCCCTCGGACACCTGAAGTGCACCGACAGCCTCGTCCTCCTCACGGATGCTGCGAAACCAGGTCAGCAGCAACCCGCCCAAGGCACCAACCAGCGCACCGACCAGCAGGAAGAGATAGCGCAGAGGCCGACCTGGCGTGGTGGGCACGGAGGCGGGTCCCAACCGTGACGCATCAAAACGGGGCTTCTCTACCGTGACCGCTACGGCGTTGTAGTGGTCGTTGAGGCTCTTGTAGTTCTCCTGGGCAAGATCGAGCTCGCTTTGGAGCGCCGCCAGCTTCACCTGGATCTCGTTGATCGATGGCGCCGAACCACCACCGAGGCGACCGGCAAGCTCGTTGAACTGCGCCTCGCTGGCAGCGATGTCTGCCTGGACGCTCTCAAGCGCCTGCTGCGCCTTGTCGTAGTCAGGATTGGACTCTTGCTGGCGGGTGATCGAGCCGTCTGCTTGCTGCGTTTCGGTCGTCAGCGTCTGTGGGGTATCGGAGAATTGCTGCTGAAGCAGTTGCTCACGGGCCCGCAGACCGGCGAGCTGACCGTTGAGCTGCTCGAGGCTGGCCGACGACGACGGGGTGAGGCCGCCTGCAAGGGGTCCACTCCCGGTTTCGGCAATGATGTTGTTGGCCGACTTGAAGTCAGCGATCGCCTTGGCCTTGGCCGTGACTCCGGCCCGAGCGGCCTCAACCGGCCCGGACAGATACTCGAGCTCACGGACGGAGTTCTCCTTGAACCGCTGCGAACTCTGATCGACGGCGACGTCGGCGGTGACGTTGGCCATCTCACGCGCCAGCTCGGGATCGGGGTCCCACGCAGTGATCTCCATCACCCAGGATTCGTCGAGCACGACCGCTTCGAGCGAACCCTGAACCCGGTCGATCGCCGCTTCGGTTGCCGTCGGCGCGGTGCCGGTGCCGCCGACCTTGAAGAAGTTGACAATCTTCGTCGTCATCGAGAGGCTCGGTTCTTCACCCCCGTTGATCTTCTCGACACCGATGCGGTCGACAACCTCGGCAGCAGACTGCTTGGACAGCGCCAGGGCGATCAACGTGTTACCCAGCGTCTGCTGTTTGGTGATGTCGATTCCACCGATGTTGATGCCACCGCCGCCCAGGGTCTCGGCCGAGTCGGTCGAGCTGTAGGAGGTCTCACCGGTACGGATCAACATCCGGGAGACCGACGGGTACTGCGATTGGACGACGAAGGAGGCGCTGAAGGCGATCAACCCGGCAGCCAGCGCGAAAACGGGGACGCGCCAGTAACCACCGAGGCGCTGCGACTTCAACGGCAAGCGTCGTTTGGGTACAGAGCTGGCTTTGGTGTCGTCACTGGTCGACTTCTGCGTCGTATACGGCGAGTTGCGCTCATGCACGGGGCTCGACCTCCTCTTGATTGGTTGTGTTCTTTGGGGTCGGTCGTAGCAGGCGGAGCCCCAACGCCCCGAGCAGGCGCATGCCCAACAGGGTGGCGATGCCCCAGCGGCGAGGGTCGGAGAGCCTCGGGTACCTCGCCTTGCGGGCGAATAGATAGGCGCCCCGATGAAAATGCCAAAGTTGAGCCGGCGACCAACCGTCCCGACACCCGCCCTCGGCGTGAACTATCTGCGACCGGGGCACGCACCACACCTCCCGCCCGCTCGCACCGATGCGGTGACACAGCTCGGCGTCCTCGAAGTGCATGAAGAAGTCGCGGTCGAAACCGCCGAGTTCGTCAAACTCGGCCCTTGGAATCAGCATGGCGGCCCCCGACACCCAATCGACGACCCATGGTTCGTCGTCCTCGGTGCGATCGGAGACCAAGAACCGGCGCGACCACCGATTGCGCGGAAACACCCGGGTCAGTGGTGAACGCCGGCCGAACAATCCGGCCGAGGCCGTCGGGAACGCCCGAGCGGTGCGCTGATCGGTTCCATCGGAATTCAGCAGGCGGGGCGCCACCATGCCGACCGGTTGGCCGAGGCGCTCCCGCTCGTCGGCAAACCGCACCAACGTGTCGATCGATCCGGGTTCCACGACAGTATCGGGGTTGAGAACAAACAGATAGCGGCCCGTGGCGTGAGACGCTGCCAGATTGTGAGACCGACCGAACCCGTCGTTCCTGCCGAGTGCGATCACGCGCAGGTCGGGGTATCGATCCTTCACGGCCTCGGCCACACCATCGGTCGATCCGTTGTCGACGATGACGACCTCGATCCAACTGCTTCGGGCCCCCTCATTGAGTGAGTCCAGGCACCTCAGCACCAGGTCTTTGCACTGATAGGTCACGATCGTGACCGAGACGTCCGGAACCAATCCCTCGCGACCGTCGGTCGAAGGCTCGAGCACCGGTACCGAGTCCGTTGCCTCCACGGTCGAGGATCCGGCTGGTCGAGACGACGCCCCTGTCACTGCGCTCACACCGCGCCGATCGATTGCACGATCGTGCGAGCGGTTTGCAACATGATCCGAAGGTCCAGCTTGAAGGACTGCCCGGTCACGTACTCGACATCGGCTCGGATCTGCTCATCGATCGTCAGGGTGTTCCGTCCCGTCGAGGCGGCCAGGCAGGTCAGACCGGGTTTCACGCGGAACTTTCGCAGGTCCGAAGGCCGGTAATGACGAATCATCTCCGGCAGCTCCGGGCGCGGGCCGACGATGCTTGCGTCACCCTTGATGACGTTGACCAGGTTGGGCAACTCGTCCAGGGTCGTCTGGCGGATGATCACGCCCAGCTTGGTGTTGCGCGGGTCCTGCGCCTGCTTGTAGTAGCGGCTCTCCAGCTCTGACGAGTCGAACGAGTAGTCGTAGAGCTCAGGAAACCGCTCGCGGGCATCCGTGTACATCGTGCGGAACTTGTAGAAGGTGAAAACCCGCCCATTGAGGCCCACCCGTTGTTGACGAAAGATCGCCGGACCCGGGCTTTCCCAACGGATCAACAGCGAGAGGGCTCCGATGACCGGTGCTGCGACGACGAGCCCGGGAACAGCGACCACCAGGTCAAAGGCTCGTTTGGACCATCGATAGCGTGCGCTGCGTTCGGGGATCAGCGCCGGATCGAGCCCGTCCAAAACTTCGCGCACGTACGGTTCGATCTCATCGAGTTCCAGCGGCGCATTGGAAGGACGCTGCTCTACCGTCTCGCTTTGCTCCAACTGGACGACACGAACCACAGGGCTCGTCCGATCTAAGACATCGTTGAGCTCACGCCCGGTCCACGTGGTCCGTTCCACCCAGTTCCTCCGCCATTGAGATGCGACCACGTTCCGTGATCCCGCTTCCCTCCCGGTCCGCTCGGCACAACGTAGCCACGCGCGCGGTGACCTACAACATGAAACCTGAAATTGTGCTCAATGACACGACGGTCCGACCGTGCACCGTCCCCGACCAGCCACAAAAATACTTCAGTCAGTCATCGCTCGACTACGAAGAGTGGGATGACGAGGTGAATCAGGGCGATGGACCATAGAACACCTCGTCAGTACCGGGGGCGCTCAACCTCGCCGACGGTTGACCATCGAAGGCGTTGGAGTACAACCCGAAACGATCACCCAACCACAGCCGGCTGTAAATGAGTTGGCTGCTGTCTGCGCTCCAGTTTGCATACCCCCCATGGGCGTCGACCAGCACCCCATCCGCTGGTTGAATCTCCCGGCCCAATTCGAACGCGGCGACGAACAGCTTCGTCTCAAGCGCCCCCACCTCCATCCACGTGATCGACTTACCATCCGGCGAGACGTACGGGTCGTTACCGCTGCGACCGGGCCCATCGAAGACCACCGAGGTCGTGCTCGCCTCCTTGGCGTCGGCGGGCACCGACAGGATCTGCATGTCGTCGCAGCTGGGCGTCGCGTCCGGACAGCCGACGAAGATGATCGTGCTGCCGTCCGGGGTCCAGCTCGGATCGACCGAGACCCCGCGACCTTGATCGTCGACTCGGCGGGTGACCTGACGGAGAGCACCGGTATCGACGTTCAGGACAAACAGTTCAGTCTCACCCTGGTTCAGTAACGGCAGGGGGCCCAGCGACGGCGCATACCCAACCAACATCACCACGTGACGCCCGTCGGGAGACCAATCGGCATGACCTTGCACCGTGCCTTCGGAGGGCCAACCCAGCCGTGAGGCGAGCTCGAGCTTCTGGGCGTTGGAGAAGATACTGCGGACGCCGGTGCCGTCGACGTTGGCTATCCACAATTCTTGGACACCGTACCGGCAGGTCTCCCCGGTTTTGGCGTTGGGGGAACGATAGAAGACCAGGCGACGCCGATCCGGTGACAGGCGCGACCAGATCTCTTCCTTCGAGGTGTTGACCGCACCCTCGCTGCCCACCCCTTCGTCGAGATCCTCCCCGATGGGACGCCGATGATCGCCGTCGAGCCCCATGATCTCGAGATCGAAGTCCGGCCCCGAATCTGCGCATGGGTTGAACGGTGGGTTACGGGCCACGGGAACGATCATGTCGTCCGGCGAGAGCGGGTCAACCCCCTCGGCGCCGGACGGGACGTCCCTTCTGACCGAGGCCTCGCTCCCCTGCCCCATCGGCCGACCGTCGATCGCTTCACCGGAGCTGGGTCGGTTGGACGACACCTTCATCACGATGGTGACAGCGATGATCACCGCCACGACGAGGACCGCAAGCACGGCGAAAGTGATCAACAGCGCCCGCAGGCAACCGCGGCGGCGCGGCGGCGCCGAACCCGGAGCCTCGGATGGTCGCTGATCAGATGGCCCCACAGTCATCAGGGCATTCTCCTGGCATCTGCCGGTACTTGACTGTTGCACCGAGGGTGATACAGCATCCTTCCTGCTTAGCAGAGCGAAGCCGGACGTGCGGGCGTCCGAACGGCACGAGTTCGGGAGACAATTGCGGCGGAGCGATGCGGTGAAGGTGACTGATCAGCCCGGAGCGGAGCCAGCCGGCGTTCCAGAGTCGTCAAGCGCGGTGAGCGGCGCACCAACGGGCGCACCAGACCACGCTCTTGCGGACGAGTCCGCCAACTGGGAACGCCGAGGAGCGGCGAGCTCTCTCTCAGAGTTCGCCCGGCTCGGTGCGTTCTTGGTCTTCAACGTCGCAGCCTTCCTGCTCATCATCCGCTACCTCCCCAAGGAGCAGATGGGCTGGTACGCGCTCGTCAACGTCATCATCAACCTCGCCTTTGTCGTCGCCGACCTCTCGATGGACAAAGTCGCAGTGCGGCGAGTGACCCAGCGGGAGGACCCCGAGGAGGTGATCGGTGCAGCCGTCGGCGTTCGTCTCGCCGGTTCGGTGCTGGCGACGTTGGCCACCCAGGTCATCTTCTTCGCCATTGGCCTGGCACGGGGCGAACTACTCCTCGAGGTTCACCTCGCTGCGTTGCTCGCGTCGAGCCAGTTCTTCGGCGAGAGCTTCTTCGTCGTCGGTGCCGTCTTTCAGGCGCAGCTGCGCGCCTACCTCGACGTCGCCCCCCGTATGGTCTACGTGGTGCTGCGATTTGCGTTCACGCTGCTGCTACTCGCCCTCGAGGTGCCATGGTGGGCGCTGTTTCTCGCGTGGGTGGGCGCCTACGCGGTCGCCGACGTCGTCGCCTACGGGCTGTTCCGATTCAAGACCGGCATCCACCTCCGACCGCGCGTGCGTGGCACGCGTCTGCTCGTTCGGGAGGCACTGACTTTGGGCGTCGCCGGGCTGCTTGGGCTGGCGACCGTCCAGTCCGGAACCATCTATCTCGGGGTGACCGCCCCACCGGAGACCGTCGCCATCTTCAACGCTGCGATCCTTCCCATCCAATACCTCTCGCTGTTCGGAAGTGTCATCGCCATCGTCGCCTTTCCTCTGGCATCAGCCGCCTGGATTCGCAAGGACCGCACCCGTTTCGGTCGCATCGACGCCACCGCCCGCACCGCCATCCTCGCCCTGTTTCTCCCGGTCTCCATCCTGTTGTTCCAGGCGCCCCTCGCCGAACTGTTGAACACCAGCTTCGGACCCGGGTACGACGCTGCCGCCCAACCGCTCCGGCTGATGTCGATCGCGCTTATTTTGGCCAGCCTCATGGTCTGGGCCGGGTTTGTCTTCCTGTCGATAGGCCGGCCTCGACTGATCCTCGCCATCAACGCGTTGTGTCTCACCGTCGGTGTGAGCGCCTATCCTTTTGTCGCGCCACGGTTTGGGCTGCCCGGGGTCGCCGCAGTGGGGATCGTTGCCACCATGGTCGGCGCCGGCAGCGCTGCCCTACTGCTCCGAAAATTCGCGCCGTACTCCTTCGACATCCGCGGAACGTTTCGCCTGGCAATTCTCGGGGTTGTTCTCTGGCTGGCCCTCAGCGCTACCAGGATCGTCAGCGACAACTTTCTGGTGCTCGCGACGGTCACGGCCATCGCCTATCCGCTGATGGTGATCATTTTCCAGATCTTCCCGAAGTCGTTGCTCGACGACTTGCGCGCCACGGCCGACGGCTCGTTGGAATTGGCGGCGGCCGCACCGGGATCTGCCCAGCTGGCCGGAGGCGTCGATGAACCCCACTGAACCAGGCCCGTCCCCGCAGCCCCGACACAGCGAGGCCGAGATCCGTCGGTGGCTGATCGCACGGGTCGCCCAGACGGCAAACCTGGCCGAGAACGAGATCGACCCCGCCGCCTCGTTCAACTCCTTGGGCATCGATTCGCTCGCCGCCGCCGAGCTCCTCGCCGACCTGGAGGTCGAACTCGGCGCCGAATTGGACCCGACGGTCGTGTTCAGCTTCGAGTCCCCCTCCGAGCTGGCCGCGTTCCTGGGCACCGGTGCCACCCGAGTCGACCGAGCAGCCGTCTCGACGAGGCCCGGACACACCGGGGGGGCTGACTCAGCACGCTCGGCCGGCCAGGGACACGAACCGATTGCGATCGTCGGCATGGGCTGCCGCTTTCCCGGCGCCGACGGACCAGAGGCCTACTGGCGCCTGCTGCAGGACGGAATCGACGCCGTCGGACCAGTCCCCGAGGGGCGCTGGGAGGACCGCGACCTGCCCGAGGATCTGCCCTCGCAGGTCAGCCTGGGCGGTTTCGTCGACGGGATCGACCAGTTCGACCCTGTCTTTTTCGGCATCTCCCAGCTCGAAGCCGATCGAATGGATCCCCAGCAACGGATGCTCCTCGAGGTGGGGTGGGAAGCACTCGAGGACGGTGACGTCCGACCCTCGTCGCTGCGGGGGTCTGCCACCGGCGTGTTCCTCGGCATCTCGACGCCCGAGTACGGCCGACGGCAGGGCGCACACCCCGAGCTGATCGACGCGTTCTTCGGCACTGGCAATGCGCTGAGCATCGCAGCCAACCGGATCTCCTATGGCCTGGACTTGCGGGGGCCGAGCGTCGCTGTCGACACCGCCTGTTCGTCGTCCCTGGTGGCCATTCATCTGGCCTGCGCCGCGATCCGGCGCGGCGAGTGCACCGCCGCCCTTGCCGGCGGCGCAAACGCCATCCTCACCCCACTGATCACGCTCAACTTTCTCGGGGCGGGCGCCATCGCGCCCGACGGGCGGTGCAAGGCCTTCGATGCGGCCGCCGACGGGATCGTACGTGGCGAGGGTGCCGGCCTGGTGCTGCTGAAACCATTGTCGGCGGCGATCGCCGCCGGCGACCGCATCTACTGCGTCATCGAGGGCTCAGCGACCAACTCCGACGGCCGATCCAACGGCCTCACCGCCCCAAATCCCGACGCCCAGATCGACGTCTTTACCGCCGCCTGCAGCGACGCCGGCGTCGAAGCCAATTCGGTCGCCTACATCGAGGCGCACGGCACCGGAACGGTGCTGGGCGACGCGATGGAGTTGCGGTCGCTCGATACCGTGTACGGCTCCGGGAGAAGCGCCGACGAACCGTTGTTGGTCGGCTCGGTCAAGACCAACATCGGTCACTTAGAGCCGGCTGCCGGGATCGCCGGCGTGATCAAGACGGCCCTGGCGGTTCACCACCGCTCGATTCCGCCCACCATCCACTACGAGAACCCCAACCCGTTCCTTGAGCGTGCCGACGCCTTGGCCGTGGTGACCTCCCCCACGCCGTGGCCGGAGAATGGATCGATCAGGGGAGCGATCAGCGGATTCGGTTTCGGCGGCACCAACGCGCACGTGATCGTGAGCGCACCACCTCCGGCGCCCGCTTCGAGTCCACCGACGAACGACGATGGCGGCGTTGTCCTCCTACCGTTGTCGGCGCGAACCCCCGGCGCCCTCGCTGCGTCCGTCGACCGTTTCGCGCATGCGCTCGCCGGCGACCCCGGCTCCCTCGGCGAGTTGGCGGTGGCCCAGGCGCTCAACCGCGACGAACACCCCCGCCGCCTCGCCATCGTCTCACCCGACACCGAGGGGGCGATCGCCGCGCTCACGGCGGCGTCGGCGGGCAAGGCCCACCGCTGCGCCATCGGCGGCGATCGCCGGAGCGGCGAACCAGCCCGCGTCGCGTTCGTCTTCAGCGGGCAGGGTCGGGCCTGGTGGCCGTTCGATCCCGACCTGCTCGCCGATCCGGTGATCGGCTCCGTGCTCGAGCGCTGTGACACCGAACTGTCCGAGCTCGCCGACTTCTCACTCATCGACGTCCTCCGGTCCGGCGAGCCGGTCCTCGACCACGAGCGGGCCCAGCCGCTGCTCTACAGCCTGCAGGTGGCATTGGCCGAGCGCTGGCGGTCCTTCGGGGTCGAGCCCGACCTGCTCATCGGTCAGAGCATCGGCGAGGTTGCCGCCGCTCATATCGGTGGGGTGATCGCCCTGGCCGATGGCCTGGAGATCGTTCTCAACCGCGGGCGGTTCATGGAGGAATCCAACGGCACCGGAAATACAGCGTTCGTCGAGCTCCCCGCCGACAATGTCGCCGGCTTGATCGAGGACCTGGGCGCCGACGTCACGATCGCCGGCATCATCGCTCCGGACAACTGCCTGATCAGCGGCCCCAAGGCCGACACGGTCGCCGTCGTGGCCGCTGCGGCCAAACAGGGGGTGATGGCCCAGGTGTTCACCGTCGGCGACATCCCGGGACACGGGCCGTTGATGACGCCCTACGCCAACAAGCTGACTGCGTCGATCGACTTCTTGGAACCGCGTCGGAACCGGATACCGATCATCAGCACGGTCACCGGCGGACTGATCGACGGGACCGAACTCGACCCGGAATATTGGGGTCGGAACCTTCGCCAAACCGTGCGATTCACCGATGCAATGGCCAGCGCCGTCGACGCCGGCGGCGAGCTGTTCATCGAGATTGCCGCTCATCCGGTGGTTGAGGTCGCCGCCCGTCGCTGCCTGGACGCGCTCGGCGCCACCGGCACGGTGCACCACACGATCAAGCAGGGCGAGCCGGGCCCGCTGGCGCTGCGCCGGTCGCTGGCGGCCGCGTGGACGGCGGGCGCGGCGGTCGATTGGAGGGCGGCGACCGGGCGTTCGACCTCGAAGGTCGAGGCCCCCCGCTACTCCTGGGATCACCGCAGTTGCTGGTATGCGGCACCCGACGTTGCGACTGGCGAGGTTCGGCACGGCCAACGCGGCGAACGCCACCTGCGCTGGCATCCGATACTGGACGAGGGGGTGGACCTGTTCGACGCCGCCGGCACCCAGGCGTGGAGCGCAACGATCGTCACTGCCCGAGCCGCGGCCGGTGAAACGCATCGACCCGAGGGGCTGACGCCGGGGCTGGTGCTCGAGCTGGCGGTGGCTGCCATGAGGTCGAGCATGGGGTGCGCCGCGGTCGTGTTGCGCGACGTGGAGCTCGCCCCACTGTCGAGCGGCCGAGGCGACGAACTGGACCTCCGGTTGAGCGCAACGGCGACCGCCAATGGACGGGACTGGCAGCTCTCGGTGCACGACGGTGACCACATCCATCTGGTCGCTCGGGGCTCCGCCGAAGCGACGGCCGACGGCCCTGGCCCGATCGTCCCCTCCTCGCGACTGGCGCTCACCGGACGACGGCTCGATGGCGCCGACCTGATCAAACGCTCGTCTCATCGGTCGACGGTGACCGACCCGTGGCGCAGCGTGCGATCGGTGGTCACCACCGGCCAGGAAGCGGTCGTCACCCTGCAGGCGCCGGGACCCGAAAGCGATTCGAAGTGGACGGTCGGCCCGACGCTCATCGACGGAGCGCTGCATGCAGCGGCTTCGCTCGGCGGGGTCGATGCGACGACCGCCCTCACCCCGGTCGCCGTCGAACGCCTCGTCGTTCGCCACCCCCTCACCTCCGGCGCCCGAGCGGTGATCGACCTGGCGACCGATGACCTCGACGTCGTCGATGAGTGGGGGGCCGCCATCATCGAGGTGCGCGGCCTGGGCTTCGCCAACCGGGCGCCCGACGCGGACGAACTCCCCGGCTCGCTGCTGATCGAGTGCTGGTCCGACGAGGCAGCCCCGGCGAGCGAACCGGTCCGGCAGCGGCGCTGGTTCTGTCTGGGCGACGAGGAGGACGACCTCGTCGAGGCCGTCCGGGAGCGCTTGGACGCCGAGCATCTCGACCTGGAGGCCTGGCTCGACCGCTACGGAGATGACGAGGCGGCCGTCGTCGTGTTCGATCGTCCCGGGCGATCCGCCGACGAGGCGGTCGTCCCCGCCCCGGGTGGTCTCGTCGGGACGATCGAGGCCCTGGCGCAGCGCCAACCGCCCCGCCTGCGGGTGTACTTCGTCACCCGCGAAGGCCGCCAAGGTCCCGACGGCCGACTCGATCTCGACTCGGCGGCGTTGACCGGGTGGTTGAGCGCGGCCGTGACCGCCCACCCCGGGTTGCGCCCCACCTCGATCGATGTCTCCAGCGGGGTTCTCGATCTCGATCGGCTCACCGCCGAACTCCTCGCCGACGCACCCGACGACGCCGTGCTTCTTCGCGGGACGATTCGATCGGCCGGCCGACTCGCCGACGTGCCCGTGCCGCCGCCCAGCCGTGTTCGCAAACCGGCCGACGCCAGACCACATCGGGCGGTCTGGAGCGACGAGGACACGATCGACATCGTCCCGCTCGTCGTCCCCAAACCGGGACCCGACCAGGTTGTCGTCGAGGTGTCCGCCGCGCTCACCGGGACATCCGAGGCAGCCTCGGCCCTGCCCGGCGGTACAATCGGGGTTGCCGCCATCGGAAGCATCGTCCTCCACGATGACCACGAGCCGGGCGGAGGCGACCCGGACGGGCGCACCGGGCACGGGACGGTCTCCGACGACCGAGCCTCGGCATCAGCCGGGGTGGCGGTCGTCGTGTCCGGAGCGGTTGCCAGCCACCTGGTCGTCGATCGGGTGGCGCTGTGGCCGCTCCCCGATCGGGCCGACGGAGCAAACCGCTCGGCGGCGCTCGGCGCGTTGGTTCGCCTCGAGGCCTGGCATGGTGACCTCCTCGCCGCCCACCGACGCGATTCCGGCCTGCTCGGCGCCACCTTTGCCCAACTGGTCGGCGAGGGCGGCGTCGACCCCGAGCCCCAGGCCCTCGGCGAGGTCGTCGGCTCCGCTCCGCAAGGCCCGATCGCCATCGGCGTCGGCGCCGCTGACACACCGGTCACCGAAATCGTCGATCGCTGGGTCGCCGACGCCGCAGCGACCTACCTGGTCGGCGCCGATGACACCGACGATGATTCCCAGGCCGCCCAAAGCTTCGCGATCGACTGGCTGGCGGAACGCGGGGCGACCCGGGTGATCGCTGCCCGTCCATCCGACGATCAACGCGTTGGGACCACCGATGGCACAGCGGCGGAGGAAACGGTCGTCGAGCGCCTGATCGACGCTTCCGACCCCACCGCCATCGCCCAACTGATCGCCGAAGCCGGCACGGCCTCGGCGCCCCTGGCCGGACTGGTGTGGATCCCCCGCCGGAGTGGATCCGCCGGTCTGCTCGATCGAGCCACCGAGCACCTCGACCTGTCGTTGTTCGTCATGCTCGGGCCGCTCCCCGATCTGCCGGGCGTCCGCTCGTCATCCTCCGACACCGCCGAGAGCGCCGCTCACGACGGTGTAGCCGCGGCGGTCGCCCGGCGGCGCTGCGTCGCAGGGCAGCCCGGGCTTCATCTCGCCATCGGTCCGATCGGTCGAGCGGACGAACACGCTGTCCCCTCCCATCTCGCCGGTCGGGTGCTCGATCGCCTGTTGTCGGCCCGCCTGCCCGCCGCCGCCTACGACGAGCGGGGATGGTCCCACGTGGCCGTCGAGGCCGGTGAAGCGGCGCTTCGACCCTGGATAGCAGGACTTGCTCTCAGGGTGGACGAGACGACGGGTGAGGCGTCCGAGGCATCCTTGCCCACCGTTCTGGCCTCGACGCCGGTCGCCGCGCGACGCGATCTCATCGCCGGCATCGTCCGTGCCGACATCGCGTCGATGGTGGGGATGGACCCCGACGAACTCGACGAGGATACGCCGGTCGACACCTACGGGGTCGACTCGCTCGTCGGCATGGAGTTGCGGACCCGGATCGAGGCCAGCTTCGGCTACACGGTTCCGCTGACCGAGCTGTCCCGCTCGATGACGACCAACGCTCTCGCCGGCCACCTCCTGGCCGAGGCCGTTCCTGCCCTGCTTCGAGATGCGGGCCCCGCCCTGCTGACTGGGCCGTCCCAGACCGGAGCTGTGGGGCCATCAGACCGCGGGGTCGCACCGCCCGACCCGTCACGCGTGCAACCATCCGGCACGGCGGCGGTGGTTCCGGTGCGGACCGGCGCTGGCCCGATGACGTGGTGGGTGCCAGGCATGTTTGGCGCCCCGGAGACGTTCACCCCGTTGGGTACCGCACTCGACGACCACAACATGTGGGCGTTCCGAGCACCGGGCCTGGACGAAGCCGGTGATCGACCACTCGCCTCCGTGACCGCGCTGGCCGATACCTATCTGGACGTACTTCGCCGACGGCAACCCGAGGGTCCCTACCTGATCGGCGGCTACTCGCTGGGCGCCACGGTGGCGTTCGAGATGGCGGCACGGCTCGAGACGGCCGGCGAGCAGGTAGATCAGCTGTGGTTGCTCGACCCGCCGCCACCCGTCGGTGCACCCGATCAGGACCGCTCCGAGCGTGTGACCTCGCTGCTCTGCGACCACCTCAACGGGTTGTTCTTCGGGCAGGACGCCAGCGGAGAACCGCTCGACCCGGTCGAGCTTGCCGACCTCAAGCCCGACGCCGATCTTGAGGCCACGGTCCGTCGGGTGCTCGACGACGGCACGACCAGCCTGGACGAGCCTGCACTTCGCGACCTGCTCGCCCGGCTCTGGAGCCTCGCCATCGCTTCGATCGAGGCAATGGCCGGGCACCGCCCGTCCTCAGTCGTTCGAGCGTCGACCACCCTCGTGCACGCAACCAGAGGAGCGACCGCCGATGGTGACCGTTCGGTACCCGGGGCGGCGTGGCTCGATCGTTTTGTCACTCCCCCCGCCGTCGCGACGATCGACACCGACCACGCAGGGCTGCTCCAAGAGCCTCATGCTGGCGGTGTTGCCGCAGTCGTCATGGCCTCCCTCAATGCAGTTCACCGCCAGCACCGACCGATCCCTTCACCGGAGATGACGACCGTGCCTCCACCCACAGCGATTTCACCCGCAGCCCCCACGACACGCAGGTTCAGTGGGCGGCGGGCGGCCGGGGCGATCACCGATCGTCTGGCCCGTAGCCCCCGTCTTCGCAACGCCGTCGGGGCGGCCGGAAACGTCTACCGCCAGGCCGACTACTTTCTTCGGACCCTGGGAGGCGAGCGGCGGTTCCATCGGATGTGCACCGCCGGGGAGGGGTTGATCGTCGGCGACCGCGGACAGATCATCAACCTGTCCGGCGACCGATCGCGCATCCAGTTGGGCCACCATTGCCTGGTCGACGGATTACTCAACATCCGGCAGTACGCCTATGTTTCGATCGGCTCGTACTGCGGGATCGGGGTCAATGCCAGGATTGACTGCTCCGGTTACGTCGAGATCGGGAACGGGTGCTCGATCGCCGAGGGTGCCTACATCATCGACGGGCTTCATCACCCGCTCCTCGCCGACCAGCGCATCCAGCACGGCATGGATCTGTTCCAGGAACCGCACGTCATGGACGCCTATGGCCCGGGGACCGAGACGTCGTTCGTTCGCATCGAAGACCTCGTGTGGGTCGGTCTACGGGCGGTCGTGTTGAGCGGCGTGACGATCGGGCGTGGCTCGGTGATCGCCGCCGGCGCAGTCGTCAGCCAGGACGTTCCACCCTTCTCGGTGGTCGCCGGCAACCCGGGCCGGGTGATCGGCCAGATTCCCGCCGACGACATCCACATCGAGTCCCACCCGACCTACCGGTTGCACCGGGGGGACGAGCCGCTTCCCGACTCCCGCCGCGACCCCCGTTCGGTGCTCGACGAGATCGCCAGGAAAATCGCCGCTCGACCGGAGTGACCGCCCCGGAAACACCGCACCGCGTTAGTCCTGTACCGACCTTTTGTTCGCAGCGAAGCTTCGGGACCAGGAGGTGATCCGATCCTCACCGATCCGCTCCCGCTTCTCGAGGTCCTCGATGCCTTGCCCTTCCGACGAGGCCAGACAGAGGATTCCCACCTTGCCGTCGGAGCGATTCTGCTGGACGGTACGTGCTGCCTCCCCCACATCATCGAGGGCGAAGGTCGCGGTGAGGAGCGGCTGAATGGCTCCGCGGTCGAGCAAACGGATGGTCTCCGCGTTCTCGGCCATGTTGGCACCATGGGAGCCGATGATGCGCTTGAGCTTCATCCACAGGTGACGGTTGTCGTATTCGAGGCTGTATCCGCTGGTTGCGGCGCACGTGACGACCGTTCCGCCTCGCTTGGCGGCAAAGACCGACGCACCCATCGTCTCGCGACCCGGGTGCTCGAAGACGATGTCCGGATCGCTGCCGGCCAGCGAGCGGATCTGCTTGCCGAAGCGTCGCCACTCCGACTCGTCCTGGGTGTGCTCGTCCGACCAGAAGCGGTAGCCCTCCGCCTTGCGGTCGATCACCAACTCGCATCCGAGTTCCCGAAGCACCTCGGCCCGCTCCGGCGACGAGACGACGGCGACCGGAATGCCGCCGCCGTTCAGCACCATCTGCACCGCGTATCCGCCGATGCCGCCGGTCCCACCCCACACCAACACGATGTCGCCCTGTTTCATGCGTGCACCGTGCGCACCGACGAGCATCCGGTAGCTCGTTCCTGCGCACAGCAGGTTGACCGCCGCCTCCTCCCAGCTGAGGTGGGTCGGCTTCCTCAACAGCTGGCTGGCCCGAACGACCGTCAGGTCGGCCAGGCCACCGAAGTTGGTTTCGAACCCCCAGGCCCGCTGGTTGGCCGACAACATCTGGTCCTCGTGGGCATCGGGATCCTGGTCATGGGTGACGACCGGGGCGATCACCACGCGATCGCCGGGCTTCCAATTGCGCACCGCGTTGCCAACCCGGACGACCACCCCGGAAGCGTCGGAACCGACGACGTGAAAGTCCTGGCGGTGGCGGGACTCCCAGTGGCCCTCCCGTGCAAACCGGTCGAGGAAGAAGAACGTCGACAACGGCTCGAACACCGAGGTCCACACCGTGTTGTAGTTGATCGCACTCGCCATCACCGCCACGACGACCTCGTCGGGCGCCAACTCGGGCGTGGGAACCTGGCCGACGTGCAGCGACTTCCGCGGGTCCTTGTCCGCGGATGCCATGTCCGCGAACATCTCCTGTTCCGATCGCAGGGTATGGGCTGCCCGATAGGTATCAGGAATCGTCAACCCGGCCAGGTCCTCACCCGTCCCGCCCGATTCAATGGCGTCTTTGATCTGGTCAATGCTCACGATTGCCTCCCGCCGTCGGCGGCGTTGATGGTGTGGTGTCGTCCGATTGCGCGGTGTCGATGATGGTGGTGCTATCGATCCGACTCAGGTGGCCAGGCGAGCACCGCATCGAGCGCTCCCTCCTCCAAGGCCCGCTTGGCGGCGTGGCGTTGCACTTTGCCGCTCGAGGTTTTGGCCAGAGAGCGGGGACGAATCAACGTCACGACCGCCGGGGCGACCTGGTAGTGCTCGGTGACGGCGGAGCGGATCGCCACCACCGCTGCGCTCGCATCGCCGAGCTTGGCCTCGTCGACCTCGGCCACGACGGCCAGCGCATCGGTGGCACCATCGTCGGCGGCAACAGCGAACGCCGCCACGCACCCAGCCCGAACCCCGGGGACCTTCTCAACCAACCCTTCGATGTCCTGGGGGTACAGGTTGCGGCCACGGACGATGATCAGGTCCTTGATGCGCCCGGCCACGTACAGCTCACCGTCGTGGAAGAACCCAAGGTCGCCGGTGCGCAGAAAGGGGCCCTCGCCCGAGTCCAGCTTCGCTTCAAAGATCTCCCGGGTCTGACGGCGACGACCCCAGTACCCCCGCCCGACGCTTGGTCCGCTCAGCCAGATCTCGCCGATCTCGCCATCGTCGAGCTCAACCGCTGAGTCCGGATCGATGATGCGGATGTCGTGGAGGGGTTCGGCCGCACCGCAGGCGACCAGCCGCTCGACCGTCTCGGTTTCCGCTGCCGGCCGGGCCTCACCCTTGCCGAGCGCATCGCGGTCGAAGGCGGTGACGACCGCCGGACGCTCGGGACCGTGACCGCTGACCATGAGCGTCGACTCGGCCAGCCCGTAGCAGGGCAGCATCGTCTGGCCTCGCCAGCCGTAGGGCCCAAAAGCCTCATCGAAGCGCTCCAGCGTCGACGGCCGAATGGGCTCGGCTCCGTTGAAGGCCACCCGCCAGCTCGACAGGTCGAGCCCCTCGCGTTGCTCGGGTGCGATGCGCCGCACGCACAGTTCGAAGGCAAAGTTCGGTGCCGGGCTGACGGTCGCCGAGTACTTGGTGATCGCCTGGAGCCACCGCAGCGGCCTGGCCAGAAAGTCCATCGGCGACATCAACACCATCGGTCGGCCCTGGTAGAGGGGCTGCAGCACCCCACCGATCAGGCCCATGTCGTGGTACGGCGGCAACCAGGACACGCCGCTGAACTCGCCATCGACAAAACACTTCGACTTGATGACCTCGGAGTTGGCGAGCAGGTTGCCGTGGGTGAGCACCACGCCCTTCGGGAGCGCCGTCGAACCGGAGGTGTATTGGATGAAGGCGATCGCTTCGCCGCCGAGCTCGGGGTCGGACCACGCTTCGGGGTCGCCGGTTCGGATCGCCTCACCGGCCAGCAACCACGGGGTTCGAGCCAGGTCCGGGGCGACCGACCACAACTGCTCCCGAAAGGTGGCGAACAATTCGTCGGTGAGAATGCAGACCGCCTCGGCATCCTGGGCGATCGCCCGCAGACGAGGAACGCTCCGCTCGGCGTTCATCACATCGGGCAGAAAGGCCGGAACGGCGATCAACCCGCTGTACATGCAGGCGACGAACGCAACGACGAATTCGGCCCCGGGCGCCATCAGGATGACGACCCGGTCGCCGGGGCGTCCCTCCTGTTGAAGGCGCACCGCCAAGGCGCGAGCCTGACGGTCGAGTTCGCCGTAGCTGAACGGAAGCTCGTCAGCCTCGCCATCGAGCAAGAATCGGAAGACGGTTTCGTCCCCCTGAGAATCGGCACGGCTACGCACCATGTCAACGAGATCAACAAACATGCTTTGTGCATCCTCCAGCAAATCTGTTCCGCCTGATGCCCAGCAGACTTGCTCCAGGCGACACGTTAACGAACATCGCCGACTGCGCGCCCGTTGCTAGGTCGACACCGTTCCACGCCCCGCCGCCCAGGCCCAGCCGTGCTCGGCGATCGCGTTCACCTCGCCGGCGACCTTCGCTGGATCGGCGCCCTCTCCGGCATCGATGAACCACCCGACCGCTGCGGTCAAGCCGGCGGCCCACATCGAGATCGCGAGGTGACGATCGGCCCGGGGGGTCGTGCCCGCCTCGAGCATTTCGTCGTCGAAGTCCTCGGCCAGCACCTCGGCGATACGGCGCGCAAACCGTCTCAACGGCTCGCCGTCACCCTCTCCCCTGACGATGATTGCCAACACATCATGGGACCGACGGGCCTGTTCCAAAAGAACGCTGAGGCGACCTCCTTCGATCTCGACGTCAGCGTCCTCGAACGCGATGGCAACCGTTTCCGCAAACTCGTCGACGACCGCGTTCAACAGGCGCTCCTTGGTGCCGAAGTGGGCGGCGAAGGCCGCCCGGGTGACGGCGGCCCGTTCGACGACCGCCTCGACCGAGACCGCGTCGTACCCCTGCTCGAGCACCAAGGCGACCATCGCCTCCCGCAGTGCGGTCTTGGTGCGACCGGCCCGACCGTCCTCCGGGTGCCGGGCGGCCCGGGTGCCGGCGCTCTCCCAGTCGGCAGAGGGCACGGCGTCGGCGTTCACGACGCCACCGCTTTCACGCCCAATTGCCGACCATGGCAGCGCCACCAATCGATCCAAACCCGCATGCGGCCCCCCTGGCACGTCGTCGGTTCTGAATGTCTATCGGACTACGGTAGGCGCTCGCCGTCTGATCGACCAGCCGATCGAGGTGCAGGCGAGGGACACGAGGACCGCCTCGTCGGTCCATTCCGGAGGGAATGCTCATGGGGCGAAGCGATGTGACGTTTGCGGTGGACGGAACCAGGTGTTCCGGTTGGTGGTACCCGGCTGCCGACGGCGGCGATGACGCCGATGCGTCCAGCGATGACCGGCGGCGACCGTGCGTCGTGATGGCCCACGGCCTGGCAGCGGTGAAGGAGATGCGCCTGGACGCCTACGCCGAGCGCTTCGCCGCCGCCGGCATGAGTGTTTTCGTCTTCGACTATCGGGGCTTCGGGTCGAGCGACGGCGAGCCACGCCAACTGCTCGACATCGACGCCCAACACGCCGACTGGGAGGCCGCTGTCGCCTATGTCCGGACACGCCCCTCGGTCGATGGCACCCGGATCGTTTTGTGGGGCTCGTCGCTGTCCGGTGGCCACGTGCTGCACGTGGCGCAACGTGTCAATGCCGCCGTCGTTATCGCACAGGTACCCCACACCGACGCAATCGCGTCGGCTCGTTCGACCGGTCTGGCCGCCAGCGCCCGCCTCGGCCTCCACGCGCTCTACGACGCCGGCCGGGGGGCGCTCGGCCGATCCCCCCACTATGTGCCCGCCACCGGACGACCCGGCGAGCTGGCCATCATGTCCTCCCCCGAGGCCAACGAGTACCTCGACCTGGTACCGGAGGGGTTCGACTTCGATCAGCGGGTCGCCGCTCGGTTTGGCCTCAGGCTCGCCGGCTACTCCCCAGGCCGGGCATTGGCGCACCTGACCGTGCCGGTGCTGATGCAGGTTGGCACCAGGGATCAGACCACCCCGCCGGCAGCGGCGATCAAGGCGGCCGGCGCCGGTCGCCACGTCACCTTGAAAGTTCATGACGTCGGCCACTTCGAGCCCTACACCGGGGAGGCGTTCGAGGTGTTCGTCGGCGAGCAGATCGAGTTTCTTCGGTCGACGGTGCTCGAGGGGCCCAGCGTGCCGCCAAGAACGATGGTGATCACCGGGGCGGGTGCCGGCATCGGTCTGGCCGCCGCGCGGCTGCTGGCGGGCCGGGGCTGGGTGCTGTGCCTCACCGACGTGAACGACGACGCGCTCGCCGCCGTTCGAGACGAGCTGGGCGACCGCCACAGCTACGAACACATGGACGTCGCCGACGCCGAGCGCGTCGGCGCGGTCATGGCCGCCTTCGCCAACGCTCACGGAGGCTCCTTCGACGCGCTGCTCAACAACGCCGGCCTGCTCTCGATGGGCGACTTCGAATCGCTGAGCCTTTCCCGCCACCGGACGATCACCGGTGTGAACGTCGACGGCGTGCTCACCTGCACCCACCTGGCCTTCCCGTACCTGTTGGGGGGAACCGACCCGCAGGTCATCAACATGTGCTCGGCCTCCGCCGACTACGGCGTCCCCCAGCTGGCCAGCTACTCCGCCAGCAAATTCTGGGTGAAGGGGTTCACCGAAGCGATCAACATCGAATGGGAGCAACACGGCATCCACGTGTGCGACATCGCTCCAGGCTTCGTCGGCACGGGGATGCTCGACGGGGCCGACGGCGACATCGTCGATGCTGTCGGCGTCAACCTGGGCGCTCAAGACGTGGCGAACGCCATCGTTTCGGCCACCGAGGACCGCTCGCGTGTCCACTGGGTCGTCGACAGCCCCGGGTCCAGGCTGCAACGAACGATCATCAACCGGGCGCCCGCCCGCCTTCATCGCCTGGCCCTCAAGCGGTACTCGGGCTACTGACTCGGCCGCCCCATCCGGTCAGCCGATCGTCATGCCTCGAAGGAGTCGGCGAGCTCGCGCAGGTCCTTCTTGGAAATCTTGCCCAGTTCGGCGAGGGGAAACTCCTCGACGAAGTACACCGCGCGGGGCACCTTGAAGTCGGCCAGGACGCTGCGGCACGCCGCGATGATCGCATCGGACATGATCGCCTCGGGCTCGGCGGTCTCCGTGCGGATCACAAAGACGACCGGCACCATGTCGAGCATCTCGTGGCGCTTGGCCACGACGGCGATGTCGTCGATGCCGGGGACCGTACGACAGACATCCTCCACCTCGCGGGCCGAGACGTTCTCGCCGCCCACCTTCAGCGCGTCCTTGTCCCGGTCGCAATAGAAGATGTTGCCGTCCGCCTCGAGGCGCACCACGTCGCCGGTCCTGCACCAACCGTCGTCGGTGAACATCTTGTCGTTCGCCTCCGGGTTGTTCAGGTACTCCTGGAACACCGAGATGCCCCGCACCCCACGGATCCACAGCTCGCCCATCTCGCCCACCTCGGCGGGGCGGCCTGTGCCGTGGTTGATGATCATCAGCTCATAGCCCGGCGCCACCCTGCCCATCGCCATGTCGGGGTAGACCTCGTTGGGGTCGGAGCGCACGCAATGGGTCACCAGCTCGGTCATGCCGTACGCGGCCATCACCCGCATGCCCAACCACTCGTCCAGGAACGGCATAATCAGGCCGAACACCCCCACTCGCACCGTGTGCTGCTCGGGGATCGGCTCGGCACCGACCGCCTTGAACACGAACGGGATCAGCGACAGGTGGGTGACCTCGTGAGCGGCGATGACCTCCCAGAAACGGCTGGCCGAGAACTTGGGCTGCAGCACGACGGTGCCGCCGGCACCGAGCACCGTCCACATCGCCCATCCCTGGGTGTTGATGTGGAAGAACGGCAGGTAGCACATGTAGGTGTCGTCGGGCCCGAAGTCGATGTTGGGTGGGTTGACCGTGGCGCTCCACAGCACGTTGCCGTGCGTGTGCACCACCGCCTTGGGCTTGGACGTGGTGCCGGAGGTGAACATGATGCTCACCGGGCGCAGCGGGTCCGCTTCGAGCGCCGGCAGCGCTCCGGGGTCACCCATCAACGCCTCGAACGGCTCAAAACCGTGCGCCGCCTCGTCGGAGCCTGCCGGTTCGCCGGAGTTGTCCTCGGTCACCACCGTCCAGGCCAAATCAGGCCCGGCCTCGGCCACCACCGCCGCCAACTTCGGCTGGGTGATGGCGCCCACAGCGCCCGAGTGCTCGATGAAGTAGCTCAGCTCGGCGGCGACGCTGCGGGTGTTGGTCGTGACCGCGATGCCGCCCAGGCGGGCGACCGCATACCAGGCGATGACCGCTTCGGGGCAGTTCTCGGCGTGGATGAGCACCGCATCGCCCACGCCGACGCCGCGGGCGATCAGCCCACGAGCGACCTCGGCGCTGGCGGCGGCGAACTCGGCGTAGGTCCAGGTGCGGGCAGGCCCGGCCTTGGGCTGCCAGACCAGAAAGGGGTGGTCGCTGCGTTCGGCGGCCCGCCGCTCGATCAGCCAACCGACGTCGCGTCCGTGGAACTGAAACCGGGCGACGGTGTCGTGATCGAGTTCGATCGGTGTGTCCGAGCCCACATCGCTGACCGGGACGTTGATCGGCTCCTCGTCCCCCTGCGGCTGTTCGGTCGGCGTCGTGTCGGTTGGCGTGGACATCGCTCGGTGGCCCCCAGTGGCGTCATCAATCGCCGGGTGGTCGCCCCGGACGGGATGAGAGTAGCTGCACCGCGTGGTCGACAGATCGCCCGGCAGCATCGAGGAGCGAGGGCGGGCCGCTCCTCACACGACGTCCCTGGCGAGGGACGCAACCCGGGGAGCGTGGCCCACTGTGATCGAGCGTCAGGTGCCCTATCGTCGGATGTCCCCCCGATGCCCGATCAACCCGAGGCGGACATGACCTACTCGACCGTGCTGTTCGACTTCGACCACACACTGTTCGATACCGACGGCGCCAGCCCGGCCTTCGCACCACGGCCCAAACCGACCCACCCTCTGCCGGGACTCGCCCCCCCCCGACCCCCCCCCCCCAGCCCCCCCCACACCTGAACGAACTCATCGAGCTGGTTGGGGCGACGTCGTGAGCGACCCACTCGCCTCGGACCGTCTGCGCAAGGTCCGCGCCCTGCTCGCCAAGGCCGAGGAGACCAACTTTCCCGACGAGGCGACCACCTACCTGTCAAAGGCGGCGGCGCTGGTCTCAAAGTGGGAGCTGGACGAGGCGATGGTGTGGGCCGACACGCCCGAGCAGGAGCGCTCGGCCCCGATCACGAGAACCGTCGACGTCACGGCGCCCTATGCCAACCGAAAGACCGTGCTGCTCGGTGTCGTCGCCCAGGCAAACGGATGTCGCGTGATCCGACTGAGCACCTCATCGAATGGCCATCGGGTGGCGCTGATCGGCTTCGGCCACGACGTCGAGGTGACCGAGCTGTTGTTCTCCTCGCTGCTCGTGCAGATGACCCGCGCCATGCTGGCCGACGAGTCCCGGCAGCCAACTCCGACGGCGACCGCTCAGTGGCGTCGCAGCTTCATCGTGGCGTTTTCCAACCGGGTTGACGAGCGGCTTCAGTCGGCGCGTCACACTGCCGGCGTCGAACACGATCGCGTTGCCGGAGCGTCGCAGCCCTCGGCGGCCCTCGTGCTGATCGACCGCTCCAAGCGGGTGGACGAGGAGACCCGACGCCAGTTCCCGCGGCTGCGCAGCAGCTACGTCAGCAGCGGCAGCTCGTCCTCCGGTGCCCGGGCGGGCAAGCGTGCCGGCGATCGAGCCGAGCTGGGCGGACATCTGAAGCCCAGTCCCAGGGCGCTGCGCCGGTGAGCACCCGCAGCGCTGAGACGGCCGGCGGCGATGCCCGGGCTGGCGCCGTCTACGCGGCCGAGGATGCTGCCTCAGCGGCGTTCCCGCCACGGCGCTACCGCACGTTCGCCGAGCTCCGCACCCACGTCGAAGCAATCGTGTGCTCGGACTGGTGGGCGGACACTTTTCCCGGAGCACCCATCGAGGTTCACGTGGAACGCCGGTCCCGAACCGCCACCTTCTCAGCCGCCTGCAGGCGCGACGGAGCCGGAATCCTGTGGTTTGTCGACGGAGAGCACTGGACGGCAACGGCGGTGTGCCACGAGCTCGGCCACGTCGCGTCCGGTTCCGGGCACGACGCCCCGTTTCGAAATGCGCTGGTCGAGCTCTGGCGACGGGAGTGCGGCTTCCCCGCCGCTACGGAATTGTGCGCCCAGCTCAACAGCCGGCTACCCGCCACCGGACACGACGCAACCACTTGGTGAGGTCCGGGTCGAGCCGAGTCATCCGGTCGATTCCCAACCAGTTTGGAATGGTGAGCGCACCCGAACCTCACCGCACATCGCCAGGGCAATCCCGATCGTCGGCGACCGGAACCGTTGGCGGCATCGGCGGGTAGGATCGGCTGCATCGATGGCGTGCTCGGTGCGGCCGGGACGCCAATGTGCCCCAATACCCCGCGAGGACCGCCATGACCCGTGCCACCGTCACCGGAGCCTCCGGGCTCGTCGGAGCCAACCTCCTCCGCAGCCTGCTCGACCGAGGGATCGAGGTGTGCGCGGCCGACCTTCGGCGCAGCCCAGCCCTCGACGGCCTGGACGTCGACTTCGTCGAGGTGAACGTCCGCGACCGCTCCTCCCTCGCTGCGGCGTTCGACGGCGCCGACGTCGTCTTTCATCTGGCTGCGATGATCTCGATCGTCGGCGACCCGACCGGCGAGGTGCGGAAGGTCAACGTCGAGGGACCCGCCAACGTGGCCAACGCCGCCCGGGACGCTGGGGTCGAGCGCGTGGTGCACTGCTCCTCGGTGCACGCCTTCGATCTGGAGAAGTGCGGGCCGTCGCTGGACGAGACCGGCCCGCGCACGATCGACGAACATGCCCCGGCGTACGACCGGTCGAAGTACGCCGGCGAGCAGGCGCTGCTCAAGGCGGCGGGCGACGACCTCGACGTGGTCATCGTCAACCCAACCGGGGTGATCGGTCCACACGATTATGCCCCGTCCCGAATGGGCGAAACCATCCTGGAGCTGCGCGACCGGAAGATCCCGGTCAACGTCGCCGGCGGCTTCGACTTCGTCGACGTCCGCGAGGTGGTCAACGGCCTGATCGCCGCATGGGAACACGGGCGCCGTGGCGAGAACTATCTCCTGTCGGGCACCCGGATCACGCTCAAGGAGCTCGGACAGCTCGTCGCGGAGATCTCCGGAACCCGGGCCCCGAGGTTCGACGTGCCGTTGTCGTTGCTCACCCCGCTCGGACCGCTGGTGATGAAGCTGACCCCGCGGACGAGGATCCCGCTGTTCACCCCCGACTCGTTGCACGCCCTCCGCTTTGCCCCCAGCGTCAGCCACTTCAAGGCCGCCACCGAGCTCGGCTACCGGGTGCGGCCAATCCACGAGACCGTCGCCGACACCCTCAAGTGGTTCGCCGACCAACGGCGCTGAACCGCGCCGAACGACGAAACGCCGAACCACCTGCCCTCCCGATGGGGGAACCGAGGGTCGATCGCGTAACTTGGGGCACCCGGGCGTCGGTCGGCCCGGCAATTCGTGCCGAGTTCCGGCGTCTTGTCAATAAACACCCTCCGCGCTAGGTTTATTGTCTGATCGCGACCGCAGGAGCACCATGACTGATGTCCTCGACAGTTTCGTCGAACGGGAATACGCCTACGGATTCCACAGCGACATCGACACCGACTTCTCGCCCAAGGGCCTGAACGCCGACGTCGTCCGCCTGATCTCCTCCAAGAACAACGAGCCCGAGTGGCTGCTCGAGTGGCGGCTGGCAGCATTGGAGCACTTCCTGAAGATGGAGGAGCCCAGTTGGCAGAACGTGCACCACCCGCCGATCGACTTCCAGGACATGCACTACTGGGCGGCACCCAAGCCCAAGGAGGACGGCCCCAAGAGCTTGGACGAGGTCGACCCCGAGATCCTCGAGACCTTCAACAAGCTGGGCATCTCGCTGGGCGAGCAGGAGCGGCTCTCCGGCGTGGCGGTCGACGCGATCATCGACTCGGTCTCGGTAGCCACCACGTTCAAGGCCACCCTCGCCGAAGCGGGCGTCATCTTCTGTCCCTTCTCCGAGGCTGTCGCCGAGCATCCGGAGTTGGTCAAGAAGTACCTGGGCACGGTGGTGCCGCCCCGCGACAACTTCTTCGCCGCCCTCAACTCGGCGGTGTTCTCCGACGGCTCGTTCTGCTTCATCCCCGCCGGCGTGGCCTGCCCGATGGAGCTGTCGACCTACTTCCGCATCAACGCCGCCCAGACCGGCCAGTTCGAGCGCACGCTGATCGTCGCCGAAGAGGGCGCCACCGTCAGCTACCTCGAGGGCTGCACCGCCCCGATGCGCGACGAGAACCAGTTGCACGCCGCAGTGGTCGAGCTGGTGGCGCTCGACGACGCCGACATCAAGTACTCCACCGTCCAGAACTGGTACCCCGGCGACGCCGAGGGCAAGGGCGGCATCTACAACTTCGTCACCAAGCGGGGCCGCGCCGGCAACCGGGCCAAGATCTCCTGGACCCAGGTGGAGACCGGTTCGGCAATCACCTGGAAGTACCCCAGCGTCATCCTGCAGGGCGACGATTCTGTCGGCGAGTTCTACTCGGTGGCGGTGACCACCGCCATGCAGCAGGCCGACACCGGCACGAAGATGATCCACATCGGCAAGAACACGAAGAGCACGATCGTGTCGAAGGGCATCTCGGCCGGCAAGGCCCAGAGCACCTACCGGGGCCAGGTCAAGGTGCTGCGTTCCGCCGAGGGCGCCCGCAACTTCACCCAGTGCGACTCGCTGCTGATCGGATCGGAGTGCGGCGCCCACACCTTCCCCTACATCGAGGTGAAGAACGAGACGGCGCAGGTCGAACACGAGGCGTCAACCTCGAAGATCGACGAGGACCAGCTGTTCTATTGCCGCCAACGCGGCCTCGACGAGGAGGACGCCTCCTCGATGATCGTCAACGGATTCTGCCGCGACGTTTTCGACGAGCTCCCCATGGAATTCGCCGTCGAGGCACAGGCACTTATGCGACTCAGCTTGGAAGGGACGGTGGGCTGATGCTCTCCATCAACAATCTCACGGCCACCATCGACGGCAAAACCGTCCTCAACGGCTTCGACCTGGAGGTCGGCGCCGGCGAGGTGCACGTCATCATGGGCCCCAACGGGGCGGGCAAGTCGACGCTGTCCAACGTGCTCACCGGACGAGATGGCTACACGCTGGGCGGAACCGTCGACTTCGACGGCGAGGACCTGCTGGCGATGGAGCCCGAGGATCGCGCCAACGCCGGGTTGTTCCTGGCGTTTCAGCACCCCACCGAGATCCCCGGCGTGGGCAACATGTACTTCCTGCGCACCGCGGTCAACGCCCGCCGCACGGCCCAGGGCCTGCCCGAGATCGCCGCCACCGACTTCCTGAAGAAGGCCAAGGACGCGATGGCGCTCCTCGACATGGACCCGGCGTTCCTTAGCCGATCGGTCAACACCGGGTTCTCCGGCGGCGAGAAGAAGCGCAACGAGGTGCTGCAGCTCAGCCTGCTCGAGCCCCGCCTGGCCATCCTCGACGAGATCGACTCCGGGCTGGACATCGACGCCATGCGGGTGGTGGCCACCGCGGTGGAGGCGCTGCGTTCGCCCGACCGTTCGATGATCATCATCACCCACCATCCCCGCCTGCTCGAGATGGTTCGCCCCGACCACGTCCACGTGCTCAACGGCGGCAAGATCGTCCGCTCCGGCGGACCCGAGCTCGCCACCCAACTCGAGGCCGAGGGCTACGCCTCCAGCCTCGCCGCCCCGACCTCGTGACCGTGGCCACCACCCCGTTCGATCACCTGGTCCGCCCGGAGTCGGCCGACGCCACCAACGGGACGTCACAACGACGATCGGACGCACTCGCCTGGATCACCGAGCACGGCATGCCCACCCGCCACGACGAGCCGTGGCACTACTCACCTCACCACGAGCTCAGCGCCGCACTTGGCGACGCCAAGCCGGCGCCGGCTCGCCCGGTCGACCTGGCGACGGTCGAATCGCTGGCCGGCATCCACGGCGGCCCGCGCCTGGTGTTCGTCAACGGTGCCTACTCGCCCGAGCTGTCCAACGCCGCCGAATCGTCCGAGGTCTGGTGCGGGCCGAGCAGTCAGGCCCCGCCCGACCATCAGGCTCTGGTCGCCTTGGCCGATGGCAGCGAACTGTCCGACGGGTTTCAGGCGCTCAACCGCGCCGACGGGGGCGACGCCGCCGTCGTGATCGCCGCAGCGGGGGCGATCCCCGAGGCGCCGGTACACGTGGTGCACCTGACCGCCCCCGGCGACACCCTCGAGGTCGCTCACCCCCGCACCGTGATCCACGTCGGCCAGGACGCATCGGTCTCAATCATCGAGTCATACGTGGGCCTCAGCGGTGCAGCCCTGAACAACACCGACACCACGATGGTGTTGGGCGCCGGCGCCACGCTGGCCCATCACCGGGTACAGACCGAGGCCGACCAGGTCATCCACGTCGGCCACACCGACGTGTTCCAGGACGCCAACAGCAAGCTGGCCTCGACGTCGGTCATGCTCGGCGCCAAAATCGCCCGCAACGCCTTTCGCGTCGCGTTCACCGGTGAACACGCCACGGCCAACCTCGCCGGGATCCAGGTGCTCAACGAGCGCCAGCGCCACGACACGGTCATCACCGCCGATCACGGCGCGTCGAGCTGCTACAGCGACCAGGAGTTCAAGTCGGTCATCGAGGGGCGGGCCCGCAGCTCGTTCAGCGGCCACATCATCGTGCGGCACGGCGTCGTCGATACCGACGCCCACCAGACCAACCGCAACCTGTTGTTGAGCGAGCACGGCCAGGCCGACAGTCGGCCGTGGCTGGAGATCTTCGCCGACGACGTCCGCTGCACCCACGGCGCCACCGTCGGCCGCCTGGACGACGAGGCGATGTTCTACCTGCAGAGCCGCGGCATCGCCGCCGACCTGGCCCGCAGCATGCTGATCGACGCCTTCATCCGCGAGGTGATCGACACCATCGAGCCCAAGTCGCTGCGCGACCACCTCAAGGGCATCGTCGCCGCCAAGCACGCCGAGGTGTCGATCGGGCACGACGACCTCCACCGGGAGGCCAAGCGGCTGGAGGTCTCATGACCATTCAGTCGGCCATGCGGCCGCTGCCGCGCGACATCGACGCCATCACCGTGCCCAACGGGGAGAAAGTCGTCCTCAAAGAGGGCGAGAAGGTGCGCGTCGTCCAGGAACTGGGCGGCAGCTTCACGGTGAAGACCGACTACGGCAACCTGATGCGCATCGACGGTATGGACGCCGACGCCCTCGGACGCGAGCTGCCCGAGGAGTTGGCCGCCAAGATCGCACGCGACGCCGAACGGGCCAAGGGACCGTTCTCGATGGACTACGTGTCCGAGGCGCTCGAGGAGGTCTACGACCCCGAGATTCCGGTCAGCATCGTCGAGCTGGGGCTGGTCTACCGCACCGAAGAGGTCATGTTGGACGACGGTCGTCGCCGCATCGAGATCGACATGACGATGACCGCACCGGGCTGCGGCATGGGCGACGTGCTCACCGCCGACGCCAAGCGGGCGGCCGAGGCCGTGCCCGGCGTCGACGAGGCCGAGGTACAGATGGTGTTCAGCCCGCCGTGGGGCGCCCACATGATGAGCGACGCGGTCAAGCTGCAGCTCGGCCTGCTCTAGGCCGCTCGGGCGGCGCACTGCTCTATCGTCTGGGATGAGGCTGGCCGATTCGGGTCATGGCCGATACAGCGCTGGGGGCGGAGTGAGCGAAGCGAACGGGCGACCGGTGCCGGTCCCTACACCGGAGACCCAGCACTTCTGGGACGGGACCAGAGCCGGGCGGCTGCTGCTCCAACGTTGTAACGCCTGCGACCAGGTGTACTTCCCGCCACGACCCTTCTGTCCGGTGTGCAGTTGCCGAGAGGTCGAGGTGTTCGAGGCCTCGGGCGAGGCGTCGCTGTACAGCTATGTGATCAGCCACCGGCCCCATCCCGGCTTCGACGGTCCGTACTCGATCGCCGTCGTCGAACTGGAGGAGGGCCCGCGGATGATGACCAACATCGTCGGCTGCGAGCAGACCCCCGAGGCGCTCGAGCTCGACATGGCCCTGACGGTGACCTTCGAGGCGGTCACCGACGACATCACGATGCCGCTGTTTCAACCGGTCGACCCAACGACCGAAACGACCACGGAGCTGGCATCGTGACCAGCGGACGGGTGGCGGTCGTCGGTGCGGCGGAGACCACCGAGCTGGGCCGACTGCCCCACATCAGCCAGATCCAATTGCACGCCGATGCCGCCCTCAACGCGCTCGACGACGCCGGGCTGACCGTCGCCGACATCGACGGCTTCGCCACCGCGGGCGAGCGCCCCACCGACGTGGCCCACTACCTGGGCATCACCCCGCACTGGGTGGACGGCACTTCGGTGGGCGGCTGCTCGTTCATGATCCACGTCCGTCACGCCGCCGCCGCCATCGCCGCCGGGCTGTGCACCACCGTGCTGATCACCCACGCCGAGAGCGGCCGGTCGCGGGTGGGCACCGCACCCTGGGGCGGCCGAGGCGGGCTGGCGGCACAGTTCGAGGCGCCCTTTGGCGTGACCGGCCCGCCGACCATGTTCACGATCCCGGCGCTGCGGTTTATGAAGGAGCGGGGCGTTGGCCACCAGCAGCTGGCGCAGGTGGCGGTGGTGCAGCGGGACTGGGCGGCGCTGAATCCCCGGGCCATGTTCCGCGAGCCGATCACGATCGACGACGTGCTCGGCTCGCGCCTGATCGCCTACCCGTTCCATCTTCTCGAGTGCTGCCTGGTGACCGACGGTGGCGGCGCCCTCATTATCACGGCCGCCGAGCGGGCGGCCGACTTTCCCAACCCCCCGGTGTACGTGCTGGGCCACGGCGAGAGCACCGAGACCCCGATGGTCTCCCAGATGGCCGACTTCACCTCGTCGCGGGCGTTCAGCGTGGCGGGCGCCGACGCGTTCACCTCCGCCGGCATCACCCACGCCGACGTCGACCACCTCATGGTGTACGACGCCTTCGCCCACCTGCCCCTCTACGGCCTGGAGGACCTGGGCTTCTGCGCTCCCGGCGACGCTGCCGGGTTCGTGTGGGACGGCCACACCGCCCCCGGCGGTTGGCTGCCGATGAACACCAACGGCGGCGGCCTCAGCTACATGCACTCGGGCATGTACGGCATGTACGCCCTCCAGGAGAGCGTCCGTCAGATGCGGGGCACCGCCCCGGCCCAGGTGGCGGGCGCAGAGGTGTCGGTGTGCCTGGGCGTCGGCGGCATGTTCGCCGCCTCCGGCTGCGTCGTCTTCTCGAACGCGGAGCCTTCATGAACACCGGGGCGTCACGATGAACACTGGGCCATCATGATCAACACGGTCCGGGTGCGGGGCATCGACCTCGCCTACGAGGACGTCGGGCCCACCGACGACGACGCTCCCGACGCTGCGCCGCTGGTCTGGGGCCACGGCCTCAGCCGCAGCGTGGCCGAGGACGACCAGTTCCCCATGATCGACTGGCAGCGCATCCGCCGAACCCGCCGGGTGGTGCGCTTCGATGCCCGCGGTCACGGCGAGTCGGGCCCGCTCGCCTCCCCCGTCGACGGCGCCTGGGACCGACTCGCCCTCGACGAGGTGGGGCTGATCGAGGCGCTCAGCCTTCCCGAGGTCGTGCTCGGCGGCGCCTCGATGGGCACCGCAACCGCGCTTCACGCCGCGCTCAACCTCGGTGACCGGGTGCGAGGCCTCGTGCTGACCATCCCTCCCACCGTCTGGAACACCCGCAGCGATCAGGCACGTCTGTACGAGGCAATGGCCCAGATCGTCGACGAGGGCGGGGTGGAACCGCTGATCGAGGCCTCGGCGGCGGTGCCGCCGCCCGACCCGTTCGCCGAGATCGACGACTTCAACCAGTTGCGGGCAGCGTCGCTGCGGCGGGCCGACCCGAAACGGTTGGCGGCCGTGTTCCGCGGGGCGGCCCACGCCGACCTGCCCGGCCCCGACGCCGTGGCCACCATCGCCGCGCCGACGCTGATCCTCGCCTGGTCGGGCGACCCCGGCCACCCCGTCTCGACGGCTGAGCGCTTGGCCGACCTCCTGCCCAACGCCGAGCTGTCCGTGGCGTCGACGCTCGGCGAGCTGTTCGCCTGGACCGACCGGGTCGCCGACTTCCTATCGCAGCTGGCCTGACCCTCAGCGCTTCGGGCCGCGCAGAGTCACGGCGACCATCCCACCGATATTGACGTCGGCACGCGCGCACGAGGCTGAGGGATCTTCCACGGTGCTGACCTGCACTGCTGCGACCGTGTGGATGATGACGCCGTTGATCTCGAGGTCGGTGTTTTCGGCCAGTGCAGGTGAGGTCGGCCGCCTTCTCCATTCCGACGCCAGCCTTGAGTTGTTCGTTGAGGTCTGCAGCGAACGGAGCCCACGGATCCTTACCATCGGTAGCCGAGCCCATACCGACGAGCTGGATCTCCTTCTCCTTCTCCTTCTCCTCCGGCTCGGTCATGAAATGGGCGCATCGGGAGGCACCGTCTGGCCGACGCTTTCGATCGACGGTGACGGTCCATTCGCTGAACCCCAGCCGGTCGAACTCTCGCTGAGAAATCTTGCGGGTTCCTTCCTCGGCTCGAGGTGTGGGTTCATCGATCTCTTTCCCGGTGAGCGACGAAAGTTCACGGAGCTGTCGTCGAACCCGGTTGAGGCGCGACCAAACGGTCCCGATGGGGAATCTCCAAGGCGTCGCTGATTTGCTCGTAGCTCAGGTGCTCCTACGCGTAGAGCAGGATCGTCTCTCGGTCGTCCGGCGTGATCCGCTCGACCAGATCGGTGAGCCGACGAGCCCGCTGGGCGTTGACCATGTCCGCGACGATGCGATCATCGAAGGGTACGTCGGTGGGACGGTCCTGGTGTAGGACACGACGCAAGGCCTCGTCGCCTTGCTTGTTCGAGCGAAAGTGCTCCAAAACAGGTTGGCTGCGATGCCGTACAGCCAGGGTCGGGCATTTGGTCGGGTCAGGTCGTAGCGATGCGGGGACTCGAACGCAATGCGAAACAGTTCGCCGAGCAGGTCGTCGGCACTCGACTGTCCGACGCGCCGAGTCAGGTAGCCCAGCAGCGTGGCCGAATGACGATCGAAGATCCCGGCAAACTGGCCCGGGTTGGCAAGCGATTCGCCGATCAGGCGCGCATCATCGGCATCGGGGGTCACATTTCTACTTTCCCGCAGCCGACCGGTGTTGAGCGCCACCGGAGGTTCACGGCTGTTGGATCGAGGGTGTTAGGCCGCCGGAGTTCGTTCCCGTGTCTGATCGCCGCGGCCAGCCAAAAGGCCTGCTACCGACACATCCTCATCCAATGCTTCCCAGTGCAACCCGCGACGGCTCAGTTCGACCGCTTCTCGCTGCACAGGAGTTGCGTGCAGAAGCCGAGGGAACCACGCGAGAGGGACGCCGACAGTGCGGCCGTCATCGAGCGTGACCCACATGCAATCCTGGTCGAAGCGCACGGCTTCAGGCGAAATGCTCATGCCAAGCTCGTTCCAAGTCGTCTCGGTGTAGCTCCACCAGTCGCTGAATTTGGTTGAGCGTTTGGGCGTTGAAACCGTCATTGTACGCCAAGGATGGCTCCGGAAGGAGCCAGAACTTCGCTTCATCCCGACCCCGAAGCACGTGAATATGCACCGGCTCTCGAGGATGGCCTTCGTTCGAGTAGAAGAGGAAGCGAAAACCCTCGATGCGCAGCACGACAGGCACTACGGATCCTTCCCCTCCTGCTGGTGGCCCCGGAACCAAAATCTTATGTGGTGCTCGTCGACGCAACCGGTCCGTCATGGACCAGTAGGACGTTGAGGTCCAGCTCAGCGGCCTGCGAGCTCGACCTCGTTGCGCAGCGGTTGGCCCTCGACGTAGCGAGTCAGGTTGTCCGCCGCCAGATCGACCAGGTTGTCAGCGTAACGATCGAGCGACGTCGAGGTGTGGGGCGACAGGTACAGGTTGGGTGCGTCCCACAGCGGATCGTCAGCGGGCAGCGGCTCCACCCGGGTCACGTCGAGGACGGCGGCCCGCAGATGGCCTGACCGCAACGCCTCGATCAGGTCGGTCTCAACCACGAGCGAGCCTCGGCTGACGTTGACGAAGACCGTGCCCTCGGCCATCACGGCGAACCGCGAAGCATCGAACATGTCGAACGTCGACTCGTTGGCCGGCAGCGTGGCCACCACCGCATCGCACCGCTGCAGCATGTCGTCGAGCGCCGCCGCCGGATAGAGCTCGTCCACCTCGGGGTCGGTCTCCCCCGCTCTCGCCGACGCCCGAGTGGCCAGCACGGTCATGTCGAAAGCCCTCGCCCGGCGGGCGATCGCCCGACCGAGGGCGCCCAGCCCAACGATCCCCAGGGTGCGGCCCGCCACCTCGACGCCCAGCTGCTGGGTCCAGTCGTGCGCCCTCTGCTGGGCGTCGAGCGTGCGGAAGTGCTTCCACTCCGCCAGCAGCCGACCCATCACGAACTCGGCGATGCTGGGTGCGGCCAGCCCGCTGGCGGTCGCCAGGCGCACCCCCATTGACGCCAGCGCGCCCAGATCGCACTTGTCGTATCCGGCGGACGCCAGCTGGAGCAGTTCCAGTCGGGGAAACAGTTCGGCCACCCCAGCCGGCAGATCCAGGCCAACCAAAACCTGGGTGCGGGCCCAGGCGTTGCGCAACTCGTCGGTGATCTCCGGGGTCGGCAACCCGTCAGCGTTGACGCCGCCGTGCCGGGCCTTGGACGACCGCGCCTCCAGCGACTCCACATATGGGGTCCACAGCAGCTCCGCCCCGGAATGGGCAGCCAAGAAGCGGCGCTCCATCTCGGGGATTCGCTCAGATGCTGAGATGGCGACGACCATGCCGTCGGTTGATGCCTCCATGATCTGCACCCTAGGGCGACAGCTGAACGGCGAACTCTGCCGCTATCGCGTCGTAGAGCGCGCGATAGCGGCAGAGTTCAGCGGATCGTCGAGGTCCCGTCGCGCTCAGCAAGAAGACCTCACCCGATGTGGGCGTCGGCCACCTCGAGGGCCTTGTCGATCGCCGCCAGGCCGGTGCGCACGTCGTCATGGCTCGCGTTGCACGGCGGGGTGATGTGGATCCGGTTGAAGTGGGCGAACACCCACACGCCCTGCTCCTTGATCGCCGCCACGACGTCGGCCATCGGCTTCGCATCGGTGCCAGAAGCGTTATAAGGCACGTACATCTCGCGGGAATCGCGGTCACGCACCAACTCGATCGCCCAGAAGGCGCCGAGGCCGCGCACCTCGCCAACCGACGGGTGCCGCTCAGCAATCAGCTCCAACTCCGGGCCGATCACGTCGGTGCCCAGGGTGCGGGCCGAGTCCAAGATGTTCTCGTCGCGGAACACGCCGATCGAGGCGACCGCCGACGCACATGCCAGCGGATGCCCGGAATAGGTCAGCCCCCCGGGGTACACCCGTTCATCGAAGGTGGCGGCGATGGCGTCTGACATGAGCACGCCGCCGAGCGGGACGTACCCGGAGTTGACACCCTTGGCGAAGCAGATGATGTCCGGTGCCACGTCCCAGCGGTCGACGGCGAACCACTCGCCGCAGCGACCGAAGCCGGCCATGACCTCATCCGCGATCATCACGATGCCGTGGCGGTCGCAGATGGCCCGCACGCCGGCCAGGTAGCCGTCGGGCGGCACGAGGATGCCGTTGGTGCCGACGACCGGCTCGAGGATGATCGCAGCCACGTTGTGGGCACCCTCGAACATCAGCAGCTCGTCGAGGTGCGCCAACGCCCGCTCGCATTCCTGCGCCGGGTTCTCGGAGTGGAATGACGAGCGGTAGGGGTACGGCCCGAAGAAGCGCACCACCCCAGGGATCGACGGCTCCGACGCCCAGCGACGCGGGTCGCCGGTCATCGTGATCGCACCGGCGGTGGCGCCGTGGTAGCTGCGATGGGCGGCCACAACCTTGTGGCGTCCGGTGTGCAAACGCGCCATGCGGATGGCGTTTTCGTTGGCATCGGCGCCACCGTTGGTGAAGAACACCTTGTTCAGGTGCTCAGGGGCAACCTCGGCGATCAGCCGAGCCGCCTCGGAGCGATCAGCGTTGGCGTGGACCGGAGAGATCGTCGCCAGACGTCCGGCCGCCTCCTGGATCGCCGCCACCAGCTTGGGGTGACGGTGCCCGAGGTTGACGTTCATCAGCTGGGAGCTGAAGTCCAGGTATCGGTTGTCGTCGAAGTCCCACACCCAGCTGCCCTCGCCGCCGGCGATCGCCAGCGGGTTGATCAACGCCTGGGCCGACCACGAGTGGAACACGTGGGCGCGGTCGTTGGCTGAGGTGTCGACGCCGTTCCAATACGACGGCGGGTCCGACGGGGCAGTGCGGTCCTTACTCAGGGATCTCCTCCCACCACTGACACCACCACTCGCCGCCAACCAGGATGCGCAGCTTCTGATGCCAGCAGTAGGAGATCTCGGCGGTGTTCTCCAAGTAGTACAGGCAGTTGTCGCAGCGCTCATCGCCCTGGGGCTTGGCCTTCAGGACGGCGTTGTCGGCGAGGTGGCGCAATTCGATCGACAGCTGTTCGTCGATCTCCTTGGGCTCCGGATCGGGAATCACGTAGTCGCTCACGGATTCGATACTAACCAGGAGCTAGGCGGCGTGAGCCCGAAATGGGTGCGCCGCCACGCCTGTCAGGCGATCGCCGAGTCTTCCTCGCGTAGACGCGGAGTGGTCTTGTTCTTCGGCTTCACGCCCCGCTTGTCGGCATAGAACGCACGGAACTTGTCCATGTCTGCCGAGAGATCACCAGACGGAATGACGGTCGGGCCGTAGCCACCCGTGCGGGTGGGGCCATCGAGGAAGGAGGGCACGATGGGAATGTCGGCCTCGGAGGCAATGCGGTAGAAGCCCGACTTCCAGTAGTCGCCCTTCTCTCGTGTGCCCTCCACCGGCACGACCAGCGCTAGCGACGACGTGGTGCGGGCCTCGGCCACCAGGTCATCGACCAGGTTGCCGGGGTTGTCGCGGTCGACCGACACACCGCCGAGACGCTTGAAGACCGGGCCGAGAAAGCCGTCGAACATCTCCCGCTTGCCCAGCCAGCGAGGCGACAGGTCACTGGCCCACGCCATGAACAGCATCAGCATGAAATCCCAATTGGAGGTATGCGGTGCTGCGATGAGGAGCATCACCGGTTCGTCCGGGGGACGGTTGACCAGCTTGTAACGCCCGAGGAAGAGCGCGATGCGGGCGATGATCTTCTTCACTCTGTCACCGTACCGGAGTATTCGGGTCCGGGCGCCTCGGCGTTGTCATGCGGTTCTGGCAAGCTGCACCGATGGCGACACCAGCGACATTTCCATATCGGCTCGACAACCGGTGGAAGCCGATGTTCGTCGTGCTCGGCGTCAGGGACACCGATGGGGTGGACCTGACCGAGGACGGGATGTTCCGAGCCAAGTACGGGTACTTCTCCGTCGAGACCCCGCTCGACAACATCGACCACACCGAAATCACCGGGCCCCACCGTTGGTACACGGCCGTCGGCCCTCGTCTGAGCTTTGCCGACGACGGCCTGACCTTCGGCACCAACCACACCTCCGGCCTGTGCGTCGCGTTCAAGAAGCCGATCCGCAAGGTGATCGGGCTCAAGAACCACTCGGCGCTGTGGGTCAGCGTCGCCGACCCCAAGGGCCTGGCAACCGCCATCGGCCGATGACAGCGACCGACACGACCTGCCCAGCACCCCAAAGGTCCTGATGCCCGGCGCCTCCCCGGAACGGCTCCGGGCCGATTGGAAGCGGCCGTCGTTCGAGCGGTTCGGCCCTCAGGATCGGGATTTCGAGGCGGCGATGGCAGCCCACGATGCCGCCTCACAAGCGGGTGACGACGGCTACCTCGACCCGGCCACCGGCCTGTTCGTCATGACGGCGACAACGCTGGCCGCCCGACCCTGCTGCGGCAACCAGTGTCGGCACTGCCCATGGCAGCACTAGCCCGACACGTGGCAGCAGCAACCCAGCCCCTGTCAGCACTAGCCAAACCCCTGGAAGCAGTAACCAAGCCCCTGGCAGCGACAACCCGGGCCTTGACAGGGAGGGTGGTGTCGAGAGCAGCGTCACCGTCTGTGATTGCTCTCGCCGGCGTATCCACTCTGGTTCCAGCGGCGGATCACCCTCGTCTCCCGCTCGTAGCCGAGCACCGAGACAGCGGCGGTGTCGAGGCTGAGCAGCCGGCCGGCCTCGGCGGGTAGCCCGATCCACCGAGCGGCCAGGATCCGCAGGTACTGGCCGTGAGCGAACAGCACCGTGTCGCCCCCGACCTCGAGTAGCCGGGCGATCACACCATCGGCCCGCTCCCCCACCGCCTCGACCGACTCGCCTCCGGTGACCGGGTGGGTCCACACCGACCAGTCTGAAATCGTGCGCCGCACCTCGGCGGTGGACACGCCCTCGTAGTCGCCGTAGTCCCACTCGAGCAGATCGTCGAGTATCTCCACCGGCGCGTCGACCCCCGATAACTCGAAGGTGTCGCGTGCACGGCTCAGGGGGCTGCACCATGCGTGCGCAAACGACCGACCGTCCAGCGCCACACCCAGGTGCCGGGCCTCCTGACGCCCGTGCTCGGTGAGCGGCACGTCCGTTCGCCCGGTGTGTCGACCGCTCTTGCTCCACTCGGTTTCGCCGTGGCGCACCAGCACCACCTCGGGGGAGCGAGCCCAGCCTGCCGGCGGGTCGAGCGGTGACCCGGGCTGAGGGCCGCCGGGCATCACCGACGGCCACCTGGGTCAGGAGGATCCACTGAACTGCTCATCTCCGCAGCGTATTGCGTCGCTGCGCCTAGCGAGCCGGCCGTCGGCGATATCGAGGCATCAACGGCGGACGAGGCCGTTCGTTCGGGCGATGCCGCCGCCGGTACGGTGCGCCGATGACCACCGACGAGGACTTCCTCGGTCTGTTGCCCGGCACGGGTGACGGCCGCTTCCACTTCACCGTCCAGAACCACCTGGCCCGGCTCGACGGACGGCTCTACGGGGGCACGGCCATCGCAGTATCGATCGCCACGGCCGAGGCGGTATCGGACCGGACGGCGCTGTGGATGACCACCCAGTTCATCGCCACCGCACCGGCAAACGAGGAGATCTCGGTGCATACCGAGGTGCTCGCCCCGGGACGCCGCACCAACCAAGTGCGGGTCACCGGCACCAACGCCGCCGGCGACATCATGTTCGCCTCGCTGGGGGCCACCGGTCACTACAAGGACCATGGGCTGGCCGGCACGTTCGAGCGGTCGCCCACCGTGTCGTCACCAGAGGATTCCGAACGCTGGTCCAGCCCGTTCGTTGGCATGGCCCGTAACGCCGGCATCACCGCCAAATTCCCCGAACAGCTCTGGGAGCTCGGCTTCAACGCTGCACTCGACTTCCGCGAGCCCACGATCGTTGCCCACCCCGACCCCGGACCCGGTCGTATGTGCGTGTGGGTGCGCCGACGGGACCGGGTGGCGATCACGCCGGCGATCGCTGCGTATTTGGCCGACATGGTGCCGTTGTCGGTCGCCCACGCCTGCGGGGTGATGGCGGGCGGCATCAGCCTGGACAACTCGATCCGCATCGGCGCCTTTGAGGAGACCGAGTGGGTGCTGGTCGACTTGCGACCCCACCTGGCGGTCGGCGACTACGGGCACGGCTCGGCTCATATCTGGAGTGAGTCGGGCACCCTGCTCGCCACCGCCAGCCAGTCGGCTTCGATGCTTCGCTTCGACCCGGCCGACCTGCCCTGGGCGGAGTGAGCCAGACCATCGTCGCTACCCTGGCCGGATGGACCTTGGGATCAGCGGCCGTGGCGCCGCAGTAGCGGCAGCGTCGTCCGGCCTCGGCTACGCAACGGCGGAAGCGTTGGCGGCCAACGGCGTGCGGGTAGCGATCTGCGGGCGCGATCAGCAGCGACTCGATGGCGCTGTCGAGTCGCTGCGGGCCGGCGGCGGCGAGGTGGTCGGGATCCGCTGCGACGTGTCGGGGCTTGAGGGCGGCCGTGGCTTCGTCATCGAGGCGATCGAGCGGCTGGGCGGCGTCGATATCCTGGTCGCCAACGCCGGCGGCCCACCCGCCGGGGGCTTCGGCTCGACCGCCAGCGAGGAGTACGCCAAGGCGTTCGAGCTGAATGCGCTGTCCACCGTGGGGATGTGCGAGGCCGCCGTGCCGGCGATGCGCGAGGCGGGCTGGGGACGGGTGCTGGCGATCACGTCGGCCTCGGTGCGCCAGCCGACGCCGGCCCTGATGCTGTCGACGATGGCCCGAGCCGGAGCCACCGGGTTTCTCAAGTCGCTGGCGCTGGAGATCGCCGCCGACGGTGTGACCGTCAACTCGATCCAGCCCGGCCTGCACGCCACCGACCGGCTGCGCAGCCTGTACGGCGACAACATCGACAAGGCGGCCGACGACGTGCCGATGCGCCGGGTGGGCGAAACCGCCGACTTTGGCCAGATCGCCGCGTTCCTGTGCTCCGAGCAGGCCGGCTACCTCACCGGCGCCGCGGTCCCGGTCGACGGCGGCCGCTCGGACGGATTCCAGTAGCAGCCTGGCCAAAACTCGGTGGGCACCATGCGAGCAATCGCGCCCACGGGTCAACTGGGTGTGGTTACTGCATGACGGGTGCAGTAAAGCCACCCAGTTCGGGCATGGGTGCCTTTACTTCAGGTCCGCTGCTTCGGACCGAGCGGCGCCGTGGGTGTGAAGCTCACCGGCAGCGATTTGATGCCACCGACGAGCGGCATGCCCATCCCCTGCAGCGGCACCGGGGGGCTGTCGACCTCGATGTCGGGCAGCCGGGTGAGCAGCTGGCGGAACGCCACCGACACCTCGCGCCTGGCCAAGTGGGCGCCCAGGCAGAAGTGGGGGCCGGGCCCGCCGAAGCCCAGATGCGGGTTGGGATCACGCCGGACGTCGAAGCGCTCGGGGTCGGCAAACACCCGCTCGTCGCGGTTGGCCGAGCCGTAGAGCATGACCAGCTTGTCGCCCTCGACGAAGTCCTGGCCCGACAGCGTTACGTCGCGGGTGGCCGTGCGCCGCATGTAGGTGACCGGGGAGGCCACCCGAACGATCTCCTCCACCGCCGTGGGGCTGACGGCGTCGAGGTCGTCCTGCCACGCCCGGCGTTGGTCCGGGTTGAGAGCAAGCAGGTTCATACCGTGGCTGATCGCCGTGCGGGTGGTGTCGTTGCCCGCCACCGCCAACAGGATGAAGAACGGAGCGATCTCGCTCGGGTCCAACATGTCCTCCCCGACATCGTTGTGCACCAGCTTGGAGGTGAGGTCATCGGTTGGGTTGGCCCGGCGATCCTCGGCCAGCTCGTTCATCAGGCCGGTCAACGCCAGGCCGGCGGTGAACAGCGCCTCCAGCGGATCGCCGTCGCCCATGAACTCCGGGTCGCCACCGCCCAGGATCACGTTGGTCGCCGTCAACACGGTGTCGAACTCGCTGCGGGGGATCCCCATCATGTCGCAAATCACCAGCAACGGGAACGGCTGGGCGAACGCCGTGACCAGATCGGCCTCGCCGTCGGCGCAGAATCCGTCGATCACCTCGGTACAGATCGTCTCGACCGAATCCAGCACGCCCTGCAGCTGACGGGGCGTAAACGACCGGGCGACGATGCCGCGCTGGCGGGCGTGGCGAGGGTCGTCCATGTTGATGAACGAGCCAAAGAAGTTGAGCGCTTCCTCGGGCATGTCGGGGACGGAGACGGCACCCTTGCCCGAACAGAAGTCGTGGGGTCGCTTGGAGATCTCGACGACGTCGGCGTAGCGGGTGACCCCGTAGAACTGTTCGGTCTCACCGGTGAGCGGGTTGATGAAGGAGGTGCGGGCAAACGGACCGGCGGCCCGAATCTCGGCCATCTCCGCCATGCGTTCGGCCAGCTGCCGATTCCAGAAATCAGGCTGGGCCAGTCGGTTGCTCATCGGCTCACTCATTGCTTCGCTCCCCCTCGTTCCTCAACGCAGATCGCCACGCTATCGATGCTCCGGCCTCGCTGCCCGAACGCGACGCCGGCCACGTTCGGGTCCCGCTGGGCCGATCCACTGGTCGTTCCGCCGCCGACATGATCGGGATAGAAGATCAGCGATCGGCGGCCGGGTAGTGGCGCTCCATCAGCTCGGGATAGCTACGGGCGAAGTAGTTCCAGAGCTGCTCGCCATAGGTGTCGGGGCGGTGTGCGCTCGACATGTCGGCGACGCCGGCCTCCGTCTCGTCTCGCTGGGCCATGAACCCGGCACCGACGTGACGGTCGCTGGCGGCGACCGCCTTCCGAAAGGACTGATCGAGCGGCAGCGGCTCGAGGCGGGCGTCGAGCGACGGCCCGTGAAAATAGGCGGCAGATCGGCGCCGCCGGTCGGTGATCACCCGGTGCTTGGTGGCGACGAAGTAGTTGCCGGTCATCGCCTGGAGCAACTCACCCAGGTTGACGACCAACCCATCCGGGCGAGGCGGGACGTCGATCCACTCCCCGGACGGGTTCTGCACTTGCAGGCCCGGCACCGGCCCGGTGGCGAGCAGCGTGAGAAAGCCGGTGTCGTGGTGGGCGTTGACGCCGGCTTGGCCCGCCGGGGTGGGCGGATAGTTGATCAGCTTGGTGAGCGACATCGGCTGGTCGCCGAAGTAGGTCACGAGGTGATCCTCGGCCAGGCCAAGGCCGACCGACATCAACCCGAGCAGGCGGTCGGCAAGCACGCCGAGCTCGCCAAACCATCGCTCCATCACCGCTCTGCCGCCGGGCAGCAGCTGGTCGGGCATCCACTGGTTGGGACCGAGCAGTTGGAGGTACGCGGCCCCGCCGCCGACGTCGACCGGCCACTCCGACCACAGGTCGATCTGCTCGCGGACGTCCACCCGGTTGTTCGTCTGCTCGGCGCCGACCGCCTCCCAGCCGCGAAAGTGCGGCGAGCGGGCCTTGTCGATCAGCGCCTTGTCCGCCTCCGGCAGCGCGAAGAAGGCGTCCATCAGGTCGAAGACGTCGCCGATCACCGAGGGGTCGACCCCAAAATCGGTGATGACGAGAAATCCGATCTCGTGGCAGATCTCCCGCAGCTGGCCGGCGAGCGCCCGTCGCGTGGACGGGTTGCCCTGGAGGCCGCCGAGCTCGACGACGGGGATGTGGGAGAAGTCGAGCATGTGAGTCCAGGTGGCTTCAGGGTGACGGGCGTGGTCGATCCGCCAGGATACGGCCCGGATGGGCGCTTTCCTGCTCCCGCCGAGATGCCGCACCGCTCAACCGTGGCGAACCCAGGCCAGTACCAACCCCACCGGCGTGCTCAGCAGCACAAACCCGACGACCGTGACGTACACGGTTCTCACCCAGCCGGGGCGCGCCCCGTGCTTGAGCACCGCTGCCAAGAAGACGACGAGCGACGCGATCAGCGCCACACCGCCCAGCGTGGTGAGCGGCGGGCTGGCGATCAGGGTGCCGATCACGGTGGCGGCGCAGGCGAGGTTCCAGGTGGCCAGCTCGACCGACAGCGTCGCCCTCGACGGAGCGTCGGCGACCAGCGCTGCCTGGCCGCCCCCGACCAAAATCTGGGCCACACCGCCGACTAGCACGAGGAAGGCGGCCACCCACGGGCCCTCATCGAAGCCGGTGGGTCGCGTGACGGCGGCCACCAGCCCACCGACGACGATTGCGGCGCTCCCCACGGCGACGAAGGCGATCCCGCTGCGCCAAGCGGCGGGCAACTCCTGGGTGACCGTGCCAGGGCGGGACATCGACGGCGCTGAGGAGGTCATCACAATATTCTAGCCAACACCTCATTAAATGGGTTGGTTGCCGCCGGAGGCAGCGGTCACATCGCAACGCCACCGCCCCCCCCCCCCCCCGCCCCCCACGCCGGGGGCTCGCCCCGCCGGCCGCGTGGCGCGGGGGCGCGGGCGCCGCCCCCCCCCCCCCCCGCCGGGCCGCGCCCCCGCCCGGCCCCCCCCCCCCCCCTCCCCCCCCACCCCCCCCCCCCCCCAACGGACCCCCCCCACCCCCCCTTCCCCCCCCCCCCCCCCCGGCCCCCCCCCCCCCCCCCCCCCCCCCCCCCCCCCCCCCCCCGCCCCCCCGGCGCCCGCCGGCGCCGCCGGCCCCCGGGCGCCCCGGCCCCCCGGGGGCGGGGGGCCGGGCCGGCCCCCCCGCCCCCGGCGGGCGGGTCGAGCGCGGGGGGGCGGGGGGGGGGGCCGCCGGCCCCCCCCCCCCCCCCCCCCTCGGCGCCCCCCCCCCCCCCCCCCCGCCCCCCCCCCGCCCCCCCCCGGGGCCGGCCGGGGCCGCCGCCGCCCGGGGGCCCCGCCCCCCCCCCCCCCCCCCCGCCCCCCCCCGCCCGCCCGGGCCCCCCCCCGGCGGGGGGCCCCGGGCCCCGCGGGCCCCGCGCGCGCCGCCGGCCCCGGCCCGGCCCCCGGCCGCCCCGGGCCCCCCCCCCCCCCCCCCCGGCGCGGCGGGCGGGGCGCCCGCGCCGCCCCGCGCCCCCCCCCCCCCGCCGGCCGCCCGCCCCGCCCCCCCCCCCCCCCCCCCCCCGCCCCCCCCCCGCCCCCCCCCCGCCGGCCCCCCGGGGGCCCGCGCCCCCCCCCCCCCCCCGGGGGCGCGGGGGCCCGCCCCCGCGGGCCCCCGCCCCCCCGGCCCCCCCCCGCCCCCCGCCCCGCCCCGGCCGCCCCCCCCGGGCCCGGCCGCGGCCGGCCGGTGGCGGCCGGCCCCCGCCCCCCCCGCGCCCCGGCCCCCCGGGGGGGGGGCGGGGGCGGGGGGCCCCGGGCGCGGCGCCGCCCGCGGGCGGCACCGCACGCGGTCCTCTGCCGGAACTAGGCGGCGGACGCCGGCCGGGAGAGCACCGAGATGAGAAAGTCGGACTCGGGGGTGAACGGGCGCAGGTCCCAGGTGCCGATTTCCAGGTCGAGGACTAGGCCAGCGGCCTCGGCATTGGCGCGGAACTCATCGAAGGGGTAGCCGCGCTCGGCGCCGAAGCCGACGACGAGTCGGCCGCCGTCGGCCAGGTGGGCGCCGAGGCGTGACACCACGAGGCTGCGGGTGCTCGGCGCCAGGAACGTCATCACGTTGCCGGCGCAGACGATCACGTCGAAGTCGGCCGCGACGCCGACGGCGGGCAGATCGAGTTCGGCCAGGTCGCCCACCAGCCAGGTTGCACCCGGGTGTTCCCGTTGAGCCTCGGCGATCAGCACCGGATCGACATCGACACCGACGACCTCGTGACCCAACTCCGCCAACGTCGACCCCACTCGACCAGGCCCGCATCCGGCATCGAGGATGCGAGCCGAGCGCGGCGCCATCGCATCGATCAGCCTGGCCTCCCCGGCCAGATCCCTGCCCGCCTCAGCCATCGTGCGAAAGCGCTCGATGTATCGCTGGGAGTGGGTCGGGTCCTCGTCGGTGATCTCCACCCATTGACTGCGCTCAACCATGCTGCCCCGTCATCGCTCGTCCTACCGTTCGCTGCCCACGGTAGGGCGTCCCGGCCATGCAGGCCGGCCACGGTGCTTCTAAAAGTGCTTTACATTGCATCTAGAGGTGCTTAGGTTGAACCGCACAGGTCAGGATCGTCCGAACAGAGCGACCTGCAACCGCGAGGCTCGTTCAGGAGCCACCAAGCGAGGAGCATCACATGCGCAAGTTCTCGGTACGTCCAACGCTGACCATGAAGGGCCGCACGTTCAAGGGACCACGCGGGTTATCGGGCAAGCCGTCGCACCCGCCCCTGACCGATGTGCCCATCGCCGCCTACCTGGTCGCCGCCGTGTTCGACGTGATCTCGACGATCGCCGGCGATGGTCGAGCCTGGGCGGACGAACTGTGGCACGCGGGCACCTACCTGTTCATCGCCGGCGTCATCGTCTCGGTGTTCGCCGCTCTCACCGGCTTGGCGGACGCCCGGGATTCCTCCGAGGCCGGCACCCAGGCCAGGCGCACGATCAACACGCACGCTGCGATCATGGTCACCGTCACGGTGCTGGCGCTGATCAACCTGGCCTGGCGGCTGTCGCAGTTCAACGTCGCTGACGCCACCCCGGTTGGTATTGCCATCCTCTCGGTCGTGATCGCCCTGCTGGTGTCGCTGGGGGCCACCTTCGGCGGTTCGCTGGTGTTCGAGTACGGCTTCAACGTCGAGACCGCCGGCGACCACCCGGTGTGGCACAAGTCCGAGACCGACGTGTTTCCCGGCGAGGAGCACTAGACCCGACGGGTACGCGCAACCCGGTAGTTGACCGCCGTCCGGCGCTCGGTCATCCTCACATCTGTGAAGACGACCAAAGCGCCCGCTTCGGGCGAGGCCGAGGAATGTCCGGTCCGCATGATCGACCCGGACCGGGTCGCCGCAACCAGGCAGCGCCTGCTCGGCGTCGACGAGGCGATGAGCCTCGCCGACGGGTTCAAGCTGCTGGGCGAGCCCAGCCGGATCCGCATCCTGTTCGCTCTGCTTGAGGCCGGCGAGCTGTGCGACCTGGCGGCGGTGGTCGGGGTGTCCGAGACGGTGGTGTCGCACTCGATGCGCCTGCTCCGCGCCGCCGGCATCGTCGCCAACCGACGCGACGGCCGGGTGATCTACTACCGCCTCGACGACGACCACGTGGCCAAAATGCTCGAGCTGTCCCGCGCACACGGTGCGCACGGCGCAGTCGAGCGGCCGATGCCGTGAGCGGGGACCACAACCACGGCGGCGGGGCGCTCCGGGCCGGCGCCCGACACCAGAAGCGGCTGCTGATCGCCTTCGTCCTGATCGCCGGGTACTTCGTCGTCGAGGCGATCGGCGGGCTGCTCACCAACTCGCTGGCGCTGATCTCCGACGCCGGCCACATGCTGACCGACGTCATCGGCCTGGGCATGGCGCTGGCCGCCATCCAACTGGCCAACCGGCACGCCCGGAAGGCCAACCCGGGCCAGCACTCCTTTGGTCTGTACCGGCTGGAGATTTTGGCGGCGTTCGTCAACGCACTGCTGCTCTTCGGCGTCGCCATCTACGTGCTGATCGAGGCGATCAAGCGCATCACCGGCACGCCCGAGGTGCTCGGCGTGCCCATGCTGGTCGTCGCAAGCATCGGCCTGGTCGTCAACCTGATCGCCTTCGCGTTGCTGCGCGAGGGCGCTTCGGAAAGCCTCAACGTGGAAGGCGCCTACCTCGAGGTGGTGGCCGACACGATCGGCTCGGTGGGGGTGATCATCGCCGCAATCCTGCTGGAGGTATTCGGCTGGACCTGGGTTGATCCCGTGATCGGGGCGGCGATCGGGCTGTGGATCCTGCCCCGCACCTGGCGCCTCGGTGGCCAGGCGGTGCGGATCCTGCTCCAGGCGGCGCCGCCGGAGATCGACCTGGACGAGGTCGGACAAGCCCTGGCGGCCATCCCCGGCGTGATCGACGTGCACGACCTGCACGTGTGGACGCTGACCTCCGAGATGGAGAACGCCTCGGTACACCTGGTGGTCGACACGATGGACCACTCCCACGGCGTGCTCGACCAGGCGAGGAGCCTGCTGCAGGACCGCTACGGCATCGGCCACGCCACCCTGCAGGTGGAGCCGAGCGACCACGAGGGCTGCGACGAGCTCGCCTGGTAGGTGGCCCGGGTGCTCGGATCAGCGGTTGGGCACCGCCGCCAGCTTGCTCCGCTTCGAGGGCCCCGAGGTGGCGAACACGACGGCGAACAGCGCTGCGCCGACCAGCACGATGGCGGGACCGGATTGAATGTCGAGGTGGTAGCTGAGGTTCATTCCGATGAACCCGGTGACCGACCCGATCAGGGTCGACAGCGTCAGCATCGTGACGAACGAATGGGTCAGCATGCGGGCGACGGTCGGCGGAATGACGAGGACCGCAGCGATCAGGGTGACGCCCAGCACCTGGATGCCGGCGAGGATGGTCGCCGCCAGCGCCACCATCATCGCCACCTCGATCCAACCGGTGGCCACCCCGGAGGCCGCGGCCACCTCGGGGTCGAACGTGGTGAACAGCAACGGCCGGTAGTAGAGAAACACCAGTGCGCTTAGAACAGCGAACAGCACACCGATCGCCCACACCTGGGCCGGTTCCACGCCGAGGATGCTGCCGAAGAGCGCTGCGTCGAAGTTCTGGCCCCGGCGGCCGAACAGGGCGAAGAGGGCCAACCCGAGTGCGAACGACGCCGTGGTGATCACCCCGATGGCGGCATCGGCGCCGATCACCCGGCGACGGGTCACCCCGTTGATCATCAGCGCCGAGGCGACTCCCCAGGCCCCGGCGCCCAGCACCACGTTGACGCCGAGCAGCGCGCTGGCGGCAAACCCGCCGAAGATCGCGTGCGACAGCCCGTGCCCGATGTAGCTCATGCCCTTGAGCACCACGAACACTCCGACCAGCCCGCACAGCCCCCCGGCCAGGGTGGCGACCAGCACCCCGTTGCGGAAGAACTCGAACTGATAGGGCTGGAACAGCTGCGCCACCTCAGGCCGCCGTTCCATCGATCGCCGCTGCCCGGACGCGGTCGAGCGGGCGCTCGACCACCAACGGCATGCCGGCGTGCTCGAGCACGTCCATGCGGGCGCCATAGGTGCGCTCGAGCACGTCGACGGTGAGCACCTCCCGAGGAGCCCCGGCGCCGATCACCTCGGTGTTCAGACACACCACCTGGGGCAGGTGAGCGGCCATGCCGTTGAGATCGTGGGTGGTCAACAGGATCGCCAGCCCGGCGCGGTTCAGGTCGCCGAGCAGGTGAAGGAACTCGTGGCGGGTAGCGACGTCCACGCCGGAGGTGGGCTCGTCCATCAGCAGCAGAGCAGGCCGGCCGAGCAGCGCCCGGGCGATGAACACCCGCTGCTGCTGGCCGCCCGACAGGTGACGAATGTGCCGGTCGGCCAGGTCGGCGATGCCCAACCGGTTGAGCACCTCGTCAACCTCGGCCCGCTCGCCCCGCGTTGGCCACGGCAAGCGGGGGCGGCGACCGCCGGCCGAGCGGGCCATCAGCACACACTCGCTGACGGTGACCGGAAACGACCAGTCGACCGTCTCCACCTGAGGCACGTACCCGACGCCCAGCCCCGTGCGCCGCTCCACCGTTCCGGCAACCGGTTGCTCAACGCCGAGCAGCGCCTTCAACAGCGTGGTTTTGCCCGAGCCGGACGGGCCAACGATGCCGATGAACTCGCCGTCACCGACGCTCAAATCGACATCGACGAGCACCGGTGCGTCCCCGTAGCTGCAGGTGACGCCGCGCATCCGAACCAACCGCTCGCCACCGGCGCTCACCGTCGGGACACCCTCGGTCGGCACACCGTTCGCTGCGGACATATCCTCACTGCGGGTATTTGGCCTGATCGGGGATCTGACCTTCGGCCTGGAGCGGCACTGCCTTCAGCGCTGTGGCGTCGCCTCCGAGCGCCTCGGTCATCGTGATGAAGTCGAAGCGCATCAGGCCCAACCACGAATGCTCCGCGTCGCCCGGCTCGCCGAGCAGATCGTCGTCGCGCAAGTCGTCGACGTAGCGGACGTCCGCCTCCCTGCCGATCTGTTCGAGCACCGGGCTGGGGAACACCTCCGAGCCGAAGATGGCCGGCACGTCCTCCTTCTTCACCTGGTCGATCAGGCGGGCCACCTCCTTGGGCGTCGGATCCTCAAGATCCTCCAGCTGGATGGCACCGATGATCTTCCAGTCGTAGTTCCTGGCGAAGTACGGGAAGGAGTCGTGGTAGGTGAGCAGGCGGCGCTTCGGGACGGTGGCGAACGAGGTACGCATCGCCACGTCGAGCGCATCGATCTGGTCGGAGAACCGCTGGGTGTTGTCCCTGTAGTAGTCGGCATTGTCCGGGTCTCGCTTGGACAGGTCGTCGCGAACGATCTCGGCGTAGCGCAGCGCCAGGCTGGGGTCGGTCCACAGGTGCGGGTTGGGCTTGCCGCCCTCCTCCGGGAAGGAGAAGTCGAAGATGTAGTCGTCCTCGTCGATCGCCCCGCCGCCAAGCTCGACGACGTCCGAGCCGTCGGCCAGGTTGGCCTCGGCCAGCTTCCTGGTCGGCTCCTCGAGCTGGAGGCCGTTGAGGTACAACACGTCGGCCGTCGAGGTCAGCTCCGCCACGCTGGGTTTGGGCTCGAACGTGTGAGAGTCGGCCCCCTCGGGAACGATGCCCTCGACCGTCGCCCGGTCCCCCGCCACCGTCGAGACGATGCTGGTCAGCGGGGCCACCGTGGTGGCGATCACCAACCGGCCGTCACCGCCTGCCTCGCCGCCTCCCCCCTCATCGGGGTCGCCGCCACAGGCTGCGGTCAACAGTACGAGCGCCAAGGCGGCAACGGGTAGGCGTTTCATGGCCGCTCATGGTAACGCTAAACATTCGCAACTACGACGAGATTGTGCCTGGTATCGAAGCTTCAGCGGGGAGGGTCGAGCGCCGCTTCGAACACGGCCACCACGTCGGCGGCCTGGTCGGTGGGTGCATGCTCGCCCAGCTGGGTGAGGGTCATCAGCAGGGAGAGGATGATCGACACGATGCCGGCGCCGACGACCGCAGGGTCGATGTCGGCGCGGATCTGCCCGTCGAACTGCTCGGCGGTCAGCCGGGCCGCCACGGCCTTGCGCAGCTCGGCCAGCGCCGGCAGATCGACCACCCGGTCCAGAACGTCAGGCTCGTGGTTGGCCAGCACGCGACGGGCGAGCGGATGGCGGCTCACCGCCTCGACGAGGCTCACCAGCAGGCCCTGGCGCCAGCGATGACCGACCGACTCGTCGAACACGATCGCCATGCCCTCCGACACCGCCGAGGCCGCATCCTCGTCGAGCGCGGCAAGAAAGAGGGCCTTCTTGTTGTCGAAGTAGGCGTAGGCGGCGGTGCCGCTCACCCCGGCGTCGCGGGCGATGTCGGCCACCGACGTGCCCCTGAACCCGTCGCGCCCGAAGCGGGCAATGGCGGCGTGGAGGATGTCCAACCGAGTCTGCTCCCCCTTGCCCAGGGGTACCGAAGCGGACTCGTCATCGGCCATGGAGCCACCCTATACCCAATGAGGGATTGGTGAATTCTCTCATTTAGCGGAGATTGAAGGTCCTCCGGACATCGCAGGGAACCGGGTCCCCGGCGTAGAGTCTGGGCCCCGTCGTCGCTGTATCTGACCCCTTTGGAGCACGCACCATGGCCATCGCCATCACCGAAGACCACCAGGCGCTGGGCGCCACCGTCGCCGACCTGGCCGACAAGCGGCAGTTGCTCGAGGCCAACCGCTCCCTGCTCGAGGCGACCGAGGAGAACCTGCCCGCCGCCTGGGATGAGATCGCCAAGCTCGGCTGGCTCGGCCTGCACGTGCCCGAAGCCTACGGTGGCTCCGGTTTCGGCCTCGAGGAGCTGGTCGTCGTCGTCGAGGAACTGGCCCGCAAGGTGGCGCCGGGGCCGTTCGTCCCCACGGTGATCGCCAGCGCCGCCATCGCCGCCATCGGCGACGAGGCCGCCTGCGCCGACCTGTTGCCCGGCCTGGCCGACGGATCGCGCACTGCGGCGGTCGCGTTGGGCGCCCTGGGTGCCACGGCGACGCTCAGCGGATCGACCATCTCCGGCTCGGCGGGCGTCGTGCTCGGCGGCGGCCTGGCCAGCGTGTTGCTCGTGGCGTTCGGCGACGACGTCGCCGTCGTCGACCTGAGCGATCCCGGCGTCACCGTCGAGACGCCGGTCAACCTGGACCCGTCCCGCCGCTCGGCCCGGATCACCCTCGACGACACGCCCGCGACCGTGCTGGCGGGCGGGGCCCAGGCGATGCTGGACATGTCCAGGCTGATCCTGTCCGCCGACGCGGTCGGCATCGCCGCCGAATGCACCCGCGCCGCAGCCGAGTACGCCAAGGAGCGCATCCAGTTCGGTCGGCCGATCGCCATGTTCCAAGCGGTGAAGCACCACTGCGCCAACATGGCAGTCGCCACCGAGATGGCCACCGCAGCAACCTGGGATGCCGCGCGTGCCGCCGCCACCGGCGGCGATCAGCTCAGCTACACCGCCGCAGTGGCCGCCACGCTGGCCGCCCCCGCAGCCGACCTGTGCGCCAACCTCAACACCCAGGTGCACGGCGGCATCGCCATCACCTGGGAACACGAAGCCCACCTCTACCTCCGCCGGGCGACGACGCTGTTGCACTTCCTCGACGCCGACGGGGCCGCGGCCGACCTGGTCGACCTGGCCCGTCGGGGCGTGACCCGGGCCAAGACGGTCGAGCTGCCGCCCGAGGCCGAAACGATCCGCGCCGACGTGCGAGCCTTCGTCGACGAGCTCGCCGAACTCTCCGAGGAAGAGCAGAAGGCCAAGCTGGTCGAGACCGGCTACGCCATGCCGCATTGGCCCAAGCCCTACGGGCGGGCCGCCGGCCCAATCGAACAGCTGGTGATCGAGCAGGAGTTCGGCACCGCCAAGGTGACCCGCCCCTCCTACGGCATCACCGGCTGGAACATCCTCACGCTGATCCAGTACGGCACCGAGGACCAGGTGCAGCGCTGGGTGAAGCCGGCCCTCGACCAGGAGGTCGTGTGGTGCCAGCTGTTCTCCGAGCCCGACGCCGGCTCCGACGCCGCCGGCGTCACGACCAAGGGCACCCGGGTGGACGGCGGCTGGCTGGTCAACGGCCAGAAGGTGTGGACCTCCGGCGCCCACTACTCGGGCATGGGCTTCGCCACCGTCCGCACCAACCCGGATGTCCCCAAGCATGACGGCATCACGATGATGGTGATCGACATGCACGCCGAGGGCGTCGAGGTGCGCCCGCTGAAGATGGTCAACGGCGGCAAGGAGTTCAACGAGGTCTTCTTCAGCGACGTCTTCGTGCCCGACGATGACGTCGTCGGGCCGGTCGACGGCGGCTGGACCGTGGCGCGCGCCACGCTCGGCAACGAAAGCGTCAGCATCGGCAGCGGCGACGGCGGCATGGCCATGCCCCCCGAGCTGCTGATGTCGGCCTACGACGCCCACCCCGAGCGCCTCGGCGGCGGGGCAGCTCGCCTGGGGCGCTACCTGGCTGACCATCAGGCGATGGGCCTGCTCAACCTGCGCAGCACCAACCGCGCCGTGTCGGGCAGCGAGCCCGGGCCCGAGGGCGCTGTCACCAAGCTGGTGCTCTCCGAACTCGGCCACGATGCCGCCGCCATCCTCACCGAGCTGTACGGCCCAGATGCGGTGTTCATGGACGGTGACGCGGTCATCGGCAACCAGATGGTGTTGATGCACCGTGCGCTGTCGATCGCCGGCGGCACCTCGGAGATCAAGCGCAACCAGATCGGCGAACGCATCCTCGGCATGCCGAGGGACCCGCTGATCAACTAATGCCTCCGCTGCGGGAGCGGACGCCGCCTCTCGCGGGGAGGGAGATCCGGAAGCCTTGGGCTAGTCTGACCCGCTCACAAGGCGAACCGCCGTCGGCACCGAGCCAGTCGGTTCCGCTCGTTCGCAGCGACCATCGAGACCCCGCCGAAGATGCGGACAGGAGACGATTTCATGCACGTTTGGATCGACCAGGATCTGTGCACCGGCGACGGCCTGTGCGAGGAGATCGCCCCCGAGGTGTTCTTCGCCCAAGACGATGGCCTTTACTACGTCAAGGAATCTTCCGGGAACTTCGGTACCGAGAAGCTCTTCGACGGCGTGACCAACCCTGCCAGCCACGAAGGCCTCGCCCGCATCCCCGATGGAGAGATCGAAAGCGTGATCGAGGCTGCCGAGGAGTGCCCCGGCGAGTGCATCTTCATCGAGCCCGAGTGACGCCCACCGCCCGCCCGGTCGGCTAGGCCGACCGGGGCGCAATCGGCCGGTACGACGTTCCTGATCCGACTCAGTCGATCCGGTCGCAGTACTCAGCCGATCGGGTCAACCGACTGGTCGGCCGCGTTGGTGAAGTTCTGGTAGTCCTCGGCGCGGTTGCCGTCGGTGGGAAAGCCGCCGTTGGCCCGCAACATGGCGGCGGTGTGCATCAGGTTCCACGTCATGAACGTACAGTTCTGGTTGGTGAAGTCGCTGTCGAACCCGGTCGGCACATCCGAACCCTCGACGACGTCGCCGTAGCTGGGGCCCGGCCCCACCTCGCCGATCCAGCCGCAGTCGGCCTGGGGCGGGATCGTGTATCCGATGTGGGACATCGCATAGAGGATGTCCATCGAGCAGGCCTTCACGCCGTCCTCGTTGCCGGTGACGATGCACCCGGCGGTCTTGCCGTAGTACAGGTACTGCCCCTTGTCGTTGGTCTCGCCGCTCGACGCGTACATGCGCTCGACGGCGAGGGTGGCCACGCTGGACTTCACACCCAACCAGATCGGCGTACCCATCACGAAGATGTCGGCGGCCATGATTTTCGCCTGGATTTCGGGCCAGTCATCTCGGGGACGGCCGTGCTCGGTGAGGTCCGGGTACATCCCGTGGGGGATGACGTGCTCAAGGGCGTGAACGGTCTCAACCGACACCCCCTCGGTCCCCATGATGCCCGCCGAGCGGCTCATCAACCTCGCAGTGTGAGAGTCGGCCGGATCGTACTCCAGCGAGCAATTGAGGAAGAGTGCGCTGAGATGGGAAAAGTCGGACATCTGGGCTCCTTGGCTCGGCCGGGTCGGTATCCGACCGGCCCTGCAGATATACCCCGACGTCATCTCAGCTCAACCCACCGATGCGGGGATATCTTCGGGTGATGACCCCCTCGATGCAGCAGCGCACGCTCGGCGCCGGTGGGCCGACGGTCTCGATGATCGGCATGGGCACCGCCGCCCTCGGTCGACCGCTGTACATCAACGATGGCCACGGCGAGGACCTGGCTGGCGCCGCAGACCCCGATTCGCTCGGAGCGCGAGCGGGCAAGGTGTTCGACGCAGCGCTGGCCGGGGGCATCACCTACTTCGACACCGCCCGGTCCTACGGCCTGGGCGAGCGTTTCCTCGGCCGGTGGCTCAACCGGCGGAGTCGGGTTGGGCTCACCGTCGGATCGAAGTGGGGCTACACCTACGTGGCCGACTGGGATCCAGACGCCACCATCCACGAGGTGAAGGACCACTCCCTCTCAGCCCTGCGGCGCCAACTCGGAGAGTCCAGGGCCGAATTGGGCAACCACCTCGGCCTTTACCAGATCCACTCGGTCACTCCGGACTCGCCGGTGCTCGACGACGCTGCGGTGACCGGTGCGCTGAACGAGTTGCGGGCCACCGGGGTGCGCATCGGACTGACCACCAGCGGACCAGAGCAAGCCAACGTCATCCGACGTGCGCTCGAGCTCGCCGTGGACGGCACGCTGCTCTTCGCCACGGTGCAGGCCACTTGGAACCTGTTGGAACGCTCGGCGGGGCCGGCGCTGGATGAGGCCCACGACGCCGGACTGGGCGTGATCGTCAAGGAGGCGCTGGCCAACGGCCGCCTGGCCGGCTCGGACGACCGGGCCGACGCTGCCCACCTCGGGGGTTGGCCGCCCGACGCCGTCGCTCTGGCGGCGGCCGCGTCTCAGCCGTGGGCGGACGTGGTCCTCAGCGGTGCGGCCACGGTCGACCAACTGCGGTCCAACCTGCAGGCCTGCCAGGTGATGTCCGACCTCGATCCGGACTCCGTCCTGGCCGCCGTCGCCCCGATCGAGTCGGAGCGGTACTGGAGCGAACGCTCCCAACGACCCTGGACTTAGCCGGCACCGGGGCGGCCCGCACCCGGGGCCACCTTCCGCGCCAGGATCCCCAGCGTGGCCCGCAGGTTGGTCTCCGTGATCACGGGGAAGATCCCCGCTCCGCGGTACACCTCGTTGATGTCGGACCAGTCGTAGTAGGAGGTCACCCGGGTGCCGCCCTCGACCGGCTCCAACCGGTACCCGTACACGTGGCCCAACGGGGGCTGCATGGCACCGTCGATCGTCCAGGCGATCTCACGGTCCTGGTCAAACGCAGTGATGACGACGATCACCTCGTACTCGCCCAGGTCGTAATCGCGGAGGGAGTCTCGGTCCATGTGCACGACGAAGCGATCGTCGACCGCCGTCGCCGGTTCGCCCTCGGCCCACATCAGCATGCCTGAGGCGTCGATGTCCACGTGTCCGGCGGGATCGGCCAGCACCGCAAAGATCGCCGGCGGCTCGGCGGCGATCGTGCGGTCAACCTCGATGCGCTCGACCTCTGGGTGATCGCCGGCTGTGCGATCAGCCTCTGTGCCTTCGGCCATGTGCCTGCCCACTTTCGTCGCGAGCTGCGATCCTCCCACAGCACCCGACCACCCCCGCCACGCCCACCCGCCACCCGCCACCCCTCGCCCCCCCAACCCCCACCCCACTCGCAACTCGGGAGCCCGAACGACCGCCAGAGCGCAGTGTGCACTCCCGAGTTCGCCCACCACTCGCAACTCGGGAGCCCAAACGACCGCCAGAACGCGCTCTGGACTCCCCGCTACCGGACTCCCCGGGCCGGAGGCCGCATGACGGATCTGAGCGTGTTATGAACTCCCTACTGCGGTTTCGTGAACGCGGTGGCCTCAGCCCAGGACACCAAATCGACTCACGTCGGAGGATCAGTGGAGCACGCGCATTTCGGTACCGACGAGAATCGGTGGTTAAGCGGTGAACCTCGAACGCCGGTGACGTCCGACCTCGGAGGCAGCCAAGGCAAAGACGAGCTGGTGGCGATCCGCAAGCGCGTCTACGGCCACGACATGCTGTACGTCTCCCAGCCCGACGGATCCAAGATCGGCCGGATAAACCTCGAGACCGGCCGGATCACGATGGACCGTGCCGAGCTGCGCGACATTTTCGATCGCTTCGTCGCGGGATGGCGGGCCACCCACATGGGTCAGCAGCCACCGTCCGACGACGATCGAGACGAAGGCACCCGCCCAACGGGACCCCACGCCTCGCACGAGTCGAACCCCACGCCCCATGCAGGGTTGCCGACGCCGCAGACGCCGGATCCCCCCTGGCAGCCGCCGGACCCGGCGACACGTGCACCGGACCCGACGTGGCCTGCACCCGAGCCGTTGCCGCAGGCTGCGGAGCCAGCGCCGACACACTGCACCGATCTGCCTCAAGTTGAGCCGATTGCCCCCGTTGCCCCCGTGTCTGCTGACGCTACCGACACCGCCGGCGCATCGGCCCAGAACGAGTATCACCGTCGGTCGGAACGCGAGCTGGCCACGAAACATCAGAAGGTGGCCGACGACGCCCAGTGGCGCCAACAGATCAAGGCCGAGCGGCCGGTGATGGGTCGAGTGGCAACCGCGCTCACCGCCAAGCCGCGGATCACCCCGGAGTCGCAGGCGACTGCGGCATGGAAGGTGGGCGCCGAGGGAGAACGGCGCGTCGGCGAGGTACTACAGGGCGTTCGGGGCATCGAGGTGCTGCACGACCGGCTGATTCCCGGCAGCCGGGCCAACATCGACCACCTGGTCGTCGGCCCTTCGGGCGTGTTCGTCATCGACGCCAAGAAGTACACGGGCAAGCTTGAGGTGAGGGACAAGGGCGGGCTGTTCCGCCACGACCCCCACCTCTATGTCAACGGCCGGGATCGCACCAAGACGGTCGACGGTGTGCTCCGCCAGGTCAAAGTGGTTCGTACCGCCCTCGGTGACGACTTCGCCGACGTGCAGATCCGTGGAGTGCTGTGCTTCATCGGCGCCAAGTGGCCGTTGATGAAACACCCCCACCGGGTCAACGGAGTGGTGGTTGTCTGGCCGAAGGGGCTTCCCAAGGTCGTCACAGCAAGCGGCGCGCTGGACGATCGCGTCGCCGACGTGGCCGAGCAGCTGCGCAGCCGGCTTCGTTCAGCGGGTCAATGACGCGGCACCCATCCAAGACATGAGGTAACGGCACCCAGCCGCAACTCGGGAGCCCAAACGACCGTCTGACAGCGCTCTGGACTCCCCACTTCCGGACCCAGCCGCAACTCGGGAGCCCAGATGACCGCCAGACCGCAGTGTGCACTCCCCAGTTCCGGTTTTGAGGAGGGTATTGGGACGGTCTCAGGGCACCGGTAGGTTGCTGCGCAGCGCCAGCTCGTCGGCCGGCTGCGGGGCGGGACGGGTCTCGCTGTCGTAGTCCCGCTCGACAGTGGGCTTCACCAGTTGTTGGGCCAGCCGCTCGAAGCGGGTCTGGAACGCGGCGAGCGTCCAGCGGCCGAAGATGGTGTGCCCGCCCTCGTATGCCTGCTCGTCATATTCCTGGTGCGTCGTGACGTAGCCCATGTAGTCGTTGCAGTAGCTCATGAACAGCACGTTGGTGACGCCGTCGGCTTCGAGCACGGGGCGCACGGTGTCGACCACGCGCCGGCCGGACATCGTGGTGAACTCGCCCGGGCAGCACACCAGCGCCAGCGTGCCAATCCGTACGATCTGGATCGGCAGCACCGTGGGCACCAGCGAGCTGCGATCCAGCGCCCCGATCTTCGCTTGGCGCTTCAGCTCGGCAGCTGACGGGTCGGCCCAGTCGGGCACCATCGACTTGGCGATGGGGGTCCCCAACTGCAGCTTGGGCTCGTCCTCCATCAGGATGTCCTTGGGATCCTGCGTTTCCGTACAGTCGCCGCATAGCCTCGGCCTCGGCGGCCGGCATGCGGTCGACCCTCCTCAGGCGTCGCCAGCGCAGCAGCCGGGACTGGAGGCGTGCGGCCACGGCGATCGGCTTGGGCATGCCCGGGCCGTCGACCCGCGTGCCGGCGAAGAACGCCACGCCGTGGCATGGCTTGCCGGTGCGGGCGCCGGTCACCCCACCGGCAAACCGGGCGTCGGCCTCGACGTCGGTGAAGTCGATGTACGTGAGCACACCGTCGATCGACCCTTCGATCGACGACCCGGCGTCGCTGAGCGAGCCGTCGGCCCGCGCTGCGGCGATGGCCGCATCCCGCTGCACGGTGCCGTTGCGTTCGGCCTCGACGTACTCGGCCTCGCCCGAGATCCGCTTGCGTCGGGCTACGTCGCCCGGCCCGTGGTAGTGCGGCGACACGTCCCCTGCGGTCGCTTGGGCGAAGATCGCCACCGGGTTGCTCACCCCATCGGCGGCGAGGGTGGCCTCGACACCGGCGGCGGCGTAGCCCTTGTTGTCGCCGTCGTGGCGCTCCAGGGTGTTGCCCAGGCTGGTGCAGTGCACGCCGAACAGGCTGAGCATGGAGTTGAGCTCGCCGTCGCGCCGCGCGGTGAGCACGCGCATTCTGCGGTCGAGCGCCAGGTGAGCATGGGTGTCGGCCAACGGCGTCGACTCCGGGTTGCGCAGGTACGAGGCCAGCGACCGGTTCCAGGCCACTTCGGCCTCGGGCGCAATCTGAGTATCGCCGAGGGCCAGGTCGGTGGGGGCGGCACTCGCCCTGGCCTCGAGGATCGCAGCGGTGCAGGCGGCGACGACCGCATCGAGGTGCTCGGGAACGAACCCGGGGGTGACGACGTTGTACAGCGCCTCGTGACCGCAGCCGCCGGGCGAGGAGTGCGTGTGCGTGCAGGTGAGCACAAACGCCTCCTCAAGGAACTCATCGCCCAGCTCGGCCCGCAGGGCGGCGACGACGCCGGAGCGCATCGTGTGCAGCACCATTGCCAGGTCGACGCAGCAGATGATGGCGGCCCGCCCGTCGGCATCGGCCACGTACCAGGCCCGCGTACAGGGGCGTCTGCTGCCCCCTCGCTCGGTGGTTCCACATGCCGTAGCCGTTCATCGCCCGGCCGGCCGGCTCGATACCAAGGTCGACCTTGGCCCATCCGAGTTGATACATGCTGGTCCCTCCGCTGCCGGAGCGCTGACCTTAGGCGGAAGGGGTCCCGATGCCCTTCACGGAAGCGACACCCGAAACGGGGCACTCCCCCGGCACCGGGCACGACCGCCGATTGGATTTACCCGAGGATCAGGACCAGCGAGAGCGCTGCAACGAATGCGAACTCGGTCGGCACGGCCAAGCGGGTATACCCCTCGGACCAGCCCCGGTCGATACATGCTCCGCCGATACGCGCCGCCAAGATCGCCGAGGCGATGAACAGCACGCCCAGCACCGCCTCACGCCCGAGGTCGTTGAGGCCGAGGTAGGCGACGAAGGCGCCGAGACCCAACGCCAGCGCCCCGTAGTAGCAGCGCACTTCGGTGCGGCCCGCCGGCCCATCGGGGGTGAGGTTGTACATGGCCACCGCATCGGGGCGGATCAGGAAGGTCAGCCCGGTCACGGCGAAGTACCCGACGATCAACACGATGGCGAAACCGATGAGTGTCACCGGCCGATCATGGCGTCGGGCGCCGGCGGTGGGTCAATCGACACCGTCGACGGTGGTCAACAGCCGCTGGAACCACTTGGCCGAGTCCTTCGGAATACGCCGATAGTCGTCGTCGTAGTCGGTGTAGACGATGCCGAAGCGGGGGCGACGGCCCAGCACCCACTCGACGTTGTCCGCATACGACCAGGCGAAGTAGCCATCGACGTTGATGCCCTCGGCCTTGGCCGCCAGCACCGCCTCGAGGCTGCGGCGGTAGACCCAGATGCGGATGTCGTCGCACGCGACCATCGGGCTCCAGGCGATCCTGACCGCCGAAGCCGGCTTCGGTAACCACCATCCGCTTGGCCGCGGGATGGTTGGCGTACTGCGGAACGTCCACAACAGGGCGTCGGCGTCCTGGGGAATGCCGATCGCCGAGCTCACCGCGCCTCGGCGCTTGGCACGGTCATCGTCGGCACGGCCCCGATGACGGGCAGCTTCCGCAGCGCCACCAGCGGTCCGTAACACTGCACACCCATAAAGTCGTACTCAAACCGGGCGGCCTCGAGGTCGCCGTCTTCGATGTGCCGCTTCATCAGCTTGAGCAGCGGGGTGGCCTCGAACGGGTAACCCAGGCCGCCGGCCGGGTCGAGATGCATGTCGATGGCCAATGCCTCGATGGCACGCTTGCGTTTGGCCGTGCGCTCGTCGGTGGGTTCGTAGGGGTAGGCGACCGACATGACGTTGGTCGTGCCAATTTCGGCATCAGGCGGCAGCGCTGCCCGCATGCGGCGACCCGCCTCGGCGCAGGCCAGGTTGATGTGATGCACGCTGCGCAGGGTCGTGTTGGGATGCAGGCCCTTGCGACCGTAGAACCCCAACACCAGGTGGCCGGCCACGCTGGCCGGCTCGTTGAAAACCATCCACTTCTTGACGCGATCGCCGAAGCGCTCGGCGCACACCTCGGCAAAGCGGGCGAAGTCCTCGATGATCCCCCGCCGGGTCCAGCCGCCCTCGTTCCACAGCGCCAGCGGCAGGGTCCCAGTGGTGCACGGTCACCCAGGGCTCCATGCCGGCCTCGAGCGTGGCGTCGATCACCCGATCGTAGAACTCCGCGCCTTTGGGGTTGAGCGCCTCGCGACCGGTGCCCATGAGCCTGGGCCACGACAGCGAAATGCGATTGGCGCCGAACCCGAAGCCCTTGATCAGGTCGATGTCCTCGGGGTAGCGGTTGTAGAAGTCGATGCCCTGGTCGCCACCCTCGCCGGCGATCCGACCGGTGCGGTTGAGTTCATCCCAGATCGATGGGGCCTTGCCGTCAGCATCGGGTGCGCCCTCGATCTGAAAGGACGCCGAGGCCACGCCCCAGGTGAAGTCGTCACCGAAATCGCTGCGCTTCATCGGTGCGTCACAAAGAGTCGAGTCGCCTGAGCGGGGGTCATAGCCGGGAATGGTAGCCAAGAGGTCCAATGGTCCAACCAGGGTGGCCAACGTGGGAGGTAACGTCGGTGACGGCCGTTGGGCCGGTCCTGGGAGTGCACCCTCGAGCGCCCTCTCCAGCGTCCGGCGATGACGTCAGCACCGAGCTGGCGTTTCGACAACGGCGAGGAGAGGCGGGGTCATGCGGACCATCGGCAACATCTTGTGGTTCATCTTCGCCGGCGTCTGGCTGGCCCTCGGCTACGCGCTTGCAGGGCTCGTGATGTGTATCACCATCATCGGCATCCCCTTCGGGGTGCAGGCATTCAAGCTGGCGGCCTTCACGCTGTGGCCCTTCGGCAAAACCGTCGTGCGCAGCTCCGACGGCGGGTGCCTCGAGGTCGGGGCGAACGTCGTGTGGCTCGTGTTGTTCGGCTGGGAGATCTTCCTGGCCCACCTCGCCGCAGGGCTGCTGCTCTGCATCACGATCATCGGTATTCCGTTTGGGATCCAGGCGTTCAAGCTGAGCGTGCTTTCGCTGTGGCCCTTCGGTCGGTCGATCGTGCACCTGGATGACCTGCCTGCCAACGCCGTGGTCAGCTACGCGGTGCCCGCCGACCCGACCCAGAAGTAACCGCCGCCTGCCAACGCCGGCGAGCCACGGTCAGCCGCCACCCAACGGACCGATCGTCTGGCGGATCAGGGGGGACACCCGGGCGATAGGCCAAGTGGTGATGGCTCGGCGCGTCGAGGATGACGGCGTGGCCAGCAAACCCCGGCGCCAGGCGACCCACGTCGGTGCGCCGCAGCGCCGCCGCGCCGCCGGTGGTAACCGCAGCGATCGCCTCGTCGATCGTCATGCCCATGTCCCGCACCGCCAGGGCGATGCAGAACGAGATCGACGTCGTGTAGCTGGACCCCGGGTTGCAGTTGGAGGCCAGCGCCACCGTGGCGCCGGCGTCGATCACCCGACGGGCGTCGGGGTAGGGCTGACGGGTGGAGAAGTCGGTGGCGGGCAGAAACGTCGCCACCGTGTCGCTCCCGGACAGCGCCTCGATGTCGACGTCGGTCAGGTAGGTGCAATGGTCGACCGACGCGCACCCACACTCGACGGCCAGTTGTACGCCCGGCCCGTGGCCCAGCTGGTTGCCGTGCAGCCGCAGGCCCAGCCCGGCCGCCCGTCCGGCGTCGAGCACCGCCCGGCACTGGTCGGCGTCGAATGCCCCGGTCTCGCAGAAGGCGTCCACCCACTTGGCCGTCCCCGCCACCCGGCCGAGCATGTCATTGCACACCAGGTCGATGTAATCGTCCGCACGCCCGGCGAACTCGCGCGGCAGCAGGTGCGCTCCGAGAAACGTGGCCTCCGGGGTGTGGGCGCGGGCGATGTCGACCGACCGGGCCTCGTCGTCGACGGTCAGCCCGTAGCCGGACTTGATCTCGATCGTCGTCGTGCCCGCCCGGTGCGCCTCGGCCAGCCGGTTTCGGACCAGCGCGTCGAGCGCCGGGGTGGGCGTGGCCCGGGTGGCATCGGTGGTCACCTGGATGCCACCGCCGTCGTAGGGCTTGCCCGCCATGCGGGCGGTGAACTCCTCGGCCCGGTCGCCGGCGAACACCAGGTGGCTGTGCGAGTCGACAAAGCCGGGCAGCACGCAGGCGCCCTCGGCATCGATGCGGCGGTCGGCGAGCGCACCGGCGGGGCCCACCTCGACGACCACGTCGTTATCGATCACGACGCTGGCGTGCTCGACGATGCCCAGCGGGCCCCGGCCCAACGCCGGGTCGTTGGTGATCAGCGAGCCGATGTTGTCGATCACGAGCGATTCGGTACTCATTGGTCCAGCAACTCTCTGTTGGCATTGGTTGGGGTCGGCAACACTCAGTCCAGCAACACTCAATCCAGCAACTCTGCGATCGACACCTGCAGTTCGGCCGGGACGTCGAGCGTGGCATGGCGCCCATCGGCCACAACCACACGCCCGTCGACCAACACGTGCGTGACGTCACTCGCAGCGGCGGCGAACACCGCTGCCTCGATCGCCGAGCCGGGGGGCGTGCCGGCGGTGCGCACCGAGTCGAGGGTCACCGTTACCAGGTCGGCCCGGGCCCCCACAGTGATCGTGCCGGCGTCATCCCAGCCCAGGCTGCGATGGCCGTTCTCGGTCGCCATCGCCAGCAGCTCGGGCGCCGCGTGGACGCCGCGGCGTTGGCTGCGCAGCCGCTCGTGCAGCTCCAAGGCCCGGGCCTCCTCAAAGATGTCGATCGAGGCGTTCGAGTCGGTGCCCAGCGTCATCGCAATCCCTGCGTCGGCGAACGACGCCGTCGGGCCGATGCCGTCGCCCAGGTCGCGTTCGGTGGTCGGGCACATCGCCACGATCGCCTCGGCGTCGGCGAGCAGGACGATGTCGGCCTCGGTCAGGTGGGTGGCGTGCACGGCGCTGAACCGTGGGCCCAGCGCCCCCGCTGCGGCGAGCAGGGCGGTGGGCGTGACGCCGTGGTGGGCGAGGCAGGCCTCGTTCTCGGCGGTCTGCTCGGACACGTGGGCGTGCAGCGGGGCGTCGGTCGCCGCCGCCCAGTCGGTGAGCGACGACATCGCCGCCGGGTCGACCGCCCGCAGCGAATGGATCGCTGCGCCGACCCGCTGTGTCGAGGGATCGGGGCCGAGCAGGTCGACCCGTTGCGCCCAGTACTCGGCACTTGCGTCGCAGAAGCGGCGCTGCTCGGCGCCGACCGGCAGGTACCCGTCGCCGTCGAGGCCGCCGTGCAGGTACAACGTGTCGAGCAGGGTGATGCGAATGCCGGCCTCGGCGGCGGCCGCCAGCACCGCCTCGCCCATGGCGTTGGGGTCGTCATAGGGGGTGCCGTTGGCCTGGTGGTGCAGGTAGTGGAATTCGCCCACGCAGGTGATGCCGGCCAGCGCCATCTCGGCGAACGTCGCCCGGGCGAGGCGGTGGTAGCCGTCCGGGTCGAGACGGGCGGCCGCCCGGTACATCACCTCGCGCCACGTCCAGAACGTGCCGCCCTCGGCCTGGGTGCGCGACCGCAAGGCCCGGTGAAAGGCGTGGCTGTGGGTGTTGGCCAGTCCCGGGGTGCTCAGCCCCGCCAGGTGGGTGGCGCCGGGATCCGCAGCGGTGCCGACCACGATCGACGTGAAGCGGCCGTCCACCACCTCGATCGCCACGGACGCCTCGACCGACCCGTCGATCACCGCCAGATCGCAGTGGTAGCTGCCGCTGATTGCCCTGCTCACCGGCCCACCAGTGCCTTCGTGCAACCGGCAAGCGTGGCGACGCCTCCCCGACTCAGCTCGCCAACGGTGCAGCCGGCGTGTGGGCGGTGACCGCCACCCGGTTCCAGATGTTGATGGCCACGATCGCCATGACGATGTTGGTGACTTCGAGTTCGTCGAAGTGCTGGCGTGCAGCGTCCCAGACCCGGTCGGTCACGCCGTGCTCCCCCATGCGGGTGACCTCGTCGGTGAGTTCGAGCGCCGCCCGCTCCGCCTCGCTGAAATAGGGCGACTCCCGCCATGTGGCCACTGCGATCGCTCGCCGCGGATCCTCGCCCTCCGCCACGGCGTCGGTCGTGTGCATGTCCAGGCAGTAGGCGCAGCCGTTGATCATCGAGGCCCGGATCTTGATCAGCTCGAACAACGTGGGGTCGACGTTCTTCTTGGCGTAGGTCTCGAGCGCCAGCACCGCCTTGAACGCGTCCGGGGCCTGCTTCCACATGTCGATGCGCTGCTCCATCAGGAGCTCCCTTCGTCCGCATGGCGGCTGGACGCCTCCGTGCGTCACCCAGTTTGCTGCGCCGTAAACGCAGGCCGTGCGCGGTCAACAGCGCTGAGGTTTCCGTCACGAACCAACCCAGTTCACGAACCCACCATGCTCACGAACCCACCATGCTCATGAACCCACCCGGCCGACGAACGCCGTGATGCGCTCGACGAACGCGTCGCGGTGGTGGGTCTCGTACTCGTCCCAGGTGCTGAGGGTGGTCGGGTCGTCCACCTTGTCGATGAACAGCACGCCGTCCAGGTGGTCGCACTCGTGTTGCCAGGTGGCGGCGGTCAACCCACGGATCACCTCGTCGTGCTCGCCGCCGTCCCGGTCGAGGTAGCGCACCCGCACGTTGACGTGGCGCCGCACCTCGCCCCGCAGCGGCACCGACAGGCAGCCCTCGTTGATGACGACCAGCTCGTCGTCGAGCGGTTCGATCACCGGGTTGATCGCCACGGTCAGCGGGATGCGGGGCTTGTAGGGGTAGCGGGGGTTGTCGCCCACCTCCATGACGGCGATGCGCACCGGCTCGCCCACCTGGGTGGCGGCCAGGCCGGCGCCGTTGGCGTGGCGCATCGTGGCGATGAGGTCGTCGATCAACGCCTGGGTCGCCGGCGACGTGACGTCGGCCGGCGCAACAGGCTCGGCCACCTCCCGCAGCGCCGGGTGGCCGATCGACTGAACCTCTCGCGTTGCCATCAAGCAGCAACCAGTCCGTCGGACCGGGTCCACAGCATCGGGAACAGCGGATGGTCCATCGGCACCCCCTCGGGGATCTCGGCGTCCAGACCGTCGAAGGGCGGCGAGGTGGTCCAGTGCCGAGGGGCGTGCACCATGTCGTCGCCGAGGTAGCGCACCGACAGCACCCGCCGCCGGTTGGCGCCGGACACGCCCCCGGAGCCGTGCACGGTCAACATGTTGAAGAACACCGCATCGCCCGGCTCGAGCTCCCAGCCGAGGATCTTCCAGCGGTCGGGCTCGTTGTCGAAGTCGGGCAGCTCGGCCAGCGCACCGTCGGGAAACCACTTGGCCTCTTCGTCGAGGAAGGTGCGGGGCATGTACCAGGGACCCCGATGGCTGCCGGCGATGAACTCCAACGTGGCCGACCGGGCCACCGGATCGACCGGAAACCACATCGACGCGTTCTGGGTGCCGTCGACGTTGTAGTACGGCTGGTCCTGATGCCAGGGGGTGCGCTGCTTGGTGCCCGGCTCCTTGACCAGCACGTGGTCGTGGTAGAGCCGCACCGTGTCGGAGTGGGTCAGCTCGGCGGCGATCTCGGCCCCGGGCGACTCCTTGATGAAGCGCTCCATGGCCGGCAGCCGATTCCAGTTGCAGAAGTCCTCGATAAAGGCCCCGTCGCTGTCGGCGCTGGCCCGCTTGGCCCTGGGGGACAGGTCGGCGAGATTCTCGTCGATCGCCTCGGTGGCCCAGCCGATCTGTTCGGGGGTGAACGCGCCACGCACGCACACCGCCCCGTCGGCCTCGTAGTCGCCCTCGATCGTCCAGTTACTCATGATGTTGCCTCCGTCTTCATAGGTATCGTGACGCCGCGCTCATCGGCCACCTCGATCGCTCGGTCGTAGCCGGCATCGACGTGTCGAATCACGCCCATCCCCGGGTCGTTGGTCAGCACCCGCTCCAGCTTTTCGGCCGCCAGGTCGGTGCCGTCGGCGACGCTGACCTGACCGGCGTGGATCGACCGGCCGATGCCGGTGCCGCCGCCGTGGTGGATGCTCACCCAGGTGGCCCCCGAGCAGGTGTTGATCAGGCCGTTGAGCAAGGGCCAGTCGGCGATGGCGTCGGACCCGTCGGCCATCGCTTCGGTCTCCCGGTAGGGCGAGGCCACCGATCCGGAGTCGAGGTGGTCGCGGCCGATCACCACCGGGGCGGACAGCTCGCCGGAGCGGACCATCTCGTTGAAGCGCAGCCCCAAGCGATGCCGTTCGCCGTAGCCCAGCCAGCAGATGCGAGCGGGCAGCCCCTGAAACGCCACCCGTTCGCCGGCCAGCTGAATCCAGCGGTGCAGGCCTTCGTTGTCGGGGAACTCCTCGAGCACGGCCCGGTCGGTGGCGGCGATGTCCGCCGGGTCGCCCGAGAGCGCCACCCAGCGGAAGGGGCCAAGCCCCTCGCAGAACAGCGGGCGGATGTAGGCGGGCAGGAACCCCGGGTAGTCGAAGGCTCGGTCGAAGCCACCCAGCTTGGCCTCGGCCCGCAGGCTGTTGCCGTAGTCGAACACCTCGGCGCCGGCGTCCATGAAGCCGACCATCGCCTCGCAGTGGGCCGCCATCGCCGCTCGCGACCGCCGGGTGAACTCGGTGGGGTCGTTGCGCTTCATGTCCTCGGCCGCCTCGGAGGAGAGGTCGTTCGGCATGTAGCTCAGCGGGTCGTGGGCGCTGGTCTGGTCGGTGACGATGTCGGCGTCGACGCCGTCGGCCAGCAGACGGGGCAGGATGTCGGCGGCGTTGCCGAGCAGCCCGACCGACAGCGGCGTCTTGGTGCGCTTCGCCTCGGTCACCCTGGCGACGGCGCTGGCGTAGTCCGGGGCGATCTCGTCGAGGTAGCGGTGCTCGTGGCGGCGCTGCACCCGCCACGGGTCGACGTCGATGCACAACGCCACGCCGTCGTTCATCGTCACCGCCAGGGGCTGGGCGCCGCCCATGCCGCCGGCACCGGCGGTGACGGTGAGAGTCCCCGCCAGCGTGCCGCCGAAGCGGAGGCGGGCGATCTCGGCAAAGCACTCGTACGTTCCCTGCAGGATGCCCTGGGTGCCGATGTAGATCCACGACCCGGCGGTCATCTGGCCGTACATGGTGAGGCCTTGGGCCTCGAGACGACGGAACTCGTCCCAGTTGGCCCAGTCGGGCACCAGGTTGGAGTTGGCCATGATCACTCGGGGCGCCCACTCGTGGGTCCGCATAATCCCGACCGGCTTGCCCGACTGCACCAGCATCGTCTCGTCGCGTTCCAGCGAGGGGAGCCCCTGAAGCATCGCCCGGTAGGCGTCCCACGAGCGGGCGGCCCGACCGGTGCCGCCGTAGACGACCAGCTCGTCGGGGTTCTCGGCCACCTCGGGGTCGAGGTTGTTCTGCAGCATGCGGTAGGCGGCCTCCTGCTGCCAGCCCTTGCAGGTGAGGTTGGTACCGCGGGGTGCCGAGATGTTTGTGACCGGGGTGCCGAGGGGACCAAACGTGTTGCTCATGGCTTGCAGTGTGGCCGTCACACCACTACGTTGTCAATCAGTAACAACGTTTGTCACCAGACGACACACTCGGCACGCAGCGAAAGCGATCGGAGCAGGCGATGAACCCGGACACCCGAACCCTCCACCCCGACCACCTCCGACGGCGGAGCTCGACGGCACGGCATCCGAGGATCCGGCGGTCCCCCTCGCTCGATCGGAGGGCTCCTCGACGTGCTGGAGATCGTGCTGTCAAAGCACAGCTGCAACCTGACCAGCGCCGCCACCACGTCCGGTCTCACGCCCACCACCACGCTGCGCTACCTGCGGGCACTCGAGGTTCGCGGCTACCTGGAACGCAACGATTCCGGCGACTACTCGGCCGGACCCACCCTGTTGCGCCTCTCCGCCTCGCTGCGCGACCGCAGCGTGCTCGACCGGCTCGCCGCCGCCGCCCAGCCCCACCTCGATCGGCTGGCCGCGGAGACCGGCGAATCCGCCTACCTGGCGATCAGCGACGGACGTATCGGCACCTACGTCGCCGCCGCGGAGAGCCCCCGGGCGATCCGCCACGTTGGCTGGGTCGGCCAGGATGTGCCCCTGGAAAACTCCGCCCTGGGGTCGGCGCTGCGCAGCCCCGGCCTGGTCGTCGATCGCACCGGTGCGATCGAGGAGGACATCACCGCCATCAGCCGAGCGCTTCCCGTCGAGGGGACGCTGGGCATCGCCGTGTCGATCGTCGGGCCGGAGCACCGCTTCGGCATCGAGGAACGCGCCGAACACGAAACCGCACTCAACCATGCCGTCGAAGCGCTCGAACGCGAGCTTCGCTTCAGCGGAGAGGACCTCACATGACCATCCAACTCGACGGCCCCGGCGTCACGATCGCCAATGTGGTCGCCGTCGCCCGCCAAGGCGAGCGGGTCGAGCTGACCCCAGCCGCACTCGACGCGATGGAAACCGCCCGGGCAACGGTCGAACGTCTCGCTGAAGGCGCACCCAACTACGGCATCTCCACCGGGTTCGGCGCGTTGGCCACGGTGTCGATCCCGCCGGAGCGACGACGCGCACTTCAGGCCGCCCTGGTCCGCTCCCACGCCGCGGGCATGGGCGACCCGGTCGAGGACGAGGTCGTCCGGGCGATGATGCTGCTTCGCGCCCGCACCCTGGCCCTCGGCTACAGCGGTGCCCGTCCGCTGGTGGCCCAGGGCATGGTCGATCTGCTCAACGCCGGCATCTCGCCGGTCGTGCCCGAAGTACGGGTCGCTCGGCGCCAGCGGTGACCTGGCTCCGCTGGCCCACGGCGCCCTGGCGCTGCTCGGCGAGGGCGAGGTTGACCACGACGGTCGCCGCCGCCCCGCAGCCAACGCCCTGGCCGACGCCGGCCTCGAGCCGATCGTCCTGGCCGAGAAGGAGGGTCTGGCGGTCACCAACGGCACCGACGCCATTCTGGGCATGTTGTGCCTGGCGATCGACGACACCGCGCGCCTGCTCGTCCAGGCCGATGCCATCACCGCCATGACCGTCGAGGGCTGCTGGCCACCGCCTCGCCCTTCGCCGCCGACCTTCAGGCGATTCGTCCTCCAGCCGGGCCAGGCCGTCTCCGCCGCCAACCTGGTGACCATGCTCGCCGACTCGCCGATCGTCGCCAGCCACGACACCCCCGACGACGTGCGGGTGCAGGATGCCTACTCGATCCGCTGCACCCCCTCGGTGCACGGGGCGGTGCGAGACACGCTGGCCCATTGCACCTCGGTCGCCGGTTACGAGCTGGCCTCCGCCATCGACAATCCGATGGTGCTGCCCGACGGCCGGGTCGAGTCGTGCGGCAACTTCCACGGGGCTCCGCTGGGTTTGCCGCCGACTTCTGGCGATCGCCGTCTCCGAGATCGGTGCGATCGCTGAGCGTCGGATGGACCGCATGTTGGATCACACCCGCAGCCAGGGGTTGCCGCCGTTCCTGCCGGAGGAGGTCGGGGTCGACAGCGGAATGATGATCGGGCACTACACCGCAGCGGCGATGGCATCGGAGAACAAGCGCCTGGCCGCCCCGGCGTCGGTGGACTCGCTGCCCACGTCGGGCATGCAGGAGGACCACGTGTCGATGGCGTGGCTGGCGGTGCGCAAGCTGCGCAAGGTGATCGACAATGTCCGGCGGATCCTTGCGGTCGAGTACATCTGCGCCGCCCGGGCGATCGACCTGCGGGCACCGCTCGAGCCCTCCCCCGCCACCGACGCACTGCGTCAGCTGCTGCGGACCGAGGTTTCCGGACCGGGCCCCGACCGCTACCTGGCCCCGGAGCTGGCGGCCGCCGAGAAGCTGCTCGAATCAAACCGCTTCACCGAGGTGCTCGCCGAGGTCGGCGTCACCCTGCACTGACCTTGACCCTCGAGCGGGCGGGTGAGGTCTTCCACCCGGATTGAGATTCTCTCAACCTCTAGGCATACTGACAGTTCCTACACAGGATCGTATGCAGGATCGTGGCAATACCAAACAGGGGTGATCGCCGTGACGGCAACCAAAGACCGCATCTACCAACCCTTCAGACCTAGCTGGCAACCACCGCAAAACCTTCATCGCTGAGGCGCTGGACTCACAGGCCCGGCTGCGCAGCACCGACGGCGAATCGCTGATCATGCTGCGCGAGGCCCGCCTCGAACACGTGGCGGCCGTGCGTGACTCACGCCGTCGCCTACCTCACCCTGGATATGGCCCTGCGCCGCCCCCGCGAGCAACGCCGGCCCGGTGACTACGGGCCTTGGGCGTTCCTGGACGCCTTCGAGGACGACGACATCGAAGAGTTTCAGCAAGAGGTCAACGACGCCATCGTTCGCGCAGCTTCTGGAGGGGACCACTCCCCTGTTGAGCGTCTACTGCACGAATGGCAGATGAGTGCCGAGACCCTCGCTGACCCTCTTGCCCGGAAATCTCGAAGGTCGGAGTTCCGACGAAGACTGGGTCGAGGTCGAGGACGTCGCAGAGACGAACGAGGCACTCCAGGGCGAAGGCTGGAGCCGTTGAGCCGCGACGGCCCGAAGCCAAAGGCGTACGCCCTTCGTGTCAGCGCTACCCGGCCTCAGGACATCCGAGTGAGAAGCCAGCTGGCGTGCTGGTACACCGCAAGCAGGTTCAGGACTGGAACCGCATCACCGAGATGTGCGGCGAGAGCAACGCGATCGAACTCTGGACGCACTTGACGACGCAACCCAACCAGAAACCCCTCTTGGGGACTGTCACGCCTATGAAAGGCCGTCAGTATGGCGCTACCTGTGACGGGATGTCACGCGTCTACCACTACGAGATCACCGGTGGCGGACGAGTGGACTACCGCTACAACAAGGAGTACCGGGTCAGCGGGAGTGGCGACGTGCACCAGATCGTCCAGATCGTCCTGGTATCCCTCGGAAGCCATTAGCAGCGCTGAATGCCGAAGGGCCGGGACGGATTCGGGTTCTGAACCGTGTTGGCTGGCCGGTTGAACGGCTTGGCCGCCTGCTCCAGGTTGCTGAAATTGATAGAACCAGACCGTGACGCAACGGCCCCAAGGCTCCGCACCCGAGTGCAACAGAGCCTGGGCGGAAGCTCGTCAAGGTGGACAGGTCGCTCAATGCGGTGACCGACGACCGCTTCGCTGCCACAGTTGAGCTACATCGGACTGACCACAAGAGGTAGGACCAACCTCGCCAACGCCGGGTTGGTGGGACCACCCGATTTAGTCGCTATGAGGCGCTGTCGGGGTGCCATGGTCCGTCGTAGTGACGGAAGACGTAAACGGCCACTTCGCATTCAAGCGACCGGGCGGCGTCGCCGATCAGCGCTCCAAGGATCGACTCGATCCGGTCCAGGCGATTCTGAACGTGTTGTAATGCACGTGGAGGCGTCGGGCGCCTTCGGCCATGTTGCGGGTCTCCAGCCACATTCCCAACGTCGGAACCAGCTCGCTGTGGTGGCTCCGGTCGTAGTCAACCAGGGGTCCGATCGCCTGCTCGACGAACTCGGCCAGATCCTCGGTCGGCGTGGAGGCCAGCAGGCGTTCCAGACCAAGCTGGTCGAACACCGCCGTGACGTGGCGCCCCCTCGCCCACCGTCCGACGTCGACGGCACGGCTGGCCTCGAGGTAGCTCCGGGGTATCGACATCGGATCGTCGACCCGCCGACCGACGCCGATGCTGACGTTGACGTCGACCACCCGCTCGTCGAGCTCCCGGCGAAGCCGTTCGGCGATCGCCCGCCACTCGGCCGGTTCGGCGCTTTCGGGGGCGATCAGTGCGGCGATCGTCGTGCTGCGGGTCCAGACGATCGCCTCCCGTCCCAGCGTGATCTGGGCAGCCGCAGAGATGGTGGCCAGGGCGGTCGACACCACGTCCTGATCGACCGGCGGGTCGATCGAGGCCAACAGCACGGCCCGCGGGCGGGCCAGATCCCATCCGAAGCTGATCGCCCGCTCGGCCACATCGGCGATATCGCCGGCGTGCCCCGAGATCAGCTCTTCGAGCGACGTGGCAGCGAATCGGGCGCGCTCGGCGGCGGCGGCGGTGGCATGGGCCATCCGCACAGCGATCGATGACGAAGCGCGTTGCAGCGCCAGCCGTCCCTCGTCGTCGAGTTCCGTTTCCGTGGTGAGGGCGACGATCTCGCCGTAGCGGAACTCCCCGGCCAGGATCGGCTGGCGGACCCAGCGAGACTCGGCAAAGTCGACCCCCACTTCGGCGTCGGAGGGCACGACCACGGTCGCCCGCCCTTCGGGGTCGAGCACGGCGACCGGGCAGCCGAGCAGCAGGTACAGGGTGGTGGCGATCTCCGGGCGCCCGCCGGCGAGGACGATGGGGGTGAAACGCTGATGAATGTCGAGGATGCGCTCCAGGCGCCTGCCCTGAGCATCGAGCAGCGCGTCGAGCACCGCTGTGGTCACGTCGGCGAGCACGGCCTCGCTGGGAAAGGTGATCAGCGGCACGGCCTGGGCGTCGGCCGCCCGCAACAGCGCCTCCGGCAGTGGGTTGTCGCCGTCGATGCGAACGGCGACCGCCGCCACCCGAGCGGCATCGAACCGGCCGAGCAGGTGCTCCCAGGCCTCGTCGGTGGCGAGCAGCGCCTCGGCGCTCGTCACGACGAACTCGCCCGCACCCACCGTTCGCAGCAGCCCGGCGTCGCTGCGGTCTTTGCCCGGCTCACCTGCCGGTTCAGGCCGCCGACCCCGGCGACCACCTGGGCGTCGCTGCTCATCGCATCGACAACCGCACCGACGTCAAAGGATCGCCACACGCCCCCAGTCTGGCCCGTCGCGGCACGCCCGCCGACGCCGACGCCGTGGTCGATGTCGGCTGCGTCCCCGCAGAACGCTGCCGAAGGTGCGCAGGGTCACTCCTCGGGCGGTGACGACGAGCGGGTGCTAGGAACGAGGCAACAAACAGAGCGAAGCGAACCGAGCGAGCTGGGAGAAAAGATCATGCTGGACGTTGTCAACCGGTTGTTGAAGCTGGAGGCCGAGCTCGTCGTGACGATCACGCTCCCACTCGACCGGCACCGGCCCCACAGCGACGCGGACCGCATCCGACTCCGCAACCTGGTCGCCGATGCCACCGCCCAGGTGAGCGACCGCAGTGACCATCCCCGCCCGATCATCGCCAACCTCGATCGTGCCGCTGGGTCGGTCGATCTCGGCGGCGGAGCGTACGGGGTGGTCCTCGTCGCCACCGCCGACGTGGCCGAAGCGCATCCGTTGCCGTTCCCTGTTCGAGAGGAGCTGGCTCTGGCGACCACGCCATCGACGCGAATGCTGGTGCAGGGCCTGCGGAGGAGCCCCGCTATCGAGTGCTCGTGGTGTCCGACCACGTTGCTCGGCTGTTTGCAGCGGTGCGCGACGACCTGAGCGAGGTGACCGACCATGGATTTCCGTTCTCGGGCGACATCGCTCACAGCGATCGCCGCGCCGTCGCCGGCCGCTTTGCGCGCGAACCGGCCGGCGACGACCAGGAGCAGCGGCGCAACTTCTACCGGAGCGTTGACAAAGGCCTCGCCGAGGTGATCCGCGAGGACCCGCTGCCGATCGTCGTCGCCGGCGTCGAACGCTCGGTGGCCACCTTCACCGAGGTCACCGAGCACGCGTCGCTGAGCGCCGGCCATATCGACGGCGGCCACGACGACACCTCGGCCTACGACCTCGGCCAGTTGTCGTGGCCGGTCATGCGTCAGCGGCTCAAGGAGCGCCGGTCCGAGGTGATCGATCAACTGAGCGCAGCCGCCCACGCCGAGAAGGCGGTCACCGGCATCGACGAGGTCTGGCAGCTGGCCCGGGAGGGCCGAGGCCACCTGCTCGTCGTCGAGGAGGACTATCGCTCGCCCGTCGGTCGAGGCGGACGGGTACCGCTTGGTCCCGGCCGCCCCGGCCGACGTTCAGGTGATGGACGATCCCATCGACGAACTGATCGAGCACGTCGTGCGCACCGGCGGCTCGGTCGAGTTCGTGGCCAACGACGCTTTGGTCGACCTGGGCCGCATCGGCTTGATCCTTCGCTGAGCCCAACCCGCAGAGCCGAGCGATTCGGTGATGGTGGGGTCAGCTGGCGTAGATGCCGTCGATCAGGCCGTCGTAGTGCTTGGCCACTATCGCCCGCCGCACCTTCATCGTCGGCGTAAGCTCGCCATCGTCAACGCTGAAATCGTGCGGCAGGATGGCGAAGGCGCGGATCGACTCGGCACGCGACACCGACGAGTTCACGTCGTCGATCGCTTCTTGCACCTTGCGCGCAGGTCGGGGGTGATCGACGACGTCGGCCACCTTCACCTCGTCGCCCGCCTCGCCGGGCCACCAGGCATCGAACACTTCCTCGTCGATGGTGACCAGCGCCGAGATGAAGCGGCGGTTGTCGCCAATGACCATCGCCTGGCTGATCAGCGAGTGCGAACGTAGGCGATCCTCCATCGGCTCCGGAGCGACGTTCTTGCCGCCGGCGGTGACGATCAGCTCCTTCTTACGGCCGATGATGCGAAGAAACCCGTCCTCGATCCGACCGACATCGCCGGTACGGAACCAGCCGTCGTCGGTGAGCACCTCGGCGGTGGCCTTGTCATTCTTCCAGTAGCCCTGGAACACCTGGGGGCCCTTCCAGCACCTCGCCGTCGTCGGCGAGACGGATCGTCGTCCTGGCCACCGGTTTCCCCACGGTGCCTGGCCGCCAGGCGCTCAGCGTGTTGACGGCGAGCACCGGGCTGGTCTCGGTCAGCCCGTAGCCCTCGAAGATGCGAACGCCCGCCCCGTCGAAGAAATAGGCGAGCCGGTCGCCCAGCGGCTGCCGCCGCTGAATGCGAAACGCAACGAGCCGCCGAAGACCGACCGGATCTTTGAGTACACCAGCCGGTCGAACAGCGCGTGCTCCGCCTTTGGTCAACAGACCGACCGAGCCCTTCGCCCGCTGCTTCGAATAGCTGATCGCCACCTCGGTGGCACGGGCGAAGATCGGGCCGAGATTCTTCGCCTTGCTCTGTTGCTGGGCTGCGCTGAACATCTTCTCGAACACGCGGGGCGCGGCCACCACCATCGTGGGGGAGACCATTGCCAGCTCTTCGGGCAGGTTGGAAATGCCGGAGGAGAACACCCCTGGAACGGAGGTTGGCGTGGGTTGTCTTGCACCCCTTGGGACGCCCGGTCGTCCCCGACGTGTACACCATCGTTGCCAGGTCGTCGACGCTGATCGCAGCGATTCGCTGGTCAAGTTGTTCGTCGGTGACCTCGACGCCACGGATGACCAGTTCGTCCAAGCCACCCTCGTCGATCACGAGCGCCTCGCGGCACGCCACCTCGGGGTCGGCTACGCAGCCCTCGATCTTCTCGGCCATCTGCGTGTTCTCAGCCACGGCGAGAACCGACCCGCTGTCGGCGAGGATCCAATCGACCTGTTCGCCGGCGGAGGTCTCGTAGATCGGCACGGTCACGGCACCCACGGCGAGGATGGCGTAATCGACCAGCAGCCACTCCAGGCGGGTGGCCGACATGATCACCACCCGGTCGCCGGGCTCCACCCGCGAACCGATCAGGCCCTTGGCCAGCGAGCGCACCCGGGCGAGAAATTCGGCCGCGGTGACGTCGATGAACGTCGAGCCGTCCCGGATACCGGCGACGACCTTGTCTGGATCGACCCGAGCACGCTCAATAATCGGCTGGAGCAGGTGGGCATGAGAGGCCAGAGGGGCGAGGTCGCCGCCTCGCGTCTCTATGATCCCGCCCCCGCCCGCCGGCCCTGCACCCTGTGGGGTGGTCGTCGTCATCGCCTCGCCTCCTCGGTCTGGAACTCTCAGGTCTACAACGCTGACTCCGGCTGGCGCATGTCGATGCTACCCACTGTGAACAACCAACAAGCTAGTGGCCCAAATGTCGTATGATTCCTCCAGTGCAGAACTCGACCTCCTCCCCTACGTTGGCGTGTAGCACGGCTGAGCCCTCGCTTCGCTGCGCGCCCGGGGGGCGCTCGCCCGTCACTTTCATGCATGCCGCTCGGAGAGGAGCAACGATGACGACCACCGCTACTGGTCCCAACACGCCGTCGGGTACCGACGAGCACATCACTGGCGCCCAGGAACGAACCCTGCGCACCTGGCTGACCGATCAGCTCACGGCGCAACGCGAACGCGTACAGCTGGCGACGGAAGCGTTCGAAGCGCTTGCTGACACCAACAACCCCGTCCACCGCGAGGCGGGTCGCGACGAACTCGACGCTGCGCTCGAGGCTGTCGCCGAGCTAGAGCATTCGCTTGAGCGCGTCGACGAGGGCTCCTACGGCGTCTGTGCCGAGTGCGGCAAGGACATCCCCTTCGAGCGCTTGGAAGCGGTGCCCGACACCGACTATTGCGTCGAGTGCGCCGCCTCCTACTGATCCCAGCCTTTTAGCGACCAACCGCTGCCGTAAACGCGGTGTAGTCCTCCGCGTTCAGGTCGGCGTAGTTGGACGCGAATTGGGCGAGGTGGCGGGCGATCGTCTTGCCACCCCCCAGGTAACCGGAGATGGCAGCGGCGTCACCGGTGCGAGCGTGAGCACGGGCCAGGGTGTGGGCGCACATTTTGGCGTACACCTCCATCTGTTCAGGCTGCATCGAGTCGATGTCGGCCGAACCCTTGCCGTCCCACAACTGGCGAAAGTAGTAGTCGTGGGTACGTCCGTCGACGCCCTGCGACCGGGTCCAGCCCAGGAAGACATCGCTCGCAGATTGAATCATGCGCTGACCTTCCACCACCCGCTGGCCGTGGGTCGACCACTCGCTGGCTTCGGTGTGGGCTTCGAGCACTGAAGCCTCGGCCTCCTTCACCTGCAGCATCAAGGGATCATCGTCGTCGCGACCCATCATCAACGCCACCCAGCACCTGGTGCCAACGCTGCCGACGCCAACCACCTTTCGAGCCAGGTCGACGAAGCGGTAACGATCCAGCAACAGCCGCCGGTCGGTTTGGAGGGAATCGCGATAGGACTCAAAGGCCTTGGTGACGACGTCGACCACCTGGTCATACTCAGCGTCGGCCAGCACCTCCTCGACCCGCTCGAACAGCGGTGGATCGCTGGCGAAGCGCGGCACCCCGTCGACGACGGTCACCAGTTTTGAGAATGCTCGGAGGTTGTTCTTCGATCGGGCCTTGCGCAGCAGACGTGCGAGGTTCTTCATCGTTTCCGGGCTGAGCTTCGAACCCCACCGTGCGTTCGCTTCGTCCATCGTCAGGTGGTCGTACCAGACGTCCAAATAGCCCGAGGCGGCCATCTCGGCGATCGACGAACAGAAAGTCCGCCCCAGGTGCTCCAGAATTCGATGCCGTTTCGCCTCAGGAAAGCCGTTTGCCCGGCCCGCAACTTCGAAGCTGGCGGCCAGGCGCTGCAGGTCCCATTCAAACGGGCCGGGATTGGTCTCGTCGAAGTCGTTGATGTCGAAGACCAGGTTGCGTTCGGGCGACGTGAAGACACCGAAGTTGGTGAGGTGGGCATCGCCGCACAACTGCACGTTGAGACCGGAGTTCGGTGTTCCCGCCACGTCGGCGGCGAAGACGGCGGCTGCGCCCCGGTAGAAGGTAAATGGCGACACCACCATGCGCTCGTGACGGATGGGGACCAACTCCGGCACCCGGGTGGTCTCCTGTTCGGCGAGGATCTCCACCGCCGGCCGCCGGTCGGTCGGCGGGGTCCAGTCCGCCATCGTTGAGCGTGGAGCCTCCTTGCGCAGCTTGCGCCCCCGCTCCCTCTGCTCAGCCGGTGAACTGGTCTTCTCCGCCATGGTGGTCATCGGGCGAAAATACCACCCCTCAGCCGACATCGAGCCGGATTTCTTGAGCGTCTGCTCCAATCACCCCAATCGGGTGACGCCGAGTCGCTCAACGTCTCATTGCGCTGACATTCGATGTTGTCGCTCCGCTCGATGTCCAAGTTGGCACACGCGTCAGTTGATCAGCCGTTCAAGACCTGGTGAGGATGCCACGATCAGATCAGCGGCTTCATCGGGAGAGAGTCGAGCGGTATCTACGATCAGATCTGCCAGGTGGAGCGACGAAGGGTCGTGACTCGACATCAGTTCCCTCAGCCGAGCGATCATCGCCGGTCAGCTTGTGGTGCCGCCTGCGGGATTCGTTGGCGAGGCGTCGTTCGAGTTCTTCCGGCGGGGCGTCAACCCGGACGCGCTGTGCCCATCAGGTCGGCGAAGTTGGCCCGATAGAACCGGTCCCGAACGGCCTCCGGTGCGTCGCCCAGCGACGCCTCGAAACGTTCGATCGGCCGCCGGCCGCCCTCGACGTGCGGGTAGTCGGAGGAGAACATGCATACCTCCGGGCCCGACTGTTCGACGATCCAGCCGACGTCCTCGGTGGGGTACGGCGTGAAGCGCATCTGCCGGGTGACGTACTCGGTCGGCCGCAGCGACAAGGCCCGTAGCCGTTCCTCGTGGCGAGCGAACGCCTCGAACGCCGACTCCATTTGCCGGGTCCACGACGGCACCCAGATGGCGCCCTGCTCGATCACGCCCACCCTCAGCTCGCTAAAGCGCTCGAACACCCCATCGAAGATCATCGTGGCGATGCTCTGGGCCGGCGGATGGGGGATGCCCAGGTAGTCGACCGAGCGGAAGTTCTCCTCGCCGCCGTGAAAGTCGGGTGGCACCGGTAGGCCGTTGTTGAAGTAGTTCGGGTCGATCAGGTCGCCGGTGCCGCCGACATGGAACACGATCGGGATGCCCGCCTCCTCGGCCTGGGCCCACACCGGATCGAGCCCGGTGTGGCTGGGCGAGTGTCCCGGCGGACAGCCCGACGCCACCAGCAGCGCCGCGGCGCCGGCGTCGATCGCCTCGGCGGCCATTGCCTCCGCTCGGTCGAAGTCGGCGAGCGGGACGTAACAGGTGGGCAGCAACCGGGGATCGACCGAGCAGAACTCGATCATCCCCCGGTTGTGTGCCCGGGCTGCGCCGTAGGCCAAGTCGAGGTCGGCGCCGTGCTCCCAGTCGTGGAGGCGGCGGTTGTGAAAGGTGTTGAACACCAGCTGGCTGGAGAAGCCCAAGAGGTCGAGGGCCCGTGGCCGATCGTCGGCGATGAACGAGCCGGTTGCGGCGAAGTTCTTGCGGGCCATTACCTCGGCCTGCTCATCGGCGCGGTACCCATCGGACGCATGCCGCTCGGCCAGCCGCTCGAACGCCTCCCCAAGGTCGCGTTGCTGATCCGCCGGGTCCCCGGTCTGGCGCAGCTCGTTGCCGCCCGGATAGCTCAGCGGCTCGATCCGGCTGCGAATTTCCGGGTCGGCGTAGTCACCGAGCCACGTCGGTGTCTCCATGATGTGCGCGTCCGCGTCGTGGATAACCCGCGTGTCGTTGTACGGCATCGTCCCCCCTTGCCATTGCACATTGCTCGCTCAACCACGTCAGTCTGACCCCCACGACGGCGTTCTGCCCCAGCCACCGGTCAGGGCATGCCGGTGATCATGGCCAAGACGTCGAGGATCTGATGACTCACGACAGCACCGATCCTGCCGTCGGTGGCACTGCAGCGTTCGACGGCTACTGCGCGCATTTGCTCCACCAGCGCGGTCGAACGTTGGGTGAGGCCGTTGACGTCATCGGGGACGACATCGATGTGGCTGGGAAACACCCGACGGGCGTAGGTGAGCGGCACGACAAACACCGTCGTCGGCCGATAACGGAGGAACCCGTCTGCGGTGACAACAACAGCCGGCCTCGTAAACCCGGCCTCCGAGCCGATCGGTGTTCCGAAGTCCACCTCAACAACGTCACCGGCGTTCACTCCGTGCTGCCAAGGTCGGCGTCGAGCCACTCTCCTCGTTCACGCTGGTAGCTCGCCCAAGCATCTGGGTCGCTCCGGAGCCGATCCTCGGCGTCCGCCATCCGCCGGTAGAAGTCATCCCGACGCAGTGCCTCGAGAGCGGCATCCAACGTTGCGGCCAACGAGGCATTTCGTTGCTCGGCGAGCGTGCGCAGGCGTGATCGCTGGTCGATGCTCACCCGAATGGTCGTAGACTTGGAAGTCATACAAACAGTCTACGACCGTGCCCTGTGCTCACGTCGCCGATCGAGCTTCCGCGAACCACCCGCCAGGCACCAAACTGTTGGCGCACGCCAAGACAGACGGCCGCCAGCCAGCGGTGAGGAGATCACATGAGCGGTGGCCTGTTTGGGCTTCTCGACGACATCGCAGCGCTGGCCAAGCTGGCTGCGGCGTCAATCGACGACGTCGGCGCAGCGGCCGGGCGGGCAAGCGGTAAGGCCGCCGGCGTCGTCGTCGACGACACCGCGGTCACCCCTGCCTACGTTCAGGGGCTGGCCGCCGACCGCGAGTTGCCGGTCATCAAGAAGATCGCCACCGGTTCGCTTCGCAACAAACTGCTGATCATCCTGCCGGCGGCGCTGATCCTCAGCGAGTTTGTCCCGATCCTCGTCGAGATCATCCTGATGTTCGGCGGTGCCTACCTGGCATTCGAGGGCGCCGAGAAAATCCACCACCGCTTCAGCACCCACTCCGAAGAGGGCGACGACGCTGCCGACCTGGAAATGGCTGCAACAGAATCCGGACCCGAGCTTGAGGAGAAGACGGTCAAGAGCGCCGTCCGCACCGACTTCATCCTCTCGGCCGAGATCATGGTGATCGCCCTCAAGGAAGTGATCGACGAAGGCTTCGTGTCACGGGCGATCATCATGGCCATCGTCGCCGTGGCGATCACGCTGCTGGTGTACGGCGTCGTGGCGCTGATCGTGAAGATGGACGACGTCGGCCTCAGCCTGGCCCAGCGATCGGGCAGCGTCTCGCAAAAGGTGGGTCGGGGGTTGGTCAACGCCATGCCGAAGCTGCTCACCGTCCTGTCGACCGTTGGCATCGCCGCCATGATCTGGGTCGGTGGCCACATCCTGCTGGTCGGCACCGACGAGTTGGGCTGGCACAGCCCATACGAGTTCGTGCACTCGCTGGAGGAGCCGGCCGGCAACGTCGCCGGCATCGGCGGGGTGCTGTCGTGGTCGGTCAACACCTTGGCATCCGCGCTCATCGGCCTGGCGGTCGGCTTCCTCATCGTCGCCGTCGTGACGAAGGTCAAGGGAGCCCAGGCCGACAACGCGACGGCCGTACACTGACAGCGGCCGGGACGCGTCTCGATGAAGGAGCGGCTTCCCATGAACCCAGGCGACGGTCCTCACATGTTCCAGGCCACCGGCGCCTCCTACGACGCCTTCATGGGCCGCTACTCCGCCGCGCTGGCGCCCAAGTTCATCGCAACGTTGGCCCTGAAGCCGGGTCAGCGGGCCCTCGACGTCGGTTGCGGCCCGGGTGCGCTGACCGCTGCCCTCGTCGTAGCCCTTGGCGCGTCAGCGGTCTCGGCCTGCGACCCCTCGCCCGGTTTCGTCGCTGAGTGCGCCGCTCGCAACCCCGGCGTCGACGTCCATCAGGGTCGGGCTGAGGCCATTCCGTTTCCCGATGCCCACTTCGATGTTGCCGCCACCCAGCTGGTCCTTCACTTCGTGGGTGATTCCCAGGCTGCAAGCTCCGAACTGCATCGGGTCGTGCGTCCGGGAGGCATGATCGGCGCATGTGTCTGGGACGCAGATCACGGCATGGAGATGCTGGGAGCGTTCTGGGATGCTGCGCTCGAATTCGATCCAGACGTGCACGACACGATCCGCACCCTCCGCTTGGGTCGTCCAGGCGAGATCGCCGCACTCTTCGCCGCGGCCGGGCTCACCGACATCACCGAGACCACGATCGAAGTACGCAGCACCTATCGCGATTTCGACGAAGTCTGGGCCGGGTTCCAAGCGGGCATCGGCCCCGCAGGCGCCTACTGCACCACTCTTCCAACCCGGCAACAGACCCTGCTCCGCGATCGCATGTACACGCAGCTCGGAGCGCCCACCGGAACCGTCACGCTCGCAGCCGTCGCCCGAAGCGTGACCGCTACGCGTCCGAGTGACATCTAGCCGCGATGGAACCCGTGAAAGGCTGACAGGCCATGACGAAGATCGTGGTGTATTCGATGGCGTACCGGGGCGACGTCTTTCCGTACGTTCCGATCGCCTCAGGCCTCGCTCGAGCGGGCCACGACGTGGTCTTCGTTGTGCCGGAGGAATACCACACGATTTTCGCATCCGAGCCATTCCGATGTGCGTCCTCGGGTACGGACTACGGGCCGAAGCTGCTCGACCAGCACGCTGAGTACGTGGCCCGGTGGGGCAAACGCCTCGGTGGTGGCCTCATGTTGCGCCTCTACTTTGGTGAACTCACCATCCCGTACCTGCCGCAACTTTACGCGGCGCTGGAGGCGGAGGTGGCGGACGCCGATCTGTTGTTTTCGCATCCGGCGGCCGCTGTGACCGGGTCGATGGTCGCCGAAGTCCACGACGTACCGCTGGTGGTTGGGGATCTGTTCCCCATGATCATGTTGTCCGAGTACGACCCGATCAGCTCGCTGCCCTACCTGGGCCGCCGCGTCAACCGCATGTTGATTCGTGGAGCCAGGTCCCGACTGATGGACCCCATGTTCGGCGCCAAGGGTTTTCGGGCGTTCCGAAAGCAACTCGGGTTGAGCAACGAGGATTGGAACGTGATGGACGCCCGGTTGTCGCCGCTGGCCAACCTGGCTCTGGTTCCCCCCGCCTACTACCCGCCCCGACCCGACTGGCCCGACAACTACAAGATGCTCGGGTTCACCCCATGGGAGGGGCCGGATGGGGGGCGGCTCGACAGCGAGGTGACCGAGTTTCTCGACGCGGGTGACGCTCCCGTCGTGGTGACCCTGGGGACCAGTGCCGCATCGGCGAATTCGCAGGTCTTCGACCAGGCTCTCGCCGCACTCGATTCCCTCCAGGAACGAGCGGTGGTCCTTGCGTCCAACGACGCGCTCGCTGCGCATCTCACCGAACGCGCCGGGCCCCGGCACCTCGTTCGCCCGTTCATCCCGCTCGCCCCGCTACTCGGTCGATCCAAGGCCATCGTTCACTCCGGTGCTCACGGAACGAACAGCCTCGCGCTCCTCGCAGGCGTCCCGTCCGTGGTGGTCCCCTGCCTCTACGACCAGGTCGCGCACGGGCGTCGCCAACAGGAACTCGGCACGGGCGCCTGGGTGCGCAAGGACCGCGATCTGGCAGCGGCCGTGGCAGCAGTCCTCGACCCCGCCAACGGATACTTCGAGAGCACAAGCATTCTCCGAGCTGATCTCCAAGGAGGACGGCACCGCCCGGGCGATCACCGAGATCGAGCGCATCCTGCACTCGACAGCGTCTTGACCCACTCGGCTCACCCTGAAGGCCGGGTCGGTCCCCGCACTACCGCACCGAGAAGGAAGTCGCGCTCCCACACCCGTCGACCGCTGTACTCTCAAACCTGATGAGCGAACTCTCCACCTTGGATCTCCCGCTGTACAGCGTGGCGTTGGCCGCTGATTACCTCAGGATGCCCAAGACAACGCTCGGCTATTGGTTGGAAGGTGGCACACGAAAGGGCGTGAAGTATGAGCCCGTCGTGCGAACCGCACCGACCGGAAGCCCCAACCTCACCTGGGGTGAGTTCGTCGAGTGCTGGTATGTGCGGCAATACCGCCGAGTCCACGACGTTCCCATGGCGGATATCCGGCGCTTAATTGAACGGCTTCGAGAGGAGCTCAACCTCAGCTACCCGTTGGCCCACAAGAAGCCGTTCGTTGCTCCTGGAAAGAAGCTGGCGTTGAAGATCCAGGACGACAGCCAGCTCAGTCACCGCGCGTGGTTGGTCGTCACCGAGCCCGACGGCCAGCTTGGCCTGTCGACAATTGCCGAGGACTTTTTCAGCAAGGTCGACTTCGCGGACGGAGACGGCCCTGCAATTCGAATCTCGCCCAACGGACGCGAGTCACCGGTTGCGATCCAGCCGGACGTGGCATTCGGTGCTCCGCATGTGTCCGGCATTCGCACCGAGAATCTCGCTGAACTGGTCGACGCTGGCGAAGAGATCGACGTCGTCGCAGAAGACTTCGGTTTGACCGAGGCCGAGCTCCGAGCGGCACTGGCCTACGAGTGGCATCGGCCCCTGGCCTCCGCCGCATAGGACGAGGTGTCCAAGCCCAAACCGGCAAAAAGTTCTGTCTCGCTTACTCAGTGACGGGCTGCACCGAACTCCGAAACTCAGGGAGGAGGAGCCCAACGCCAGGTTTCGAGGTCCCAGGAACTCCAGGAGGTCTGCCCTTCGATGGCTGGGTGCTTCGGTCTTCAGCTGATGAGCTGTCTTCGTGTGAAGCGCCAAGAGATCGTCCTTGCTGAGCGTGGACAGCCACGACTCCAGCAGCGCCGGTCCCATACCCGACCGCACGAAAAACCTCCACGCGGTCGGGCGCCGTAGCGTTCAGTCAGCCACCCAGCGAGCGTCTCATCGTCGGCCGCGTCCACCTGCCGGTGTTCGTCGTCCCGGTCGGCAAGCAGCGCCCGCTTGAGGTCGACGGGTACGGCGCTCCAGCTGAAGGTCCGACGACTCTTTGGTTGCTTCGTCTGATCACTCACCCGTCTCTCCCGTTCCCAGGCCGCGTTTTCCGCCAGCTGTCGACCTTGGGCGCTGCCGGTGTGGTCGAGGCCCATGAGCTGAGCCAGCGGCCCAAACCCTTCGTGGTGACGCACATCGGCAAACCAGTTCCAGCTGGCCGTCACCATCAACTTCTGCTGCGTGTTGATGCTCAACCAAATCGGCGCATACGAAAGCCCATGGGGTGAGATGTAGATCCCGCCTCCCGGGAAACTCGCCGCAATAGAACGGTTCCTTCTCGCCCAACTGCTCCAAGTCCTCAACTCGCTTGAAGAGTTCCGTCGCACGGGCCCGGTCATCGTCGCTGGCGAGGGCAGCGAGGAACGTTTCGACGGTCCAGCGGACCACTCGATCCGATTTGCGGGCCTTCGCCTCCGCTATCTCCCCACCAAAGTCGAGGGTATAAGGATCTCGACGTCACCGTGCTTGGCGTAGGACAACTGGAGGGACGTGTCGTGCGCCAGTTGGTAGGGACCACTTTGGGGGGTTTGCGCCACCTGGTATGGACCACCTTTGCGCCAGCTGAAAGGGACCACTTGGTGGGGGGTCTTCCGGGGTCGGTGTCCTAGACGCTGAACTGCCGTCGTTGCGTCTACGACCCGAAAGGCGGCGCTCAGTGGCATACCGGGAGGTTGCGGTGTTTGAAGTGCGCGAGGTGTTGAGGTTGTGGCTGGCTTGTCTGGCGTTCCGGAGGATCGCAGAGATGGTGCGGTGCGACCGTAAAACGGTGACGAAGATCGTGCGGATCGCTGAGGCCCACGGGCTGGTTCGCACCGACAGTCCGGACAGGTTGACCGACGATTTTGTGGGTGGGGTGTTTACTGAGATGGCCCCGAAGGTTCCGGATCGTCACGGTGAAGCGTGGAACGAGCTGGTTGGCCACGGGGAGAAGTTGGAGGACTGGCACAACGATGACGTGCCAGCGAAGAAGATGGTCGAGTTGCTGGGCCGCCAGGGTGTGGTTGTCCCGGAGCGGACGTTGAACCGCTATTTGGCAGCAGAGTTCGGGACACCAGAGCGGTCGACGGTCCCCGTTGATGGTGAGCCGGGGGTGGAGTTGCAGGTCGATTTCGGTGAGCTGGGCCGGATGTTCGACGAGGAGACCGGCAAGAAACGTCGGGTGTGGGCGTTGGTGTTCACCGCTGGGGTGTCGCGCCACACGTTTGTGTGGTTGTCGTTCAACCAGAACCTTGGGACGGTGATCGACGGGTGCGAGGCGGCGTGGCAGTTCTTCGGCGGGGTGTTCAAGGTGTTGGTCCCCGACAACATGGCGACGGTGGTGACGAAGGCCGACGCGTTGGATCCGGTGTTGAACGTGGCGTTCGTCGAATACGCCCAATCGCGGGGGTTCCTGATCGACCCCGCACGTGTGCGGGCGCCGCAGGATAAAGGGCGGGTGGAACGGGCTGTCCAGTTCGTGCAGACGTCGTTTTGGGCGGGTGAGGACTTCGGCTGTTTGGTCGAGGCGCAGACCGCAGCGGAGCTGTGGTGTGCCTCCCGGGCAGGGCTCCGCACCCATGGGTCGACCCAGGCGCAGCCGGCGGTGGTGTTCGCTGAGGTCGAAGCACCGGTGCTGTTGCCGGCACCGATGGAGCGTTACGACGTGCCGCTCTACAAGACCGCGAAGGTTCACCGGGACCATCACATCCAGGTCGCCAAATCGTTGTACTCCGTGCCGGGCGATCTGATCGGCACGACTGTCGACGTGCGCGCTGACAAGGCGCTGGTGAAGATCTTCTCGGGCGGCCAGTTGGTGAAGGTCCACCCCCGCCAGAAACCGGGGGCAAGGGTCACCGACCCCGCCGATCTGCCGTCGGAGATCACCGACTACGCAATGCGCGACATCGACTCCCAGATCCGCCGGGCCTACACCCACGGGCAACACGTCGGGGTGTTCGCCGAGGTGATCCTGGACGGACCGCTGCCCTGGACGAGGATGCGTCACGTCTACAAGCTGCTGCGCACCTGTGACCGTTACGGCGCTGATCGGGTCAACGCTGCGTGTGAGCGGGCTGTTGATGCCGGGGCGACGTCGGTGACCACCGTCGTCGGGATGGTCGAACGGGCCCTCGAAGCAGACAAAACCAAAGACGATTCGCCGCCACCGGACAACGTGATCGTCGGCAGGTTCGCCCGCGACGCCTCCCACTTCGCCACCGGCCGGAAGGTGACACGATGAGCACCACCCTCAAGCCTTCGGTGACCCCCGAGCTGACCGCGACGCTACGCCGTTTGAAGCTCGGTCAACTCGTTGACACGCTCCCCGAACGTCTCGCGTTGGCGAAGACCTCGAAGATGTCCCCGCCGAGTTCCTGCAACTGTTGTTGGCCGACGAGGTCTCCCGGCGCGACACCACCTCCGCTGCCCGGAAAGCCAAAGCAGCAGGCCTCGACGAACGCATGCGCCTCGAACACTGGGACGCCACCGCGAACGTCACCTACAACCAGGCCGTTCTCGACGAGCTCGCCAGCCTCCGGTTCGTTGACGCCGGCCAGAACGCGTTGATCATCGGACCGGTCGGTGTCGGCAAAACGTTCCTCGCCGTCGCGCTCGGGCATGTCGCGATCCGTCGGGGCCGGTCGGTTCATTTCGAACGGTCCGACCGGCTGTTCAAACGGCTCCGGATCGCCCGGCTCGACAACACCCTCGACGTCGAGCTCCGCAAACTCCTCCGGGTCGACCTGCTGATCATTGACGACTACGCCCTCACCGCCTCCGACGCTGCGGCGACCAGCGACTTCTATGACCTGGTCGTCGAACGACACCGGCGGGCATCGACGGTCATCACCTCGAACCGTGACCCGTTCGAATGGTTGGCGTTGCTCGCCGATCAGCTTCTCGCCCAGTCGGCGATCGACCGGTTCTCCTCCGCCGCGTTCGAGCTGGTCATCGACGGGGAGTCCTACCGGGACCGCCAGAAACCACAACTGTCACCGCCCGCCGACTGACAACGCCCCAACCTGCCCGGCCCTACCGATGATGCCTGTCAGCACATGCTGACAGGCATCATCGTTACCCTAAGGTGACAGCTCGATGGACCGCACCGAACGATTCCGCACCGACGCACTCGCAGCCACCATCCACGCCACTACCGCCAAGAAGGCCGCCCAACACACCCTCGACACAGCGGTCGCCCGGGCACTCCACTGGGGCGCCAGCTGGGCCGACATCGGCGAAGCTCTCGGCATAACCAGACAAGCCGCCCACCGCCACTACCGGCATCATCGTTGGGACCCCGACACCCAAACCGTCTGGACCGAACCGCCCCTCCCGCTCGGACGCAACTGACCCTCTCCAGACGCGGGCAGCACCGCCGTCCAGACCGGTCACCACCCCAGGTTCTTGACGCCAACTCCGCCACCCGCCATCATCACCCCGCCGACCTCAACGACCCCTCACAAGTGGTCCCATGCAGCTGGCGCAGCCCCGGTCCCTTTCAACTGGCGCATGACAGGACGTGACCCGAACCTCGGGGGCCGTCACTTGGTTGAGGTACTCCACCAAGCGACGGAGGTCGCTGTCGATCTTGTCGACCGCCAGGCACAGGTCAATGCGACCTTCGGTGATGCTGGCACGAAGGGCTTCGAGAGCTTCTGCATCGAGTTCGACAGCAAGATCCTTTCCGGCGCACCGCTCCCAAGACGCAAGAAACGCGTCGGCGCCGTCCAGCCAGATCGCTGCGGCGTAGTCGATCACCTGGCCGATCACCATGCGACGTCGCTCACTGTTGGAGGCGAGCTTGCACTCGACCACCGTGATCGAGCCATTCCGGCCGACCACACAGACATCGACGAATCCACCGGCAGTGGGCAACTCGATGGCCGTCAACGGTGCAGCATCAACCCCCGGAATCTGGGATGGATCGGCCGCCAGAATCTCTTGTAGGTGGGCCTCGTTCTCGTACGCAGACGATTCCGGCTCAGCCCATGCTGAACCAGCGCGCCGAACCAGAAGTTTGCGGTCCTCGTTCAACTGATTCCCCCTGCTGAGACGTGTAAGAACAACCATATTCGTCCTCGGGAATGACCACACCAACAACGCCGGTCTGGCCCGAGAGGCCAATTGTCCCCAGTATTCGATAAGCTCATACTCATGGGTGCTGTGGATGACAAGGCGATCGGTCGGCGTGTTAGAGATGCCCGAAGGAAGACCGGGTTCACGCAGGGGGACCTTGGACAGATGGCGGGGCTCAACCAATCGAAGATCTCGTTGATCGAAAGCGGTGAGCGCCGTCTCTCCACGGTGGAGATGGCCGACATCGCCGCGATGCTGCACATCGACCCGCTCGACCTGCTGGAGGACGACTCGCTCTTGCAGGTGTCGGTCGCTGCCCGCGCCCACTCCAACGGCGACATCACCGCTGGGAGCGATTCTGCATTGGGCATACTCCGAACAATGCGGATGCTGGAGCGCGACGGACTGTCGCCGGGGTTCGGATCCCCACCTTCGATCGCGGACATGCCGAAGGAGCAAAGCCGCCTGGCCGCGACAAAGGTTCGTGAGCACCTGGGGCTCGGCCTCGACCCGGTACCCGACCTGTTGGAGGCTTGCGCCGAAGTTGGTCTCGCAGTTCGCTACGAGCCCTTTGACGACGACTTCGACGGTGTCTGCGTCAGCGACGCCAACAACGCCGTTGCTGTGGTCAACACCACTGGAAGGCGTGGCGGGAGGCAACGCTTCACTCTTGCCCACGAGCTTGGGCACTGGGTGCTCGGCCACCTCAACGGTGGGCCGTGCATCGACATCGATGTCACCAAGGAAAAGGGACACGACGAGCAGGAAGCCAACCGCTTTGCCAGCGAGTTTCTGCTGCCTCCTGTGGTCGTTTCCGACGTTCAGAACGCCAAGCAGGCAGTGCAGTTTGCCTACTCATACGGGCTCAGCAAGGAAGCGATGGCCGTGGCCCTCGAACGGGAACGCAAGCCAGACGTCGCTCGCGAGCTCCGATCGAAATCGGCGATAGACCTGGCCAGCGATGCAGATCGCCTGGACAAGTACCGAGCCGACAGCGACGCTCAGGGACGAATGGGAATCACGGTCCGGCTTGAACAGGCGGTGCGCTCCGCCGTCGAAGCGGGGGCACTGTCGGCCCGTCGAGCTGCGGCGACGATCCCAGACTTCGACGACTCCGGCGCCTGACGCACCGTGGAGATCGTGGTGGACACCGGGCCGTTGTGGACGTTCGCCCAAGTTGGACGTCTGGACCTACTCGGCGTTCGGATCGCCCACCGAATGATCTGGACCGGCGCCGTACACAGTGAGATTGACCGAAATGTTCAGAATCACGCGTTCCTGGCTGACGTTCTGGACCTGGAGTGGCTGCCCGAACCGGTGCAACTCGAGGGGCCGCTGGCACTCCGTGCATTTGAGGTCCGCGCTGGTCTCAGCGCACCGCGTGATCACCCGAACGAACACTTGGGAGAAGCCGAGTCGATTGTCCTGGCGCTGGATCGTGGCGCTGAAGCGTTTCTCACAGCAGACCGGGATGCCGCCAGACGTGCGAAGTTCGATCGAGTCAAGGTGATATGGCCCACCGACGTTGTAGTGGAACTTGTGCACATGGATGACATCAGGCAACCCGAAGCGGAGGCTCTGATCCAGCAGATGAAGGCTGCTGACCGGATACCTTACGATTTCGATCTGCGTTCAGCTCTCGCCTGAGTTTCCCATCGTCAGGAACTCCGAGTCGCATCTATATGTTGTAAGCCGCACGCGACGACGGACCCTCACCCAGGAGCGACGCTCTCGGATAAGGGCCCGTTGGGAACGGCGTGGAGCCGAACTCAGTCGGTCGCGTCGCGCAACGCCTTCACCTGATCATGGGCAGCTTGCACCGCAGCCATTTGGCGCCGGAGCACTTCCTCAAGCATTGGTGAAACGTCGTCCTCAAGAGCCTCGCTGTACTCGCTGACGGTGTGGTCCTCACCCTGTTCGGCGGCGTCGAGCACGCCGTCCGGGTCGGACCCGGACAGAGCGTCCTTGACGGCCATCCAGCCACGATGGATCTTGCCCTTGACAGAGCCGTGCTCCTCGACCTCGTCGCCGTAGGCAGCAGCCATCGCCGTGAGCTCAGCGGCGAAACCGGCCCGCTGCTCTGAGAACTCACGGAACATGGGGGCCAGGTCCGCCCGGTTGGAGTCGGCCAGCTTGTCCGCAGCGTGAGCGAACCCCTTCTTGCCGTCCTCAAGTAATTCGACGATGTTCTTGGTCACCCGGGCGTCGTTGGACATACGCACTCCTCGTGTTGGTGGAGGACAGTTGTACCCGTCAGCATCAACGACAAAACGCAGCACCCCAAATTCTTACTCATCCGAGAGTCGCCACCTCCGGCAGTCGGAGATGGCGACCCGACGGTTGGGGCGACGGCTGCGCGGGTAGGTGTGGTCTACCAGGCGAGTGCTTGGAGGAATCGATATCGACGCGCTGACAGGTGAGAACGACGATCGCATCGACCACGTCGTGCTGCGGCCACGCGCACCCTTTCGCCTCGACCTGACCGCCTGGGCGTTGCGGCGCCGCAAACGCAACCAGATCGACCGCTGGGACGGCACCTACCGGCGAGCACTCCTCGCCGGAGATCGGGCGGTGACCGTCGAGATCGAACAGTGCGGCGGGCCCGACGACCCGTGCCTAATCATCAGAAGCCTGACCGGGGGCTTTCGCTCGGCGGAAGAACGCCACTCGATAGAAACTCAGCTGGTGCGCATGCTGGGCACGAACATCGACCTGGGCGGGTTCTACGCACTGGCCGACGAGGATGCCCTGGTCGGGCCGCTCGCCGACCGCCTCCGCGGGGTGAAACCGCCGCGGTTTCCCTCGCTGTTCGAGGCGCTCGTCAACGCAATCGCCAACCAACAGCTCTCCCTCGAGGTCGGGATCGAACTGCTCAACCGCATCACCGAACGCTTCGGCGAGCACCCGGCAGATGGCCACGGTCTCATCGCCTTTCCCGAACCCGCAGCCGTGCTGGGCGGGTCGATCCACGACCTGCGTGAGCTGGGATTCAGCATGCGCAAGGCGGAGTACGTCATGGACTGCGCCCACGCCGTGCTGACCGGCGCTATCGACGAGGCGACGCTGGAAGTTGCCGACCGGGCGACGGCGACCGATTTGCTCACCGGGCTTCGGGGGATCGGGCGCTGGTCGGCGGAGTACGTCGTGCTGCGGGGTCTTGGCAGCATCGACGTGTTTCCGGCCGACGATGTCGGGGCCCGCAACAAACTCCAGCGGTTCTTTGCGCTCCCGACACCGCCGGATCGCAAACAGATCCTGACGCTGATGGAGCCTTGGGCGCCCTACGCCGGGATGATGTACTTCCACATGCTGCTCGACGGGCTGGCCGAGCGGGGCGACATCCACCCGTGAGGACAGGTTGGATCGGCGGTAACCGGGCGCCGAGCCAAAGCGTGAACTCATTCCGCCCGGCACGGCAGTGGTCCTCCCTGGAATACTGACAGCCATGACAAACGCTGATACAGCCAAGGTTGACGCCGCCCTCGACGCCTTGCTGGCCGAGCACGACCCGACGACCGAAGGCTACGAGGAGTTCCGGGGGCACCAGTTCGATGCGGGGCTGGCCTGGGTGCAATACCCGGAGGGCAACGGCGGGCTGGGTGTGGCACCCCAGCTGCAGCAGAACGTCAACCGGCGACTGTCCGAAGCGGGCGCACCACCGATGGACCTGTCCCAGTTCTTCATCGCCCTGGCCGCGCCGACGATCCTTACCCACGGTTCCGACGAGGTGAAGCAGCGCTTCCTGCGCCCGATGTTTACCGGCGAGGAGAAGTGGTGCCAGCTGTTCTCCGAGCCCGGCGCCGGGTCGGACTTTGCCGGCCTGGGCACCAAGGCGATCAAGGACGGCGACGAGTGGCTGATCAACGGCCAGAAGGTGTGGAACACCCTCGCCCACATCGCCGACTGGGGCATGCTGGTCGCCCGCACCGACCCCCAGGCCCGCAAGCACCGCGGCATGACCTACTTCGCCCTCGACATGAAGGCGCCCGGCGTCGACGTGCGGCCGCTGCGCCAGATCACCGGCGAGGCCGAGTTCAACGAGGTCTACATGACCGACGTGCGGGTGCCCGACGCCGACCGCATCGGCGCCGAGGGCGAGGGCTGGCGGGCCGCCCTGACCACCCTGATGAACGAGCGCACCGCCATCGGCGGAAGCGGTGGTGGCGGTAACGCGCCCAAGCCGGGCAGCGGCCCGATCGCTGAGCTGGTCAGCGCCTACACGGCCAACGCCGACACGCTCGCCCCCGGCGTCCGCGACGACGTCATGGCGCTGTACGTCCGCTCCGAGGTGCTGCGCCTGACCAACTGGCGCGCCGCCCAGGCGGCTAAGTCCGGCAACCCCGGCCCCGAGGGCTCGGTGGGCAAGGCGGTCGGCGCCATCTTGAACCAGGACATTTCCGAGGCGGTGCTCGATGTGATGGGCCCTGCCGGCCAGATCGACTACGACTTCACCTTCCGGCGTCCCACGATTGCTGCCCTCACCGGCGGAACGGCCGGCCACGCGTTTCTGCGGGCACGGGCCAACACCATCGAGGGCGGCACGACCGAGATCATGAAGAACATCCTCGGCGAACAGGTGCTGGGCCTCCCCGGTGAGCCCCGCAGCGACAAGGACATCCCCTGGATCGACGTTCCCCGCGGCTAGCCGCCCGAGGCGAACCCATCGAGGGCGACATACATCACCATCGGGAATCCAGGATTACCCAGCGGTGATGGGAATCGATTCCCAATGGTGGGTAGCCTCGCGCCCATGGAAGTAACAGTCGACAAGGTCGGTCGAGTCGTGATCCCCAAGCAGCTGCGCACGGCGTTCGGAATTGGACCCGATTCGAAGTTGACTATCCACGAAGATGGCGTCGGCATCCGCATGGAGCCTGTGGTGTCAAGGGAGCGTCGTATTGAAGAACGTGACGGCTTCCTGGTGCTTCTGGCGCCCGAGGGCGACCATGAACCAGTGACGGACGAAGTGATCAACCGACTTCGGGACGCAATGCAGCGGTGACCGGGACCCTGCGATTCGCTTGCGACACGAGCGTCGCGGTTCCAGCGCTCGACACCACCCACGCCCATCACTGCTCACGCCGATGAGCGAATCCTTCTCACCCGCGACGAGCGGGCCGAGCCGACCTACCGCCGACTTAAAATCAGCTACGAGCTGGTGACCGGACCGGCCTGAGAAGTCGGTCGCCATGGGGCATCAGTATCATCCGGTGCCGTGGGGAACAGTGAGCGTGAGATCGAGAGCCTGATCTATGCGTATGCGGAGCGATTCGATCTAGGCGACCTGGACGGCGTGGCCGCTCTGTTCTCCGACGGCCGCATCCAGGCAGCCCCAGGCGTGGTCTACGAGGGCTCCGAGCAGGTGCGCGCCATGTACGAGGCTGCGGTGCGCATCCATCCAGACGGCACGCCCCGCACCCACCACGTCACCACCAACTTGGCGGTGACCGTCGCCGACGATGGAGCGTCCGCCTCAGCGAGTTCGTACTACACGGTGTTTCAAGGCACCGACGGGCTGCCGCTGCAGGCGATCATCACCGGCCGCTATCACGACACGTTCCACCGGGTAAACGAGCGCTGGCGCTTCGACACTCGCGAGATGTTCGTCGGGCTCACCGGTACCCTCGGACATCACCTCACGTTCGAACCCTGAAGGCAGGATCACTCACATGGAACGGTTGGAGAACAAGGTTGCGTTGGTCTCGGGAGCCGCCAGCGGCATCGGCGCTGCTGTCGTTGATCGCCTCGTCGAGGAGGGCGCCACCGTCGTGGCCGCCGACATCGCCGAGATCGAGGACGGCGTCATCTGCGACGTCACCGACCCCGAATCCTGCGCTGCGGCAATCGCTGAGACGCTCGAGCGGCACGCGCAGTTGGACATCCTCGTCAACGTGGCCGGCATCGGGGCGGGCAACCGGATCGAGGACGTCACCCCGCAGGAATGGCGCAAGCTGATCGAGGTGAACCTCACCGGCACATTCTTCCTCTCCCAGGCCGCGCTGCCGGCCCTGCTCGAGACGACCGGCGCGATCGTCAACATGGCGTCGCTGTCGGGCATTCGAGGCACCCCCTACAACGCGGCCTACTCGGCATCGAAGGGCGGCGTCATCGCGCTGACCAAGTCGATGGCGGTCGAGCTGGCGTCGACGGGCGTGCGAGTGAATGCCGTGTGCCCAGGTGCGGTCAACACCCCGTTCCTGAGCGACTACCACCTGCCCGAGGACGCCGACATGACGCTGCTCCAGCGCTCGATGTCACCCATGGGGGGATTGGTCGAAGCCGTGGAGGTGGCCGCCGCCGTCGCCTACCTGGCATCGAGCGAGGCCGCCAACATCAGCGGCACCACGCTGGAGATCGACGGCGGTGCCAGCGCCTGACCCGCTTCGGCGGCGCGGCAGCGCCGTCCGAAGCGACCCGACCACCACGTCGACCTCGACGTGGGCGAGCACGTAAGCCTACGAAGGAGACGCGATGGAGTTCACCGAGGGGATGTCGAAGGTTGCCCAAGCCTTCGAGCTGGTTGGGGTGGGCATCCTGATCGTCGGGGCCGTGCTGGTTGCATGGACCACCGTCGTTGCGCTGATCCGCAAGCAGCCGGCCTACGAGCAGAGCCGGATCCGCCTGGGCCGCACCCTGCTGTTGAGCCTCGAGGTGCTGGTCGCCGCCGACGTGATCAAGACCGTGGCGGTGGAGAGCACGGTCGAGAGCGTGGTCACCCTGGGCGTGCTCGTCGTCGTGCGAACCGTGCTGAGCCTCTCGCTCGATGCCGAGGTCGATGGCATCGCTCCGTGGCGCAAGAAGAAGTTCGAGGCCGAGCAGGCCAGGGAGGCTCAAACCAAGGAACCTCCTCCGGCGTAGATCGACCGTTCATGCCAGGCGCAGGAACATCTTCTCGACCTCGTCGATCGGATAGCCGTCAGCCTCGGCGGCCTCGGGGTTGGAGATGCAGTAGGTCATCCCGGCGCTGACCAAGCGGAACCCGGTCCGCTCCAACGCCCGGTTGGCGGCAGAGATCTGGGTGACGAGGTCGCGACACTCCCGGCCGTCGTCGAGCATGCGCTCGATACCCTCGATCTGCCCACCGATGCGGCGAAGGCGCTTCCGTAGGTCGTCAACGACTTCCTCGGGCAGGTCCACCGCTACACGTTGGCGCCGCGGCGCCCGAACCAAGAACGCTTGGCAGTGGGATCACCCGCGCTTCGGGAGTGGCCCTGGCAACGATCGGCAGGGGGGACATCGCCCAACACCTGCTCGATGTGGCTACCACATCCGGCGTAGGTCGGGCGCTGGCATGTTGAACACGTCACTCGTTGGCACATGTTCGTCAGCATACCCCCGGGGGTACCCGGGGGCAACCCCCTACGCTGTTGAGCCCGTCACAGTTTGGAGCGGCTGGAGCAACCGCACCGGCAGGTTGGGGTCGACAGCGGCGACCTCCTCGACGAACCCACCCAGGTTGACGTTGAAGGAATAGCCCATCTTGGAATCGACCGGACGGAAGAAGTCGTCGTGATGGTGGGCAACGATCAGGGACGGGTCGAATGCGGTGATCATCCGGCGGGTGAAGTTGGGCGACCACATGCGGCCGGCGATCCCGCACAGCAGCACGTCGACATCGCCGGTGGTCACCTCGTCGTCGGCCAGGTCGGCCGAACCCTGGTGGTACAGCGTGATGCCGGCGACCTCGATCGTGATCCCCCACACCTGGCCGCACCGGTACTGACGACCGCCCAGGTCGTCGAGCGAGTCACACGTCAGCTCGCCGTCGCTTGGCACCTTCAGGCCCGCCAGCAGCTTCGAGTGCAGGCTCGGGGTGAACGAGATGGTAAATGGACCGACCTCGTAGCGCCGGCGAGGCTCGACGACCACCGAGCGCTCAGCCAACCCGAACAAGCCGAGCAGGTGGTGCACCGACGCCGAGCCGTACACCGGGCAGCCGTGGACGGCGGCCAGGTGCGGCACATCGACCGCATGGTCGAAGTGGCTGTGGCCGACGAGCACCGCATCCGCATGCGGGATCAGCCGGTCGACCCTCGCCGCATCGCTGCGCAGCACGCTGTTGAGCGCCAGATCCCCGAGGGGCGCCCGGGACAGGTACGGGTCGATCACGATGGTCGTCCCCCCGTAGGCCAAGCGAAACCCGGCCGTGCCCAGCCATTGAAGCTCCAGGCCTGCGGGCAGGTCGACGCCGTGGCGTTCCCAGTTGAGGTCGGCCTGAACGCTCGGATCGTTGCGATGACGGACCGAGTCGATCATCGCCGAGATGCCGGACGGGGTCATGCGCCGTAGGTCCATATGTGAAGGCATCCTCCGTCATCGTTCAGGTCCAGAAGCTATCCCGGACGGCCCGTCGACGAAGCGTCGGCCCAAGGTTTGCGGCTTCGGCGCCGTCACCCAGTTCGGCGACAGACGTAGGCCACCGACGCGAAGGGCCCCAGCTCCACGTCGAGGCGATCCAATCGGCCGACGTCCTGCATCCGCCAAACGTCCCGGACCTGGGCGGTGCCGTGCCAGCCCACCTGGCTGAGCGGCACGCGCACCCGACGCGACCGACGTCCCATGTTGGTGATCGACACCGCCATCGATCCGTCGACCAGCGGCTTCGCCAACACCCACGGCCGGAAGCGTGGCGAGACCTTGCGCGCCTGGACGCCCAGCTCGTCCTGGTTGATCGCCAGGATCTCGGGATTGGTCAGCAACCGCCGATCGAATTCGCCGGTCGAGGCCAGGTCGTGGGAGGTGAGCAACGGCGCCGCCATCATCGACCACAGCGTCATGTGGCTGTGGGCCTGCACGTCGGTGATGCCGCGAAAGCTCCACACCTTGGGCCGGGGCCCCTTGGGAAGTCGCAGCTCGCCGGTGCTCTTGCCCCGACCACGGTTTCCGACGAGCAGCATGTCGGGATCGTTCCAGTGGCCCGGCCGGGCGAAGCGGTTGAGCTTCACGTTGCGGGCGGCGAGACCCCGCACGCCGAGGGGCAGCCAGGAGTACGAGTCGAAAATGTCGCGCGTGGTCCGCCAGTAGGAGCCGCCAAGATCGGCCGCCCAGCGCCACGGTTGGCGCAGGCCCCATTCGCACACGCTGAACACGATCGACCGGTCGGCCCCGGCGAGCGCCCGCCCCATCGCCCCGTAGCGTTGAATGGCAGCGTCCCGACCGACGGGGGCATGGCAGTAGTCGTACTTCAACAGATCGACACCCCACTCGGCGTAGGCCTCGGCGTCGACCTGTTCGTGGCCGAGGCTGCCGTAACACCCCCCGCAGGTGAGCTCGGCGGCGTCGGAGTAGATGCCCAACTTCAGGCCCAGCTCGTGCACCCGTTCGGCCACCGGGGCCATGCCCCCGGGGAACGTCTTGGGATTGGCCAACGGCCGACCGTCGGCGGCACGCCCGGCGGCGTGCCAGAAGTCGTCGATGTTGATGTAGGAGTAGCCAAGGTCGCGCATGCCGGTGTCGACCATCGCCTGGGCCACCGCCAACACCACCTCGGCGCTGACGGCCGAGCCGTAGACGTTCCAGCTGTTCCAGCCCATCGGCGGGGTGAGCGCCAGCGTGTCGCCCACGCAGAGGGTGACCGACTCGGCGATCGACCCCAACTCGTTGGACGCAGCCATCGTCAGCTCATGGTCGCCCGGCTGTGCCGGGGCCGTTCCCCTGACGATGCCGTCGCCGTCCACGGTAAGCCCGTCGGGCAGCCCAACGACCTCGAAGCGGAGCGGGCGCTCGCCGGTGACGGCGAGCGGATGGATCAGATGGGTTCCCGGCCGAACTCCCACCCGGCGGGCACCGTGCATCTGCGGAGGCCCGGTGAACGGGTCGAACGCTGCGAGGTGGGGGGTCGGCATTTCGCCGACCATACCGACCCGGCGCCTGAGCACCTCCGATGTGATGACGCCGCCCACCCTGTGACCGTGCGCAACCTGGCCGATGTGGTGGACACCGACGTGCCCGGCGGACGGCTGATCACGGCAACGGTGGCCTCCGCCGGTGACTACCGGCTGAGCGTCCGACGGGTCGACGTGGCTTCTCCCAAGGGCGTAGCGCCGCTTCGACCAAGCTTCACCGGCCGACCGCCGACGTCATCCCCTCCCCCGCCCTCCGCCGATCACCATTGGCTCAAGAGCCTTCCCGGAGATCACTAGGTTTCGAGGCGACGATTCGCCCCGCTGACGAGCTTCTTTGCCCACTTCACGCAACTCAGTGCAACCGAATTGCTGATGTCGTCGCTCTCATAGGCTGCCTGCGTTTTGCGGTCGAGTGAACGCTTGAGCGCTGCGGCAAGGCTTGCATCGACCTGACGAAGCAGATCGACCGCCGCTCCGTGGTCGCTATCGGCCGACCGCTCCCCCAGCGCCGAGCAGGTAATCGCGTCGGCCGCAGCGATCGACGCGTGGATGGCATTGGTCGCCACCACATCAGGGGCATCGAGCAGTTCGGCAGCTTCCAAGAACTGCCGGGCGTCGACCAGCCGCTGCCGTGCGCGCGTCTGATCGCAAGGCTTGCGTATCCCTTTGGCACGACTCACGATGCTCGCTCCATGCCGATGGGCGTTCGGCTGACAAGCACCACGCCATCGTCACGGATCTCGGCCACCAGCGGGTTCCTGGCTGTTACGAGTTCGGCCCACGACTCCTCGCTGTGTTCAACCACTTGGAGCTCGTTGCCGGTCCAACCCAAAACGTCGGCATGCAGCTGCGCCAACTGGTCGTGGAGACCGGCCGCTCTCACGTCATCGACCACGATCAAGACATCAATATCCGATCCGGCGTGCGCGTCGCCCCGCGCGACCGAACCAAAAAGCCATGCGCCGCGAAGGTTCTCCCAGGTCAACATCCGGTCCCGGAGGCGCCGAATGAGTTCACCGCGAAGCCCGGCAAGAGCGAGGACGTGGGGGACGGCGAGGTGTTGTGGATTCAGTTCCACCAATGAAGCCCGGCCCGCTCGACTCTCAGAGACGATGCCGGCGACGATGAGCTCGCCGAGCACCTCGGTGGCATTCGATGGCGCTACTTCTGCAATCGATGCCAGCTTGCGGCGGCTGATCGGCTGCTCAAGCCGAGCGAGGTGCTGGAGCAAACGACCGCGCACACCCGCAGCAACATCCGAAAGCGGTGCGCTGAGGTCCATGCACACAACTTAGCAAGATATGCCCGGAAATACGATCATATGATCGGAATATCGATCATTCGGGGTCGATGGGGCCCGGCGATCCGCGCAAGCCGGTCGAGAACGTCACCGTCTCCCGATCCGCCTCTTCCTCGGCTGAGGGCCGGTAAAACTCGACGACGAAGGTCGCCGGCTCTCCCAAAACAACGTGGTGGAGCCGCTGCGGCGGGATGACCACGTTGCCGCCATCGGCAACCGTGATCAGCTCGTCGGGCGTGTCCTCGAAGACAAACCCGGCCGAACCGGAATGCATGACGAGCCGTGCCCAGACGCCCTCGGCCACTTGGTGCGCCTTGAGCAGCCCGGCGGGGGCAGTGTCGTTATCGAACACCTTGGTGGTGCGGGTGAGCTCGAGACCGTCGGGAAGCGTGGGAAGGCTGGACATGGCGTTGGCTCCTTCGATGGGGGCTGCCCATCCTGGCAGGTGGCATCCGCACGCTCGTGATGCACCCGTCACCCCAGGCGTAGGCCTCTCAGGCGGGAGGGTGCGCCTCGGCCACCGCCCGCATCGCCGTGCAGATCGCAGCGATCTCGTCGTCGCTGCAGATGTAGGGCGGCATGGCGTAGACCAGGTTGCGGAACGGCCGCAGCCACACGCCGGCATCGATGGCAGCTGCCGTGGCGCGTCCCATGTCGACCGGGCGGTCCAGCTCGATCACGCCGATGGCGCCCAGCACCCGCACATCGCTCACCTGCGGCAGGTCGGCGGCCGCCGCCAAACCGTTCGACAGCGATCCCTCGATGCGCTTCACCGAGGTGCGATAGTCCGAGGACACCAACAGATCGAGGGAGGCCACGGCCGTGGCGCAAGCCAGCGGGTTGGCCATGAACGTCGGCCCGTGGGCCAGCACCGGCACCTCGCCGGACGAGATCGCCGTCCCCACCCGATCGGTGCACAGGGTGGCGGCCAGGGTCATCATGCCGCCGGTGAGCGCCTTGCCGACGCACATGATGTCCGGGGTGACCCTGGCCCACTCGGCGGCGAACATCGGCCCAGTGCGCCCAAATCCGGTGGCGATCTCATCAAAGATCAACAGCACGCCGTGGTGGTCGCAGCGGTCGCGCAACACCTGCAGGTAGCCCGGGTTGTGGAAGCGCATGCCACCGGCGCCCTGAACGACCGGCTCGACGATCATCGCTGCGAGCTCGTCGCGATGGGTCTCAAGGGCACGATCGATCTCGACAACAAAGGCCTCGTCGATCGGAGCGTCGAAGCCGGCCGGCGGCTCGGAGACAAACCGCTGGGCGGGCACCACCCCGGACCACATCGAGTGCATACCGCCATCGGGATCGCAGGCGGACATCGCCATGAACGTGTCGCCGTGGTAACCGCTGCGCCACGTGAGCAGTCGGTTCTTGTCGGGCTGCCCTTTGGAGCGCCAGTGCTGCAGCGCCATCTTGACCGCCACTTCGACCGCCACCGAGCCCGAGTCGGAGAAGAACACCCGCTCCAGCCCCGGGGGCGTGAGCGCGACCAGCCGACGTCCCAGCTCGACCGCCGGCCCGTGAGTGAGCCCGCCGAACATCACGTGGCTCATCGACTCCAACTGGTTGCGCGCCGCTTCGACCAGGGCGGGGTGGGAGTATCCGTGAACCGCCGCCCACCAAGATGACATGCCGTCGACGAGCGAGCGTTTCTCCCCGTCCGGGGTGCGCACGTTGAGCCGGCACCCCGATGCCGAGGTCGCCAGCAGCGGCGCCGGGGTGGCGGGGATCGACGTGTAGGGGTGCCACAGGTGCGCCTGGTCGAACGCCACAGCTTCAGCCGGCCCAAGGCGCCCCAACCGTTCGAACGAGCGGTGATCGGTACCTGCAGGGCCATCGATGGTCATGGTCACCAGTATGGGTGGAGCGCTCCCACCGGGCGGCGGGCAAGACTGGGCACTATCGCACTTCTCGTCGTCATCACCGGCCCGATCGCTTCGGGCAAGTCGACCGTCGCCCGACTCCTCGCAGCAGAGTTTCGACGCGCAGGACGCTGCGTGGCGACCGTCGACATCGACGACACCGTCGAGATGATCGGCGGCTTTGGCACCATCACCGACGAGCGCTTCCGACAGGTTCAACGGGTGCACGGCAAACTCGTCGCTTCCTGGCTGTGCCAGGGCATCGACGTGATCGCTCATGGGCCCTTTTACGAACCTCGCGAAATCGATGCGTTGCTCGAGGCACTCCCTCACGGGACGAATCCGAACTGGCTCGTCCTGGACACCACCTACGAGCTCGCTCTCGACCGGGTTCAGGCCGATCCGAACAGAGACCTGTCCAAGGACCCAGCGATCCTGCGGCTCGCCTACGACCGGGCGGAAGCGCTCCGGCCAGGTCTGCCCCCGAACCGCTGGACCTACGACACGTCGGAGGTCACGGGCGAGCAGATCGCCGCTGACGTCGCCGGCAGCTTGATGGAGTAACGACACCCATGCCTGGTCTGGGTGTCTTTACTTCACCCTGTACGAACTAAACGCACCCAGTTGCACCGTGGGTGTCGTTACTGTCGCGCTGAGGCCGGGTCCGGACGGCCGAGCCGGGCTTCGAGATCCGCCACGCCGATGGCGGCGACGGCGTCGATCAACGCATCGACTGCGACGGCCGACGCGGCGGTATCCCCTGCCGGCGTCAGCAACTGCAGCACCGTGACATCCAGCTCGGCGTCGTGGCGCATGATGACGTCGGCGCAGGAGTCGAGCGAATCGAGTGCATGGACCGCCATGGCCTCGCCCACTGGCGCCGCCACCACGTGACGCCAGAAGTCCTCGCACTCCACCCGGAGGATCCCGCCCGGCATCACGGAGCCGGCAACGCTCGACCCAATGTCGATCCTGGGCTGTTCGGAGCCTCCGAAACCCAACATGGCGATCACCTTGCCCTCCCGTCGAAGCTGGGTCGCCTTGGCCACCGCCCGGCGAAACGTGCAGACGGCCATGGCGGAATGCCCGAGCTCCGGGAACGGTGGCCAACGGACCTCGACCACGACCCCCCTGGTGGTGCGCACCCGGGCGGACACGTGAGGGACCGAGGCGAGAATCGCAGCGGTCGTTCTCAGGGCATCCAAGGTCCGGTCCGAGATCGGGGCTCCGTCGTGGTCGCATGAACTCATCGGTTGTTCCTCCTAGGACGAGGCGCCGGTGACCCCCCGAGATCGTCGATGCAACAATGTTAGGCACACCTAACCTTTAGGACAAGTTCATGCCGAGCCCACCGCTGACGCAGGAGCAGTCGGTGGCCGACACCACGCGCCGGGACCGGCTCAGACCTCGGCTTCCATCTCGGCTACCCAATCCTTCTTCACCTGACGCCAGTCCTCATCGCTGAAGCGACAGCGCCAATAGGGCGAGGCCGACAGGTGCTCCCTGGCCACGTTGCGGTCGGCGAGCAGGTGTCGGCGCACCGCCCGGGTTTCGCTGGCCTCGCCGTGAACGAAGCCGTCCACGCGACCCTCCGGGAACGACAGGTCCTCCAGCACCCGCAGCTGACGATCGTGATCGTGGCCGGACCGGTCGCGGTGCAGCCACATCATCGTCAGGTCCGCCTCGCAGTCGAGACCCAGCTCGCACTCGGGCCCGTCGACCAGCACGACCGCCACCACCGGACGCCCCGCCGGAATGTGCGGAAGGGATGCGGCGATCGCCGGCAGCACGGTCTCGTCGCCGACGAACAGGTGCCAGTCGGCCTCCGCGTCCGGCAAGTACGAGCCGGAGGGGCCCAGGAACTGCAACAGGTCGCCCACCTGGGCGGATCGCACCCACGACCCGGCGTACCCAACGTCGCCGTGGGTGACGAAGTCCAGCGTCAGCAGGCGCTCTGCCGGGTCCCACGCCCGGACGGTGATTCGCCGACCTCGCGGACGTTGCTCCGCCGGCAGCGCCCGAGCCTCGTCGACGTCGAAGGGCGTCGAGTAGGGCGCTCCGTCAGGCACGAACTGGGCGTTGATGTACTGGTCGCTGAACGGAGTCGGCTCGAAGCCTGCCAGGCCGTCGCCTCCCAGGGTCACCCTGATCATGTTGGGCGTCAGCTCTTCCAGCCGCTCGACCCGTCCGTACTGCATGGGGATACTCAATGGTCTCGCCTCCGAGAAACGCTCCACCAAACTGTCTATTAGGTCAGCCTAACGCACGATGGTTTCGCGCTACCCCGGGTCAATCGGCCCGGTTGGGCTCTCCACCGACCGACCGCTTCCAGGCCCGGACAAACCGTCTCGCTGCCAGCGGGGAGATCATCCCAGCCATCAGGCGGACGGCCGACCCGTCCCGAAACCGCAGTTCAATGCGGCCGAATTGAAGAAGCCGAGGCGACCAGGAAATTCCCGCGACCGAGTCGAGCGGCCGCTCCCAGCCAACCGTCGGCGCTTTGCTCGGCTTGTGGTTGACGACGAGCATCCGTGCGTTGGTGAGCACCAGGGTCGTCATCGCGACACCGCGCCCGTCGGAGCCGACGAGAAATGAAGCGTCGGTGCCCTGCCGGGCGTCGAGGCTGACCCCGCCGATGAGGCGTTCGGTGGCCCGGTTCCATGTAGGCACGTCGAGGCCGTCGAACGGGTCGAAGCTCACCCGGTCGTCGGTCGGCTGGGCCGTCAGTTCCTGGCCGGAGCTGTAGATAAACGAGAGGGCGGCCTTGACGTCCTCACCCGGTACACACAGCGCAGCGAGTTCGGTGTCATACACACGGGCCGGATCGAGCATGAGGCGAGTCTGTCACCCGGGACGAGGTGCCTTTGACCGTGACCCAACAAGGGTCGACGGCCGGTCGCAGCCTTGCTCTCGACCGTTGACCGGCCGAGCGTCGGTCGAGGGAGAACCCGACTTGCGCGGGTCAGACGGCGACGCCGTCGACGAGGATCTCGGCCCGGTCGGCGAAGAACGCCACGCGGCCCTCGATGTCCTCGGCGCCCTCGTTGGGCTCTTCGTAGCTCCAGGCGATCGCGTCGTGGGTGCGGTCGCCCACCTCGATCGTCCAGTACGACGCATCGCCCTTAAACGGGCAGTGGGTGCTGAGCTCGATCGGCCGGGCGTCCGCGCAAAGGTCGTCCTTGGGCAGGTAGTAGGCCGTCGCCAGCCCGGTCTCCTCGAGCAGCACCGGCTTCCGGGAATCGGCGACGAGCTCACCTCCGAGGCGAACCTCGACGTGGACGTCTTCGGCGTGCGTGCTGATCGTGTGTCCCTGGGTCATGGCTGGTGCAACGCGGACACCGTCCGAGCTATTCCGCAAGCAACCGACCAGCCGATACACAAACGGATGCTCAGGCGTTCTCTGCGCTCACCACGACGGTGCCGGGCATGTCGCCCGCGTCGCGCCATTCCTCCAGGTACGCCACGTAATTCATCAGGTTGCCGGGGTGGACGATGTTGCGGGCGGCCTCCATGCTGCGGGCGCCCTCGGAGTTGCCGTAGCTGGGCGTGCACTTGGCCGCGTAGCGACCAAAGCCCTTGCCGGCCTCCCAGAGCGTTGCCAGCCAGGCTTCCTCGGCCTCCTCGGTGGCCTCGATCGAAGTGATGTTCTGATCCTTGGCAGCCGCGATGATCGAGGCGATGTGGTTGGTGGACTGCGACAGGTAGTGGGTGAAGTTGAGGCCGAACCCGGCCTGAACGAAGTGGCAGATCAACAGGTTGGGAAACCCGTGGGTGAGCACGCCGTGCAGCGTGTGCGCCCCGTCGGCCCAGCGCTCGCTGAGCTTCACGCCGTCCTTGCCCACCGGGTCGAAGCCCAGCCGGCTGACCAGCCCGGTGGTCACCTCGAAGCCCGAGGCGTAGATCAGCAGGTCGAGTTCGTACTGGGTGCCGTCGACCACGGGCCCTTTGGCGTTGACCTCCTGCACACCGCGTCCGTCGGTGTCCACGAGGTGCACGTTGGGCTCGTTGAACGCTTCGAGATATTCGTCGTGGAAGGTGACTCGCTTGCAGTGCTTGCCATACCAGGGCTTGAGCTTCTCGGCGGTCTCCGGATCGTCGATCACGTCGTCGATGCGGGCTCGCAGCGTCTCCATGACCTCGAAGTCGTGCTGTTCGAGAGCGGCGGCCTGCTCCGCCGTTGCCGGCTCGCTCTGGGTGTCGGTACCCCAGATTTTCGACCATTCGTCGCCGACCAGATCCTTCTCGGGATGCTCGCCGCTGACGACCGAGGTGAAGCTGGCCTGGCGCTCGGCCTGCCAGCCGGGCTCGAGGGTCTTCCACCACTCGGGGTCGGTGAAGCTGTTGTTCCGCACGCCCACCGAGGACGGGGTCCGCTGGAAGACGTAGACCTCCTTGGCGGCGCGGGCGAGCTGGGGCACCACCTGCACCGACGTGGCGCCGGTGCCGATGATGCCCACCCGCTTGTCGGCCAAGGCGTCCATCGGCTCGGTGGGGCTGCCGCCGGTGAAGTCGTAGTCCCAACGGGCGGTGTGAAAGGCCCGGCCCTCGAAGTCCTTGATGCCCTCGATGGCGGGCAGCTTGGCCTTGTGCAGGATGCCGCCGGCTGTGACCAGAAACTTGGCGGTGAGTTGGTCGCCACGGGTGGTGGTGACGTGCCAGCGCGACACATCCTCGTCCCACACCGCTGTCTCAATTTCGGTCTGGAACAGCGCGTGGGGGTAGAGGTCGAAGTGGCGACCGATGCGCTGGGAGTGCTCGAAGATCTCGGTGGCCGGGGCGTAGCGCTTGCTGGGCATGTAGCCGGTCTCTTCGAGGAACGGCATGTAGATGTACGACTCGACGTCGCACTGGCAGCCCGGGTACCGGTTCCAATACCAGGTGCCGCCGAAGTCGCCCGCCTTCTCGACGATGCGAAAGTCGGTAACGCCGCGGTTGATCAGGTTGACCCCCAGCATCATGCCGCCGAAGCCACCCCCGACGATGACCGCTTCGGTCTCCTCGACCACCGGGTCGCGGGTGAAGCCCGGCTCGACCCAGGGATCGTGGTCGTACTCCTCGTAGTCGTCGGTCAGCTGTGCGTACTGCGCCAGACCGTCGGCGCGCAGACGCTTCTCGCGCTCGCGCTTGTAGCGTTCGCGGGCGGCTGCGAGGGCGTCATCGTTGGGCTGCGACATGACCTGGGAATCGTTCAAGGGGACCTCCGGGCCAAAGTCTGCCCGCTGACGCCAACGCGGGCACGTTAGGAACCGGTCAGCTCACTGGTTATGTGGCACCCGGCTCAACCTCGACACGGCTGTGCCGGGTCGCTAAGCGATGGGCGACGTCCCGCCCCTCGGCCGACCGCACCGCAGGACGCGTCCTTTAGACCGGGATCAGGACCCAGATATCGAGGTCCAACAGAACACCAGCGGCGTACTTGCCGTCCTCGCCGCGCAGGGTCATCGACTCGTCGCGACCCTTGGTGGCGACCAGCCGCAGGCGCAGCGCGCCCACGCCTGGCGCTTGGGTCTCGGCCTTGTCGAGCACCTCGGACCAGGCGTACACCGTGTCGCCCGCAAAGGCCGGCGCCGTGTGGGCCCCGGCGTTGACAGCGGCGATCAGCTGGGCATTCGCCAGGCCGTTGAAGGAGAGCGCACGGGCCATCGAGATGATGTGGCCGCCGTAGACGAGGCGTTTGCCGTCGGGACGGGCTTCGGTGTTGAAGTGCACTTTGGCCGTGTTCTGCCACAGACGGGTGGCCATCATGTGCTCGGCCTCGCTGAGCGTCACGCCGTCGACGTGATCGATCTTCTCCCCCACCTCGTAGTCGCCCCAGTGGTACGGCTCCCCGGCGGCGACGAAGTCGTAGCCGGTGAAGTCCAGGCCGTCGGGAACGATCAGGTCCTCGGCTGCGACCGCGTCGTCCAGCTTGGGCACGACCGGGTCGGGGGCCGGCGCGTCGGCGTCGCGCTTGTGCACCATCACCCAGCGGACCCAGTCGATCGCTACGTCACCGTGCTGGTTGGTGGCGGTTGAGCGCACATAGACCACGCCCGTCTTGCCGTTGGAGTTCTGCTTGAGGCCGATCACCTCGGAGCTGGTGCTCAGGGTGTCGCCGGTCAGCACAGGCCGGTGAAAGCGGCACTCGGCGTAGCCCAGGTTGGCGACCGCGTTGAGCGACACGTCGGGAACGGTCTTGCCGAACGCGATGTGGAAGCCGATCGGTTCCTCGACCGGAGGCTGTGGCAGCCCACACGCTTTAGCGAACTCAGCCGAGGACGGCAACGCGAACCTGGTGGGATAGATCGCCCCGTAGACGGCACGGTCGCCATCGGTGACCGTGCGGGGCGTGGCGTGCTCGATCACCTGGCCCAGCGTGAAGTCCTCGAAGAAGTTGCCCGGGTTGGTCTTGGTCATCTCGTCCCTTGGTTGATCGTTGGGGCCAGCGCATTCGCAACCCATCAACCTACAAACTCCCACGAGCGGTGGGCTAGAGGCCCTGGCCAGGGACGCGCGTGCATCATGCTCACGCCGGGGCTTCGCGTCGCAGAGCAAACCACCTCCCCAGGGAGGGTCTCCCACGTCTTCCGCAGCCTCAGCGGAGCGCCCCGACGACGGCGGAGACCAGTTCGAGGGCGTCGTGGGCGCCCCCGGCGTCACCCTTCTCAAAATCATCCCCGTCGGTCGCCATCGTGTTGGTGACGTGAGCAAAACACATCACGTCCCGCTGTTGGGCCGCCGCAAAGGCGTACAGGGCAGCCGCCTCCATCTCGACGGCGGCGATACCCCACGACCTTGCATCAGCGATGGCTTGTTCGGTCTCCCGGTAGGGGGCATCGGTCGTCCACGTCGAGCCGGTGACGACGCCCTGGTCAAGGCCGTCGATCCGCCCGTCCAGCCGATCGAGGAGGCGCTGCGGGGCGGCAGCCCAGTCGCCGGGCGGGAGGTAATGGTGGCTGGTGCCCTCGTCGCGCAGCGCCCGATCGATGATGATGAAGTAGGGCGCCTCGGCGAGTGGCGTGATCATTCCCGACGAGGTCACGCTGACCAGCAGCTCGCAGCCCGACACAAACAGCTGCTCGGCGATCAGCACAGCGAACGACGCCCCAACTGCGCACCCGATGACGCCCACCTCGGTGCCATCGAGGTCGAACGTCCACAGCTCCGTGTGGTAGCAGGCCCAGCCCGGATGCCGGACCGCCCGGCCGGTGTCGGTCAGGTGGCGGACGATGTCCCCGTCCGGGTCGAGCAGGCACACCGCCGGGACATCGACCTCAGCGCGGCCGAGTTGGCGGCGACCCTCTCGCAGCAGGTTGGCCGGCTGAAACACCGACGGCTGGTCGTAGCTCTTGACCCGCAGCAACGGGCTGGTGTCTGCACTCACGTGCTTGGGGGCTTTCAGGTCGATGGGCCGGCGGGCGACAGCCTGCCACCACGCCAGCCCCGCCCGGTACCGACCGCCTGATGGATGCCTCCCGATGGATACCTCTGTGCCGCAGCAGGAGGAAGGCCTTGACGTATCGACTATCGATATGCATACTTTACCTACCATATCGATAGTCGATACATCGGCGGCACCTTGAAGACCGAGCGGAGGCGCCGGTCTGGTGCATCCCTTGCGTCGAACCTCCGACATCCACGAAAGCAGGCATCACGATGACCACGAACGCAAAGTCGGACAACGATTCGTTTCTGGTGATCAAACTGTTTGAGAGCCTGTTGATCGTCGGAATGCTCTTCGGGGTGCTTTCCGTCGCCGGCGTGTTGATCGACAAGCCGGCACTCGGGCTTTACGGCGACAGCTCCCCGTTCGTCGATGCCGAACCCACCTTTCCCGTCGAATTTGGGGACAATCAGGCAACGATCGTTTCCGACAACGAACAAATCAACCCCGCATACAGCCAGGCACCCGTCGAGATCGGCAAACCGGTCACTGCACGGTTCACCTTCATTGAACCGAGGCCGGACCAGCGGGTGATCTGGGTGATCTGGCAGGTGTCCGGTCCGCTGCTGGTGCTCGCCGGACTCTGGCTGGTGTACTCGGTCGTCCGCTCAGCGCGCCTCGGCGATCCCTTCGTCGCCCGAAACGAGCGGCGACTGTGGACGTTGGCGGGGCTGATCGCCGTCGGCGGAACTGGCTATTCGATGCTCACCGGCGTGGCGGAGATGCTGATGCTGCGCCGTTCCGCTGCCGCCGGCCTCACCGAGATGGTATTCACCGTGTCGTTCCTGCCGCTCGTCGCCGGGCTGGGCGTCGCCGTGCTCGCCTGGGTGTGGCACGTCGGGATCAGCTTGCAGGACGAGGTAGCGGGGACGATCTGATGCCGCCGGAGGAACCACACCGGGTGCGCTGCCACCTCGATCGACTCCTCGACGAGCGGGGCATGACCCTGACCGTCCTGGCGGAAACGGTTGGCATTACGCCGGTCAACCTGTCGATCCTGAAGAACGACCGGGCCAAAGCGATCCGTTTTTCCACCCTCAGCGCCATCTGCGATGTGCTCGGCTGCCAGCCGGGCGACCTGTTCTCGGTCGAGCGCTCACCCGGCTTGACCGAGCAGCACCGACGACCGAGCAGCACCGACGAGAACATGCTGGGCCAGGCCAAGCTGGACCGTCCGCGGTAGTCCCCTCCCCGCACTGTTCCCCGGCCAGGCCCGTAGTGTGGACACGGCCAAGCGACCCGGAGGAGCAGCGAACCACCATGAGTTCTTTTGACGACAAAGCCGCCACGTGGGACGACGAAGCCAAGATCGAACGGGCTCGTGCGGTCGCCGATGCCATCGCGGGAGCGGTGCCCTTGGAGCCGTCCATGCGACTGTTCGAGTATGGCGCCGGCACCGGCCTGGTGGCCGAGCAACTGGCGTCGAGGGTTGGACCGATCACGCTGGCCGACCCATCGGCGGGCATGCGCGAGGTTGCGAGCGAAAAGGTGGCAGCCGGCTCATTGCCCCCCACCACCCGGGTGTGGGGCACCGACCTCGCCACCGACGGGGTGCCCGAGGACCGCTTCGAGCTGATCGTCACGGTGATGACCTTGCACCACATCGCCGATCTTCCGCCTGTGCTTGCCGCTTTCGCCGAGATGCTCACCGATGAGGGGCGTCTGTGCATCGTGGACCTCGAGGCCGAGGACGGATCGTTCCACGCCGGCTCCGGCCACGACGCCGGCGTCGGCCATGCCCACGACGGCTTCGAACCGGACCAGTTGGCCGCCAGGCTCGCCGACGCCGGCTTCACCACCAGCGTGGAGCGCTCGATCCATCAGGTGACCAAGGACGGGCGGGCGTACCCGTTGTTTCTGGCGGTATCGGTCAAGCAGCCTTAGCGAGGCCGCACCCCGTCGCCCGGCGCGCCTCAATCGACGGCCGCACTGCATGCTTCGATCGGTTACCGACGGGTGCACACCTCGATCTCGAGACGGTCGCCGTCCTCGATCTCGGCCTCGAACTCCACCTTGGTCCCGTCGTCGGAGCGCAGCTCCACCTCCACCTCCACCTCGTCGTCATCGTCGTCGTCCACGTCGACCGTCCAGCCATCGGCCTCGATGACCTCGACCAACTCCAGCGTGGAGCCATTGCGGGCCACAACCACCGTGCCGGCGTCGCCGAGGTCGTAGCGACCGTCGTCGCGCTCTTCGAGGTCCTGGCACTCCTTGGAGGGTTTCGACGACGTGCTCGCTCCGTCGGCGACCGTTGTCGAGGTCTCAGCGGCCGTGGTCGTCGCGGCATCCTGCGCAGTCGTCGTTTGAGCATCGCCCAGGGTCGTCGAGGTCTCGACGGTCGATGTGGCGACCTGTTCTGAGGTCGTCCCGGAGGACTCCTGGTCCGTGCCGTTGCTGCAGGACGCAGCGCCCAACATCACCAAGGCCAGAGCTGCCACCATGGCCCGGTTGGTGACAGCAGCAAGGCTGAACGCACGTTTAATTCGGTCCGCTGGGGAGCTGGGATGCGGGTTCATGTCGACCTCCTGAAATCTCGATTCGAGACTAACGACGGAAGCTCACACTGCCCACGGCCACGGTTCGAAGGTTGGGCTGTCTAGTCTGGACTGCGAACACACGCTGCGATCCCGCAGCGCTTAACGAAAGGACGTTTTCATGGGCCTTCGCCTCGGAGACACCGCTCCAGATTTCACCGCCATGACCACCGACGGAGAGCTCTCCTTCCACGACTGGAAGAAGGGTTCGTGGGCGGTCTTTTTCAGCCACCCGGCCGACTTCACCCCGGTGTGCACCACCGAGCTGGGCCGCACCGCCGCCCTCGGGGGCGAGTTCGAGAAGCGCAACACCAAGGCGATGGCCATCTCGATCGACCCGATCGAAGACCACCACGCCTGGGCACCGGACATTGGCGAGGTCACGGGTACCCCGCTCAACTTCCCGATCGTGGCCGACCCCGACCACAAGATCGCCGAGCTGTACGACATGATCCACCCCGGCGAGGGTGACACGTCCACCGTCCGCTCGGTGTTCATCGTCGACCCCGAGGACAAGCTGCGCCTCATCCTCACCTACCCCAAGTCGGTAGGCCGCAACTTCGACGAGATCGTCCGCGTGATCGACGCACTCCAGGCGACCGATGCCAACCCCATCGCCACCCCGGCCGACTGGAAGCCCGGCGACCGCGTGATCGTGGCCATGGGGATGTCCACCGAGGACGCCAAGGAAAAGTTCGAGAACGTCGAGGAGTTCAAGCCCTACCTCCGTTACGCAGACGCCCCGAAATAGTTATCCGAAGCCGGGAGCGTTCGGTTGGGTCGTGCCCAACCGAACGCTCACCGTGCTCGACCGATAATCCCACCGGGGCCCCCACGCACTCCGGTTAAAGGAACAGCCCCAGTGTCCGGGCATCGCGTGTGAGGTTGTCCCGCACGGACGGGTCGGCGACCGCGATCAGAGCTCGAGCTCGATCAGAGAGGGCCTTGCCCCGAAGCTCTGCGACGCCGTGCTCGGTGACAACGTGGTCCACCGTGTTCTTCAAGGTGGTCACCACCGATCCGCTGGCGAGCGACGGGACGATGCGGCTGCGTCCATCCCGCGTCAGCGATGGGGTGACGATGAACGCCTGGCCCTCATCCGCGTACATCGCGCCGCGAGCAAAGTCGGCCTGTCCACCCGACGATGACCAGTAGCGCCCGCCGATCGTCTCCGATGCGCACTGACCCATCAGGTCAACCTCGGTGGTGGCATTGACCGAATTGAACCGGCTCATCCGGGCGATGACGCGAGGATCGTTCACAAAGTCAACGCCAAGCACTTCGACAACCGCATTGTCCTCGAGCCAGTCGTAGAGGCGTCGGGTGCCTAGGCAGAAGGTGGTGACCACCCTGTTGCGTCGCACCTCCTTCTCCACTCCGGTGACCACACCCTCCTCGACCAGATCGACCATGCCATCGTGAAGCAATTCGGTATGGATGCCCAGGTCACGGTGACCGCGTAGACCATCGAGCACTGCGGAAGCGATCGACCCGATGCCAATCTGCACCGAGGCCCCATCGGGGATCCGTTCGGCGACCAGCGAGGCGATGGCACGGTCGATGTCGTTGGCCTCGGAGCGCGGCACCTCCACCAGGGGACGCTCGGATTCGCACCAGCCCGCCACCTGGGAATGGTGCACCACGTTGGCCCCCCGGGTTCGAGGCATGTACGGCGTGGCCTCCAGAAAAATCGGCACCCGGCCGATGAGGCCCGCTACATAGTCGGCGTTGGTACCCAGGCTGAAGTATCCGTGCTGGTCCGGCGGCGAGCAGGCGGCGACAACCACCGTGCACTTGGTACTTCGGCGCAGGATCATCGGCACCTCGGAGAAGTGGTTGGGCACGAGATCGATGGTGCCCTCCCAATAGGCGGGCCGGGTGATGTGGGACAGGAAGTAGGAGACGTGGCGCAGCCGGTCGCCGTAAGCGCCGTGCATGTAAGGCCGATCGTGGAGAGCGTGCATCTGATGGATGCGTACGCCCTCAAGTCGATCTGCGCCGGCCTCGATCGCATCGAGGACCGTCGTCGGCTCGCCGTTGGCGAGGGGCACGATCACGTCGGCGCCGGGCGTCAGCAGGTCGAGCACCGCATCGGCAGATACCGGGGGCGAGAGGGAGATCATCGGGTGAGGGACGCAGGTCGAAGCATGCTGGCCACCCTAGGACGCGCTCTCGGCGTGTCGAACCCGGCGATCCGTCGACGGCCCGTTTCCGCCCGCCGACGACCCACAGCTCGACAGTTCGGCACGTCCCACCAAGTCGGGAGCCCAAACGACCGCCAGAGCGCAGTGTGCACTCCCCAGTTCGGCACCTCCTCCCAAGTCGGGAGTCGAAACGACCGCCAGAGTGCAGTGTGCACTCCCCAGTTCGGTCGTGGAGCCGACCCGCCTCAGCCCCACCGTCAATGAGCCCCGCAGTCGATGAGTCGGTCAGCCCGCAGTCGATGAGCCGGTTAGCTGATGGCTGCCCGCATGGACGCCAGCAGGGCGACAAATTCGGTCAGCTCGTCAGGGTTGAGCACCGCTAGATCGGCTCCAAAGGCGCGATCGGTGGCCGCTTCGGCCTCGGCCCAGGCTTGGCGGTCTGCCTCGCTCGGTGTGGGTCGCGGTTCGGGCCACCCGAAAACGTCGGCCATGCCCGGCGACTTGACCATGAACGCAACGTACGGATCGAGACCGCTCCGACGCACCTCGGCGACATGACAGGCGAAGCGCAGTTCGCGTAGGGCGTTCACCCGATGTACAGCGAGTTCACGCACCGACTCGGGCTCGGGCAGGCGACGCCACCCGTCGAAGATGGTGGTCGTCCCAGCGTCTGCGGCAGCAACGACCCTGCCTGCCAGCGCAGCGGTTCGCTCGTAGTCAACCCCGTCGTCCGGCAGGTGTTTTGCGGCCCAGGTCTGGGCGGCCTGGGCAAAGCGCACTGCCGATTCGTGCCGGCTTTCGACCGTGGCCGCCTGCGTCCAGCCAGCCTCCACCGATGCGGCTGGAAAGAAGCAGAACGCCTCAACCACGTCGTCGACGGGCACGTCACCCAGCACTCCCCCGCGTCCGCCGAAGTAGAACGCCAGGCCCTCATATCCCACGGATGCCGCTGCGACATAGTTGTCCATGTCCAGCATGAACATTGCGCCGATGGCACCGATGTCGTCGGCAGAGTCCCTCGACGCCTGCGTGGATGGTGAGTCGTCGGTCATGTTGCTCATAGCAAGCGAGGGTATCCCTGCACCCGCCGTTCTCGCTGGTCCGTAGTCGGGAGCTGAAACAACCGCCAGAGCGCGCCCCGCACTCCCGAGTTCGGCATCCCCCACCCAAAGTCGGGAGCTGAAACAACCGCCAGAGCGCGCCCCGCACTCCCGAGTTCGGCGGCTCCCCAAGGCGGTGTGGGCTCGAGGCGATGGCCTACCAGTCGGTGGGCCGGTAGTCCTTGAGGAACTGTCCCCATACGTGGGTGCCGGTGTTCATCCCGTCGATGATCGGGTCGACGATGCGCGCTGCGCCGTCGACGATGTCGAGCGGGGGATGAAAGCGGTGCTCGGCCCGCTTCTCGTCGGCCTTGGCAACCGGATCCTCGTCGGACACCCAGCCGGTGTCGACGCTGTTCATGTGGATGCCGGAGTCGTGAAAGTCGGTGGCTGAGGTACGGGTCATCATGTTGAGCGCCGCCTTGGCCATGTTGGTGTGGGGGTGCTTGGTCGTCTTGAAGCGCCGGTAGAACTGACCCTCCACCGCCGAGACGTTGACGACGTGCTGGTGCGCGCCCGGGGCGGCCTCCAGCAGCGGCCGAAGCCGGGCGTTGATCACGAACGGCGCGATCGCGTTGACCAGCTGGGTCTCGAGCAACTCGACCGACGACACCTCGTGGAGCAGGAGGCGCCACGAGTTGCGATCCCGCAGGTCGACCTGCTGAAGGTCCTGATCGAGACGACCCTCGGGAAACAACGCCTCCCGGGTGTCGTCGCCGGTGCGGTGCTCGTCGGGCAACAGCGGCACCTGCGACAGCTCGGCGGCCTGCGTCAGTCCCGCTACCGCTGAGGAAGCACCTTCGGGTTCGGCCGTCGCCAACGCTGCGCCGGTCGGGTCGGCCGGCAGCATCTCGTAGCGGCGAAGCCCCTCGTAGGCCCCGACCAGCGCCAGCACGTCCGGCGACAACGACTCGAGTGCGGCGGTCTCCCCCTCCATCATGTGGCTGTAGAAGTCCGAGGGTCGGCGGACGGTCTGACACGCGTTGTTGACGATGAAATCGAGCCGGTCCCTGGTCTGGAGCACGTGGGAGCAGAACGCCTCGACGCTGGGCGTGTGCCGCAGGTCCAGGCCGATGATCTCCAGGTTGTCGCCCCACTCGGCGAAGTCCGCCTCGGCGGCGTAGCGGGCCGCGGCATCGCGGGGGAAGCGGGTGGCGACGATCAGCTCGGCGCCGCAGCGCAACAGCTTGATGCCCGCCTGGTAGCCGATCTTGACCCGACCCCCGGTGAGCAGCGCCACCGTGCCCGACAGGTCGGCGGTCTCGCTGCGCTTGGCGTAGTTGAAGGCGGCGCAGTCGGGGCACAGCTGGTCGTAGAAGTGGTGAACGCGGGAGTACTTGGCCTTACACACATAACAGTGCTGAGGCTCGACGGTCTCGCGGAAGCGGGCATCAGCCACGTCGGCCTGCTCGAAGCCAACAGGTGGGAATACGTTGGGCGTCGTGAACACCGGCTTGGCCCGCAGGGTGCGGATACCGGTGCCGGCGAGCACGTCGTCGTCGCGGCGGAGCTTCTCGGCCCGCTGGGCCTTGCGCCGAGCCTTGACCCGCAAGCGGCGTTCGTCGGCATCGCCACAGAACACATCACCCGCGGCGTTCAACAGCGCAGTGCGTTCCTCAACCGACAGTGAGGCCAGCAGGTCCTTCGACCCGGCGACCCGCCGAAGGAGGTCGGTGGCGTCGAGCAGCTGCGCCCGCAGGTCGTCGTCGTGGGATGAGGCCGGTGCGGTCACCGCTCGACTGTACCGAGCGGGCCCTCCGCCCCGGCACTCCGATCGGCCTGCCGAGGCGCAAACGGCACGGTCAGCGTTGGGCTGCTGTTGGGACGCTGGGGGCGGTTGCGTCCTTCGGGCTATCGGCCAGACGAGAGCGAAGCGCCCACGCAGCGACCACGGCCAATGCGACGACGGCGACCAGGGATGCGGTACGAACCCCGTCGACAAACGCTCCGCGTGCCGCCTCCAGCAGCGCCGGGCCGGCTGGATCGCCCAAACGTTCCGACGCTGAGACCGCAGCCCCGAGTGTCTCGCGGGCATCGGCGAGATCGTTGGGGCCGATGCCTGTCGGCGAGCCCAGGTTGGCGCGATACACCGCAATCATGATGCTGCCGAGCACGGCCGTGCCGAGGGCGATGCCGAGCTCGTTGGCGGTCTCCGACACGGACGCACCGGCACCGGCACGCTCGGCGGGGATGGCGGCCATGATGCCGTCGACGGCGACGGTCATCGCCGCACCGAGACCGGCGTTGAGCACGATGACCGCTGCGGTGACGATCGCCGTCGACCCGTCGGCACCCACCTGTGCCAGCAACACAAACCCGACGGCGCCGCACCCGAGCCCGGCGGCGATGACGGCAAAGGGACCCCACCGGCGGGCAGCGACCGGGGCCAGAAGCATGAAGACGATGGTGGCGGCGACCGCCGGCAACAACTGAACGCCGGCCCGGAGCGGAGACATGCCGACGACGAGCTGAAGGTGCTGGGTGACGAAGAACATCGTGCCGGCGAAGCCGAAACACGCGACGAGGTTGCCGGTCACCGCCATGCGGAACTTCGGCACGGCGAAGAGCGAGACGTCGATCATCGGATCGACGAGACGACGCTGACGCCGGACGAACACGACCCCGGCGGTGATGCCGATCGTCAACGCGACCATCGCACTGGCCGACCAACCACGCTCGGCGACCAGCTTGACCGCAAAGACGGTGGGAAGCATCGCCACCATCGACAGACCGGCGCTCACCAAATCGAATGCCCCTGGGTTGGGGTCCTTCGATTCGGGAACGAGCCGAGGCGCCAACACCGCCAGGAGGGCGGTCACCGGAATCCCGACGGTGAACACCGAACCCCACCAGTAGTGCTCAAGGAGAAACCCTCCGACGATCGGGCCGAGGGCCGTGCCCGCCGCAAAGGCGGTTGCCCACAGCGCGATCGCCGTCTGCCGCTCGCGCGGATCGATGAAGACGTTGCGCAGCAACGACAACGTCGATGGCATCAGCGTCGCCCCCGCCACACCGAGCAGAGCGCGGGCACCGATCAGCATGTTGGCGTCGGTGGCGAACGCCGCCAACAGCGACGCGGCGCTGAACGCAACGGCGCCGGCGACGAGGAGACGTCGCCGGCCGATGCGATCCCCCAGCGAACCCATCGTGATCAGGAGCCCTGCGAGGACGAATGAATAGATGTCGACGATCCACAGCAGCTGAGAACTCGACGGCTGCAGCGCCTCGCTGAGCTGAGGAACGGCGAACCCCAGGATCGTCGAGTCCATCGAGATGATCAGCACGGGAAGGGTGAGCACCCCGAGCGCCCACCAGCGGCGCTCGTGGGCTGCCGGGTCGACGCGCACCCGCCGACTCTAACGTTCGAGCGATCCGGCGCTCGGGGGCGCTCCCACTTGGAGCGCCCCCTGATGCCAGACCGCGTGGCTGCGTTGGCCTGCGACCGTCAGCCGCTGATACGCAACAACCGTCCGTTGCCGAAGACCCCGTCGGTCACGTGGACCGTGCCAAAGGGGCCGACGTCGACGCCGCCCGGCTGGCTCAGCTGCCCTGGGACCAGCTCGGTGCGGACGCCGCCGCGCGACACCTTCTCCAGCACAGCGGGTGGGAAGTTGCCGGTATCGAAACCTTCCTCAAAGGCCCCGACGCCCCCGGCGGCGAGTTGATACACGTACGTCTCACCGGTCCACGGGTTGATGTCCAGGTCCTGAATGGCGGTAAAGCCCGTCATCGCCGAGGAGCATCCGCTGGTGGCGTTGGCGGGGTTGGCCGAACACACCGCACCGTTGGAGCGGATGTCGATCTTCCACACCCTCGAACTACCGGGTCGGAACGGGAAGCCCTTGAGCTCGCCGACGAAGGCCCACCGCCCCACGACGGCGATCGACGTCGGCACCGCCTCGGTCGGCAGCGCAGGCGGGAGGCTGGGATCACCCAGGTGATCGGTTGAGATCTCCTCGGTGTCGAATCGAGCCACCGTGCTGATCTGACCGCTGCGGGTGATCCGCAACAGATCGTTGTTGGCGGCATCGGCGACGAGCGCGTCGCCATTGCTCAACGCAGCTACTCCGTACGGGTTCGACTCGGTGGGATCATCTTCGAGGTCGGAAGGATCCGGGTCACCCTGCTGGTAGGCGGTGATGTCGGCCACCGGCAGGAACGTGCGGTCGAACGCCCCCTTGCGGTAGAGCATGCGGGGAGAACCGTCCTGCGCGTCGCTACCCAGCCCCCAGAGCGACCCGTCGTTAGCAGCAGCAACATCGATCAGGCCGATCGGGTCGCTCAGCTCGATCGTTTTCGGCTGGTGCCAAAGAGATCGGCTGTGGGAGAGGACCGGGCCGGGAGGCCCGAATGCCCCCTGAGCGACGATCGGCTGGCCGAAGAAGCTGTCGAGGCCCTTCGGCGAACTCAAACCGTCCAAGAGCACCGTCGCCGACGAGCCCTGGCCGCCACCGCCCGGCGGTGGTGCCGGCGTCGAGCATGCGAAAAGCACTAAGGCGGCGAAGCCAACCGCGCCGAAACGCAGCAGCCGTCGCCATGGGAAGACGCTGTTCATAATGTCCCTTTCCGTCTCTGTTGTTGCGACGGCGGGAGACGCCGGAGCGCGCAGAACCAGCGGTGCTACGCGCCGCCGCCCCCCGCTTGCCCCGATGTCCCGTCATCGAGAACTTCATCCTGCGCCTGCCAACCGGTTGAGACAAGCGGTTCCTGGCGGGACAACGCTGGACGCAGGATGTCGCAACCGCCAAGTGGGACGACTCGAGGCACGCGGCACTCAGCCGCCGAGTACCTGGCTGACGAAGTTGGACCGTTTGGGCGACACCCTCCAATAGACCCAGCGGCCCCGCTTGTCGCCGTCGATCAAACCGGCCTCGGCCAGGATTCTGGTGTGATGGCTCACCGTCGGCTGGCTCTTGGCCAGCGGCTCGACGAGGTCGCACGAGCACATCTCCCCAGCGGACGCGATCAGGCTGAGGAGCCTCAGGCGGACCGGGTCGCTCAGGGCGGCGTAGGTCCGGGCCAGCGAGGTGGCCTCGGCGTCGCCCAGCGGGACCTCCGTCACCGACGAGCAGCAGGTGGCCGGGGCGTCCTCACGAATCCGGCCGGCAGCGCTCATCAAGCTCCTCCCCACGTGCCGCCGACCCCCGTTTACATTGACGAGCGTCGATGTATGGGTACGATGATCACATCGACAACCGTCAATCTACCCCACCCCAACGCCCGAGGAGCGCCCCCATGTCACGTGTCCAGCTCGCCCTGAACGTCTCCAACCTCGACCAGGCGGTCGAGTTCTACTCCAAACTGTTCAACACCGACGTGAACAAGCGCAGGCCGGGCTACGCCAACTTCGCCATTACCGACCCACCGCTGAAGCTGGTGCTGATCGAGGGGGACGACGGGGGCACCCTGAACCATCTCGGGGTCGAGGTCGAGACAGCGGAGGAAGTGCTCGCAGCCGAGGGACGTCTGACAAACGACGGCCTTGAGACCACCGGCGTGGACGACACCACCTGCTGCTATGCGCTCAAGACCGAGACTTGGGTCGGCGATCCCGACGGCGCACCATGGGAGGTGTACGTCAAAACCGGCGACGCCGAACAGATGGCCAACACCGTCATCGCCAAGGACGCAGGCGCGCCGTGCTGCGCCCCGCAGTGAGCGACACGTTGGTGGCCGACCCCACATCCACGGACCCAACCAGGCTGTCGACCCTCAACCGTTACCTCCCGGTCTGGATCGGCCTGGCGATGGTGGCCGGGCTGGGCCTCGGGCGGGCGCTGCCCGACCTCAACGACTGGCTGGACACGATCACGATCGGCACGGTCTCGGTGCCGATCGCCGTCGGCCTGCTGGCGATGATGTACCCCGTGCTGGCCAAGGTCCGGTACCGTCGCATCGGCGAACAACTCGGCGATCACCGCACCCTCGGCCTGTCGCTGGTGATGAACTGGGTCATCGGCCCCGCCCTGATGTTTACGCTGGCCTGGGTCTTCCTCGGCGACCTGCCGGAACTTCGCACCGGACTGATCATCGTCGGGCTGGCCCGCTGCATCGCCATGGTGCTCATCTGGAACGACCTGGCGTGCGGCAACAGTGAGCTGGGCGCGGTGCTGGTTGCGATCAACTCGGCGTTTCAGATCGTCATGTACTCCGTGCTCGGCTGGTTCTACCTCACCGTGCTGCCCGGCTGGCTCGGCCTCGACACGCAGGCCCTCGACGTCGGTCTGTGGGAGATCGCCCGATCGGTGCTGATCTTTCTGGGGATTCCGCTCTTGGCCGGGTTTCTCACGCGCATGCTGGGCGAGAAGCGCAAGGGCACCGAATGGTACGAGCAGCGCTTCCTGCCTCGCATCGGCCCGATCGCCCTGTACGGCCTGCTGTTCACGATCGTGATCCTGTTTGCGCTTCAGGGGGAACAGATCACCGACCGGCCCTTCGACGTCGCCCGTGTCGCCGTCCCGCTCCTCATCTACTTCGCCGTCATGTGGTTCGCGTCGTTCTTCTCCGGCTACCGCCTCGGCCTCCCCTACGACCGCAACGCCTCGGTCGCCTTCACTGCCGCCGGCAACAATTTCGAGCTGGCCATAGCGGTGGCAATCTCGGTCTTCGGGGTCACCAGCGGCCAAGCCCTCGCCGGCACGATCGGCCCGCTGATCGAGGTTCCCGTCCTCGTCGCCTTGGTGTACGTCGCTCTCTGGGCGAAGCGCCGCTACTACCCGGACCCGCGGTCCGACCAGGCAACCGCCGACGCCTCGCAGCCGCCCACCTCTACGGATCGACGCCGCTGAGGTCGAGCGGCTCGACTTCCGGGTTCTCAATCGCACCGAAGCCGACGGGATCATGGGCGAACACGCGTGACCACAGGGCCTGGAATGTCGGATCGGTGGGTACAGCGCCCTCGGCGGCCAGGTAGTAGCCCTCGATCCACCGACCCCGGGTTGCACTCGGCAACGCTCGCTCGGACCCGGCAAGCAGGTCGACCAGCAACATGTGTTGCACTCGGGCGCCGGCCGGGGACAGGCGCGGCTGAACCCACGGGATGTCGAGCAACCGGGCGCCGTTGCGCCGGCAGAAGCGCAGCAAGGCCGCCGATGTGAGCGCGATCACCCTATCTGGGCGACGACGAGACCGACCCCCGTCTCTACGGTCCTAGGAGTATCCAACACGGAGGAGAAACCATGACCGACACACGCATGACGCAGACCGAGGAGCGAACTGGCTGGACCGGCTGGATCTACTTTGCCGGGACCATGCTGCTCATCGGCGGCACGCTGAGCATCATTTACGGGTTCATCGCACTGTTCAACGACAATTGGGTGGTTTTCGGCAACACCAACGCCGTCTTTCTGGACCTCACCGGCTGGGGCTGGCTGCACGTGATCATCGGCGCCCTCGTCGTGCTGGCTGGATTCGGGCTGTTCACCGGCAACATCCTGGCTCGCACACTCGGAGTGATCGTCGCCGCCGTCAGCATGATTGCCAACTTCCTGTGGCTGCCCGTCTACCCCTTCTGGGCGATCATCATCATCGTGATCGATGCCCTCGTCATCTGGGCGCTGATCGTGCATGGCGGCGAGCTGCGCGCCAACTGATCCGCTTTCCGGCCCCGGTCGGAAAGCCACACGACGAATACGCATGACCTGCGCCCGACGCTCACCGAGCGTCGGGCGCAGTCGTGTGGCCCCCAGGCGGGTCAGGCCCCGGACGTCACCACCCGGAAGCCGATGTTGCCGGAGCAACTGTCCGGGCTGTTCGAGTTGCGGGCCGCAACCCGGTAGCGGTTGCAGTAGGAGTCGTGACACAGGTAGGACCCGCCCCACGTCACCCGACGTTCACCCCAGACGGGCCCCTGAGGGTCGGCTCTGGGGGCCATCGAGTAGGTCGTGGCGGAGAACCAGTCCGAACACCACTCCCACACGTTGCCGGTCATGTTGAAGAGCCCAAACCCGTTGGGTTGAAACGCGGTCACCGGGCACGTCCCAATCCAGCCGTCCCCCCCCCCCCCCCCCCCGTCGGCCCCGGTGTCCTGCCCGCCGGGGAAGGTCCCCTGGAAGACTGCGCCAAACACCTGTCGCCATCAGGGCGCAGCAGCGACACCGCGGGTGTCGGGAAAGTCGTCCGGCAGCAAGCCCACGAACACAAACGACCACTCGTCGGCTTCGGCGCTGGTGCGGTAGCCGGTGGCATCCGCAAACCTGCTGAACTCGGCGGGCCCCCCCCCCCGGCCGCGGGCCCGCGGGCGGCGGGGCCCCCCCCGCCCCCGCCCCCCCCCCCCCCCGGGGGGCCCTCGTCCGGCGGTCCCCATCGAGCGCCCATGTCCACCGCTGGGGCACCTCTCGGCACCGTCTTCAACGTCGACGGTTGCTTCGACGGACTGCAGCAGGATTGACCTGGATCGCCGCTCACGACGTACCTCCACTGGGGTGATCCTCGAGCCAGGTTTCGGCCGCCCGATACGCCACTTCGGAGGAGTGACCCACGATCGCATCGGCCTCGAAGACCGTGACCTTCTCCTTGAGGTCGATCCGTCCGGAACGTTCCAAGGTCTCCAGCACCGGGCCACTGACGCCGCTCAAAAACAGGTGGCCGCCGGCAGCGGCCACGCGGTCTGCATACCCGGCGATGACGACCATGGCGGTCGACCCGGCCGTCGATCGGCCGCGAAGCCGCAGGACGACCGCCGGGGTGTCCACACCGCTGGGATCGGGAAGGTGCTGCTCGATCGTGCGGGAGCCGGCATACAGGAGGCTGCCGTAGACGTCGAGCAGCACCACGCCGCGTCCCTCGAGACGAGGCGGCACCTTGACCTCCTCGAAGTGGCCGTCCTCGAGTGGCACCAGTCGCACCACCCTGAGGTCCATCAGCTCGGTGTTGAGTTGAAGGAGCAACGAGAGCACCACACCAATACCCACCGCCGCCGCGATCGGGAGCCACAGGGTGGCCACAAAGGTGGCGACCAGGGCGATCTGAGAGCTGGGACCGGCCTGCCACACCGTGACCACCCGGCCCCAGCGAAGCGCACCGTACGCGGCCACGATGAGCACCGCGGCCAGCGTCGTCATCGGCACGACCTTCACCAGGCTGGAGAACAGGGCCAGGATGACGAGCATCCACACACCGGCCGCCACCGCCGCCCACCGACCGACGGCCCCGGCGCTGCGGTTGAGGGCCGTTTGGCCGACCGAGCCACCCGTGGGCTGCCCCCGATAGAACCCGGCGGCCAGGTTGCCGGCACCCTGGGCGATGAAGTCCCGATTCGGATCGGCCGGCGTTCCGTCCGGGTTGGGGGCCGACTCGCTGACCCCCGCTCCCTGAACGAGGACGATCGCAGCCACCGCGAAGGCGCCGGCAACCACGTTGAGCGAGAAGGCGCTCAACGGTGGGATATGCGGCAGCGGCAGGCCCGCCGGTATCTCGCCGACGTCGCCGACGCGCACCACGCCAGCCGTGCCGAGCAGCTGAAGCGCAATCGTCGGCACGGCCAGCGCCACCATCGATGCATACGACGCCACCGGGCCCCGGCGGAGTGCGAGCAGGATGACGATGGCGCAGAGCCCGGTGGCCAGGGTCGGCCAGTCGAACAGGCCGGGATGGGTGATCACGTGCAGGGCGCGGCGAATCGCCACGCCCCCCTGCGAGGGCACGCCGGTGAGGTAGTTGAGCTGGGAGAAAAGAATGTTGACGGCGACACCGGTGAGAAACCCGGTCATCACCGAGTGGGAGACAAAGCGGGTGTAGCGCCCCAGCTTCAGGATCCCGGCAGCGACCATGATCCCGCCAGCCAGCGCGGTCAGCAGAAACAGCGCCTCGGTGCGCTCCGCCGGGTCGACCGGTGCCAGGGCCGACCCGGCCGCCAGCGCCGCAGCGCTGGTGGTGGTCACCACCATCAGCCGGGTGCTGCTCGTCAGCCCACCGGCGATCGGCGCCACCAGGCTGGCGTACAGCCCGTGGACCGGGTTCACCCCCGCGAGCACGCTGGCGGCCATGCCGTCCGGCACGCCCCCGATGGCTACCGGCAGGCCGGCGACGACGTCGGTCTGCAATTCGGCGCGGTCGGCCGGTCGCGCCGACGCCCACCACCGCCACCGCCTCATCGCCGCACCGGGCGCAGGTCGCCGCCCCTCGCTCATCAGCCGGCCGAAGCCATTGCCGGGGCACCCTTCGCCGCCTCGACCGGCAGCAGCATCGATCCGCCGAGGAAGCACAGCGCACCGACAAACGTGCTTGCGTTGACAAGCGCGATGTTGGCCGACTGCCCCGAGGTGGGCAGGTACCGGGCCGCTACTGCGGATACGCCGAACGCGATTGAACCCACCATGTTGAGCGCAGCGATTCTCCAGCCGGTCGATCCGTCGGGGCGAGGCATCAGCCCGGCGTTCACCTCGACGAATGCAAGCCCGCTGGCCACGAGAAAGCACAGCGAACCGAAGAGATCCGGCGCCCAGATGAGTCGGCGGTCCTGCTGGGTGTCGAGGCCGCTCTGCATCGCTGCGAAGGTGCTGAGGTTGAACAGCAGGGTGCCCACCAACTGGACAGCCGCTGACCACCAACCGAGGCTGCTGGGCGACACGCCGAGCAGCCTCCGAAGTATAGGGCGTCGCTTCGAAGCCGGCCCGATGCCCCCTGGGGCAGCCCGACTCTCGTCGTACTGGATGGCACTGGCACTGGTGAACAACAGGGAACCGCCAAAAAACGTGGCGGCGACGACCGACGGGGCAACGCCATCGAAGAACGGGGGCAACGACCCCAGGGCGAAGCAGACGGACCCGCCGGCGAACAGACCGGCCATCCACCAACACGAGGCAGTCGGCCCGGGACGGACTTGATCCGGACCGGCCCCATCGCTCCTGCCGAGGCCAAGGCCGAGGCGCTTGCGGTGGGCACGAGCACGCCACTCGACGAGGCGCCCGTCGGCCCGTCGGACGTGGGCGCCGACGACGAACGGACCAGCCCGCTTGGTATCGACGACCGTCCAGTCGTCCGGAACCTGCGGCAGCCCCCAGCCCGTGGGCTGAGGGCTTGCCGACAGCAGATCCGAGCCCATCAGCCGGCCGAAGCGGACTGCTCACGCAAGGATCTTGGCCTTCCCGGCCGCAAACTCGGCGTCGGTGATCGCCCCTTGGTCACGGAGCGCAGCCAACTTGGCGATCTCGTCGGCATGGCTTGGGGTACCGGCCGCATCCTGCACATAGGACCGCATGGCAGCGTCCTGGGCCTGAGCCTCGGCCAGCTTCCGCTGGCTCATCTCGTCCCCGTGGGCCAACACATAGATCAACACCCCGAGGAACGGGATCAAGATGACGACGACCAGCCAGATCGCCTTGGAGAAACCTCGCATCTCGTGGTTGCGGAAGATGTCAGCGATGACGCTGAACAGCAGCATGAACCAGGCGAAGATCAGGTAGATCCAGAGCACTGTCCAGAAGACGGATAGAAGGGGATAGTCATAGGCAAACATGGGTCCAGAATGGACCTGGATCACCGTTTGGTCATCACCCCGATCGGGTGATCAGTCAGCCGTTGGCGCTGGGCACGGCTGGGCTGCCAACTGGGGGGCCGAAGCCTCCATGAACGTCGTTGTTTCTTCGATCAACCTTGGCGTCACGGCGCCTCCCCCTCCCGAGTAGGGCCGACTCAGCGAGACGACCAGCAGGATCAGGACTGCCGTGAAGATCGCCGAAGCGCCCAGCAACAACGACTGCGTGAGCGGAGCGGCCGAGTGGGTGACCATGAAGATCAGCGCCACAACGAACGCTGCGCCGACGAACAACAGCAGCCAGAGCATGGTCGGCACCGAGGTCTCCGCCGCCACGAGCCTGGTCTCCCGTGCGGTCGAGATGCTGCCCACCTGTGAGGCCATGTTGGTTGCGGCGGCCGAGTTGAGGGCACCGGTGGTCGCCGTGTCGCCCTGACCGAGCGACGCGACGAGATCGCTGAACGTCTGGTCAACCTGCGGCGCTCCGACGCCATCGTTCCGCATTGATGGCCAGTCGAACTCCGACACGCTCCGGCCGTAACAGATGAGCGCACCCTGGATGCCCTCCGACGCGGCGGGAAAGAGCTTGGCCTCCTCAAAGGCCGTGCCGATCGAGGTTGCCTCGTCGCCGACGGCGGAACGCGCCGCGGCGAACTGCCCGAACAGGAACAGGATCGAGAAGCCGACGACCACGCCAAACGCTGTCGAGACGTAGGACAGCGTCGCCGCCCACGGTGCCGCATCGGCCTTCTCGATGCCCGGAAAGAACCGGCGGATGCCATAGCCCAGCCCTCCGGCGACGAGCCCGGCGACGAACAGATACAGCAGGTTGGTTTGGAAGGGGGTCATCGCTACTCCTTATCAGGGTCGACCCCCCGGCCGGCGATCGGCCGGACAGGGGGACGACGCGCTGGTTCTCCCCTATTGCTGTGAGATCGCGATCCGGTGGCGATCCTCCGGATCGATGAGGTGATCGTGGGTGTCGGATCCGAGATCGATCTGCACCCAGTGGATCTTGCCGTTGAATTTACTGGTCACCAGGTCGTAGTCCGAACTGACCATCGTGCCCGACTCGTAGCCGATGTCGGTGGTTTCGTCGGCCGAGAAGACCAGGGGTTGGGTCCCCCCGACCCGACCGGTGCCGATCTGGTCACCGTCGCAGTAGAGGGTGACGTCGCCGCCCTTGCCGAGCCCTCCGCCGTCGTAGGCGAACTCCGCACGAACCTGATGGGTCCCCTCGGGGATCGCGCTGTCTGAGGTGACGATGAACTCCTCGATGCCGAGCACGTTGTAGGCGAAGTTCAGCAGGCCGTCCTTGGCGTACACCGCCCAGCCACCGAAACGTCCACCCTGTGCGATGATCACGCCATCGATCCCAGCAGCGGGTACGTCGACCTCGGCGGTGACCGAGAACGACTTGTTCTTGATGCTGACCACGCTGTTCTCGGACAGCCGCCCCATGCCCGGGTAGAACTTCTGGGTGTTGCCGTGAACCAGCGTCGGCCGACCGGCCAGTTTCGGCTCGAGCCGCTCGGCGGTGCGGTCGTCCATCGGCAACACGTTGAACTTCGTCGCCTCGATCAGCCACTTGCGCTGCAGGTTGGCGAGCTTTTCGGGATGGTCCTTGCTCAGGTCGACCGCCTGGCTGTAGTCCGACGTTGCGTCGTACAGCTCCCACACGTCGTCGTCGTACGCCGGCATGTCGCCGCCGACCATGATCCACGGCGTCTTGTGCTTGGTGACGGCGCTCCAGCCCTGGTCGTAGATCCCCCGGTTGCCAAACATCTCGAAGTACTGGAGGTCGTGGCGCTCCGGCGAGCTGGCCTCGTTGAAGGTGTAGAGCATGCTCGTGCCCTCGATCGGGCTCTGCTGCACGCCGTTGACCATCGTCGGTTCGGGAAGCCCCGCCGCCTCCAGGATGGTCGGGGCGACGTCGATGCAGTGCGTGAACTGGGTGCGCAACCCGCCCTTCTCATCGATGCCGTTGGGCCAGTGGACGATGGTTCCGTTGCGGGTGCCGCCCCAGTGCGAGGCCACCTGCTTGGTCCACTGAAACGGCGTGCACATCGCCCAGGCCCAACCGACCGAATAGTGGTTGTAGGCGCTGGGCGTGCCGAACTCGTCGATCTTCGACGCCAGGAACTCTGGCGTCTCGAGCGCCGCCATGCCGTTGAAGTTGGCCATCTCGTTGAAGGCGCCGTTCATCGTGCCTTCGGCCGACGCTCCGTTGTCGCCGACGATGTAATAGATGATCGTGTTGTCGAGCACTCCCAGCTCGTCGATCGCATCGATCACCCGGCCGACGTGATGGTCGGTGTGCTCGAGAAACCCTGCGTACACCTCCATCTGGCGGGCGAGGATCGGCTTCATCTCCTCGGGCATGTCGGCCCAGCTGGTGATCTCGTCGGGGCGCGGGGTGAGCTGGGCGTCCGCCGGGATGATCCCCATCTCCTTTTGGCGGGCAAAGGTCTTCTCGCGCAGGGCGTCCCAACCGTCGTCGAACTGCCCGGCGTACTTGGCGGGCCACTCCTTGGGCACGTGGTGCGGTGCGTGGGTGGCGCCGGGGGCGAAGTAGGCGAAGAACGGCCGGTCCGGCATGAGGGACTTCTGCTGGCGGATCCAGTTGACCGCCTGGTCGGCGAGATCCTCGGTGAGGTGGTAGCCCTCCTCGGGTGTCGCAGGCGGTTCAACGGGGGTGAACCCGTCGTACAGCGCAGGGTCCCACTGGTTGTTCTCGCCGCCGATGAAGCCGTAGAACGTCTCGAACCCGCCACCGGCGGACGGCCACGAATCGAAGGGACCGAGCGGCGAGGACTGCCACACCGGCACCTCGTGGCACTTGCCGAACTGGGCCGTCGAGTAGCCGTTGAGCTTCAACGTCATGGCCAGCGGGGCCTTGGTGTTGGGCCGCACCGAGCTGTTGCCGGGCGCCGAGGTGGCCGTCTCGGTGATCGAGCCCATCCCGACGGAATGGTGGTTGCGGCCGCTGAGCATCGCAGCGCGGGTCGGGGCACACAGTGCCGTGGTGTGAAACCGGTTGTAGCTCAGGCCGCCGGCGGCGAGCTTCTCGGCGTTGGGGGTGGCACACGGGCCACCGAACGCGGTCGACGCACCAAACCCGACGTCGTCGAGCAACACGATCAGCACGTTGGGTGCGCCCTCGGGCGGCAACAGCGGCTCGATCGGCGGAAAGTTCGTCTCCGGGTCCTTGGCGTCGTAAGTGGTGTGCCCAAACTTGGGACGGTCCGGGATCGGCAGCATCGAGCGGGCATGGCTGTCGGGTCGGTTCGTCATCGTTGGTCTCCAGTGGGCTTGCGGGTCCGGCGGACGCGCCGACAGCGACGTCAGCGGTCTGGACCGACAACCTAGAAACGGCCCGTCTCGGGCCGCATCACCCACATTGGGCGATCGGCTGAATGCCCTCGGTGCTCAGCGGACGCGGCGGACGACGCGCCGAGTCTGCCGGCGCCGCACCCCGTGGGAGACGACGGCTGCTGTTCCAACTGCGGTGGCCGTTCGGGCAACCGGGGCTGCGATGACGCCGCGGCGCCGCCTACGTGCTGGTCGGAGTGGCATGGTCAGGCTCCTTCGTCGGGTTCGTCGGTATCCGCCTCGAGGGAGGCGACAATGGCTTCGATGGGGATTCGACCGGAGGCGATCTGCTGACCACCGGCGCGGCGGGTGGCCGACGCAAACGGTGCGGCCCAGAGGTTCTCCCAGACGATGCATCCGGCGACGCTTCCCGGATGCATCGACTCGGCGAGGTTGGCGATGTCCTTCGCAGCGAGAATCTCGGCGATCTCGCCTTCCAGCTCGACCAACCCGTCGACCTCATCGAAGTCGTCCACCTCGAAGGCCTCGATCGCGCCGTCCGCATCCTTCTGGAGGATCAGCAAGTCGAGCAGCCGGATCGTGCCCGCCCGATTCAGCGACGCCAGTTCGGCCGCCATCTCGCCGTTGAAGTTGCTCTGTCCGGCCGGGAACTCGACGACCAGGTAGTCGACTGGACCCAGGTCGTCGATCATTTCGTCACTCATGGGTTCTCCTGTGCGGGCCGTCCACCCACCGATCGTGTCGTCGGTGCGCCATATCCCCGTTGTGTTGTCGACGATGCGCCCGGCATGCCCGTGCGTCATCACCCCATCGGGGTGAACCGAACCGGGGCCCCGGGGTTCAACGCTGCGCCAGGTCACTCGCCGACGGGGTTAAGACCTGTTCGAGCAGTGCGATGCGGTCGTACGGACAGCAGATTCGGCTGACGTACTCATCCTCGAAGGTGCACACCAGCATGCCCGCCGCTTCGACCTGGGAGTGCGACGGCTCGATGAGCACGTCATCGTTGAGGAAGCCTGCGTTGTTGAACACGCCGGTGATCCGCCACTCGAGGCAAACCCGTGGCCCGCTGATCACCTCGTCCACGATCTCGACACTGGTCGAGGTGACGGCATCGTCGTGGTCGAAGATGGCCGCCACCAGCTCGCGTCTCGAAGTGGTGTACATCGATGGGCTCCACACAACGATCGACTCGGAGACCACCGCCTCGAGCCGGGCGAGTTGTGGGACCACCTCGCCCGAATCACCCAGCAGCGCTTGGGCGAGAAATCGGGCGACGTCGAGCCGGCGCTCGTCGGCCGGGGTGGACGGCTGTGCTGGTGTCGACTGGCCTTCTGGCCACTCGACAATGACTGAGGCGGGCGGAGTCGCTGAAAGTACCTCCGAATTGAGCAGCTTGAGCGCCACCGGACGATCGAACGGACCGAGCAGCGTCACCGGCCGACCTCATCGCAACAGAACACCAGGTTGTCCCACATCGCACTCATTAAACGCCAACGTGCACCCGTCCGCACCACCCGTAGCGGGTGATCACGCACCTATGCGCCGATCGCCCGATGTGGGGGAGGTGGCGGCCCGCCATCTCGGGTATCTTGCAGTGGGGACGTGCGGTCCGTCCAACGACGCCGCTCACGTTTCCCGGCAACCAATTCACGACGTGGAGGGCCCATGGCTGCACCGTTCGAATACGTCATCGTCGGCTTCCCCGAGAACAACTTCTCGGGTGAGATCGCCGATGGTCTGGCAGCACTGCTCGACGCCGGCTTGATCCGCATCGTCGATCTGGTGTTGGTCGCCAAGGGTGACGACGGCAGCGTCGTTGTGCTCGAGGTTGACGAGCACGAACACCTCAGCGCATTTGCCGCTCTCGATGGGGACGTTGGCGGGATGATCGGCCCCGAGGACATCGAGCACGCCGCCGAGTCGATCGCCGACGGCTCATCGGTGCTCATACTGGTGTGGGAAGACCTGTGGGCGAAGCCGCTCGCCGAAGCGATCCGCCGCGCCGGTGGCGAACTGATCGAAGGTGGGATTATCCCCGCCGACCTGGGCAAAGCCCTGGAAACCGCGCTGGCCGAGGCCGGCTGAGAAAGCGAGAACACCATGTTGCGACGACGACCCGTGATGCGAGCGGCAGCCCGAACGGCCGTGGTGGCCGGTACCGCCACCGCGGTCTCCGGCCGCGTTCAGCGCCGCCAAGCGCGACGGTTTGGTGGCCCGATGGGGGCCTCCGAACAACAGCAGGAGGCGCAGCCTGCGCCCCAGGCAGCCCCAGCGCCGGCCGCACCCACTGCCACGCCCGTCGAACAGTTGCAGCAACTTGCAGCGCTGCGAGATCAGGGCGTGGTGACCGATGCCGAGTTCGAGACGGAGAAGGCCAAAATCCTCGCCGGCTGACGCCGGCCACCCTCCAAGATCGACACAACAGACGTCGAGTCCCCTCCTCGTCGAGTGCCCTCATGCAGGGGCACTATCGTCCATCGGTTCCCTTTCTCCGTGGTACTTTGACGCGATCACGATGGCCGCCGGTCCCCAGCCTTCCCCCTGGCTGAGGCACGTCGGTCGAAGGACTTGTTGAGCCGTGAGTGACCCGGTTGCCACCCGCGACCCCACACGCTTTGTCGGACCCCCGGCGCGACTCAGTGCGCCGAGCACCCGGTCACGACTGATCGAGCGGACCCGCCTCGACGATCGCTTCAGCGCGGCGACCGGCGGGGTAATTCGCGTCCTGGCCCCCGGGGGCTATGGAAAGTCGGCACTCGTGGCGCGCTGGGCCGCTCAGGACAATCGCGTCGTGCGTTGGCTCAACCTGGAAGCGATCGACAACGACCCCTTGGTCTTGAGCCACGCCATTGAGCAGATTGTGGCCAGTCTGAGAACTGGGGCGTCCGACTCGCAGGCGGATCCCGACATCGCTCGGATGGTCGCAAGCTGTACCGAGCCCTTCGTCCTCGTACTCGACGACATCCACCACCTCGAGAGCGAAGCATCGGCCACACTGCTCAGCCAGGTGACCGCCAACCTTGCGCCGTCGTCGACGCTCGTTCTCGTGGGACGGGCTCACCATCACGCCAAGGCGATTGCCCGATTCCGGCTCGACCCGGGCGTGATCGATGTGGTCACGGACGACCTGGCCTTCAACCTGGCCGAAACCGAGCAACTGCTCACCGCCATGGGCGTCGACCCGGACATCGACGCGCTCAGCGACCTCACCGACCAGTTCGAAGGATGGCCGGCCGGACTTCGCTTGGCCGGCCTGGTCATGACCAGCCGACGCTCGGGTTTCGAAGTGCCCGCGAATCGGCTCGGAAGCATCGAGTACGTCAGCGACTACGTCGCCGAGGAATGGTTCGGCGCTCTCAAAGCGGCCGATCAACACCTCTTGATGCGCCTGCCCCCCCTCCCCCCTTTCCCCCCGCCTTCCCCCCCCCCCCCCCCCCCGCCCCCCCCGCCCCCGCCCCCCCCCCCCCCCCCCCCCCCCCCGCCCCCCCCCCCCCCCCCCCCCCCCCCCCCCGCACGCCCCCCCCCCCCCCCCCCCCGTCCCCCGAGCTTGGCTGCCTCGGGCGGTTTTCCGGCGACTCGTGTGAGGAGATCCTCGGGATCTCCGATGCCGCAGCCACCCTGCGCCGTCTCTGTCGCGAAGAGGTGGTGTTGTTTGCGCTCGATCAGCACGGCGACTGGTATCGGCTGCACCCGTTACTGCGGCGTTGGCTTTGCTCCCGGCTTCGCAGCCAGAACCGCGGCCGCTGGAGCGAGATCCAGGTGGCGGCTGCCCGTTGGTGGGAGCGCCAGGGCGATGCCGACCTCGCCATCGAGCATGCGGTGACCGGCGAACAACTCGACCTGTGCGAGGAGCTGATCACCACCCATGCCGGGCTCTACGCCGTGCGAGGGATGTACACCACGGTGCAGCGTTGGCTGGCGAACCTCGGTGATGCCCGGGTGCGCTCATCACCCCGGCTGCGCATCGTTGCGTCGACCATTGCCGTGTACCTCGGCGACGGCGAGGCGGCGTTGCGCTGGGCGCGACTGGCTTGGGAAGAGCTCAACAGCACCGAGGTGAGCGCAGCTCACACCGACAACCTCACCATGCTCCAGGCGGAGGCGCTTCGAGCCGGGCTGGAAATGCTCCCTGCAGCGGAGGTCCTCCCGCTTGCCTCCCATGCCTATCATCTGCTGCCGGCCGGCCCTTTCAAAGCGATCGCGGCCGTGGTACTCGGCGCCAACCGTTACATCGCCGGCGATGAACGGGCAGACGACACGCTGCGCCAAGCGCTGTTCGAGAACGACGTCGGCGACTGGTCGATCCTGAACGCCATGGCGGCAGGGGCACTGGCGATCGTGCTCGACCTCGAAGGTCAACGCGACGAGGCCGCCGGGCTCAGCACCCGAGCGCTCAAGCTGCTTGCGACGCGGCCCGGCGAGACGTATCCGGCGACCGGGCTGACCATGGCCATCGCGTCGCTGTTCGATGCTCGGGCGGGGCGCCAACAGCAGGCGGCCGAGCGCATTGCGCTCAGCCGCACCCGGCTCGACGCTCTGGACAACTGCGCTCCCTGGTACCGGATCCTCGGGCTGGTCACGCTGGTCCGCACCTGCCTGCTGCTCGACGATGCTCAGACGGCGCTCAAGCTGCTCCAACAACTCGAGCTGAGCATGGTGATCCAGGATGAAACCACGCCGTTCGCGAAACATGTCGACGGGCTCCACGACAGGGTCCAAGCCGCCAACGAGCTGAGCGCCGAACGGTTGTGGTCGCCCACCGCGGCCGAGCTGCGCGTCGCCCAGTACCTGCCCACCAACCTCAGCCTGTCCGACATCGCCACCCGGCTGTACGTCTCGCGCAACACGGTCAAGAGCCACGCAGCGGCCATCTATCGCAAGCTGGGCACCAGTTCGAGGGGCGAGGCGGTGCGGCTGGCGCGAAGCGCCGGACTGATCGGCGACACTCCTCCCAGCGACTGACCGACGACCGGCTACTGCGCCGCACAGCCCTGAGGCAGCCGACGCAGCCAGCATACCCCTCGGGGTATGCTGGAAGCCTTGTACAGCCGATTGCGGAGCACACCATGGATCAACCCGAACGTCAGTCCCATTGGGACGATCGATATCGCACCTCCGGCGCGGACTCCGTCAGTTGGTTCGAGGCCGAGCCTCGCCTGTCGCTCGAACTCTTCGACCTCGTCGGGGCGACGCCGGCGAGTTCGGTCATCGACATCGGTGGCGGCGCCTCCTCGCTGACGGCCACCCTGCAGCAGCGGGGGTTCGCAGACCTGACCGTGCTGGACGTGTCCGCCGAGGCGCTCGACGCATCGCGACGCAACGTCGACAGCCCCGACGAGATCACCTGGATCCGCGCCGACCTTTTGGACTGGTCACCCGCTCGCCGCTGGAACGTGTGGCACGACCGTGCCGTGTTCCACTTCCTCACCGACGCCGACGACCGCCGCCGCTATCGCGAGTTGCTCCTCCGGTCCATCGAACCGGGAGGGTCTGTGATCCTCGCCACCTTTGCCGAGGACGGCCCCTCGACCTGTTCGGCCCTTCCCGTGGAGCGCTACAGCGCTGACCGACTGCTGGCCGAGATCGGCTCCGGATTCATCGAGGACGGACACGGCAGGTTTGAGCACGTCACCCCAAGCGGTGGGGTTCAACCGTTCACTTGGGTCGCCGCAACGGTCGACGACGCCTGAGCGCCACACGCGAACGACTCGGTTAACCGAACTGCTTGGTTCTCGTCGAGGGCGAGGGTTGCGACGACCCGACCGAGTTTCGAGCACCGCCCATCGACCAGTGGGCCGCCGCCACCGTGATGACCAACACCAACACAGCGCCCGCCTGATGGGCCACCCCCAAACCCACCGGAACGGCGTGCAACAGGGTGAACACCCCGAGCAGGAACTGCACTGCCACGGCCGACTCGAGCGCAATCGCGTAGTGCCTCGCCCCCGCTCGGAACAGCTGGGACGCCACGACGAGCGCTGCCACGGCGACGACCACCGCCAACCAGCGGTGCAGGAACTGCACCGCTACCGGGTTGTCGACCAGGTTCGACCAGACCGGCGACAACTCCGTGAGGCCTGGAGGTAACCAGGAGCCCCGCATCATGGGCCAGGTGTTGTACATCCACCCTGCGTCCAGCCCGGCGACGAACGCCCCCAGGGTGATCTGCACACCGAGGAGCACAGCAAAGGGCCACACCCAACGGACCGGGCGCCCCGTGACGGCACTCCGCCCTGCGGCAAGCGCCCGCAGGTCGAGAGCCGTCCAGATCAGTCCCACCAGCAGGACGAGGGCGGTGGTGAGGTGCAGCGCCAACCGCTCGTGGGCCACGTCGGGACGATCCACCAGCCCGCTGGCCACCATCCACCAGCCGATCAGGCCCTGCAGCCCGACCAGCAGTACCAGCCCTCCCAGGCGGCGCGCATAACCCGGAGGGACGGCCCGCCTAGCCAGGAACCACAGGAATGGCACGACCAGCGCCAACCCCAACAGCCGACCCAACAGGCGGTGCAGGTACTCCCAGAAGAAGATGCCCTTGAAATCGCCAACGGTCATGTCGGCATTGATCTTCTGGAACTCGGGGGAGGTCTTGTAGGCGTCGAACTCGGCGTTCCAGTCGGCTTCGCTCAGCGGCGGAACCACGCCACCCACCGGCTCCCAGTTCACCATCGACAGACCGGACTGCGTCAGGCGGGTGGTGCCACCCACCACGATCATGACCAGCACCACCGCTGCGATGACGAACAGCCACACGCTCAGTTGCCCGGGCCGGGCACGGTTGAGCGCCGGTGGTTCTCCGGTGTCGGGTGCGGGTTGTTGGCGTGCCACCTCGGGGGCATCCAGTGTCCGATCAGGCATCACGTCCGTCCGGCTCGTAGGCACAGGTCGGGTCCTCCCCCAGCGGATCGCCGGTGACCGCGTAGGCGTGCGAGCGCGATCCGCCGCACACCTCCCGATACTCGCAACGACCGCACTTGCCTCCTAGCTGCGTCGGGTCGCGCAGCGATGCCAACAGCTCGGATTTGCGGTAGATCTCGGTGAAGGGCGCCCGGCGGATCGAACCTGCCGACACGGGCAGGAAGCCGCTGGGATACACCGCGCCGAGATGATCGACGAAGGCGAAGCCGCGCCCGGCGTTGACGTCCAGCGGCGGGCGTCGGGGGCCGGAACCGCCGCGTTCGATCGTGGCCGGACTGGGGGCCGCAACAGAGCGAACGGGCGCGTCGCGAAGGAGACGTCCGAGCGGGCCGGGTCGATAGTCGGGAGGCTCACCACCAGCATCGGCGCGTTGCAGCATCACCCGCCTGAAATGCGGCGCCTCGGTGGTCTTGACCGGCACGCGGTCGGCCACCGAGGCCAGCCACATCAGCACGTCCTCGACACCTTCGGCATCCAGCGCCGTCAGCTGTTCACCTCGGCCGGTCGGCACCAGGAAGAACACACTCCACAACCCGGCCCCAAGCTCGACAACCGTGTCGAGCAGCGCCGGCAACTCGTGGGCATTGTCCTTGGTGACGGTCGTGTTGATCTGCAGTCGAAACCCGGCGGCACGCACGTTGGCCGCCGCCTCGATCGTGTCCGCATGCACGCCGTCGAAGCCTCTGAACGCATCGTGGGTGGCGGGCGTGGCGCCGTCGAGCGACAGCGAGACCGCCGACGCCCCGGCGGCGCGCAGCTCGGCCAGCGCCTCGGAGGTCAACCGCGGCGTGACCGACGGGGACAGCGCCATCGGAAGACCCAGCCCGTGGCCGTGGCGCACCAGCTCGGCCAGGTCGTCACGCTCGAAAGGGTCGCCTCCGGTGAGCACCACGATGGGGCGGGGAGCGCCCAGCGACGCCAGGTCGTCCAGAAGAGCCTTCCCCTCGTCCGTGCTCAGCTCGAGGGAGTTGCGCCGCGTGATCGCATCGGCCCGGCAGTGGGCACACGCCAACGCACAGGCCCGGGTGACCTCCCAGATGACGATGAACGGCCGGTCGGCCGGGTCCAGATGCAAGGTCCGAACCGCGCTGCGGGTTGAGGGCGAAGCCGTCGAGGGCTGGGTCATCATCGTGCCTCCTCGTTGAGTGCCAGTTGATCGATCATGGTCTCGGCGCCGCGTTGCCCGGCGGCGATGCAGCTGGAGATGCCCAGCCCGTCGTAGGCGGCACCGGCCAGTGCCAATGCGGGCCGCTGCGCCAGCGCGGACCGCACCACGGCCAGCTTCTCCAAGTGCCCCACTTCCAGCTGCGGGAGGGCATGCGGCCACCGGTACACCTGGGCCTGGATGGGCACTCCGGTCAGCCCGGTGGCACGCCGGAGCTCGTCAACCATCTGCCCGACGAGCTGCTCGTCGGGCAGCGACGCCACCCGGTGCTCCCCCACCCGTCCCGCCGAAAGCCTGAGCAGGGCATGGTCGGGGTGGCGCAGGTGCGGCCACTTGGTGGACAGAAACGTGGCCGCCTTCATCAGCGTGCCCGCCTTGGCAGGGGTGAGTATCCCGGTTGCCCGGAGGGCCTCACACGAGGCCGCTTCGGAGGCATCCCAGGCCACCGCGACCGTCGCCACCGAGGCGGTTCGTAGCGTGCCGAGGGGCGCGGCGTCCTCGCCCAGCAGCGGTTGCAGCAGGCCGAGGGCAGGTGCGGCCGGGAGCGCCAGGACCACCCCGTCGAAGTCCCTCTGATCGGCGCCGGCGGCGATCAACCGGTAGCGGGAACCGCTGGGCTCGATGGCGTCGACCGGCGTGGCCAACCGCACGTCGACGTCGGTTCCGGCAAGGAGGCCCTCGATCAACGTCGACAACCCGCCGGGGAAGGTGACGAAGGACGGTGGCGAGTGACCGGACCTGGCGGAACCCAACAGCAGCGACCGGTTGCGCGTCGCCTTGGCGGCGAGCATCGGGGTGGCCGCCCGCATGCTCAGCCGATGCACGTCCCCGGAGTGCAGGCTCCCCAGCACCGGGTCGACCAGGCGGTCGGTCACCTGGTCGCCAAAACGACGGCCGATGAACGCGCCGACCGAGACATCGGTATCGGCGCCGACATGTTGTTCGGGGGTTGGGGGCAACAGCGGCTCCAACCCGGCGCGGGCCATGCCGAGCGGCGACAGAGCACCCGAGCGCACGATCGGCCACATTCGGGTCGGGCCTGCCGGGCCCATGCCGGCGGGCAAGCGCCGACGCTTCACGCCGTCCCAAATCCAGGCGAAGCTGGCCTCGGCGGTCACCAGTTGGTCGGTGAGACCCAGTTCGTCGAGTAGCTGTGCGTTTGGGCCGGCGAGATGAAGCGACTCGGCGCCAACATCAACGGCGTGGCCGAGGAACTGCTCGGTGCGCACCTGACCACCGAGCCGACCGCCGGATTCGTACAGGGTGACGGCGTGCCCAGCGCCGACCAGCCGACGTGCGGCCACCAACCCGGTGATACCCCCGCCGATCACTGCGATCGAAGCTTGCATCATAGGAAGGGAAACCTCCCGGATTCTGTGCCGGGACGACTGCCGTCGTGCCCATGACGGAACCTACCGGGCGCCCGCCGGCAACTCGATACCAAGCGTTGGTGCCACCAGGCACAGACACACCGGCCCTACGCTCGACGCAATGCCCGACGAGCTGAACACCCAGACGATCGACGACGCTGCTGCACGTCTGGCCGGGGTGATCCACCGCACCCCACTCGAGCTGAGCGAGCGCTTGACCAGCGCCCTCGGGGTCCCGGTCCTCCTCAAGCGCGAGGACCAACAGATCGGCCGCTCCTACAAGGTGCGGGGCGCCTACAACCTGATCTCGACGCTCAGCCCGTCCGAGCGACAGCGAGGCGTCGTGTGCGCCAGTGCGGGCAACCACGGTCAAGGCGTGGCGTTCGCCTGCAAGCAACTCGCCATCCACGGCAAGGTCTTCCTGCCATCCAACACGCCGCGCCAGAAGCGCGACCGCATCCAAGCGCTCGGCGGCGAGTGGATCGAACCGGTGGTCATCGGCAGTTCGTACGACGAGGCCAGTGCGGCCGCCCACGCCGACAGCCGCCGCACCGGCGCCGTCTACGTCCACCCCTTCGACGACCCGCGCACGATCGCCGGCCAGGGCACGATCGCCATCGAGCTCGCCGAGCAGAGCGACCGGCCGATCGACACGGTCGTCGTGCCGATCGGCGGCGGTGGCCTCATCTCGGGCATCGCGCTCTGGTTCGCACTGCATCATCCCGCGATCCGGATCGTGGGAGCGGAGCCGGCCGGTGCTGCGAGCATGACCGCCGCCCTCACCAGGGGCGCACCTGTCGCCCTCGCCGAGGTCGACACGTTCGTCGAGGGAGCAGCGGTCGGCAGCGCCGGCGAGATCACCTACCCGCTGGTGCGTGACCTGGTCGACGAGGTGGTGACCGTGCCCGAAGGGGCGGTGTGCACCGAGATGATCGACCTCTACCAATCCGAGGGCATCGTGGCCGAGCCCGCCGGCGCCCTGGCATCGGCCGCCGTTCGTGCATTTCTCAACCACCGTCCGGAAGGTCCGGTGGCCTGCATCGTGTCGGGCAGCAACAACGACCTCAGCCGGTATGCCGAGGTGATCGAGCGGTCGCTGGTCCACGAGGGCCTCCGCCACTACTTCCTCGTCACGTTCCCGCAGGAGCCGGGTGCCCTTCGCCACTTCCTCGACGATGTGCTCGCCCACGGGGAGGACATCGTCGTGTTCGACTACGTGAAGAAGAACAACCGCTCGACCGGCCCGGCGCTGGTCGGTATCGACATCGAGCGCGCCGAGGACTTCGGCGCGCTCCTCAAGCGCATGGATCAGAGCCCCCTCACCATCGAGCAGGTCGAACCCGGCTCCCCGCTGTTCGCCTTCCTCTTCTGAGCCCGTCCGACGAGTTCACAAGCGGCCGGCCGGTATCACTCGACTCCGGCCACCAGCTCCGCAGCCGACGCCTGGATGTGCTCGAGGAGTCCGTCGGGGTCGTCGACGACGTCGGGGTCGACCGTGATGCCAACCCCAAGCTCGTCGCCGTAGGACAGCACCCCGATGATCAGCGCGATATTGCCGACGCCGGTGATGAACGGGTGCACGGCCAACAGTTTCGAGCCAAGCAGGTACATAGGCACGGGTGAACCGGGAACGTTGGTGACGGCCAGGTTGGCGAACGGCTGGCGGGCCAGGGCAAGTGGTCCCAGCTGACGAAGCAGCGTCGGTGGCACCACGTCAACCACCGAGAACAACGACGAAACCATCGACGAACCTGCGCCCTGCTTGTGGCGCACCATGTCGTCGTGGATCTGGGCCAGGCGGTCAAACGGGTCGGCAGTGGCGACGGGAAGCTCGGCGACCAAAGCCGAGAAGGCGTTGCCGGTGCCCTCTTCTCCGTCCTCGGGGGATCCCACCGGAACCAACACGCGGGGCGGCTGCTCGGCCAACTCGGCTGAACGTTCATCGCCGAGGTGACGCCGCAGAGCACCGGCCACCACGGCCAGCACGACGTCGTTCAGCGTGGTACCGGCGCCCCGCTTGACCGCCTGCAGACCGGGCATCGACAACGACGCCCACAGCACGTCGCGATGGCGACCCACCTGGCCGCTGAGCGGGAGTGCCGGCGCTGTCTTGACCCCGCCGGCCAGGCCGCCGGCCACCGCACGAAGCATGCCGGGCACCCTGCGGGGATCGAACAGCGAGGCGAGGGGGCCGATTGCTCCGATGGCCATCTCGCCCTGACGCCGCGCACGAACCATCAGGGCCTCTGCCAGGAGCCGGTCGTCGCTAGGTGACGACTCCGGGGTCCACGGGACCGCATGGTCGGGATGCTCTTGGGGCTCGAAATCCATCAGCAACATCGCCGCACCGAACAGCGACATCCCATCGGCCAGCACATGATGCACCCGCAGCACAAACGCCACCTGGTCGTCGTCGACCCCATCGACGAACCACGCGTCCCACAACGGCCGGGAAGGGTCCAGCGAACCCGATAGCAGGTCGCCGACGAAGCGACGCAGGGCGGCCTGACCCCCCGGCGCCGGCAGTGTCGCCCCCTTGACGTGATGGGCGATATCGAAGCGATCGTCATCGACCCACATGGGCCGGCCAGCATCGAACGGGATCCGAGCAAGCCTCTGGCGGAAGCGAGGCGACTGCTGCAGGCGTGCCGCGACGTGGGAACGAATCGCGTCGAGACGAAGCCTGCCGTCATCGGCCCGCAACGCGGCCGCCTCAAAGAAGCACACCGCTCCGATCTGGAGCTGCGCCTCCGGGTCACTGACATAGAGAAGCGTTGCGTCCGAAGCGCTGAGGGGCTCGCGTGCCACAGCAGCTACGCCCCGCCGGATCCGTTGCTCGCTGCCAGCGTCAGCGCCGGCTTGGCAGGCGAACGGCCGCCGACCTCGTCGACAAACTCGTTGACGCAGACGGTGAGGCGCTCGGGGAACAGGCGCAGCTCAACCGGCGACCGCGCACGTTCCATACGGGCGTTCGGCAGCTGGTTCACCAGGTTGACCGCGTCGCTGAACGGGTGGATCAGGTCGTTGCTGTGGGCGAGCACCAACGTCGGGGCCTTGATGCGCAACCGAGCTTCGAGGGTGGGCGCCACGGGGCCCACCAGCACCCCGTGCAGGATCGCCGCCATCACCTCGGGTGGAAGCGATCCGGCGTGCATGAGGGAATTGACCGGGCCCCACGGTGTCCTGGGCAGCCGCCTGACCGCAGCAGAGGTAAACCGCATGACTCGAGCCCCGTAGTGGGCAGCGAGCAGCATGGGCACGAAGGCCAACGCAGCGGAAGGTACCGCCCATTCCAGCACGGGCATCTCCAACACCAGGCCCTGCACGCGTTCGGGGTGCGCAGCAGCGGCAAAGAGGCTGACGTTGGCGCCCAGCGACAGCCCGCCCAACACGGCGCCCTCAACTCCCAGGTGGTCGAGCAGGCCGATGACCTGCTCCGCATAACTGTCGATTCGGTACTCGGCGGCATGGGCGGGGCAGTCGCTGCGGCCGTGGCCAAGGAGGTCCAGCAGTACCACCCGGTTTCCTCGGTCGGCCAGAGCGTCGGCAATGCCTCGGTTGAGGTTCGAGTCGAGCAACAACCCGTGCATGTAGACGACGAGGCTGTCGCCCGAGCCGTATTCGTCGTAGACCAGCCGGTGGCCCTCGTGTTCGAAGCTGGCCGTGCGATACGTCATTCGTGCCCCTCGCCGTTCCCTCTGTCGCGGACCTTCAGCCTAGCAACGGCCAGCGGCGCTGATCGGGGGAAACCGCACTGCCAACCGGACACCCTGCCCATTTGGCAACTCGCCTGGACAGACCGTTGGATAGGTGTAACAAAGGGAGTGTCTGGGGAGCCTCGATCGTGGAAGACGCTCAGGCCCCTTCACGTACATTCACAGCACAGGACATCCAACCGGACGAAAGCAGCGATGCGACGCTCGAGGAACACCGCCGATAACCGTTCAGGTCTGGTGGTAGGGGTGCACGGCAGTGTGGTCGATGTGGCCATGGATCCACCACTGCCCGAACTCGGGACGCTTCTGGAGACACCCGACCGTTCCGCGGGGGGTGACGGTGGCGAAGCGTCGCTCGAGGAGCGATCTCGTGTCGCCGTCGCGGTCGAGGTCGTCAGCCATCTCGATGGCCAAACCGTGCGTACCGTTGCGCTTACACCCATTCAGGGGCTGGCCCGCGGCGACGAGTTCATCGACTCGGGTGCGCCCATCACCGTCGGTGTGGGCGATGCCACCCGGGGGCGAACCTTCGACGTGTTCGGACGGGTGATCGATGGTCTGGGCGACGACGATCTTGTCGACCTGGAGCAGCGGTCCATCCACCGTCGTCCGGTTTCGTTGGCCCGTCGACCGGCCAAATCCGAGACGTTCCAGACCGGTATCAAGATGATCGACGTGCTTGCTCCCCTCGAGCGTGGGGGCAAGGCGGGGCTCTTCGGGGGAGCCGGGGTCGGCAAGACGGTGCTCATCATGGAACTCATCAACAACGTGGCCGGCGCTCACGAGGGCACCAGCGTCTTCTGTGGCATCGGAGAACGCACCCGAGAGGCGGAGGATCTCCACCGCGAGGTCGCCGAGAGTGGGGTGCTGGAACAGTCTGTCCTCGTGTTCGGTCAGATGGATGAACAACCCGGCGCCCGCTTGCGGGTGGGCCATACAGCGCTCACGATGGCCGAGTACTTTCGCGACGACCGCCAACAGGACGTGTTATTGCTGATCGACAACATCTTCCGGTTTGTGCAGGCGGGCAGCGAGGTCTCAGCACTGCTGGGACAGATTCCCTCCAGGCTCGGCTACCAACCCGACCTGGCCAGCATGTTGGCCGCCCTGGAAGAGCGGATCGCCACCACCGAGAGCGGGGCGATCACCTCGGTGCAGGCCGTCTACGTGCCGGCCGACGACTTCACCGATCCCTCCGCAGTGCACGTGTTCGGTCATCTGTCGGCCTCGATCGTGTTGTCGAGGGACCGGGCATCCCAAGGGCTGTACCCAGCGATCGACCCGCTGCAGTCGAGTTCAAAGTTGCTCACTCCGAACGTGGTCGGCCAACGCCACTACTCCGTTGCCCGCCGGGTTCGGGAGACCCTCGCCGCCTATGACGACCTCTCCGACGTCATCGCGATGCTGGGGATGGAGGAACTTTCCAAGGAGGACCAACTGGTCGTCACCAGGGCCCGCCGGTTGGAGCGGTTTCTCACACAACCGTTCTTTGTCACCGAACAGTTCACCGACCGCTCCGGGCGCATGGTCGAGCTCGAAGAGGCACTCGAGGGATGCGAGCGAATCCTCGCCGACGATCTCCCCGATCACGGCGAAGGGGACTTCTACATGATCGGCTCTCTCGACGACCTGGCCAACCCTGGTCGTCGACCATGACCGGGGCCCCGTCCATGCGTCTCCGCGTCGTCACCCCCGGCCAGGTGGCGCTCGACACCAACGTCGACAAGGTGTCCGCCGAGGCGACCAACGGCGCGTTCACCCTGCTGCCGCGGCACATCGACTTCGTCGCTCCCCTGGCTCAGGGTTTGCTCACCTACGTCTGGGACGACGAGGAATTCGTGGTGGCCCTCGACGGCGGCCTCCTCGTCAAGTGCGGCACCCGGGTCGATGTCGTGACCGCTGCGGCGTTCAGCGGCGACGACCTGCGGTCACTCGACCGCGAGCTCGACACCGCCTTCGAGGGATTCGACGAAGGTGAGCGTTCCGCCCGGCGCGCCATGGCTGATCTGGAGTCGGACATCACACGCCAGCTACTGGACCTGGATCGCGATGCCATCTTCTGAGGACAAGGATGAGGACGAGGCCTTTTCCAGCGTCGAACTGGACCGTGAGCGCGCCGAGACGCTGCGCAAGGTGGTTTCAGCCAAGTCAGAACGCCGGATACGTTCACGCGAAGGTCCCAACGAGAGCATCTGGGCCTTCATGGGTACATTCGGTCTGGTGGGCTGGACCGTCGCAATCCCCACCTTGGCGGGGCTCGCTCTCGGGGTATTTCTCGATAACAGGACCGAGAGCGAGCGAAGCTTCACCATCATGTTCCTGGTCCTCGGGATCGCGCTGGGGTGTGCGACCGCGTGGTATTGGATACGGCGCGAGAGCAGCGGGGACCGACGATGACCTACTCCGTCGTGTTCGCGGTCGTGTTGGGCGCGCTCGCCGGGTTCGTGCTGGGTCTCGGATTTTTCGGCGCACTGGCGTGGACCGCACGCCGTCTCGTGGTTACGTCGCGACCCGCCACCCTGGTGATGGCAAGCCTCCTGGCCAGGATGGCGCTGCTCGCGGTCGGGCTCGTGGCCCTCGCCCGACTGTCGCCCTGGGCGCTGGTTGGGGCGGTGCCGGGTGTGATCACCGCCCGTCTGGTGGTGGTGCGCCGCTTCGTTGCCCAACCTTCGGCAACGATGGGTGGCACCCACGAGGCCACAGGAAGTACCCCGATGTCGGGGCGAGGGGAGCCGAATGATGGGTGAGGACCAGATCAGTCCCGACGCTGAGGTGTTCTGGAGCAGCGGGTTCTTCAACATCAACCTCACCCTCGTCACCACGTGGGCCGTCATGGCACTGCTCATCATCGGCGCCTGGCTGATCACCCGTCGCCTGTCGTCGGGACCGCGGATGTCACGATGGCAGAACGCGCTCGAGGTGATCGTCACCATGCTGCGGAACCAGATCCGCGAGATCAGCGGCCAGGACCCCCATCGCTACCTCGCCTTCGTTGGCACGCTGTTTCTGTTCATCCTCGTGTCGAACCTGCTGGTGGTCTTCCCGGGATATGTGCCACCCACGGCGTCGCTCTCCACCACTGCGGCGCTGGCCGTCGCGGTCTTCGTGGCGGTGCCCGTGTTCGCCATCACCCACCAAGGCCTGCGCACCTATCTGCGCAGCTACCTGCGTCCCAACCCCTTCATGTTGCCGTTCAACATCATCTCGGAGCTCTCGCGCACGCTCGCGTTGGCGGTGCGCCTGTTCGGCAACGTGATGAGCTTCACCAAGATCGTCGCCATCTTGTTGGTCATCGCGCCGCTGATCTTCCCGGCCGTGCTCAACGCGCTGGGGCTGCTCACCGGCGTGGTGCAGGCCTACATCTTCGCGGTGCTGGCCACCGTGTACATCTCCGCCAACTCCCAAACCGAACGAAGCGACGATCACAGCGACCACGCAACCGCGCCGGACGCGAACGAACCATCGCGCGCCTGAACGACCAACAACGAAGGGAACACACATGGATTCCGCAACCTGGATCGGCATGGCGTCGGTGATCACCGCCGGTTTGACCATTGCCATCGGATCGATCGGACCGGCTCTGGGTGAGGCTCGTGCCGCGGCTGAAGCCTTGCGTGCCATCGCTCAACAACCCGATGAGGCCGACACGATCACCCGCACGCTCTTCGTCGCCATGGCCCTGATCGAGTCCACGGCCATCTACGCGTTGGTCATCTCGCTGATCCTGATCTTCGCCAACCCGTTCTGGGCCCAGGTCACGGGCTGAGGGGGCGGCGACGCCATGCTGTTCGACCCGTTCACCATGATCGCCCAGTTGATCAACTTCGTCGTCCTCGTGGTGGCACTGAGGCATTTCCTGTACAAGCCGGTGATCGACGCAATGGACGAGCGCGAGAATAAGATCGCGCAGCGGCTCACCGACGCCGATGAGCGCGAGCACGAAGCGGAAGCAGCCGCGGAGTCCTACCGTCGTCGACAGGTGGAGATCGACGACCGGCGTGATGAGCTGCTCGAGAACGCCGGTCATGATGCGGCCGAACGTCGGACGGAGTTGATCGAACAGGCACGAGAGGACGTCGAAGACCGGCGAAACCGATGGCTCCAGGGTCTGCGACGCGAGCGCGAGGACCTCGACCGCGAGCTTCAGCGTCGCGTTGGTGCCGAGGTGCTCGTTGTCGGGCGCCGTGCCCTGGTGGCCCTCGCCGATGCCGACATCGAACGGCGGGCCCTCGACAAGGCCCTCGATCACCTGGAGGCCGACGAGCCGGCGCGCTCCGCCCTGTTTGGCACGCCGGAGGACCCGGACCGGCCCGCTACCGTGACGGTTCGCCTCGGGTTTCCCGATCAGGTGGATCGCCCACATCTCATCGCCAGGTTGCGCGAGCTGGGCCTGGGCGAGCAGCAGGCCGTCGAGTTTGAACACTCCCCGGATGCAATCCTCGGCGTCGAGATGCGTTCGGACACGACCTCGATCGAGTGGAACCTCGGGGACTATTTCGACCGCCTGGGGATCATCGTCGACCAACTCATCGGTGAGGGAGGTGGAGATGTGTCCCCCGATGATCGACGAGCAGACGCCCACTGAGGGTCGTCTGGGCGATGGTGGTCTCGCCGACGCGCTCGATCGTGGTGTGAGCGGCGTCGCCACCGCCGGAGAGCGGTTCCGTTATGGGCTCGGACATTCCGAACAGGGTCGTGTCACGAGCGTCGCCGGGGGTGTGGTGCGAGCGTCAGGGCTGGCCACCGTCGGCGCAGAGGAGGTCGTTGAGTTCGAGTCCGGGGGGCTCGGGCTGGCCTTGGAACTCGACCGGGACGGGGTCGGCATCGTCGTGCTCGAGCACGGCGTGGAGATCGGGGCAGGACAGGTCGTGCGCGGCACCGGCAGGGTCATGGACGTCCCGGTCGGGGAGGCGCTGCTGGGACGGGTCGTGGATCCCCTCGGCCGCCCGCTCGACGAACGCGGCAGGGTTCGCACCGTCGGGCGTCGGCCGGTCGAACGCCGGGGACCGGCGATCATGGAACGCGCGCCGATCGACACGCCGTTGCAAACCGGGATCATGGCCATCGACGCGCTGGTACCGATCGGCCGGGGCCAGCGCGAACTGATCGTCGGTGACCGCCAGACCGGCAAGTCCACCATCGCGGTGGACACCATCGTGAACCAGCGCGACACGGGTGTCATCTGTGTCTACTGCGCCATCGGACAGCAGACCGCCGGGGTCGCCAAGGTCATCGCCGGGTTGCGCGGTACCGGGGCAATCGACCACAGCGTGGTGGTGGTCGCCACCGGAGAGGACCCGGTCGGCCTTCGCCACATCGCTCCCTACGCGGCAACCACGATGGCCGAGCACTTCGTGGAGGCGGGACGCGATGTGCTCATCGTCTATGACGACCTCACCCGCCATGCCCGCGCCTATCGGGAGTTGTCGCTGCTACTTCGTCGACCTCCCGGACGTGAGGCGTACCCGGGTGACATCTTCTATCTCCACTCCCGGCTCCTCGAACGCTCGGCGCGGCGCTCCGAGGAACTCGGTGGAGGATCGCTCACTGCGTTGCCCATCGTGGAAACCCAGGCCGAGAACCTCGCCGCGTACATCCCCACCAACCTCGTGTCCATCACCGACGGCCAGGTGTACCTGTCGCCGCGCCTGTTCCGCAGCGGCCAACTTCCGCCTGTGGACATCGGGCGGTCGGTCTCGCGGGTGGGCGCACAGGCGCAGCTCCCCGCCTACCGCGCCCTGAGCGGCAACCTACGCCTCTCCTATGCCCAGTTTGAGGAACTCGAGCGCTTCACCCGTTATGGCGCCCGGCTCGAACACGAACGGCGCCGGGAGCTGGAACGAGGCCGGCGCGTCCGCGAAGTGCTCAAGCAGACGCCGTCGGATCCCCGCACGGCGGTCGAACAGATCGCGGTGCTCATCGGGGTGACCAGCGGGGCCTTCGACGGACTGGAACCTGGCGAGATCGCCCCGTTGGAGCGACGGCTGCGCGAACACCTGGGTCGGCTGGACACCGTCGCCGAGCACATCACCGCTGGCCGAGCGCTGGACGATCACGACCGACGCTCGATCACCGACCTGCTTCGCGAGCTCACATGAGCGTGACCATGGCGCAGATCGACCGCCGGGTCGACAGCGCTCAGGAGCTGGAGTCGGTCACCCACACCATGAAGGGCATGGCTGCGGTGAGCGTCCGTCACTTCGAGCGGGCTGCAGACGCCATGGGGATCTACGAATCCACCCTCGATCGGGGTTTGCAGGTGGTGGCCCGCCATCTCGACGCCGACGACGTGGCGTGGGAACGGCACAGCCGGTTTCCGCCCCGTCGGAGCGCGGTAATCGTGTTCGGGTCGAACCAGGGGCTGTGCGGACCGGTCAACCGCCAGGTGGCCCGCCACGCGGCCGAGGTCGTCGCCGCGTGTCCGACCTCGGTTTTCGAGGTGGTGGCAGTGGGGTTCCGCCTCAGCTCCGAGCTGGAACTCACCGGGGTTCCGCCCGACGTGGTGCTCGAGCTGCCCAACAGCGTCGACGGAATCAGCCCGCGGGCAGCAGAACTGCTCGTACGTATCGATCGCTGGCGGCGCGCCGATCCCAACCCAGCTGTTCACTTGGTCTTTCCCAGCTTCCGCGGGCGTCATGCCGGTTTCGAACCCGCTGATCGCCCGCTGCTGCCTTTCGACACCGCTCGTCTCCGTGAGCTGGTCGGTCAACCTTGGCCAGGCCGGAGCCTGCCCACCTACACCGTCGGGCGTACCGAGTTGCTCGCAACGCTGGTTCGCCAATCGGTCTTCGCTGGGCTGACCCGCACCTTCGCGCAGGCCATGGCATCGGTAGCGGCGAGCAGGTTGGTGGCGATGGACAACGCCCAGCGCGATGTGGAGGAGCGACTGGCCGAACTCCACCGAGAACGACACCGGCTCCGACAGGCCGCTGTCACCGAGGAGCTCCTCGACGTCATCTCCGGTTTCGAAGCGATGCGGGAGTGAATCTCTGGTGGGCGAGGGCTTGGGCCAATACACGGGTGGCCATGGGAAACCGTCTACGGGGACGGGTGGTCGAAATCTGATTCTCCGGGCCCCAGCAGCCGACCAGGCTGGTCGGGGTTGGTGCCGAAGTCGTATCGCAGGGTGCCGGTGACGTCGTCAACTGCGGCTCCGACCGTTGGGTAGAACCGGCTGGGATCGAAGCGCCCACCGAGCCCGTACCGGAGGAGTTGGTCCTTGACGGGCCCCTTCATCTCGGCGAGCAACAGTCGGATATCTCGCGACGACAGGTAGTCGTCGAGGTCGATGAGCTTCTCGACCGCTGTCGCATCGACGCTTGTCATGGCCTCGGCAGCGAGTATGACGGTTGCGGTTTCCGGTCCCGCCTGGTTGACGGCTTCGCTCGTCAGCTTTCCCAGGAGAGGGGCGTTCGCGAAGAACAGTGGTGCATCGAAGCGCACGATGACCAGCCTCGGGACCCGAGTCCCTTCCGGGTGCCGGGTGGCGTCGTGGTATCCGCGGAGCCCCTCCACGCGCACCAGTTCGGTGCGGTATGGCCGCCATGCTTGGTTCACGAACGCCACGAACGACAGAGCGATCGCAATGAGGATGCCTTGCAGGACCCCGACCAGTGCCACACCCACGAATGCGGCCAACGACAGCATCCCCTCGATTCGGTCGACCTTCAGTAGACCGATGACCGTAGGTATGTCCATCAGCGACGAGGCAGCCACGATCACCACAGCGGCCAACGTCGCAGACGGCAGGTACTCGGTCGCTCCCGGTGCCAGCAGGATGAACGCCATCACCATGACGGCTCCGACCACGCCCACGAGTTGGGTCCGCCCGCCCGCCTGCTCGGCGGCCGGGGTACGGGTCGAACTCCCGCAGGTAGGAAAGCCACCAAGCATGCCGGCAGCCGCGCTCGCGAGTCCTACCGCCGCCATCTCGTGGTTGCTGTCCACCGACTCGCCCCGGCGCGCAGCAAACGCGCGCGAGAGCACCGCTGTGTCGGCGAAAGTGATCAGAGCGATGCCGAGCGCCGGGCCGATCATGGATGAGACGTCGCTCCACTGCAGGCCACCCAGAGCCGGGGCCGGTAGACCCTCGGGAAGCGGGCCGACGACGGGGAGTTGGTCGGTCCACCCGAAGAACGCCACGACGACCATCGATCCCCCGACCGCCACGAGTAGTGCGGGGAAGCGACGGCGGTATCTCCTGACCGTCAGCATCAGCACCAGCGATGTCGCGCCGATGGCGATGGCGTGCGGGTCGGTGAGCCCATCGGCAAGCCCCTGCACGGTGAGGCGTGCGGTGTCGATCAGAGAGTCTCGGTTCACCGAGAAGCCGAGCAGCTTCGGGACCTGCCCGACGATCACCACCAGGGCTATTCCGTTCAGGTAGCCGACCCTGATCGGCTTGGACAGCAGATCGGTCACGAAACCAAGGCGCGCTACAGACGCGAGCACCAGTGCTGCACCCATGAGGATCGCCAGCAGGCCGGCCAGTGCAACGGCACGGTCGGGGTCGCCGCCCGAGAGCGGCAGGATCGAGGCTGCAATGATGGGAGCGAGCGCAGAATCCGGACCGAGCACGAGGGTACGCGAAGGCCCGATCACGGCGTACACGAGCAGGGGCACGATCGTTGCGTAGAGGCCGGTCTCGGGAGGCAGTCCGGACGCTTCGGCGTAACCCATTCCAGCGGGTATCAACAGGGCGGTAAGAGCGAGGCCTGCGAAGAGATCCGGGCGCAACCACTCGCGCCGGTACCGACGTGCCGAACGGACTCCCGGCAGTAGGCCGCTGAACTCGACGGGAGTCATGTCCACTACGCCTAGCGCCTGGAGCCGAGGGGGTGAGTGGAGTTCTCCTGAATCTGAGAGCCGGACAGGGGTCGCTCTTCTCTGGCGCTTTGGAGCCCGTCGCTCGTCTGAGCCTCGGGGTCCTGGGCGCTCCGATTCGTTACTTCGAGCACGTATCTCAGACTATTCATTCCAGGCCCCCTTCCGGTTCGGCCCCACATTGTGGGCCGACTGGAGAAGCAATCTGCTGGACCTCGAAGTGATTTTGGAGCGATGCGCGTTCTTGGAGGTGCGCCGTGACACGGCGGTGGCGTGCAACCGTGTCGTGGTGCGCTCAGTCGCAGACGTCCGCAAGCGTCTGCCCGGCCGCTGTGTACTCCTCGGGACCCAGGTCGCCGGTCAGCAACGTCTCGAGCGCTTTACTCACCTCGGCAGGGGCGTCGTCACCAAGCGCTGCTTGCATCTCACCGATGGCGGTGTTTCGCTGAGCACCGTCCTGCGCGGTCTCCAGGTCGGTCTGCGCCGCACAAAACTCGTCGCTTGGAAAAGCGGTGGCGTCGGTAACGGATGCGGCGGTCGTAGTGGATTTCGCGGTGATCGGTACCTTCGTGGTGCTCGACGGTTTCTCGTCGGACCCGCAGCCGACGATGACCATCAACGGCACCCCGATCATGGTGAGAAACACCGTGCGTGCGCTCCTGGTGCGAACGTGCATGAAGTGACAGTACCCGGGGCGGAGCGTCGGCGGCGAGGACACGCTGCACTCGACCTCAGCGACGGGTCAGACCGTCAGTCCCAACACGTCGGCGGCGTTGTCGTGCACGATCTTCATAATTTCGTCGTGCGGCACGCCGGCGAACTGCTTGTCCACCCAGAGTTGCGAATCCGGGAAGGCGCCCTCCATGTGGGGATAGTCGTTGCCCCACATCAGGACGTCCATCCCGATTTCGTGACGCAGCGCGATCGCCGCCGGATCCCACATGAACTGACACTTCACCTGTCGACGGACGTAGTAGCTCGGTGGCGCCTTGAGGTCGGCGTCGAGCACGCCGCCCCGGTGGGCGATCTCCGCGTACCGGCTGTGCAGTGCGTGATCCCACTGCTGCATGGCGTAGGCAAGCCAGCCTGCGTTGCACTCGATGAGCGCGACCGTCAGATCGGGGTGCCGCTCGAGGACGCCGGAGTTCACAAACCACCCCAGCGTGACCATGCCTGCGGCCGACCCGATGGCAAACGCCGTCTGCGCCCCGCCGGCTTCGCCAATGGGCAGAGCGTCGATCCCCATGAACATCGCGCCGGCGAATCCGCCAACGAGGTGCAAAAAGACGGGCACCCGTGCTGCTGCGGCGGCCTCCCAGACCGGGTCCCACATCCGGTCGGAGTAGGGCATGCCAGTGATGACTTCGGGGAGCAGGATGGGCCGCAGGCCCATCGCCGCTGCGCGGGTGACCTCATCCGCGGCCGCTCTGAGGTCGTGCAACGGCAGGAGCATCCCAGGCGCGAACTGACCCATGTGATCCTTGTAGGCGTCGGCCATCCAGTCGTTGGCCAGCCGACACCATGCGAGGTTGGCATCGTCGTCGGGGAGCATCATCCCAAACGCCCCCTCTCCGATCAGGACCTCGCCCACGACCCCCTCACGCGCCATGTCGACCAGCCGTTCCTCAGGGGTCGGTGCGGGTGACGCAAGCGGCCCGCAATCGCCCATCACCATCTGGCGGAGCTGCCTCTCATCGAGCCCATCGACCTTGATGCCGTCGGAGAGTGCAGCCGTCATCTGGTCCAGCACCTGATTGGCCGCTTTGCGGTCCTTCTTACGCTTAGCGGCCGCTGCGAAGCGGGGCCGCACCAGATAGGCGCCGTCCTCACGCTGCTCGATCCGTGGCAAGTACTGGCGATACTTCGCGGGCAACTCATCGACAAGATCGAGCGGCACGTTGTGATGCGAATCAGCCGTAATCAGTGGCCAAGCCATGGGGTCCCCCTGAGACGTGTTTGACGTGAGCCCGATACAAGCAGCCGCACCCACATCTGTCAATGGAACCCATTAACGCCATCAGTAACACCACCGGGATGCAGCCCGCACCGCAGTTGTCGGACGGGCGATACGATCGGTGAGTGGCAGCCGCCGAATCCGCCGCTGGTACGGATGCCGACACCCGAACACGGCTGCTCCGCGCAGCGGCATTTCACTTCGCACGCAAAGGCACCTCCGGAGCACGCAACCACGAGATCCATGCGATGGCCGGTCTGCGCAACGAGTCGGCGCTCCACTACTACTTCGGCAACCGGCGGAACCTGGTGAATGCGGTGGTTGGGGAATACGACGTCTTTGCCGGCCAATCCGCCAACTCCATCCCCGGCGAGACGCCCGAAGCCGTCGTCGACTATGTGGTGGGCCGGCTGGACTCGGCTCTGGCCACGCCCGACGGCCGCAACTGGCTGAGGGTGATCTCGGAGTTGATGGCGCAATTCACCGATCAGCCGGGGATGGCTGACGACGCTGAGCGTGCGACAACGCTTGCGGTGCGCCTCGAACCCATGGTGGCGCTGCCCGCTGCCGTCGTGCACCGCAGAACCTTCGCCATGTTGCGGTTCATGACCTCGCAGATGGCCGAGCGAGCATCACATCTCGAACACGACGACCTCCCGTTGCTCGACGAGTCGGAGTTCATCGACGAGGTCGCCGCCATGAGCCTCGCCATGCTCACCACTCCGATGCGACAGCGAGCGCGACTCCGTTGACAGACGGACCACGCCAGGTGACGATGTCGCCATGACCACTGACACCATGACCGGCACGCTGAGATGGATTCCTGCCGAGGAGAACGGTCCGACCATGCCGTTCGACCAGCAGCACATCAGCGCCTTCGCCTACGTGGGCGACCGCCGCAATGACGAGAGCGCCATCGTGGTGCGGGGTCTCGACAAGGACAGCACCGAGTCCTCGGTTGAAGCCGAGTGGGTCGACAGTTACCCGGCGCTGTCGACGCGCACCGGCGACGTGATCACGCTCATCGGCGCCCAACGCCCGATCGCCACCATCGCCGTGACCTCCATTGGCGAGACGACCGCCAGCGACGCATCGGTGTAGCAAGCTCCCGGCCGGTGTCACACTTGACGGCCTGACCCGGACCGGCTTGGTTAATCGGGCGATGAACAATACGCCACCGCATTGATACGCTGCCGTATCATGACGCCCGGTCCTCAGGAGAGCTTGCGAGCCCGTGGTCCATCATCGCGACATACGAGCGGACCCCAGCCGTCGACATCCACGGACGGGAACGATGTGGCGAGCCGAGGGCCGAGTGCACGTCGGCAGAGACTGTCGGCGCCGGACTGGATCGACGCGGCGCTCAAAGTGATCGCCGAAAACGGCGTCGAAGCCGTTGCCGTCGAACCGCTCGCCCAGCGCCTCGGGGTCACCAAGGGGAGCTTCTATGCGCATTTCTCATCGAGGAACGCGCTGGTGGTTGCCGCCCTCGAACAGTGGAAGTCCGACGAGACGGCATGCACATCAGCCCTCCTCGTGGGCGACGACCCATTGGTTGTGCTCAGCACGATGATCGGGTCGATGTTCGGCGACCACCAGCGCGGGAAGGTCTACGCAGGGATCTGCGCGGCCGGTGCCGACCCGCTGGTCACGCCCTACGCGCTCGACCACGCACTGGCCAAGGTGCAGATCCTCACCGACCTCTACGGCAGCGTGGGCCTGCCGAAGGCTGTCGCTGCCCAACGCGCCGAACTCACCTATACGGCCTACATGGGGCACTGGCGGGTCAAGGCCATGTTGCCACTCGCGGAAACAGGGTCGACGAACAGCTACATCGACCACCTGATCGACACGCTCATTCCCAGCTGACACCCACCAACGAGGAGGCCCGAATGGTCGCCGACCACCACATCATCGAACCTCCCCGGTGCACTTCGTACGCGACATGTTGCAACTGAACGACAGCTGATCAGTACCGACAAAAGGGAGGTAGACCGCCATGAGCTCGCTCATCGACTTTGTGCAGTTTCACGAGGTAGACCTTCCCGCCCGGTTGAGGTCGGGCAACGCACGACTCGCCGCCCACGACGTCACCGAGGTCGGAGCGATCGGGTTCCACCAGGAGGGCACGGACCACAGCTACACCTACGTTCCCGTTGGCGACGACATCGAGATCCGACGCGGCACGAGCGACGCTCGAACGGTGGTGACCATCGATCTCGAATCGTTCAGCGGCCTGGTCGGCGACGCCGAGACCGCCCCGGGGCTGCTCTACAGCGATCGGGTCTCCTGCACGGCCGGGTCGCCGATGCGGTTCGTGCGATGGGAGCCTGCGTTGCGGGCCATGTTCCACGGCCGACCCATCTACGACCCGGCTGCCTTCGAGCTTCGCTCGGCAGGCGGGGATCCTCTGGATCCCGCTGCGAGCTTCACCACCAGCGACGACGACGCGGCGATGACCGAGTTCCTCCACAGCGCCGGCTATCTCCACGTTCGCGGCGTGTTCGACGCTGACGAGATCGAGACGATGCTCGAGGCCGCCCAGCGCCAACAGGCGGCGGCTACACCGGGCGACGACCGGTCGTGGTGGGGACGCAACCGCTCGGGCGACGAGGTGCTCAGCCGCGTCACCCATGCAGGGTCGGATCCCGACCTGCGGCGCCTCTACGACGACCATCGCCTTCTCGACCTGGTCGCCCTGTCGGAATTCGACCTGACGGCGCGGGCCGGACAGGCCGACGAGGGGGTGATGGTGCTGTGGAAACAGCCGGACATGACCGAGGGGCTCTCGGACATCCCGTGGCACCGGGACTGTGGCCTCGGCGGCCACGCGACCATGTGCCCACTCCTCATCGCCACGGTGTGTCTGACCGGTGGCGGGCCCGATTCCGGCGAACTTCGGATGCTTCCGGGTTCCTGGCGTTACTCCTCGCCCTCCATCGACACCGATGACAGCGACGCCCCCCAGGGCGTTGCTCTCGATGTTCAGCCCGGGGACGTCACCCTGCACTACAGCGACATCGCGCATGTCTCGTGTCCGCCTTCGGGGCCGGGCCCGTTTCGCACCAGCCTGCTGCTCGCATTCGTTCCTGACGTGGAAACACACGCCCTCAGCAAGCAGAGCTACAACTCCGCCCTGCACCGAAGCAGTGACGGCCACGTCGATCACCTCCGCGACGTCCTGGAGGCGAAGCCGACCCGATGAGCGAGCCGACCCGTCGTCGGCCGCAGGGTCACAGCGAGAGACCAGGAAACCTCTCGCGAGCACGGACCCCACCCATGCACCATGATCGAGCACGGACCCCACCCATGCACCATGATGGGGCCATGTCGATGAGAACAACTTCGACGATGCAGACGGTGGACGCCAACGAGGCGGTGGCCTCGGTCGCCTACCGCCTCAGCGAGGTGATCGCCATCTACCCGATCACCCCAGCGTCACCGATGGGTGAGCACGCCGATGAATGGTCGGTGGCCGAACAGGTGAACCTCTGGGGATCGATACCCCAGGTCATCGAGATGCAGTCCGAAGGCGGTGCGGCAGGCGCCGTGCACGGCGCGTTGCAGGCCGGGGCGCTGACCACCACCTTCACCGCATCGCAGGGTCTGTTGTTGATGCTCCCCAACCTCTACAAGATCGCCGGAGAGCTGACCTCGTTCTGCCTGCACGTGGCGGCACGAAGCATCGCCACCCACGCGCTGTCGATCTTCGGGGACCACTCCGATGTGATGGCCGCCCGCCAGAGCGGGTTCGCCCTGCTGGCATCGGGCTCCCCCCAGGAAGCTCAGGACCTCGCCGCCATCGCTCACGCAGCGACCCTGGTCTCGCGGGTACCGTTCCTTCACTTCTTCGACGGGTTCCGCACCTCACACGAGATTCAGAAGCTGGCGGCGATCGATGACGCCACGCTGCACTCGTTGCTCGATCCCGGGGCCATCGCCGCACACAGCGATCGGGCCCTCTCCCCCGAACACCCCGTCGTGAGGGGAACGTCGCAGAACCCCGACGCCTTCTTTCAGGGTCGTGAGGCGGCCAACGCGTTCCACGATGCGTGTCCCGACGTCGTCGCCGACACGATGGCTCGTTTCGCCGAGCTGACCGGCCGCTCCTATGCGCCGTTCAACTACGTCGGCCATCCCCAAGCGGAGCGGGTCGTGGTGATGATGGGCTCGGGTGCGCAGTGTGCTCATGAGACCGTGGAGCACCTCGTGGCCGCCGGAGAAAAGGTGGGACTCGTGAAGGTGCGGCTGTACCGCCCCTTCTCGATGGAGCGCTTCACCGAGGCGCTGCCCACGTCCGTTCGCTCGATTGCGGTACTCGACCGCACCAAAGAGCCCGGCTCCACCGGTGAACCCCTTCTGTTGGATGTCATCGCGTCGCTGGTGGACGCACTAGGCGACGGCCGCATCGATGCCCTGCCCCAAATCATCGGTGGCCGCTACGGGCTCTCCTCCAAGGAGTTCACCCCGGCCATGGCCAAGTCGGTCTTCGACGAGCTCGAGGCCACGGCGCCGCGGCGCCGCTTCACGGTGGGCATCAACGATGACGTCACCCACCTGTCGCTACCGGTGGCGGAGGGATTCGACATCGAGGCGGACGATGTCACCCGAGCCGTGTTCTTTGGTCTCGGATCCGACGGCACGGTCAGCAGCAACAAGGCCGCCATTCGCATCATCGGGGCCGCCACCGAGCTTCACTGCCAGGGCCACTTCGTGTACGACTCCAAGAAGGCCGGCGCCACCACAGTGTCGCACCTGCGCTTCGGACCCCGGCCGATCCGCTCGACCTACGAGATCACACGAGCGGGGTTCGTCGGTGTGCACGAGCCGGGTTTCCTGGAACGCTTGGACGTCCTGGAGGTGGCGGACGAGGGTGCCACCGTGCTGCTCAACACCACCGTTGCGCCCGACCAGTTGTGGGACAGCCTTCCGGCGGAAGCACAGCGGGTTCTGTCCGAACGCAACTGCCGCCTGTACGCCATCGACGCCACCCGTGTCGCTGAGGCCAACGGCCTGGGTCGGCGGATCAACACGGTCATGTCGACCTGCTTCTTCGCACTGTCCGGCGTCCTTCCCCGCGACGAGGCGATCGCCGCAGTGAAGCAGTCGGTCAGCGACACCTGGGGCAAGCGGGGACCCGAGATCGAGCGTCGCAACTTCCAGGCCATCGACGCCACCCTGGCCGAACTGCACGAGGTTGCAGTCGGCACCCCCGACAGCGCCAGGCACCGCCCGCCGACCGTGCCAGTGGACGCTCCCGATTTCGTCGCCAACGTGACGCGGCTGCTGCTCGAGGGCCACGGTGACCGACTGCCCGTCAGCGCCTTCCCGCCCGACGGCACCTGGCCCACGGGCACCAGCAAGTACGAGAAGCGTGCCATCGCGATCGACATCCCGATCTGGGAACCCGACCTGTGCGTGCAGTGCAACCGCTGCTCGATGATCTGCCCGCACGCTGCGATCCGCACGAAGGTCTTCGAGCCCGACGCTGCCGCATCGGCCCCGCCGAGTTTCCGGCACGTGGCCGAAGAACATACCCAGGCGCTCGAGGGGCTCCAGTACGTGGTTCAGGTGGCGCCCGACGACTGCACGGGCTGTCGGCTCTGCGTGGAGGTGTGCCCTGCAAAGGATCGTTCGCAGCCGAAGCGCAAAGCCATCAACATGAGGCCGGCTGAGGAGCACCGCGAACGCGAGCGCGAATCGTTCGCCTTCTACCAATCGATACCGGACGTCACCCGTTCACTCATTCCGGAGCGATCGAGAACCCTCCCGCTGCTCCAGCCGCTGTTCGAATTTTCGGGGGCGTGCGCCGGTTGCGGGGAGACCCCGTACCTACGGTTGCTCACCCAGCTCTACGGGGATCGCCTGGTGATGGCGAACGCCACGGGTTGCTCCTCGATCTACGGCGGCAACCTGCCTACTACCCCATATACGACCAATGCCGACGGACGCGGCCCCGCGTGGAACAACTCGCTGTTCGAGGACAACGCCGAGTTTGGTCTCGGCATGCGTCTCGGCGTGGACTCCCAGGAGGAGCGTGTCCGGACGTTGCTCGAGCGCCTCGCTTCGGTGTTGCCCGCCCGGCTGCTCAGCGAGCTGCGCGCGCCTTGTGACCCCGATGCCGAGTCGATCGCAGAACGCCGCCAACTGGTGGCGGAGCTGACCCGCCGGCTTATGGAGCTGCCCGAGTCGGACGTGGACACCGACGATGTGGCGGAACTGCTGCGGTTGGCCGACCACCTGGTGCCACGTTCGGTGTGGATCGTCGGCGGTGACGGATGGGCCTACGACATCGGCTTCGGTGGGCTGGATCACGTACTGGCCTCCGACCGCAAGGTGAACGTGTTGGTCCTCGACACCGAGGTGTACTCCAACACCGGCGGTCAGGCATCCAAGGCCACCCCGATGGGGGCCGTGGCCAAGTATGCGTCCGCCGGCAAGGAGACTGGGAAGAAGGACCTCGGGCTGCTGGCGATGACCTACGGCCACGTCTACGTCGCAAGCGTCGCCATGCAGGCCCGCAACAACCAGACGGTCAAGGCATTGCTGGAGGCCGAAGCGCATCCCGGGCCGTCCCTGATCATCGCCCACAGCCCGTGCATCGCTCACGGATACGACCTGGCGCACTCACCCACCCAGCAGCGCCGCGCAATCGACAGCGGCGCCTGGCCGCTGTACCGGTTCGATCCCCGCCGGATCGCGGAGGGCGAGCCTCCGCTGAAGATCGACGCCGACCCGCTGTCGATACCCATGGACACCTACATGCGCGAAGAGGCCCGGTTCCGCATGGTAGAGCTGCGCGACCCGGAGCGCTTCAAACAGCTCGTGAACGCAGCGGAGGCGGGAGCTGCTGAGCGACACGCCCTGTATCAGCAGCTCGCTCAAATCAGGTTCCCGGTAACGGAGGGCCCAGCACAGGAGGACACCGATGGTTGAGCTGGGTTGTGACTGGCTTGGGCTGCGGCTGGCCAACCCGTTCGTGGTCGGTGCATCGCCGCTGTGCGACTCGGCGGACGACGCTGTCGCCCTGGTCGACGTGGGCGCAAGCGCGGTGGTGGTGCACTCGCTGTTCGAGGAGCAGCTGATCGCCGATCAGGTTTCTGCCAACCGGTACCTCGACTCCATGATCGACACCAACGCAGAAGCCCCGTCGTTTCTCCCCGAGACCGATGTCTTCTCCGGCAGCGCCAACCCCATGCTGCGCCACGTCCGGCGCCTGACCGAGGTACTCGACGTACCGGTGGTGGCCTCCCTCAACGGCGTCACCCCGGGAGGCTGGACCGGTTACGCCCGGGAACTCGCCGGTGCAGGGGCCGCTGCCATCGAGTTGAACCTGTACGACGTGGCCACCGACCTCGACGAGACCGGTGAGGACATTGAGGAGCGCCAACTGAGCGTCGTCGCCGATGTGGTCGGCGTGGTGGACGTACCGGTTTCGGTGAAGCTGTCACCGTTCTACGCGTCGGTGCCCAACTTCGTCACCCGCCTGGAAGCCGTCGGGGCTGCTGGCGTGGTGTTGTTCAACCGGTTCTACCAACCGGACCTCGACCTGGAGACACTCGACATCGCGCGGCACCTGGTGCTGTCCACCCCGGCCGAGCTCCCGATGCGACTACATGCCATGGCAATCCTGCACGGCCGAACCCAGCTGTCGCTCGCCGTCAGCGGTGGGGTCCACAGCGGAACGGATGCGGCGAAGGCGATCCTCTCGGGGGCGGACGCCGTCCAGCTCGTGTCGGTGCTGCTCAAAGGCGGCCCATCAGCGCTCGCGCGCATCGTCGACGAACTCGCGGGCTGGATGGATGCCCAGGGCTACCGCAACCTCGACGAGGCGAAGGGCGCGACGGCGATGGGCAACGTCGCCAATCCACACGAACTCCAACGGCTCAACTACGCCCAGCTGCTGCACAGCTGGTCGCTCTGACCCGGCCGCGCTCGGAGAAGAGCCCGGCGCTCAGGGAAGGACTGGCTTGAGCGTCAGGAGGGTGCCGTTGTGGTGCTTCGCTACCGCTTCCACGCTCTCGCGCTCACCGTGGGCGAGCACCGCCACGAGCACCTCTCCGGGTGCGAGCGGTGTCTCCCTGATGTCGCCATGGGCGGTGAACGCGTCGTCGACCGACGCGATGCCGAGAAACCCACCGAGCATCGCTCCGCCAACCCCGGTTGCCGGAGCGACGGCGAACATTCCCCCGATTCCCAGCGGGGCAAGTCCCGGTATGACCAAGGCTGTCAACGCCAGGCCTGCGAGCGCTCCCAGGGACGCGCCCTTCGCCAGGCGTTTGCCGAGGACAGCCTCCTCGTCACGTTCGAAGACGACCTGATCGGTGCCATCCACCGCAACGCCCAAGTGGTCGCTTCCCAAACCCAGGTCCTGCAGTTCAGCCACAGCGGCTGCGGCCTGGTCCCGATCCGGGAACACCGCGACGACGTGCTCGTGCTCGTATTTCTCGCACGCCACGGCGGGGGTCTTGGCCCGAGCTTGAAGCTCGTCGACGACCGACTGCAGTTCCGGAGTGACCGGTGCGCCGTCCTCGACGAGGAGCGTTCCAATCGGCTGTCCACCGGAGGATGCGATGGCAAAGACCGTGCCTTGGTGGTCGGTATCGGCGCCCCGGTCGCAGCGGTACGCCCCCGGTACCGCAACCTCGGCCGGATCGAACTGCTCGCCTGAACCCTGCGCCAACAGGTGCCCCCCGTCAACGGTCAGTTCCTCGGAAAAGCCGGTTGCTCCCAGCCACCGTTGCACCTGGCTCGCCTCGTCGTCCTTCATGGAACCTCCAAGCTCACGCGGAAATGGACCGCTTCTGTTCGCACCCGACCGTCCGACCATACCCGAGGCGCTGCCGGGGCGGGTCGGGTTCCAGAACGTGGTCGCCGGCGATGTAGATGAAGCTCCCTGGCGCACAAGTCAGCAGGTTGTCGGTGCGGTCGAGCGAAACGATCTATAACATCGGACGGGATGTTTCGAGGGCGGGTCTCGTGCACAGAGCCTCGGCCGCCTTGCCACCTCCTTGAGCGCTGGGCCCGAGGCCCGGAATGGAGATCATCCTGATGTCGACATTCCCCACCGGACCAACGGGGCGGATCCCATCAGATGTGCGCGTCGACATCTGATGAGCCACAACACGATCCCGCCTTCCTCCCGACCCGACCGGGTACCCAACCTCGTCGACTACGACGCCGAGCACTCCGCGTTCCGGTGGATCGACGCTGAGGCCCGCCTCGAAGGTCTCCCGGGAGGCGGCCTGAACATCGCCCACGAGGCGGTCGACCGCCACGCTGCGGGCCTCCTGGCCGACCGGGTGGCGTTGCGCTTCATCCATCGCGACGACACGGTGACCGACCTCACCTACGCCGAACTTGCCAAAGCCACCAGCCGGTTCGCAGAGGTGCTCGCCATGCTCGGCGTAGGCCGCGGCGAACGGGTCGTCACCCTCGCCGGCCGGGTTCCCGAGCTCTACACCGCTGCGCTCGGCACCCTCAAGGCAGGGGCGGTCTTCTGCCCCCTGTTCTCTGCCTTCGGGCCCGAGCCCATCCACCAGCGCCTCGCGAAGGGCAACGTCGCCGTGCTGGTGACCACCGCCTCGCTGTACCGCCGCAAGGTCGCAGCTCTGCGAGAACGGCTGCCCGAATTGCGCCACGTGCTGCTGATCGACGGCGACGGCGATCCGGACGCCGGGGTGCACAGCCTCGCCGAGCTGATGGCCCAAATGCCCGGCGAGGCACCCCCGGCCGACACCAGCGCCGAGGATCCGGCCCTGCTGCACTTCACCTCTGGATCCACCGGTCGGCCCAAGGGAGCGCTGCACGTGCATCGCGCCGTCGTCGCCCACCACGCCACCGGTGGCTACGCGCTCGATCTGCACCCGGACGACATCTTCTGGTGCACCGCCGACCCCGGGTGGGTCACCGGTACCTCCTACGGAATCATCGCCCCGCTGACCCATGGGGTGACGGTCATCGTCGATGAGGCCGATTTCAATGCCCGTCGCTGGTACCGCATCCTCGACGAGCAACGGGTGACCGTCTGGTACACCGCACCCACGGCCATCCGCATGCTCATGCGCGCCGGCAACGACCTGCCGGCCGAGGCGGACCTGTCCTCGCTTGCGATGGTGTCCTCGGTCGGCGAGCCGCTCAACCCGGAGGCTGTCGTGTGGGGCGCAGAAGTGCTCGGCCACACGATCCACGACAACTGGTGGCAGACCGAGACCGGCGGGATCATGGTTGCCAACTTCCCGGCATGCGAGGTGCGACCCGGGTCGATGGGTCGCCCGCTGCCGGGCATCGACGTGGCCATCGCGGCCGTGGACAGCAACAACGAACCCACCGTGAACGACGATGGCAGCCTGCGGCTCATCACCGAGCCGGGCGGTGAGGGCATGATCGCCATCGGTACCGGTTGGCCCTCGATGTTCCGTGCCTACCTGCACGAAGATGAGCGCTACACGCGTTCCTTCGTCGACGGGTGGTATCTCTCGGGCGATCTGGCCACCCGAGACATCGATGGATACCTGTGGTTCGTCGGCCGCGCCGACGACGTCATCAAGACCGCCGGGCATCTGATCGGACCCTTCGAGGTGGAATCCGCGCTCATGGAACACCCATCGGTCGTGGAAGCGGGTGTGATCGGCGTACCCGACGAGCTCGCCGGAAACATCGTCAAGGCATTCGTCACCCTCGCCCCCGGGGTCGAGTGGGACGACGACCTGCGCCTCGAGCTGATCGGCCACGCACGACGCCGCCTCGGCGCAGCGGTGGCCCCAAGAGAAATCGCCTGCGAACCGCACCTGCCCAAGACCCGCAGTGGCAAGATCATGCGGCGGGTCCTCCGGGCCCGCGAGCTGGGCGAAGATGAGGGCGACCTGTCCACCTTGGAGCCCGACCCGGACCAGAATCCGGGCACCGACGAACCAACCCAGGAGTCCCCCCATGACCGGTGAGCTGGCAACCGTAGACCCGGACACGGCACGCAGGTTGCTGCACCAGATGGTGCGTATCCGCCGGTTCGAGGAACGCTGTGTGGAGCTGTACTCGGCGGCGAAGATCCGGGGGTTCCTTCACCTGTACGTCGGTGAGGAAGCGGTCGCCACCGGGATCATCGACCAACTCCGCCCCGAGGACTCGATCGTGGCCACCTACCGGGACCACGGTCATGCGCTTGCCCGGGGGGTGTCGATGCGGTCGATCACCGCCGAGATGTTCGGCCGGCAGGAGGGCTGCAGCCGTGGCCGAGGCGGTTCCATGCACCTGTTCGACGCCGACACCAACTTCTACGGCGGTAATGCCATCGTGGCTGCCGGGCTGCCGGTGGCGGTGGGCCTTGCCCTCGCAGCGAAGCGCACCGGCTCGGAGGCCATCACCGCATGCTTCTTCGGCGAGGGTGCTGTGGCCGAGGGCGAGTTTCACGAGTCCCTCAACCTGGCGGCGCTGTGGAACCTACCGGTGCTGTTCTGCTGCGAGAACAACCTCTATGCCATGGGCACGCCCCTGGCGAGCTCGGAGTCGGACCCCGACATCGCACTGAAGGCCTCCAGCTACGGGATGGCGGCCTGGCCTGTGGACGGCATGGACGTGCTCGCGGTCCACCAGGCCGCAACCCGGGCGATGGCCACCGTGCGCGCCGACGGAGGGCCGGTGCTGTTGGAGCTGCGCACCTACCGCTTCCGTGCACATTCCATGTATGACCCCGAGCGCTACCGCGACCACGAGGAGGTGGAGCGTTGGCGTGAACGCGATCCCATCGACGCGCTGGTCAAGGTGCTGCGCGAACGCGGCGAAATGGACGACGACGCACTCACCGAGCTGGAGGCCGAGGTATCCGCCGAGATCGACGAGGCGGTGGCCTACGCCGAGGCGGGCACCCTCGAACCGGTCGAGGACCTGACCCGGTTTGTGTACTCCGAGGGTTCCACCGCAGCCCCCGCACGTCAGGGTGTCCGATGAGCGCCGTCACCTACCGCGAGGCGCTGCGAGAGGGCATGCGGACAGCGCTCGCCAACGACGAGCGGGTGTTTCTGATGGGCGAGGACGTGGGCCAATACGGCGGGTGCTTCGCAGTCAGCCTCGGCCTGTTGGAAGAGTTCGGAGCCGAACGGGTGCGCGACACGCCGCTGTCCGAATCTGCGTTTGTGGGTGCCGGCGTGGGGGCGGCCATGGCCGGGCAGCGCCCGATCGTGGAGATCATGACGGCCAACTTCAGCCTGCTGGCCCTCGACCAGATCCTCAACAACGCCGCCACCCTCTCGCACATGTCAGGCGGACAGTTCAACGTACCGCTGGTGATCCGCATGACCACCGGTGCCGGTCGCCAGCTCGCGGCCCAACACAGCCACAGTCTGGAGGCGTGGTACGCGCACATCCCCGGCCTGCGCGTCGTCACCCCGGCCACGGTGGCCGATGCAGCCGGGATGCTCCTCACCGCGCTCGAGGATCCCGATCCGGTGCTGATCTTCGAACACGCCGGCCTGTTCACACTGCCCGGTGAGCTGCCCGACGGGCCCACGCCGGTGGACCTGGACACAGCAATGTTGATGCGGGCAGGTGGAGATGTCACCGTCGTCACCCACGGAGCCGGGGTGCATACCTGCCTGGAGGCCGCCGAGTCGTTGGCTGACACCGCCGACCTCGAGGTGATCGACCTGAGGACGCTACGACCACTCGACGAGGTCACCGTGTTGGAGTCGGTGGGTCGCACCGGACGCCTGGTTGTGGTCGAGGAGGGCTGGCGCAGCGGAGGGATCGGCGCGGAGTTGGCGGCGCGGGTTGCAGAACACGCTTTCTGGGACCTGGACGCCCCGGTTGAGCGTGTGGCCACCGCCGAGGTTCCGATCCCCTATGCCAAGCACCTCGAAACGGCGGCGTTGCCATCGGTCGAGAACGTGATCGAGGCGGTGCGGCGGGTGACGAGGTGAGCGACTTCCTGATGCCCTCGTTGGGGGCCGACATGGAGGAGGGCACGATTGTGGAATGGCGTGTCAGCGTCGGCGATCGTGTCACCAGGGGTGACGTGGTGGCGGTGGTGAACACCGACAAGGCGGACCTCGACATGGAGGTGTTCACCACCGGCGTGGTGGAGGAACTGCTGGTCCCGGAGGGCGTCCGAACACCCGTGGGAACCCCGCTGGCCAGGATCGGATCCGGCGACGACGCAACGAACGCCGCTCAGGAAGCCATCGTTCCCACGGACGCTCCAACCGAACCGACACCGCAACCGGAGCCGACTCCCCGATCCACGCCGGCGCCGGAACCAACGTCTCGGCCCCAGCCGACGCCGCCATCCGAACCGGCCCACCGGCCGACCCCGGATCCGGTGCCGACGGGTGGGGTTGGTCGCCACCACGCTTCGGTGGTGCTGTCACCCCTGGTGCGACGCCTCGCCTACGACCTCGCTGTTGACCCCGGCCTCCTGCACGGCACGGGACCGGGGGGACGCATCACGCGCGACGACGTCGAGCGCGCCGGTCACCATCGCCACAGCGCAACGCCGCGCGCCCGTCGCCTCGCCCGGGAGCGTGACTTCAACCTCGACGGGGTCACGGGCACCGGCCCCCGGGGAGCGGTCCGGGCCGGCGACATCGAACGCCTCACCGCTCGACGCGCCTCAGCGGAACGCCCAACGCTCGCACCCACACCTGCACCGTCGGATGAGGACCGCCGGCGGGTGGCCCGGTCGGCCATCGCTCGCGTCATGGAGCGGGCCTGGCGCGAGATCCCCCACTACCGGCTCAGCTCCACCATCGATCTGGAGCCCGCACTCGGTTGGCTGGAGGCGCTCAACGCGCAACGATCGCCGCGGGAGCGGATCCTCCCCGCAGCCGCCCTGCTGCGTGCCACCGCCCTGGCGGCCACCGAGGTGCGCGAGCTGAACGGTTGGTGGACCGAGGACGCGGTCCGGCCCAGCGATGTGGTCGACCTCGGCACCGTGGTGTCGCTGCGCCAGGGCGGGGTCGTCACCCCCACCATCGCAGATGCTGCCGCGCTCGGCATCGACGAGACCATGGCTGCCCTCCGCCGCCTGGTCGCCGGAGCCCGCACCGGGGGGCTGCGCGGCTCCGACATGGGCGAGGCGTCGATCACCGTGACCAACCTGGGTGACCAGGGAGCCGATGAGGTGCACGGTGTGATCCGACCACCCCAGGTGGCGCTGGTCGGCTTCGGTCGGATCCGGTCACGTCCCTGGGTCGAAGGCAGCACCGTCGGCGCGCACCGCAGCGTGATCGTCACCCTGGCAGCGGACCATCGCGCCTCCGACGGACGCACCGGCAGTCGATTCCTGCACATGCTCGAACGTGCCCTGACAGACCCCGACCGGCTCGCCGGTCCTCCCAGCTAGGAGCCACGCCATGACCAGCGACGAAGCGCGCACCCTGATCGCCGACTGCCTCCGGGGCATCGCACCCGAGGTGGACCTCGACGAAGCCGATCCCGCGAGCACGATGGCCGACGAACTCGACCTCGACTCCATGGACCTGATCTCGCTGTACGAGGCCCTGCACGACCGCACAGGCCTGGACCTGCCAGAGTCCGACTACCAGCAGCTCGCCACCCTCCAGGGCGCAGTCGACTACCTGGTGGCCCGCACCTGAACCGGGGACTCCCGCGACGGCTCGCCGGCGTAACGATCGGTGAGCCGGGCGCCTTCACGACCACGCGATCCCGACCGACCAGAGACCTCAACCGCGCCGGCGCCAAGGCGCCATGAACGGCTATCGCAGGTTGGCAGCCATGGCGTGATACCCGCCGTCAACATGGAGGATCTCACCCGATATTGCGCGCGCCATGTCAGAGAACAGGAAACACACGGCGTCAGCCACCGGCCCGTTGTCGGTGGGATCCCATGCCAGCGGCGAACGCGCCTCCCATGCACCCGTCAGGCGCTCGAATTCCGGAATACCGCTCGCCGCCCGCGTGTGGAGCGGCCCGGCCGCCACCAGGTTGCTTCGTATCCCTTGAGGGCCCAGGTCTCGGGCCACGTAGCGGCTGGCCGACTCGAGTGCCGCCTTACACACACCCATCCAGTTGTAGACGGGCCATGCCCCAGCGGCGTCGAAGTCCAGCCCGACGAGCGACGCTCCTTCGTCGGGGGCCAGCCTGGAAACCAGCCCGGCGAGAGCCGAGTAGGAGTAGGTGGATGTGGCGAAGGCCCGGGCCACCGAATCGTTGTCGGCGTCCAGAAAGCCGCCCGCCAGTGCCGCCCTGGGAGCGAAGGCGACCCCATGAAGCGCTCCGTCGAGATGCCCCCAGCGACGTTCGAGCTCATCGCCCGCCCGTGCAAAATGCTCGGGCTGGGTGACGTCAAGGTCGAGCACATCTGTCGGACCGGGCAAGGTGCTCGCCGCCGCCTCCGTGCGCTCCCGCGCTCGAACGACGACAACACCACCTCCGCCCCGAGCTCCATCGCCCGATGTGCCACGGCATATCCGATCGAGTCTGCGTTCACCACGCCGGTGATCAGCAACCGCTTGTTGTCCAACATGCTCAGGCCCCATGCTCGCAATTCACCCGACTTTTCTGGCTCCTGTCGTTCGCGTGGGTTGAAATGACAGGGGTGTAGTGAGCGAAGCCGCTCCCTGTCTAGGTTTCGGGCTGTCTAGGTCCGAGAAAACAAGGAGCGGCTTCGGTGAAGAATCTATGGCATCGGGTGTTGGGGTTCGAGAACTCCGGCCGGCGGGTGGTGATCGAGTCCGTCGACTTCGATCCCGAGGCCGAGGAGATCGTCGCAACGGTCCGCCAGCGGCGTAACACCCGACGCCGGTGCGGGGTATGTGGCCGCCATTCGGCGGGCTATGACCGGGGCCGCAGCACCGGCCCTCGCCGGTGGCGGAGCCTGGATATGGGCACTGTTCAGGTGTTCATCGAAGCCGAAGCGTCGAGGGTGCGTTGCCGGACCCATGGGGTCGTGGCGTCGGAGGTGCCGTGGGCCCGGCACGGGTCGAGGTTCACCCGTGGTTTCGAGGACACGATCGGCTGGCTGGCAACAGCGACGTCGAAAACGGCGGTGACCGAGTTGATGCGGGTCGGGTGGCGCACGGTTGGTGGGATTGTCGAGCGGATCCAGGTCGAGATCGACGGGCAGGTTGACCGGCTCGCGGGGCTCAAACGGATCGGGATTGACGAGATCTCCTACAAGCGTGGCCACAAGTATCTGACGATCGTTGTCGACCATGACAGCGGACGCCTGTTGTGGGCGGCGGTCGGCCGTGACGAGGCCACGGTCACCCGGTTCTTTGAGCTGCTCGGCGAGGAACGCTGCGCCGAGATCACCCACGTGTCGGCTGACTCGGCCCGGTGGATCACCAACGCTGTCACCGCCAAGTGTCCTCAGGCGGTCCAATGCGCGGACCCGTTTCATGTGGTGGCGTGGGCGACCGACGCCCTTGACGAGCTCCGCCGTGACACCTGGAACGACGCCCGCAAACTGGCCCGCAAAGAACCGAAACGCAAGCGGGGACGGCCACCAGCCGACGCTCCGCCACGGCCCGGCAACGACCTCGTCAAGGGCTTGAAAGGTGCCCGCTATGCGCTGTGGAAGAACCCTGAAAATCTGACCGACAATCAGCGGGCCAAACTGGCGTGGGTCGCCAAGACCGACCCGAGACTCCACAGGGGCTACCTCCTCAAAGAAGCCCTCCGATTCTGTTTCAAAGTCAAGGGTCAAGCCGGGAAAGACGCGTTGGACCGGTGGCTGTCATGGGCCCAACGATGCCGGATCGACGCGTTCGTGAAACTCGGCCAGAAGATCCGCCGACACCGTGCTGCGATCAACGCGACACTCGACCACGGGCTCTCCAACGCGCTCATCGAGTCGACCAACACCAAGATCCGTGTGCTCACCCGAATGGCATACGGATTCAAAACACCAGAAGCACTGATCGCTCTCGCACTGCTCTCACTGGGCGGCTACCGGCCCGACCTCCCCGGCAGAACCCCCACCAAATGACCCACGCGAACGACAGGAGAGCCCTTTATATTGCTCGAAAACGACTTCGGCAGTTCACGTGCAACGCTCCTGACGACGTCAGCCTGGGGCACTGCACAACGTGGACCTGCGACGGCTTCTACACCTACCCGAACATGCCCCCAGCCCTCGACCGGGCCGCTTCCAGAAGCGGGCCCGTCACGCGACGGCGCAGGGTTCTCGCTCAGCCAATCCAGGTCGCTGCGTACAGAATGGCCAACCCGCCCAGCAGCGATGCGGTCGTCTCCAACTTGTCGCGCCCGGCGCGATGGGTCGCCAGTTCCGGGATCAGGTCGGCCGATGCGATGTAGATGAAGTTCCCCGCTGCGAACGGCAACAGGTAGGCCACGTCGACCACGTCGGCGCTGAAGTAGGCGACCACTCCGCCGATGAGGAAGGTGAGGGCGGACACGAAGTTCCACAACAGGGCGGATCGCTTCGTCCAACCCCCCTGGATGAGCACGCCAAAGTCGCCCAGTTCCTGGGGGATTTCGTGCGCCGCAGCAGCCAGCCAGGTCACCACGCCCACACGGATGTCGACGACGAACGCCGAGCCGACGGCCAGACCGCCGACGAGATTGTGAAGACCGTCGGCGACGAGCAACAGGAAGCCGAGCGGCTGGCGCTGTTCGTCGGGTCTGAAGTGGCAGTGGTGCCAGTGCAGCGCCTGCTCGAGCGCGAAGAACGAGACGAAGCCGGCGACCACCCAGACATAGACGGCCAGGTTGTTCCCGAGGGCGTCGATCGCGCTGGGAAGCATGTGGAAGAACGCGCCGCCGAGCAGCGAACCGGCTGCCAGGCCCACGATCGGCAACAGCACGCGGTCCAGCACCGGCTGCGGCAGCAACGCTGCCAACCCACCAACGAGAGCGATCGCACTCATCGCAACCCCACCCAAGATGATCCAACCAAGAGTCGACATCACACCCGCTTCTGCATCGGATCCACCCCCGAGGGCCCCTCGGCCCCAAGCGTTCGACCTTAGAGTTGTTGGTCACTTCCGAACGTCATGGATGCCGACGGGTCGGCCCCGAGACCCAGGGTTCAGGACTGAGGGATCACGGCCACGGGACACTCCGCGTGACGCATGACCTGTTGGGCCACGGACCCGAGCAGCACGCGAGAGAGGCCCCCTTGACCTTTCGAACCGACGACGACGAGGGAGGCGCCGCGCGACTCGTCGACCAGGGCCGATGCCCCGCTGGCACACACCGCCTGGACGCGCACCGTGACACCGGCGGCGTCCTGGGCTGTCATCTCCAGTTCAGCTTCGATCAGTTCTGACGCCGCTCTTCCAATCGCGTCGATTGGGGAAGCCATCCCGGGGAACGTCGCAGCGACGGTGGGTTCCATCCAGCCGTTCACTACAACGATCGGCAGGTTGCGAACCGATGCTTCGGTCAATGCCCATCGAAGAGCGTTTCTCGCCGAGCCCGAACCATCGACACCCACCACGATCCGGGGCTCGGTGTTGACCTCCGGACCGTCGGCCGTCGGACGAACCACCACCACTGGGCACGGCGCTCGGCCGGCGACCTTCACGCTGACCGAGCCGAGCCGCAAGCCAAGAAGGCCGCCCCGGCCCCGCGTCCCGACGACGAGAAGCTCGGCCCGTTCGGCTGAATCGACCAACGCAGTGTCGGGTTTGTCGACTACCGCCCTGATGGTCACATCGAGATCCTCGGGAACCCGGCTTTCGACCAGGCCCTCCAGCTGTCGCTGTGCACTCAGCTGAACGTCAACACCATCACCAGCCCCTCCGAACGCATGCGAGCGAGGCGTGTGGTCGCTCCACGCCCACATGACCTCCAGCTCGACCCGACGCAGTGCGGCTTCCTCGACCGCAAACCCGAGAGCGTTGAGCGATTCCTCTGAGTGGTCGACTCCGACAATGATGCGCGCCGTTCCGTTCATGACACGAGGATCGCAGGTTTGAACGAGCGAGGTGATCCGACCGGTGCCTTGAACGGGCGGGTACTCCGTAGGCTCGGGGCCATGGCCGACATGGATGCACATGAACCTTCAGGCACACTGACCGACAGGGAGATCGAGGACCTCCTGATGGCGCTGGACGACGAATACAAGGCACGCGCCACCTACCGACAGGTTCTCGCCGACTTTGGGGAGGTCCGCCCGTTCTCGAACATCGTGGAGGCCGAACAACGCCACATCGATGCGCTCCTTGTGCTGTTCGAGCGCTACGGGATCGAAGTTCCCGATGACCCCTGGCCGGGACAGGCGCCGCGCTTCTCCTCGATCGAGGACGCCTGCCAGGCCGGGGTCCAGGACGAGATCGACAACGCCGCACTGTACGACCGACTGCTGGCTGGGACCGAACGCGAGGATCTGCTGGCCACCTACCGAAACCTGCAACGCGCATCTCAGGAGAACCATCTCCCCGCTTTCGAGCGTCACGCCCAACCAGGCGAAAAAGGTGGCGGTGGTCGCGGCGGCCAGGGCCCTGGCGGCGAAGGGCCCGAAGGCCAAGGTCGCGGCGGCCAACGACGGCGCCGTCGCTCCGGCGAGCAGGGTCGCCCGTAGCTACCTAGGGTGGGCCCCCAACTCGGACAACTCGGAGCAGCCTCATGATCATCGAAGAAACCGTCATCCTCTCAGAGCCCTTTGATGAGGCGCTCACCAAGGTCAAGACCGCCCTCGCCGCCGTGGGCTTCGGGGTTCTGACCGAGATCGACCTCCAGGCAACCATGCGGGAGAAGATCGACAAGAGCATCCCTCGACACGTGATCCTGGGTGCATGTAACCCGGGCCTGGCCGGACGGGCGCTCGATGCCGACCCGACGATCGGCGTTCTGCTTCCCTGCAACGTCGTGGTGAGGGAGGCCGACGGTGGCGTCACGGTTGAGGCCCTCGACCCGGGCCTCATGTCATCGCTCACCGGCAAGGAAGAACTGGGGCCGGTCAGCGATGAGGCACGTCAGCTCCTCGGCGAGGCGCTCACCCAGCTGCAGTAGCCGCAGGTCACGGCAGCGGTAGCTCCGCTCCTTCGGTCAGCCCGGCTCAGGACGGGGGGCCGCATACGTTGTTGGTGAGGCGGACGATCGCTCGTCGAACTCCGGGTGCTCAGCGGCCGGCGAGCAGGGCCTTGACGTCGTCCGTTGAGGGGACCCGCCCAGCGAGGACGACCTCGTAGTCGATGACGAGTGCAGGGGTGGCCATCACTCCCCATGATGCGATTTCGGCGGGGGCGGTCACCTTCTCGAATTCGGCCTCGACGCCGAGTTCGGCGGCGGCGGTGCGCGCAGCGGCTTCGAGCTTGTCGCATTTGGTGCAACCGCTGCCGAGGATCTTGATGTCCATTTCATGACTCCTGTGCTGGTTCAAATGATCACGTTGAAGAGGTACCCGGTGACGATGAGGCCGGAAGCGACGACAGCGATGAAAGTGGCGATCAGCCTGGGTTGCAGTACCTGCCGCAACAGGATCATCTCGGGTAACGACAGCGCCACGACGCTCATCATGAACGCCAGGACGGTACCCATCGGCATGCCCTTGTCGTGCAACGCCTCGACCAGCGGCATGACACCTGCCGCGTTCGAGTAGAGCGGCACCCCGAGAGCCACCGCGATCGGCACCCCCAAGGGACCCGCAGCATGATCGGCAAACCATTGCTCCGGGACCCAGCCATGAATGATCGCGCCCACTCCGATACCCACCAGCAGGAACGGCCAGATCTTGCGCAGGATCGTCGCAACCTCCTCGCGTCCCATGGCGAGGCGGTCGTTCCAGGACAGACCCATCGACGGGTCGATCACCTTGCCGCGCAGCTTCGTCTCGAACACGAACGGCTCGACCCACCGTTCCATCCCCATCCGCCCGATCACCCACCCGGCGGTCGTAGCAATGACCAGTCCGGTGGCGATGTAGATGGCGGTGATCCGCCAGCCGAACAGGCCGTAGAGCATGACGATGGCGACCTCGTTCACCATCGGAGTCGCAATCAGGAAACTCATCGTCACCCCGAGCGGAACTCCAGCTGCGACAAACCCGATGAACGCCGGCACAGCCGAACACGAGCAGAACGGGGTCACCACCCCAAGCCCTGCGGCCGCCACATTGCCCACGCCCTCACGCCGACCGCCCAACAGCGCCCGGGTGCGTTCCACGGACATGAAGCTGCGGAGCACCGTGACCACGAAGATGATTCCGGCCAACAGCAGTGTGATCTTGGTGACGTCGTAGAAGAAGAAGTGGATCGACTCTCCCAGCCGACTTTCGCCTTCGAGTCCGACCACGTCGAACAGCAGCCAATCCCAGAACGGACGGTTCAGGCTGTACAGCGCCCACCACAACGCAACCGTCGCCGCCACCAGCAGCCACCGGCGCACCTCGGACGATGTAGGGGACGCTGGCGATGGCTGGGACGCTGGCGGCACATCGGTGGAGGTGCTCATCCGAGACTTCATTCCCCACAGTCGTTCATCGTCGTTCGACGATACACGATGGACCGATCGGCAACAAGGACTTCTTCGGGTATCGTCGATGGGCGATGAGCAGACAGGCGACCACAACCGACGACGAGCTGGCCGCCATGGCCAAGGCGATCGGACACCCGGCACGCGTGCAGATCCTGAGAATGCTCGTCGCCAGAGACACCTGCGCCACGAGCGAGGTCGTCGACGGGCTGCCCCTCGCCCAGTCCACCGTCTCCGAGCACCTCCGTATCCTGCGCGAAGCAGGGCTCGTCCAGGGCGAGATCGACGGCCCCCGGACCCGCTACTGCGTCGACCCCAAGGGTCTCGCAGCGCTCAAGGCGGCCATCAGCTCCCTCTGAAACACCGCGCCAGGATGGCGTCGACCGGGGGCCCGACGGAGAAGTAGTGGGCGTGGCGTGCTCGATGCTCGCTGCGGTCGGCGGCGAGCATGGCCCGTTGATCGAGCAGGGAGTCCTGCTACGACGTCAGCTGACCGATCGCGCCAGATCCACTGCGTAGCGGGCGAGTGGCGCTAGGCGTCGGATCAGGTCGGCCCGGTCTGCTTCCCCAAGGCCGGGGCGATCAACCAGGATCGCCGAGAACGCCGATCGGACGGCTAGGTGGGTGGCCCATGCCAGACGCAGCTATTCCGATGGGGCGGGGTACCCCTCGTCGGCGAGGCCACCGCTGAACGCGTCGAGGATCGTCTCGGCGATCGCAGGGAGGTCGTCAGGTTCTGCAACACCGGAATCGAAGCGACCGGCCAGCAGCTGGCCAAGATCGCTCCCCACCGGGCCCAACGACCCGTAGCTCCAGTCGAAGGCAACAACAGTGCCGTCCCCCGGTTCGTGCAGGTTGGTCGGTGAGGCATCGCCGTGCGCCAGGCCATGAGGCAGCGCTTCGGCCCGGTCGAGCAGCGCAGGTGCCGCTCCGGCCAGCCACGCCAGATCCTCTCGCAACTTTGGATCGGCCGCCGTCACCTCCCGGACCGCAGGGTCGTCCCAGGTGGCATCGTCGGCCAGGAGCGGCAGATCGACGTTCATCATTTTGCCGTAAAAGAGATAATGCAGCGAGCGTCGGCCCAATCCCAGGTTGCGTTCCACCCGCGCCTCGGGCCAGCGGCCGGTCATTCGACCCAGCCCACGAGCCGACCGACGGTATCGCTCAAGGTTCCAGGGCCCGCCTTCGTCGTCGACCTCTTCCAGCCAGAGGACCAGCCGGTCGTCGCAGGCACGATCGATGGCCAGCAGCTTGGGCAAGCGGATTCCCTCAGGCATGTCGCTCTCGAGGCCACATCCGTACACGCGTGGCTCGTCCAGCCAGTTGAGCTGTTCGAGCACGATGGCGTGGTGCTCGGGAGGTATGCACTCAACTACAGCGGTGACGCAGAAGCTTCCTTGACTATATTAGTCAACGTGTTTGACCAAGTGACGCTCCCCGACCATGTCTTTTCACGTCTCGACAGCCTCAACCGGCGAGCGGGACACGACATCCGGCCGCACCTCGACCTCACCATCGAGGGCATGCGGGGGACCTTCGGGGCCCTGCTTGGCATGCTCCCGACCGATGGCGCCCGACCATCAGAGCTGGCCGAGGCGATGCGGATCTCCAAACAGGCCGTGGGTCAGCGGCTGGTCGAAATGGAGGCGCGGGGGTGGATCACCATCAACCCCGACCCCATCGACAAACGGGCCCGAATCGTGACCCGGACCCCAGCCGGCGACGAGATCAAGGCCATGAGTGAGCAGGCCATCGCCGCCATGGAACGCAACTGGGCCGACCAGGTCGGAGCCGACCGCTACCGAGTGTTCAAGGAGGTGCTAAACGAGTTGGCGCTCGGCTGAGCCACAGCCCCGTGCCCAAGAGGGCTACGCGTCTGCCGATGCGATCTGTGAGCGACCGTCATCCCTGCAGCGTTTCCATTGCGCAATCGACGGACCGCCGATCCAGGCACAGATCGAGCCCGACCTCGCCGGTCAGCGGGATGCGGCGCGTGAGAGATGGGCACTCGGACTGAGGCTTCCGTCGAGCCCGGTTGCACGTTCGAATAGGTAGAGGTGCGACCGACACCGCCAACGCAGGGTTGGTGTGCCCCCACACCCCTCCGGCCATGGAGCGGTCGTGGTGCTACTCCGTGGCTCGATGGTCGCCGATCCACTTATCGATGCCCTCCCACGCCCGGAACAGCAGGTCGATGCGCTCGGCCGAGCCAGCGGGAACGTCAGCTGCCGGAAGCACTCGCCATGCCAGGTGCAGCGTCTTGTCCTCGGGCAGGGACGCCCACAGATCCGGGACCGTGAAGATCTCATCGAGGCCGGTGTGGGCAACCAGAACAACGTCGGCGTCGGGGCAGGCGCTGATGGCTGCCAGGGTGCCCGCCGGGCGGGGCGCCAGGAGGTAGGTCATCGACTCTGCTCGGCGAGCGGCTTCCTCGTGACCGTCGCTGCGCAGCCGCTCGATGGCACGAACCCGGCGGCCCTCGGTGAAGTTGCCACCCTCGGGGAAGATGACAAAGGCATCCCGGTTGGTCATTCCTGTCGCCAGCTCTGCAATAGCTGACACCGCGTCGCTGCCCGGGGCCGGGTTTGTCTCGATAAACCGGTTGGGAAGCCGGTTGAGCAGGATGTCGAACACCGGGTCCAGCTGGAGCGTCGCCTTGGCGACGATCCGGGGACGGCGCCCCGCCCAGGACATGACCTCGTGGAGCAGCAGAAACGAGTCGGCGGGGCCAGCGTGGCGGCTGAGGACGATCAGCGGCGCATCGCTGATCCTGCCATCGCCAGAATCGGTGGGCAGCGCCGTTCCGTCCTGGTCGATACTCAGCGAGAACAGTCGACTTCCCGTGTATACGAGAAGCCGCAGGGTCCAACGCAGCAGCCGGTAGTGAGCGCTGACGAACGCCTCCGAGGACAGCTTCCAACCGAACCCCGACGCCAACCACAGCGCCAAGGCGGAGATGGTCACCGCCACCTCGACGAACAGGTAACAGGTGGCCAGGCCGAGCAGCCGGAGTGCCCGCCACTTTCCGGGCAGCCGATACGAGACGACCAGGGCGGCGATGACGAACAGCGGCACTGTCGTGATGTAGAGGATGAATGCCAGCAGCGGCAGCGGCCAAAGGACGATGCGGCGCAGCCAGCGCGGCGGCAGCTTCACGGTTCGATCGAGTTCAGGTAGTCGATCGAGGCCGCATAGGACTGATCGATCCGGCGCTCGATCGACTCCGAGTTTCCCCGCCGGTACTGGCTGACGTCGTTGAACGTCTTCGGGTCGCCGGTCGGCAGGACGTGCACGGCAATGTTGTCCGGAAGGTTGCGCATCGACTCGGTGAAGCGGTGTCGGCGGGAGATCTCAAAGGCCACCATGGCGACCTCCCACGGGTTGGACGGCGGCGCCAACGGTGCCTCCACCCGCCCCACCTGCAGCACGTAGATGGTGGTCGCACCGTGGGCGATCGCCCGGTCGAGCGGAATCGACGAGACGAGCCCACCGTCGAGGAAGTGCTCGCCGTCGATCTCGACCGGGGGAAACATGCCCGGCACGGCAGACGAGGCCAGGATGGCCTCGACCAACGGTCCGGTAGAGAAGTAGTGGGCCGTAGCGTGCTCGATGCTTGCTGCGACGCATTCGAAGTTGACCGCAAGGTCGTCGATGCGGCGCACGGGCAGGATCTCTTCGAGGAGCTCCCGCAGCACCCGGTTGTCGCTCAGGTGGGTTCCCGACCGGGCGAAGGTGGCAACCTTGGAAAAGATCGAGCCCCCAAACACCCCCGAGCGGTCGAGCGTCGTCCACAGCTCGGTCAGCGCCTCGACGCTCCGGCCGGACGGGTCGGCAGCGATTATCGCCCCGTTGATCGACCCGATCGAGGTGCCCACCACCAAGTCGGGGGTGATGCCGACTTCGATCAGCGCTCCGAGCATCCCCACCTGGTGGGCACCGAGGTCGCCGCCGCCGCCCAGGACAAATGCGGTAGCGGATGGCATCGCCTCTTTCTACACTGCGCCTCGCGGAGACACACCGTTTCCGGGCAGCGAGACCTGCGGCGTCGGCGGCTGACCGACGATGGCGTCGGCGGCCGGCTGGAGTACGCGGGCATTCCCTCGGCAGAGCCGAGGGAATGCCCGACGCTCTCGTTCGTCACTCACTCAGCTGACGGTGAACTCGCCGATCTGCGTAGGAGGCTTCGGAGAGTCCTGCGCATCCTCGGTGGACAGGTAGCCGTAGTTGCCAGCGGGAAGGTCCAGTACCAACCACACCATCTGACCGGGTTCGACCACGTCGACCCCGCCCATCAGCAATCCACCCTTGGCGTTATCCACCGACTTGCCGTTGGACATCGTCTCATTGACCGCTTTGAGGTAGCCCTCGATCGTCGCTCCGTCATCCAGCTTCACGAGCTGGATGTTGTGGACCTTGGCCCCGGTGTTCTCCACTGCGAACGTGCCCTTGCCCTCGAAGCCGTCGGGCATCGTGATCGCCTTGTCGTCGATGGTGATGGTGCCGTCGCTGTCGGGCCTTTCATCCGTGGAGGGTTCTCCGGTCACCTTGAACTCACCGATCATTCCCATGGCGAAGTGCGGAGTTCCGTCGTCGGTGGTGAAGAAGCAGATGGTTGCGTAGTTGCCCTCCTTCAGGTTCTGGGTGATGACGGTGCTCTGCTGGCCTGGTCCCAGTTCGGCCGGCGTGCCGTACCCCGTATCCTGCGGGTCAGCCAACAGGCTGTTGACCGCGCTCTCATCGGGCGACTCAAGGGCCTTTTCGAATTGGTCGCGGGTAACGCCATCGTTCAGTCGGGCGACCACCATCATGTGAGACTCGTCGTCGGTGTTTTTGAAGGTGATGGCTGCCACACCGGGGCGAAGGTCGCCGGAGACGTCATATGACATCCCCGGAGCCGTGATCGTAATGGCGTTGGCGATATCGGCCCCTCCGCCGGATTTCGCGGGAGTGGCGTCAACGGCATCCTTCTCGGTCGTCGAGGACTTGGCAGAAGCATCGGAGTCGGAGGAGCAGGCGGTGAAACCAATCAATAGAAAGGCTGAGGCCAAAAGGGCCAACCAGCGAAGCCGGCCGGTACTTCTGGGGGCTGAGGGACGACTGGGGCTGGGTGAATTCATCATGACGGTCCTTTGCTGGTTTGGTGCAGCTACATCGTCACGAGCACAGCGTCCCGTCAGCATCGGTCCGGTGTCCCGAAGATCCGGGAAATATGTCCCGGGACAAATTTCTGTCCCTGGAGTCCGCAAAGAAATTGCCCAGAGCCACCGCTGTCCCGGCGACCATCGAGTAGCTGCATCATTCGGTTGCAAGCTCCCTGTATCCGTGCGATGTTGGCTTCGGAGGTCGCCACCATGTCAGTGAGCACCGCTACCACCGGGCCTTTCCGCCTCAGCGCCCGCCAGGGTGACGCCAAGACGTTGCTCTCCTGGGACCTCGACGAGGGGGCGACAACGGGGCTCGCGGGATTTACGATCAGCGCCCAACCGCCTGGCGGTGCGGCGTACTTCCTGTACAACCGCCTCACCTTCGCCGATCCATCTGCACATGCCCAGGATCCTGCGCAACCGACCAGGGCATCGATCAACTCGCCGTTTCACACCTTTCGGTGGGTGCACCATCCCGGCCTGGTGCACCAAGGACTTCAGCCCAACCTCGGCCGGTACACCTACACCGTGACGCCCCGCTATTTTGTCGACCGGTCGATGGCGCCGATCGATCGTGCCCTGGGAGCCAGCCTGGCGATCGACGTGGCACCGTTCCGCAAGGGCCGCCTGCGGGTCGGCTTCACCCGGGGGTTCGTCCAATCCCAAGCGTACGCAGACCACTTCGGCCCCAAAGCGACGTTTGAGCCCCACAACCCGGAGCTCGTGTGGGACACCTCGCAGATAGCCGGTGTCGCCACCAACGGCACCAGCTTCACCTTCGAGGACGAGCACCGCTGGCTCGGCTTCACCGCACGGCCGCTCATCCTCGAGCTGTTGGACGAGGTTCGAGTCGACCCGGACATGACGCTCGACGTGTTTGCCTACGATCTGAACGAGCCGGCGATCCTCACGCGCCTTCTCGACCCCACGCTGGCCGCCCGCACCCGCATCATCCTCGACAATGCTGCGCTGCACCACGACGCGAAGCCTCCAGCGTCGGGCGGACGCAAGCCCGAGGACGAGTTTGCGGAGCGGTTCGCCGCGCTACCCGGGAGCCAGCTCAAGCGGGGTCACTTCGGGCGCTACAGCCACAACAAAGTGCTGATCGCTTCGCGCAAGAACAGAGCCCGGAAGGTGCTGACCGGCTCGACCAATTTCTCCACCACCGGCCTCTACGTCAACTCCAACCACGTGCTGGTGTTCGACGACCCAAAGGTGGCCAAGACCTACCGGACCGTGTTTGACGCTTCGTGGGAGGGCGACGTCACCCGACGGTCCTGGATCGAAACTGGGCTCGACCAGTCGGCCGTCTCGTTCGTCACCGCACACGTCCCCAGCACCACGATCCACTTCTCACCCCATTCCAACGAGAACGCCACTTCGATCCTCGGCAGGCTCCTCGGCCGCCTCGACCGGGAGACGACGGCGACGCCCGCATCGGGCCGAAGCGTTCTCTTCGCCGTCATGGAGCTGAACACCCGACGAAAGAAGGGATCGCCGCCAGCGAGCGACGACGAGCGGCGGGCGGGCAACCCCGTCTACTTCGCCCTCAACGAACTGCATGCTGACCCGGCCTGTTTCAGCTACGGCATCTCGGACAACCCGGACGGCATCAAGCTGTACCGGCCCGGACAACCCGGCGGAGTGCTGGTCACCGGCAAACCCACCGCGGTTCGGCTACCCCCTCCCTTCAGCCAGGTTCCACGCGTGGCCGGCCACCAGATCCACCACAAGTTCGTGGTGTGTGGCTTTAACGGTGAGGCGCCGGTCGTGTACTGCGGATCGTCCAACCTGGCGCTGCGCGGAGAACAGGTCAACGGGGACAACCTCATCGAAATCAACGACCCCGACGTGGCCACCGCATTTGCGATCGAGGCGATCGAACTCGTCGACCACTTCAACTTCCTCGATGGCTTCAGCACGCACGGATCTTCCCAAAAGATCAACACGGCCAGGCCGGTCGAAGCCGCCGCCAGGATCGGCTGGCACCTAGGCACCACCGACCTCTGGGTACACAAGTTTTACGATCCGGACGATCTCCGCTGCCGCGACCGCTGCCTGTTCGCCGAGCAGTTCGCCAATCCTGTCGCCACAGCGTCCTGATCAGACGGAAGGCGCAGACAACCCGTCGGCGGGAAGGCTCACGAAGGCGCGCACGAACGGTGAGCGGTGACGTTGACCCGCGTCGATGTCGACGGTTACCTCCGGATGCAGCGCCAGCAGTTCCTCACAGGCAACCCGAGCCTGGAGCCGGGCCAGATGGCTGCCGATGCAGAAGTGCGGGCCGCTGCTGAAGGCCAGGTGGCGGGGGATCGCTCGGCGCACATCGAGCCGGTCGGCATCATCGCCGAACTCCCGCTGGTCGCGGTTGTCCGAGCCGTAGAGCATCATCACCTTCTCCCCAGCGGGGATCGTGGTGTCGTGGATGGTGACGTCCTGAATAGTTGTTCGGCACAACCCCTGCACGGAGGACTCGAGGCGGAGGAACTCGATGATCGCACCGCCGATCACGGCCGGATCGTCGATGAGCACCGCCCGCTGGTCGGGCCGTTCGCTCAGCAGCGCAACGCCGTGGGAGATCAACGACGCGGTCGTGTCGCTGCCACCAGCGACCACCACAAAGCAGAAGCCGAGAATGTCCCGGTCGCTGAGGCGCTCCCCGTCGATCTCGGCGGCGACCAAGGCCCCGATCAGGTCGTCGGCCGGTTGGCTTCGGCGCGCCTCGATCTGCTCGCTGAAGTACCCGAGCATCTCGGCCACCGCGCCCTTGCCGTCGATCTGGCCGATCCGAAGGCCGTCGTTCTGGATCGCTGTGAGCGCCTGCACCCACGGCCCGAAGCGCAGGCGGTCCTCCTCGGCGACACCGAAGAGCTCGGCCAGGACGTATGTCGGGATCGTGCTGGCGAACTCCTGGTGCAGATCCACCGGCTCGCCGTCGGCCGCACGTTCGCCCAGGTGAACGAGCCGCCGGCGCACAAAGCTGCGGATGATGCCCTCAAGCTCGGCGACCCGTCTGGCAGTGAAGCCGCGCCCGATCAGCGCCCGCAGCTGGGTGTGGACGGGTGGATCGAGCATCACCAGGTTGGGCGGGAGCCCAAGCTGGCTGATCTCGTCGGGGTAGAAGGTCAAGCCCTGAGCCGACGAGAAGTGCTTCTGTGATCGCACCGCGTCCCAGATGTCAGCGAATCGGGACAAGGCCCAGAAGCCCGGAACCTTGTCGGTCGCCCGGTGGTAGTGGACGGGATCGTCATCGCGCAGCTTGGCGTACGTGGGGTACGGGTTTTCGAGGAACTCGGGGTCCAGCGGGTCGTAGCGCAGGTTCATGTAACCACCCTTGTTGGTAACAACGGCTGTTGCTCTGCAACCGCCGCGAGCGTCACGCAGACGGTTGGCTGTGATGGCTTCGCAGCGTCAGAGGCGTGCAAACGGATCGTGGTCGTCGATGGCCGCGCACGTCCGCTCGGCCATGGCGAGGAACATCGCATCGCCCCGGGGGGTCTTGTCGGCCACCGCCCAGCCGAACACCACGATCAACAGGCCTTGAAGCATGGCGTAGGCGTAGTCATCACGACACTCCTCCAGCGAGTAGCGATCGACCCCGTAGCTCCGCAGCGCCTCGTGGTAGGCCGACACCACCGACTCCTCGCAACTGCGCCGCAACTCCGGTTCGAGGCCGGTCGAGCACAGAAACGCCAGATCCCGGGCGGGAAGGCCAAAGCTGATCGTCTGCCAGTCGACCGCAGCCACGTCGCTGCCGTCCGGGGCGAACATCAGGTTGTCGAGCCGGTAGTCGCCGTGAACCGGCCCATGCCGTTCCGGACGACCCAGCAGCCAGGCGCCCGCCACCGCCGGGACCCGCTCGAACACAGCCCGATGCTCGACAGCCAGCCGGTCACCGAAGTAGTCGAAGAACATCTCGTTCATCGGCGTCATCACCTCGCCGAGCATCGCCGCGCCGTCCGGATCCAAGACGTTCAGCCCGCCTGGTCCGACCAGGGTCGGGTCGCACCAGCGGGGTCCGTGCAGCCCGGCAACGTTCACCGCAGCCGCTCTGGCCTGTTCGGCGCTGCAGCCCAGGATCTGATCGCCTTGCCGGCGCGGCGCCAGGTCCTCGAGCAGCAGGACGAAGTCGGTGCAGTCGTCGTTGGTCCACGACGCCCAGCACCGAGGCACCCGCACCGCAACCGTCGATGCGATGTTCCGGTAGAAGTCCACCTCGGTCCGATAGCTGCCGGCCGCCATCTCCCGCTTGTCGGTCGGTCCGGCGGCGATCTTGGCCACGAGGGTGCCGGGCAGCTCACCCCGGTCCCCAGCAATGCCAAGCCCGATCCGGTAGCTCGCGCCCATCTGTCCGGTGCCGACCGCCTCGATCGTGATCGTCTCGACGACCACGTCGTGGCCGGCACCTTGCAGCAGCTCGGTGACCCGCGATGCCGTGATCGGCTCGCTCGGCGCCACGGCGCCGTGCTGCACACCGCCGCTCACGACCAAACCGCCCTACGCCGCCGGGTGAGCAAAGAGTTCAGGGCGTCCATCCCGAGAAGGTAGACGTTGGCAACGGGCTGATGATGCGGCCGTGGGACGATAGACCGACTGCTGCCGGACCATCGAGGAAACCATGCCTGAAACCCCCGCTGACCAGCCCAACATCAGCCGTGTCTGGATGGGCGCGGATGATGCCCTCGGCGATGACGACGCCGTTGGAGTTGCCGACCGGATCTCATCGGGCGAAATCTCCGCTGCCGAAGCGGTCGATGCCGCCATCGAGCGGGCCGAACGGGCGGAGCCGCTGATTGCGGCCTTTGCCACGACCGATTTCGACCGAGCGCGCCAGCGGGCGAGCGGGCAGGTCACAGGGCGATTCGCCGGCCTGCCCACCGCTATGAAGGACCAGACAGCAGTGGCCGGGCTCCCTCTCGGTCTCGGTTCGCAAGCGCTCGATGGTGCCGGGCCGTCCGTCTCATCGTCGCCGATCACCAAAGTGTTCGAATCGGTGGGGACGATCAGCCTTGGCACCACCACCCTGCCGGAGTTCGGATTGACGTCGTCTTCGGACTTTCATCACGGACCACCGACTCGCAATCCGTGGAATCGTGACCACATCGCCGGCGGATCCTCGAGCGGGGCTGCTGCCCTGGTCGCAGCCGGAGTGGTGCCCATGGCACACGGAGGCGACGGTGGTGGTTCGATCCGCATTCCTGCCGCCGCATGTGGTTTGGTCGGCCTCAAGCCCAGCCGAGGCCGACTCCCCCATGAGAACGATGTCGCCCGGTTGCCCGTGAAGATCTCGGCCTACGGTGTGCTCTCTCGCAGCGTTGGCGATCAGTGCGCGTTCCTGGCAGCCGCTGAACGGTACTTCCCCCAGCCTGCGTTACCGCCCGTGGGCCTGGTCGATCGACCGCTCGACCGGCCGCTGCGCATCGGGGTGTTGTCGACCAGTCCGGTGAACCGAACCCCAGCGTCGTCGGTTGTGGACGCTGTCGCCGACACTGCCTCGCTGCTGGAACAACTCGGTCACCACGTGACCGTGATCGACGAGGCGAGCGAGGCGACCACCCAGGCGTTCGGTGATGACTTCGTGCTGTATTGGGCATTCCTTGCCGGCGCCCTCGCCGTGGGCGGTAAGAAGCTCATCAATCCCGCCTTCGACTCGACGAAGCTGACGTCATTCACTCGGGGACTCGCCAACCACGCCCGTCGAAATGTTCATCGCATCCCGGGAGCGATTCGGCGGCTCAAGGCAGCGCCCGAGCTCTACCACCGGCAATTTGGGGCGTGCGACGTGGTGCTCTCGCCAACCGTGTCCGACCCCGCACCAACCCTGGCCTACCTCGGCAAAGATCTCGACTACCAAACTCACATGGACCGCCTGATGCGATGGGCCGCCTATACGCCGCTCCACAACGTTGTCGGAGCACCGGGCATCAGCCTCCCCGTTGCGCTCGACCTCGACCTCATGCTGCCAGTGGGAGTCCATTTGGCCGCCCGGGTCGGACAGGAACGGCTCTTGTTGGAACTCGCTCTTCAGGTTGAGGAGGCCCGCAGCTTCCCGAAGCTGTCCGACTTCGCCTGACGAGGGTCTGCGGCTGATCTGGACGAGCGTCGCTCTGGCCTTCTCGGGTGGGGAGACGTGCCACTCAGGCTTGGGGTACGCGAATGACCTGGCCCACAGCGATCTGATTGGGGTTGGTGATGGTGTGGGGATTGGCTGCGAACAAGCGGTAAAGAGGTTCCCGTTCCCGCACTCGGCAGCGGCGATTCCCCGGAGTGTCTCCCCTGCCTGGACATGGTGTTCCCGGTAGGCGGTGTAACCCGGCACAATCTTCGCACCGAGAATCGCCGGGACGATGACCATGTGGGGCATGCACCACCACCGTCCCCGCCCCCGCTGTCCGACGGTTCGGCCAAGATACAATCACCTGACGGACCTGGGGACCCCGAACCGCATCTGCGACCAGAAGCGGTCGCTGGACTGGCCAGGTGTGAAGGGAGCGAGAGTGTTCAACCTCGACGGCCGGGTGGCCCTGGTGACCGGCGCCGGCCAGAACGTGGGGGCGGGCATCGCCCGACTTCTGGCCGGCCAAGGTGCTGCGATCGCCGTGAACGACCTGCGCCCCGACCGGGCGACCCACACGGTCGAGCGGATCACTGCCGACGGGGGGCGGGCGGTGGCGGTGGGCTTCGACGTGACCGATCACGAGCAGGTGACTCGAGGCGTGGCCCAAGCCGAGCTGGCACTGGGCCCGGTCGACATCCTGGTCAACAATGCCGGCAGCGGTGGGGCCGAGGAACTGGTTCCCATGTCGTTTCGAGACACGGACCCAGCGTCGTGGCGGGGTCCGATCGACGTGAACCTCTTCGGCGTCCTGCACTGTTGCCGGGCCGTGATCAACGGGATGGAGGATCGCGGGTGGGGCCGGATCATCACCATCTCCTCCGGCGCCGCTGTCACAGGACTCGATTTCGGGGTGTCGACCTATGCCGCGGGAAAGGGTGGGGCGATCAGCTTCATGCGCCACCTGGCGGTGGAGAGCGCGTCGAAGGGGGTCACCGCCAACACGCTCGCCATCGGTCTGATGGGCAACCCCGACCCGGAGATCACCGCTTTCCTGGCCCGACGGATCCCGGTCGGGAGGACGGGCGAACCCGACGATGTGGGCCACGCCTGCGTCTATCTCGCGTCAAACGAAGCTGCATGGATGACGGGTCAGACCATCCAGATCAACGGTGGCTCCAACACGACCTGACGATGGGACACAGCCACGGGGTCTCGGCCACCGGAAATGCCGGCCGGATGGTGAGCCATTTCGAACGTTTCGCCACGCCCTGCCAGAATCGGTAGATGGCACTACCAGCGTCGATTGATACCTCCGTCACCTTCGAACAGGCACGGAACACCATTCCGGACCTCAACCAGCAGTTGGCCGACTCCTACTACAACGCGACGATCAGCTACTTCGACCGGCTCACCCACGAGGTGTGGATCTTCGGCGTGAAACCGGACGATGGGCCGGTCTCGTTCATCCCCGGGCAGTACACGTCGCTGGGCCTCGGCTACTGGGAACCCCGGATCGACGATGCCATCGAGGCCGACATCGACACCCAGTGGTCCAAGCTGGCCCGTCGTTCCTATTCGGTCTCCAGCCCCATTTTCACCAGCGACGATTACCACACCGATCATGGCGTGGCCGACCTTGCCCGCTGCGAGAACCTGGAGGACATCGAGATCTACGCGGTGCTCGTGAGCCCCGAAGGCGACTTCGTGCCCGGCCTGACACCGAGGCTGGCGATGAAGAACGTGGGCGACCGCCTGTTCATGGGCCGCAAGATGGCCGGGCGCTACGACGCCAGCGCAGTCGATGACCCGACCGCACCGCTGGTATTCCTGTCGACCGGCACCGGCGAGGCTCCTCAGATGGCGATGATCGTCGAACTGTTGCGAACGGGCCACTCCGGACCGATCGTGTCGGTGGTGACCGCACGGCACTGGTCGGACCTGGTCTACGTGGACAAGATGCGTGCGCTCGAGAAGCGCTTCAACAACTTCACCTACCTGCCGATCCCCACCCGGGAGCCCGACGTGGAGAAGCGCTACATCCAGGACGTGATTCGCACCGACTTCACCCCGGACAAGCTGGGGTTTGAACTGGACCCGGCCAACACACACGTCTTTGTCTGCGGCAACCCCGACATGATCGGGCTGCCCGACGAGACCGGTGACGAACCGGTGTTCCCCAGCAAGACCGGCGTGTCCGAGATCCTCGTCGAGCGCGGGTTCAAGCTCGACAAGCGCAAGGATCCGGGCAACATCCACTTCGAAGAGTTCTGGTAGGGCCAAGCCAATCAAAGCTGTTTGAAGTGCGTCATTCGTCACTGCCCCACACGGCGCCACTCGTGATCGGATACCAGAGAGGAAGAGTGTGACCGGGTTGGTCGAAGTGTCAGGCCTCGGGACATCGGTCGTCGTCGATCTCGGTGAGGAAATCGACCCGGCCGTCTTCCGAACGGCTTGGAGTCGTTGTCTCGGCGCTGGCCCGAACGCAGTGGAAAGCGTCGAGAGGCCGGGACGGGTTGTAGGTCCAGAAACTTTGATGACCAGCCTGACCCAGGTGATCACCCGCGACTTCATCGGCCGCCGGGCCGGTGAGCTGCTGATGTTTCACACCGGGGCGGTGTGCAACACCGACCGCGTGGGTGCCCTGGTGGAGGACATCGGATGCTTGAGCGCGGAGACATCCTCGACCTGCTGTTCGCCGATGACGAGTGCCTGGCTCTCACGCACGACCGCTGTCTGCGGCTGACGGCGGTGCCGACCGAAGTACTTGCGTACCTCAACGTTCCACGCACCGTTGCAGAGGTGAGCCAGCATCTCGAAGGGATCTTTGGCCCCGCCCCCGAAGGCGCCTTTGAGGCGTTACTCAAGGACCTTACGCAGGACCGTCTCGTCCGCCAGCCGGACGTGACCCCCGCTGTTGAGCCATAACCACTTCGTGACCTTGGGCTGGCGAATCACCCTTGCCTGCGCCACCGCTCTGGCAGACAGTGACAACCGGTGCCAGGGCTACGGCGTGGGGAGGGCGCCGAGCAATCGGCGCACCCGGCCGTCCCATCGCGCCAATGCGGCCAGGTCGACCTGATCGGGATACTGGGGTCCGATCTTGTGAAGCGCAGCGGCCCGAGCCAACCAGGGCACCATGGTCGCAGCCACCGATGAAACCCGGGCCAGACGCTGGAAACTCCGCAACGTATCTGCAAGGCCAGGGACCTGCCATCGCTGATCCAGTCCGCTTCGGGTCAGCTCCTCGTTGAGCAGACCGGCGTGAACCATCCGGGCCACGCCATCGGTGCCCAGCACCGTGGTCATGCGACGGAACGCATCGAACGCCGCAAGCGTGCCGCCATAACGCTGCTGGTAGCGGGATTGATAGCTCCACAGGGTCGATTCGTCGCCGCAGTCGTCAGCGTCGGCGACGGTCTCAGCCAGCAGGGTGCCGGCGATCAGGCCCAGGCCGATGCCGGAACCATGTGCGGGGAAAACCTGACAGGCTGCGTCGCCCACCAGAGCGAGCCCGCCAGACGCGAAGCGGGCGAAGGGACGGCGTAACGGAATCACCCCGAAGCCCCCGGAAATCACGTCGCCCAGCCACGGCAGGTCGGTCCGGACTTGAGCCATCTGGTGGGGGGCGGTGCGGCTGGGGCCGGAGGCGACGCAACCCACCAACACGGTGGCGGTGACCAGGTCCGCCGAGACCGTGACGGCGTGGGTCGACCATCCACCATCCGGACCGAGGACCGTCACGGTCTCGCCCGGTTGGGCACCATGGCGGGCGAGGAACCGGCCGGCGCCATCCGCATCATCGATGCGCACATCGTGATCGCCTGCCGAACATAACTCCTCGGCGCTCACCTCCGGGCACCACGGCCGCAACGCCGGAGAGGACTCCCGCAACACGCCCTGTCGCCCCGACGCGTCCACGAACAGCTCGGCCTCAAGGCGCAGCGCACCGCCGCCGCGATCTCGGTCCCGATCGATCTCGATGGCCCGCATCCGCCCGTCGCTATCAACGTCAACGGAGGTGATCTCCGACTCGTCGAGCAGTTCGACGCCGGCGTTGCAGGCCCGCTCGCGCAGCCGGCGTCCCAGCGCCACCATGTCCGCTCTCACCACGGGGGAGTCGTTGACCGTAAACGCGTCACGATGGTCGGGCCCGAAAAAGTGAGCCGCTGACGGCTGGGGCCCCAACCCCTCGGGCCGGACCGGCGGCTCGACTTGGGCGGCTTCGAACTGCCAGGGCAGCACGGCGTTGTGCCACTGCGCCCCGCCAAGGTTGGCTGGCCGTCGGTCGACCAACCGCACCGACCGGCCTCGCGAGGCGAACTGGCCGGCAACATTGGCGCCAGCAGTACCCGCCCCAACCACCACAACATCGACGTGTTGAAGTGGTGCTGGCACCAAAACACCGTAGATGCCGCCCTCGCCGGCGGCACCCCGATGGTCGCCCCGAGACTGCGGCGACCCGAGCTTTTGCCGAGGGCTATCGTCGGGCAAGCGAACGAAGGGGAGGTCCGATGGGACGACTTGACGGCAAGGTGGCCATCATCACCGGTGCGGCCCGTGGCATGGGCGAGGCCGAGGCGCGGCTGTTCGCAGCCGAGGGTGCTCGGGTGGTGCTCGCCGACGTGCTCGCCGAGGAGGGCGCAGCAGTTGCGGCCGACATCGGCGACGCCGCCCGCTTTGTGCCACTCGACGTGACCGACGAGGCTGGCTGGGTCGACCTGTTGGCGGTCACCACCGACGAGTTCGGGTGCCCCGACGTGCTGGTGAACAACGCGGGCGTGCTCGTGCCGTCACCGATCCGCGACCTCGACGTCGAGCAGTTGCGCCACGTGCTCGACGTCAACCTGCTCGGCCCGATCCTGGGCGTCAAGATCGTCGGCGCGGCCATGGCGGACGCCGGTCGCGGTTCGATCGTCAACGTCTCCTCCACCGGCGGACTGCTCGGCATGTCGATGATCAGCTCGTACGTCGCGTCCAAATGGGGGCTGCGCGGGTTCAGCCGATCCGCCGCGATCGAGTTCGGACCGAGCGGGGTGCGGGTCAACTCGCTGCACCCCGGCGGGGTCACCACTCCGATGGTCGGCGTCACCGACGTCTCGGCGATGGTGGAACCACCCGAACCCGGTGAGGCCGAACCGAACCCCACCCTGGCCGCATCCGACGCACAGGGCGCGACCCAACCCATCCGTCGGATGGGCCGCCCGATCGAGATCGCTCGGCTGGCGCTGTTCCTGGCATCGGACGAGTCGTCGTACTGCACCGGCGCCGAGTTTGTCGCCGACGGCGGTTCGGTGGCGGGACAGGACCTCAGCGCCACCTTCGGAGGCTGAATCGGCCCGGGCACGGTCCCGTCATCGAATCGGTCTCCTCAACGCGTTGGCACCGACGATCAGTGGATGTCCTCCAACTCGGCGCCCGGCTCGAACTGCATGAGTTGGTCGACCGCCGCTCTTGCCGAGATCGAGCCGTTCAGGACAGCTTCGACCTTCCGCGTGATCGGCATGGGCACCCCGAGGCGTTGCGCGAGGGCGGCGATGGCCGGAGTGCTGCTGACACCTTCGGCGACCGTCAGCATGTCGGCGGTGATGTCGCTCAGAGAACGGCCCCTCCCGAGTTCCTCACCGAGGTGCTGATTACGGCTCTGCGGGCTGCTACAAGTTGCAGTCAGGTCGCCGTTGCCGGCGAGTCCCAGGAACGTGATCGGCTGGGCCCCCATAGCGACACCCAGGCGCGCGATCTCGGCCAAGCCACGGGTGATCAACGCCGCCTTGGTGTTCCAGCCGTAGCCGAGCCCGTCCCCGATCCCTGCTGCAATCGCGATCACGTTCTTGACCGCGCCGGCGACCTCACAGCCGATCACATCGCTGTTGGTGAATGCTCGGAACGACTCGGTCGTGAACGCCTGCCGCAACCGTTCCGCGCGCGCAGCGTCGCTGCAAGCAAGCACCGTTGCCGACGGCTGGCCGAGAGCGACCTCCTTGGCGAGGTTCGGACCCGACAACACGCACACCCGGTCGGGGTCGTGGTCCAGCACATCGATGAGGACTTCGCTCATGCGGAACCCCGTCTCGAGTTCGATGCCTTTGGTCACGGAGACCAGGTCGGCATCGGTCGGCACATCGGGGCGTGCCCGTTCGACAACAGCACGGAAGTAGCGCGACGGCACGGCGAACACGACCATGTCGGCAGCCTGCAACGCGGTCTGTAGGTCGGCGGTCGCCCGCAAAGACGGACACAGTTCGATATCCGGGAGATACATCGGGTTGCGCTGGTGAAGCGTGATCTCGTCCACCACTTCGGCTTCGTGAGACCAGACCGTGGTGTCATTACCCACCGCCAGCAATGACGCCACGGTCGTTCCCCACGCTCCGGCACCCAGTACAGCAACGTTCATGTCGCACCTCCCCCGAGGTCACCGTACTCGTTCACGATCGCACCCAACAGGGGCCCACATCACCATGACCGGGGGGTTCCCTCCCTGGCTCGCGGGCAGCGAGCTCAAGCCAGCGGCGGCCCACAAACTCCCTCGCTCAGAGACGCTGACGTTTCTGGAATTGTAGGGTCGGCTTTGTATTGGGCCCTCGATCAAGGCGTGAAGCCACGACACCCTGTGGTGTCGTCGCAACTGGGCTAACGAACCTGGCAGACGCACAGGTCATCGTGTCCGCCACGAAAGGATCCGCCATGTACGACCCAGATCATTTCCGTCTCGAAGGACAGGTCGCGATCGTCACGGGCGGAGGCGCCGGGATCGGACGGGCGATCGCTCGGACGTTCGCAGGAGCGGGTGCTGCGGTCGTCGTCAGCGACCTGCGTCCTGACGACGCCGACGAGGCGGCCAACGAGATCCAGCGGTCGGGTGGCAGGGCCGTTGCTGTCGCCTGCGACGTGACTGAGCCCGACGATCTGGCACGCCTCGTCGACACCGCCAACGAGCGCTTCGGCTCGTTGACCACGCTGGTGAGCAATGCGGGCGGTGGCGGACCCAAGCCGTTCGACATGGACATGGCGGACTTTCGGCGGGCCTACGAACTCAACGTGTTCTCGCTGTTCCAGCTGGCCCAACTTGCAGCACCGCTGATGGAGGACGCCGGCGGCGGAGCCATCCTCGCCATCACGTCGATGGCCGCGGAGAACACCAACCAGCGGATGGCTTCCTACGGGTCGTCCAAAGCGGCAGCCAACCACCTGATCCGCAACATCGCATTCGATCTCGGCCCCCACAACATCCGCGTCAACGGTGTGGCGCCGGGTGCGACCCGCACCGAGGCGTTGGAGAGCGTGCTCAACGACGAGGTCGAAGCGCAGATGCTCACCCACACCCCGATCAAGCGCTTGGGCCTGCCCTCCGACATCGCCAACGCAGCACTCTTTCTGTGTTCTCCGGCCGCGGCCTGGATCAGTGGGCAGATCATCACCGTGTCCGGCGGCGGGCACCAGGAACTCGACTGAGCGAGCAGGATCCGGCCTGATCACCGACGCCCGACGGTGGGTGGTTGCCATCGCCACACCCGGTACCGTTGCCGTATGTACCGTTCCGATGACGGAGTCCCGGCCCGGCAGCGCAGGGTTGGCACAACCGTCCTCGCGATCGTCCTCGGTCTAGTGGCCGCCCTCGGTGCAGCGTGTTCCTCCTCTGCCGAGGACGGGGCCGTCGCCGACCCAGCGGCGTCGACTGAGACCACATCCTCGACGGTTCCGCAGCTGCCCGAGGATGTGTCCCTGCCCATTGTGTTCGTGCACGGGTTCGCCGGTTCGGCACAGCAGTACGAGACACAGGCCATGCGGTTCGCCGCAAACGGCTACCCGTCGGAGCGGATCGTGGCCTACGACCACGACGGTGCCGGCATGGACATCGGGGCCTACGCAGACGGCGTCGACCAACTCATCGATGAGACCCTTGCGGCCACCGGTGCGGAACAGGTGTACCTGGTCGGCCACTCGAGGGGCACGATCGTGTCGAGCGCCTACCTCGGTGATCCGACACGTGCCGCGAAGGTCGCGAAGTACGTGGCCATCGACGGTGGCAGCTGCGTCGACGTCGTTCCTTGCATCACCCCCAACCAGGACGCCCTCCCCGGTCAGGCGCACGTGGAGACCGCCACGTCGCCCGAGTCGTTCGCGATGCAGTACGAGTTCCTCGTCGGCGAACCACCGGCAGTCACGGATCTCGAACCGCATTCCGAGCCGGTCGTGCTCGAGGGCCGGGCGGTGAACTTCCCCGCCAATACCGGACGCGCCGGCGCGACCCTGGAGATCTGGGAGATCGACGCCGACACCGGGGCCCGCGTCGGCACCGAACCGCACGCATCGTTCGAGTTGAGCGACGACGGAGCATTCGGACCGGTGGACACCACCGCCGGGGCGCACTACGAGTACGCGCTGTCCCAGCCTGGATCTGAGGTCGTGCACCACGTGTACCTGCAGCCCTATGAGCGCAGCAGCCAACTGGTTCGCCTGCTGTCGTCGGCTCCCGACGGTTCCACCCGCGTCAACACCAACGCTGACGCCGACCACTCCTCGATCATCGCCATCCGAATGCGCGAGTGGTACGGATCCGACGACGGCGACCTGCCGGGCGACCAGACCGACGTGCTGGAGATCAGTGTCGATGGCAGTGACCCGACCGACGTGATCGCCGGGTTCGACTCCGACGATGCGATCGGTCTGCACATTCACGACGATGCGGCCACCCCGGGTGAAACCACGCTCGGCCCACTCCCCTACTTCTCGGAGCAGCCGTTCCAGCAAGGGGTCGACCTCTTCATGCCGGCCTCCCCGGAAGGGACCGGCACCATCTCGGTCACCAGCATCGCTCGGGGCGACCGGTCGCGCCCCCGGACCCTGAACGTCCCGAACTGGCCGTCGGACACCAGCGTCATCAGTGTGGTGTTCACAGACCATCCGGTCGAGTGATCGATTGTTGCCGCTCCTGGCCCGCTACTCCAGCATGCTGCGCAGCATCCAGGCGGTCTTCTCGTGGACCTGCAAGCGCTGGGTCAATAGGTGGGTCTTGAGGTAGAGGGTGCAGGTGTCGGCGAGGAGTCGGGATAGGCCATCAGCGATGGCATGCCGGTCAGAGTCGTCCGAACACGAGGTCGACAGCGGTACCGGTCCAGCGTGGCTCGCCGCTGGCGCGGGCACGGCCCTCATAGACGTGCTCGGCACCCGACACCGCCCAATCGGTGCCCATGTCAAGCAGGTGCACGAAGTAGTCGTTGGTGAGGGCGCCGGGTCGCTCGGTGAGCACCCCGTGACCAGCGCCGCCAGCGCTCACCCCGAGTGCGCGCAACCCGCCGATGAGCACGGTGGCCTCGGGCGCGGTCAACGTCAGCTGGCTTGCCCAGTCGATCAACAACTCCTCCGGCCGGCGCTTGTCGCCAGCACGGGAGTAGTTGCGGAAACCGTCGGCGATCGGCTCCAGGACGGCGAGCGCGGCGACGTCGGTCTGTTCCGCCGTTGCGTCGGTGCGCCCGGGTGAGAACGGCACGGTCACGTTCTGGCCGGCGCCAGCAGCGGCATGCTCGAACGCTGCGCAGCCTCCGAGGACGATCAGATCGGCCAGCGAGACCTGCATCGAGCCGGTCTGCGCGGCGTTGAAGTCGGACTGGATGCGCTCGAGCGTGGTGAGCACCGACGCCAGCTGTGCCGGGTCATTCGCGTCCCAGTCCTTCTGCGGTGCCAGACGGATACGAGCGCCGTTGGCGCCGCCGCGCTTGTCGCTGTCGCGATAGGTCGACGCCGATGCCCAGGCGGTCGACACCAACTGCGAGACGGTCAGGTCGGACGCGAGGATCGTGTCCTTCAGCGGCGCGATGGCCGGCGCGTCGACCAGGTCGTGGTCGACCGTCGGCACCGGGTCCTGCCAGATCAACTCCTCGCCGGGCACCTCGGGGCCCAGGTAGCGCGACACGGGCCCCATGTCGCGATGGGTGAGCTTGTACCACCCAGCGCGCTGGGCTCGCCGTTTGGGCCCTCGGGGTTCACGTAGATGAGCGCCATCTGCACCGCACCGAGCGGATCGGCCAGCTCGCGCGGTCGCCCTCGTAACGCTCGTCGGCCAGCCAGGTGTCCTCGGGGCCCCAGTAGAGGTCCTCCTCGGGTTCCCACACATCCGCGCGTCCGCCGCCGAAACCGAAGGTCTCGAAACCCATCGTCTCGAGTGCGACGTTGCCGGCCAGGATCATCAGGTCGGCCCACGACAGCGCCCGGCCGTAGGTCTGCTTCACCGGCCACAGCAGCCGACGGGCCTTGTCCAGGTTCGCATTGTCGGGCCAGCTGTTCAGCGGGGCGAAACGCTGCGTGCCGGTGCCCGCTCCGCCGCGACCGTCGTGAATGCGGTAGGTGCCGGAGCTGTGCCACGCCATGCGGATGAACAGCGGCCCGTAGTGGCCGTAGTCGGCGGGCCACCACTCCTGTGAGTCCGTCATCAACGCAGCCAGGTCGGCCTTCACTGCGCCCAGGTCCAAGCGGGAGAACTCAGTCGCGTAGTCGAAGTCGGCGCCCATCGGATCGATCGACGGCGAGTTCTTCCCCAGCGGACGCAGGTTCAGCTGCTCCGGCCACCAATGCTGGTTCGCCATCGAACCCATCGCGATGTGCGAGTCGCCCAACACGGGACACTGGGCAGAGGGCGCTACCGCCTCGTCGGTGGTGGCGGTGGCGCCGGTGTCGTCGTTCATTTGGTGCTCCTTGAGTACTCGGGATGGGTGCGATCGGGTCGGGTGGGTGGTCGGGCTCAGGTCGCGTCGGCGCCGGTCGCCCGACATTCGGGGCACACGCCCCAGTAGATGACCTCGGCCTCGTCAATGGTGAACCCGTGGTCGTCGCTGGCCTGCGATCGACGGCGCGTCGCCGCTCCGCCTTTCGGGCCGCTGCGGGTCTGTTGAAGAGTGGCCGACCGATGTAGCCGAGCCGACGGCCGATAGAACGCTTCGGCGCCGTCGAAGCTGTCTCAGCAGGCGTCTACTCGACGCTCTGTGCCACTCGTCGGGTTTTCAGGCAGCCGTCCAGCGACTCGATTTCGGGAATCTGGCAGACAGCGTCCGAATCGGGCCTGCCGAAAACCACAACAGCAGGCCCTACGGCCTGCTGTTGCACTACTTAACGATGGTGGCGGGGGCAGGATTTGAACCTGCGACCTTCGGGTTATGAGCCCGACGAGCTACCAGACTGCTCCACCCCGCGGCGTGTTGTACATGATACCGGGAGATGCTCTCCGCAACAAACCGATTTGCCACGCATCGCTACGGACGCATCGGGCTCAGCCTCCACCATGGCGTTCGGTTCATCCGGCCAGCGTCACCGTGAGCGTCCCCGAAGTCCAACGACGGTCGCGATCGCCTCGTCCACACCCCAGAGTTCCTCCGGCCCCAGATGACCTTCCAACTCGCCAAGGCGAGCAACGTCGACGGCCGCCATCTGCGCGCCAAGAACTGGGGTCGGCTCTCCGCGCATTGGACCTCGGGACGGTAGGAGGCAGGACGAGCGCTCAGCGAGGTCGGCGCCATGAGCACGACCGACCGAGGCAGAAGTTCGTTCGCTTGAACCAGGACGCCGTAGCGATTGCCCCGCTGCTCATGCCCGGTTCCTTTCGGGACCAGGAACCGGTACACGTCACCGCGGAGCACGCAGCGAGTCCATCATTTCGGCCACGGCGAGCATTTCCCGTCGATCCTTCTCATCGGCCTCGAGCGCAGCCGACTCGGCCGCGAGTTCCGAGCTACGGCGCTGCCGATTCGCAGCGTCGATCAGTGCCGACCGAATCGCCTCCGAACGAGAGCTTCCGGTCTGCTGAAGCAGCCGCAACGCCCGTTCTGCGTCGTCGTCGAGCCGCACTGAGATCGCTTGCGCCATACCGTCAACGTATCACGAATCTAACTACACGAATGCTCGTAGCTCCTCCAATCGGCCCTGACGGATTAGCTGCTCCGGTCGATGCGTTTCTGGACTTCTTCCTTGGAGAGACCCTCGCATCCCTGGCTGACGATCCACAGGTGCCCGAAGGGATCGCGCAGGCGACCCTCACGCGGGCCGTAGTACCGGGCCTCGATCGGGACGATCACCTGCGCTCCACCCGCCTCCATGGCCCGTCCGACACTGTCGGCGTCGGTCACCGTCAGCCTCAATAACAGCTTGCTTCCGTATCCTCAGCCACTCGGCGGCCGTCCTCAACCAGGTTGATCTGCCACAGCACCTGGTCGAGCAGGTCGCCCGCCTCGATGCCCGAGTAGCGCTGCGGGTTGTCCGGCGTGATGCACGACTCGAGCGGCGCCAGAATGGTCCACGGCGTGGGATGACAAAACTGCACGACCGAGTAACGCTCGCCCGAGTCGGCGGGATCGGCGGCCACCCGGTGCCAGCCGACCGGGATGCGGCCGTTGGAAAGCCGCTCCAACATGATGCCGGTGTTGATGATGGCGTGGCCGTCCGGCGGCGCAGCATCGGCCCACCGCTCCCCCACCTGCACTTGCAACCCCTTGGAAGTGGCGCGGGGCAGCGCCGTGATCAGGTTGATGTCGGCGTGAGGGCCTGCCCACAGATGGTCGGCGCCCGGCGCCAGGTTCATCGCCGGGTAGTGGATGGCCCGTGTGAGCGTCGACCCGTCCAGGACCAGCTCGTCGAAGAACCCCTCCGCCGCACCGAGCCCCAGGGCGATGATGCGAAGAAGCCGCCGCTGAAGCTCGGCCATGCGCCGATGGAACGTGATCAGCACCTCGGTGATACCCGGCACGGCCGCCTCCGGCAACACCTGATCGGCGTAGCGGTGTGGATAGCGGCGCCGCAGCGGATGACCCTCGGGCACGTTCTCGCCCCAGTTCAACATCTCCTTCCAGTCGGGCGTGTCCGAGACCGCAGCCGTCTCGACCAGCAACCCCGTGTAGCCGGTCTGGCCCATCGACCCCGGCGCCCGAAACCGGTCCTTCTCCTCGGCATCCCGGCCGAAGAACTCAGCGAGGTACCCGTAGGCCTCGTCGAGGAAGTCCTCGCCCAGATCGTGGGTGGTGTACACGAAGCCGGTCTCGAGGGACCGCATCACTCCGTCGACCACCGCTCGCCGTGCGGCGGCATCGCCGGACTCGAATGCGAGCAGGTCAACGTCGAGAATCTCGTCGGTCATGGGCATCCTCCGGTGGCGAGCGGCCAGTCTCCCCCGGCCTGGCGCACGTCGCCACCGCCTCCGAGGGCGTCACCCAGAACCGAAAAACCTGGGACTCGAGGTTTAGAGGCCGTGACAGGTGGATAGTCGAGGGTGCAGAGGGGCCCCCGCTCAATCCGCCAAGCCTCACTCGAGCTTCCGCCAGCTCAGAGGGCAGCGGGGGCCCCTCTCTCCCTACCGCAGCTTTCCCCGCACCCACGTCACGAATGATCGCCTCTGGCAGACTGCGGCGATGGGGACCGAATTTGAGACCATCCGCTACGAGGTGACCGACCAGATCGCCACGCTGACCTTGCACCGACCAGATCGGTTGAACGCGTTTACCCAACTGATGGCGGCAGAGATCATGTCGGCCCTCGACCTGGTTGACGGCGACGACGGTGTGCGCGCCCTGATCATCACCGGCGAGGGCAAGGCGTTCTGCGCCGGGGCCGACCTATCGGCCGGCACCGCAACATTCGACTACGAGGCCAGGGCCGACTCGGTCTTCGGCACCGACGACTCGGCCACCGACGATCCGGTCGCCCGGTTCTACGGCGGAATCGACGACATGCGCGGCGACGATCCCGACGCCATACGCGACACCGGCGGCATCGTGGTGCTGCGCCTGTTCCGCTGCACCAAGCCGGTGATCGCGGCCATCAGCGGTGACGCCGTGGGCATCGGCGTGACGATGTGCCTGCCGGCCGACATCCGCCTCGCCGTGCCCAACGCCAGGTTTGGGTTCGTGTTCAACAGCCGAGGCCTGGTGCCCGAAGCCACCTCGTCGTGGTTTTTGCCCAGAATTGTGGGAATCTCGACGGCACTCGAGTGGTGCTACACCGCCCAGCTGATCTCCGCCGAAACAGCGCTCGAAGGCGGGCTGGTGCGGTCGCTGCACGAACCCGAAACATTGATCGCCGATGCCCGGGCGCTGGCCAAGGGATTCATCTCCGGCTCGGCGCCGGTATCGGCCACCCTCACCCGCCAGATGATGTGGCGGGGCCTGGGCGCCTCCCATCCGATGGAGGCCCACCGCATCGATAGCCGCGCCGTCGTCGCCCAGGGCCGAGGCCCCGACGTTGCCGAAGGCATCATGTCGTTCCTCGAGAAGCGGCCACCGACCTGGACCCAGTCGGTGCCCTCCGATCTGCCCGACTGGTACCCGTGGTGGGACGAGCCCCGCTTCACCTGACCAGGGAGTAGGCAAAAGCCTGAAGCGAGCCCGAATTCACCGGCGGACTTACCCTTCCGCGGCTGCCGTCTCGATCGTAGGCTTGAGGTATGGAAGCTTCCCTGACGGCCGGTTGGGGCGATTTCTACGTCGCCATCGGTGGCGCCGGGGCGGCACTCGCTGGGCTGGTCATGGTCGGCATCTCGGTCAGCCTCACAGAGATCCTCGCCGATCATTCGTTGCCTGCCCGGGCGGCTGCAGCCATCGGTTCGTTGATCTTGGTCGTGGTCGTGGCCGGTGTCGGTCTGATCCCAGGGGAACCGGCCCCGACGCTCGGCATCGAGATCTTGGTCGGAACCCTCTTGGCGACCGTCCAGCACGTCACCGCCATCATGCGCATGACATCCGAATCGAAGCGACCCGTCGCCACCCTGGTGGCCAGATCCGCCGTCGCGGCTGTGCAACTCGTCCCGTTGGCGGTCGGCTCCATCCTGCTCATTGCCTCGAATGCTTCGGGCCTCTATTGGATCGCGGCAGGAATGATCCTGATCATCATCGGCTCCGTGCTCTCCGCCTGGGTGCTGTTGATCGAGATCCGGCGTTGAAGGATCGGCTGTTCTTCAGCGACCCCCACCCTGCGCTAGTTCCGCAGCACCTGACGCCGCACGGTCAGGCCAACAAGGTGCCGAGCAGCTGCTCGTCCAGCTGGTGGTGACCGTCGAGCACCCGGGCGCAAAAGTCGAAGCGCGGATCGTTGCGGAGCTCCGATACGGGCAGCGCGACCACGACGTGCCCGGCGGCGGCAGCGGCGATGGCGCCGTTGACCGAGTCCTCGATGGCCACGCAGTCGCTCGGCGCCACGCCGAGCATCGAGGCGGTGCTCAGGTAACAGGCCGGGTGGGGCTTGCCGGCCGGCTCGTGTTCGGCCGAATGCACCAGCTCGAAACGATCGCCGAGCCCCAAGCCACCCAGCGACGCCTCGATGAGCCGTTGCGGCGACGACGAGCACACGGCCATGCGCCGACCGGACTTCGCCAGTCGGTCGACGGCATCGACCGCGCCGGGCACCTCGGTGGGATCGTCTTGGGCGTGCGCCACCATTGCGTCGACGAGCGTCGCGGCGACCGCCTCCGCTGACGCATCGGGTGCAGTGACGTCCCAGGGGCGTCGGGCCAGCCAGTGCGCCACCACCTCGTCCACGCGAAGGCCTGTGGTCGACGCCGTGTCGGAGGCGTCGAGGTGCACCCCCACCGAGGCAAACACCTCGGCTTCGGCCGCCTCCCAGACAGGTTCGGAATCGATCAGCACCCCGTCGAGGTCGAAGATGACGGCCGAAGGAGGTGTTGAGGGGACCATGGCGTCGACCGTAACGGGCCGAACTGCGCAGGCCGTACGTGCCGTGGCCTCATGGTGTGCCCCTGTCCGGGCCGGACGTATGTTGAACGTGTGAACCGCCCTACCTCGCTTCGCAAGCCCCGGGCGCATCGCCCCGGGCTCCACCGCCATCACGTCGTGATCGTCGGCGCCGGCTTCGGGGGCCTGGCCGCCGCTCGTGCGCTTGCCGACGCCCCGGTGGACGTCACCATCGTCGACGCCCACAACCACCACACCTTTCAGCCGTTGTTGTACCAGGTGGCCACCGCCGGCCTGGGCGGCGACGACGTCACCTACGCCACGCGGGGCATCTTTCACCGCCAGGCCAACGCGTCGGTGCGCATGGGCCGGGTGATCGGGGGCGATCTCGACGAACACCGGCTCGACCTGGCCGACGGCTCGTCATTGGGCTACGACCATCTGGTGCTCGCCGCCGGTGCGGTGAGCGACACGTTCGGTATCCCCGGCGTGGCCCAGCATGCCTTTGGTCTGAAATCGCTCCGAGATGCACTGGCGGTGCGGGCCCAGGTGCTCAGCTGCTTCGAGGAGGCCGACGCCAGGCCGGAGTTGATCGAGGACGGACTGATCAACGTCGTGATCACCGGTGGTGGCCCCACCGGTGTCGAGCTGGCCGGCGGCATGGCCGAGCTGATCGATCGCGTGCTCGCCCACGACTTTCCCCGCTTGGACCTCCGGCGGGCCCGGGTGGTGCTCGTGGAGATGGGCGACTCGCTGCTGGCGTCCTTTCACCCCAAGCTGGGCGCCAAGGCCAAGGCCACGTTGGAACAACGCGGGGTCGAGGTGCTGCTGGGCACGACCGTCGACGAGATGCGAGCCGAAGAGGTGGTGCTCAGCGGTCCGTTGCTCGGGAAGGGCGCGACCATCCCCGCCCACACCAAGATCTGGGCGGCCGGGGTACGGGCCAGCCCGCTCGGCGACGCGCTTGGGTTGGCGGACGGGCCGAGCGGACGAATCCCGGTGCGGGCCGACCTGTCGGTCGCTGAGCACCCGGAGATATTCGCCATCGGCGACGTCGCCTCTGCCCACGACGGCGACGACGGCTCGGTCCTTCCCCAGCTGGCGCCGGTGGCCATGCAGGGCGGCGAGCACGCCGCAGCAATGATCGGTCGGCGGCTCAACGGCGAGGCGACCGAGGCCTTCAGCTACACCGACAAGGGCACGATGGCCACGATCGGTCGGGCCTCGGCGGTCGCCCAACTGCCCGGCGGCATCCGCCTCTCGGGACTGCTCGGCTGGCTGGCCTGGCTGGCCCTTCATCTGGTGCAACTGGTCGGGTTTCGTAACCGTGCCAACGTGTTGGTCAACTGGGCGTGGAACTACGTGACCTACGATCGAGCAAGCCGAATCATCCCCGAGGCCGAGGTGGGGCCCGAGCAGGTGACGCCCGCCTTCCGCAGCGACAGCGGCGGCATCCACCCGCCGGAGAAGTAGGCCTCCGGCGGAGCAGCGGCGTCGATCGGCTGGGCTCCAACACACCGGGGTCGACGTGATCTACTGGCGCCATGGCCGACCGAGCTGCCCCACCCACGATCGATCCCGGCAACGCCCCCATGCAGGAGTTCTGGGCCGGCAGCCGCGGCCAATCCTGGGTGCGGCGAAGCGTCGCCTACGACGGCCAACTGCGGGGCTACAGCGAGGCGCTGGTCGCCGAGCTCGCCCCGGTCGCCGGCGAGTCGGCCCTGGACGTGGGCTGCGGCACCGGTTTCACCACGAGGGCGCTCGCGGCCGCCGTCGGTGCAGCGGGTGCAGCGGTCGGCGTCGATCTGTCGGCGGCGATGATCGCCGGGGCACGAGCCGCCGCCGACGCCTCCGGGCTCGGACGAGACCACCGACCGACCTTCCAGGTTGCGGACGCACAGGTGGCCGACTTGACCGCACTGAACGGTGGACGCCCCTACGACGTGATCACCAGCCGCTTCGGGGTCATGTTCTTCTCCAACCCGGACGCCGCCTTCGCCAACCTGGCGGCCGCCGCCGCACCAGGCGCTCGGCTGGCCTTCATCTGCTGGGCCGCGCCGGACCTCAACCCCTGGTTCACCGAGCCGCGCGCCGCAGCACAACCCTTCCTCGAGTCGGTCACCGGTCCGCAGAAGCCCGAGCCGACCGATGCTCCCGGACCGTTCTCGATGGCCGATCCCGACCAACCGGTCGCCATCCTCGAGCGATCGGGGTGGGCCGACGCCTCGGCCCGGACGCTGACCGACGGCATCTACCTGGGCGGGCCTGGGCCGATCGGCTCGGCGGTGGAGTTCCTCACCTCCGGCTCGGCGATGGCACCGGTGATCGAAGCCAATCCGACGCTGCTCCAGCCGGTTCGCGAGGCCCTGACCGAGGCGCTCAGCCCGCACCACGACGGCACGGGGGTTCGCTATGGGGCAGCAGCTCACCTGGTCACCGCCACGCGTCCATGACACGTCGTTGGGGGATCCCCCAGCGGTATCTGGGGGATCCCGGTCAGGAGATCGAGGCTGACCGCACATCATGATGAGCTGATGAGCCATTCGAGCGACCCCTCGGCATCCTCACGGAGGTGTCCGCCGGCAATCGTCAACCCGGCGGATACGGCGAACCCCGTGGCCAACCCCGACCTCGGCCAGCGGGACCGCGTGGTCGATGCGGTGCGTGCCGGTGCACTGGTGGTCGTCGTGGCGGGCCATTGGCTGATGGCGGCGATCGGCACCGAGTCGACCGGCGACGGGGCCTACCGCCTGCAGATCTCCAACATGTTGGAGCTGCGTCCATGGACCCAGTGGCTCACCTGGGTGTTGCAGGTGATGCCACTGTTCTTCATCGTCGGGGGTTTCGCCAACGCGGTGTCCTGGCAACGCACCCAGCACGAAGGCGGTCGCTGGGCGGACTGGATCGCCACCCGGCTGCGACGTCTGCTGGCCCCCACCCTTCCCATGCTGGCCGTGTGGTTGCTGATCGTCGTCGCTGCGCAGCCGATTTGGAACGACGCATGATCCATGCCGGGCACCGCCTGGTCTCCAAGCCGCTGTGGTTTCTGGGCGTCTACCTCGTCGTCACCGCAATCACACCGCTGCTTGTCCGCCTTCAGGCTCGGCTGGGGTGGTGGGCCGCTGCGCCGTGGCTGGCCGCCGCCGTGCTCATCGACGTGATCCGCTTCGGCGACCACGACACCGCGCTGGCCGGACTCAACTTCGTGTTCGTGTGGGCGGCGCTCGCCCAGGCCGGAATGAGCTGGGAGCGTCTGGTCGCCAACCGGCATCGCTGGTGGCTGCTCGTCGCCGGCGGTTACACGGCGTTGGTCCTGATGGTTGGGATCGGGCCGTACAGCATCTCGATGGTCGGCGTTGCCGGCGAGGTGTCCAACATGGCGCCGCCCAGCGTGGCCCTGGTGGCGCTCGGGTGCGCGCAACTGGGACTGATCCTCGGCTGTTGGGGTCGGCTGCGGCGCCTCCTCGACGACGACCGTTACTGGCGGCCGGTCGTCAAGGTCGGCGCCGGCGGCATGACCCTGTATCTGTGGCACCTCACCGCTTTGGCGATCGCAGTGTGTGCCGTGGCCCTCGGCGCGTCGGTCGGCGTCGCCCAACCCACGCCAGGCACCGCGCTGTGGTGGGCCACCCGACCCCTGTGGTTTGGGGTGCTGATTGCGATCCTGTTCCCGATCCTTGCCAAGGCCGCACCGGTGGAGGTGCGGTCCCTGCTGGCACCCAAGCTGACCGGAATTCACACCTGGGCCGCAGCGTTGGGTGCCGTCGCCGGGGTTGGAGCGATCGGCTACCTGGTCGTCGAGGGGCTCCAGCCGGTCGGCCGGGCAGCGATCGCCATCGCCGTGCTGGCCGTGCTCATCCGCTGGCTCGCACCCGCGTCAACGGCCGAGCACACCGGACCGATCGAACTCGATGAGCAGCCCGCCTGAAGGCAACGGATCTGGTTGTAGGCACGCAGATCGACCGAGCTGATTGCGTTGCGTGCCCACAACCGCCGAACAGCGGTGATCCGGTCAGCTCGACCAGACAATCGACTGCAGCTCGCCGTAAGCGTCCAGCCCGTAGGAGCCACCGTCGCGGCCCACGCCGGACTGCTTGAAACCACCGAAGGGTGCGTCGTGGTTGCGCTGCAGCGTGTTGAGGCCGACGTTGCCCGATCGCATGCGCTTGGCCATGTCCATCGCCACGCCGGTATCGGCGGTAAACACGTAGCTGTACAGCCCGAAGTCGGAGTCGTTGGCCACCGCCAGCGCCTCCTCCGCATCGTCGACGGGGACGACGGCCACGACCGGGCCGAAGATCTCTTCCCGCACGGGCGTCATGTCGTTGGTGGCGTCAGCCAACAGCGTGGGCGCAACGTAGAAGCCGCGCTCCATGTCGGGACGCTCGCCACCGGCGGCGATCGTGGCGCCCTCGCTGCGACCCATCTCGACGTATCCCTCCACCCGCTCGCGATGGGCAGCCGAAATCACCGGCCCGACCACCGTGCCCCGCTCGAGGGGATCGCCAACCGGCATGTAGGCGGCCGTCTTGGTCAGCCCGGCCACCAGCTGGTCGTAGATGCCACGCTGGGCGATCACGCGGGTGGGGCTGGTACAGATCTGGCCGGAGTGGAAGCCCCACACCGAGCCGATGCCGCCGATCGCCGCCTTGAGGTCGGCGTCGTCGAGCACGACGCAGGCACCCTTGCCGCCCAGCTCCAACAGCAACCGCTTCATGCGGGAGCCGGCCACCTCGGCGATGCGTTGGCCGACCGCTGTCGAGCCGGTGAAGCTCACCATGTCGACGGCGTCGTGGGTCGTCAGCACCTCGGACGGGGCAACGTCCTCGGACACGACGCAGTTGACGACGCCGGGCGGAAAGCCGGCTTCGACGAGCAGTTCGGCCATGCGGATCACGCCCAGCGGGTCCTGCGGGGCGGGCTTCATGATGACCGTGTTGCCCATCGCCAGTGCGGGCGCCACCTTGCCGGCCATGTTGACGACCGGGAAGTTGTACGACGAGATGGCGGTGACCACGCCGACCGGTGCCCGGTTGGCGATGGCGGAGATCACGCCTCCGGGCGCCAGCGCGGTGGCCGGCACGGTCTGGGGGCGAAGCGGGGTGACCGTCGGTTCCTTGGCCCCCTCCGCGTAGCGACGGAAGCGGGCGGCGGCCTGCGGGACCTGCATCGACTTTGCCACCCGCATGGTGGCGCCGGTTTCGGCCTGCACCAGCGGCACCAGCTCGTCGGCGTGGGCGTCGAGCAGCTCGGCGGCCCGGTTGAGCAGCTCGCAGCGATGCTCGGGGGTGGTCCGCGACCAGGCGTCAAAGGCCTCGGCCGCCGCAGCGGCGGCGTCGGCGGCCTGGGCGGTCGTCGCCTCCGGGGCTCGCCCGACCACCTCCTCAGTCGCCGGGTTGATCACGTCATAGGTGCCGGCTCCGCCGGCTGGCCGGTCGCCGCCGATGATCAGTTTCCACTCGTGATCGGGGTTGGGTGCGTCCGCTGCGGGCTGGTCGCTCGTCATGATGAGGGTGTCCGTTTCTCGGGGAGGTCGGGCTCGGGTGGTTGGCTTGAAAGGTTCGGCTCAGCGGATCGGATCGGCCGGCGGGGCCGGTTGGGGCGGCAAGTGGGGGGCCACCTCGGCACCAAAGCGGAGCAACTGGTCGCAGTAGTCCCCGACCGAGGTGGCCAGAAAGCTCAGCTGCAGCTGGTTGATACCGCGCTCGGCGTAACGGCCAAGCCGCTCGGCGACATGATCGGCCGAGCCGCCGAGCGCGTACGAGGGCTGGTCGGTCACCGGGTCGCCCAGCCGGACCGGCTCGCACAGCACCCCGACGGCGAAGCCTTCGTCCGCTCGACCGGCCGCTTCGCGCAGCTGGCCGATCCGCTCGATCGCCGCCCGCATGCCGCCCTCCGGCGGGCCCTGGGGCAGCCAGCCGTCGCCCAGCTGGGCGGCGCGGCGCACCGCCGCCGGCGACGAGCCACCCACCCAGATCGGCGGGCCCCCCGGGCGCGTCGGGGGCGGGCCGACCCGCACCTGGTCGGCGCTCCAGCGTTCGCCGGCCAGGGTGAATCCGGCATCGACGTCGCCCGGGTTGGCCGCCTCGAACGCGGTGCGCAGCACGCCGATCGCCTCCTCCAACGCCGGACCGCGACCGTCGAAGTCGGCGTCGAGCGCCTCGAACTCACCCCTAACGTGGCCTGCACCGACGCCCATGATCGCCCGGCCTCCGGTCAGCGCATCGAGGGTGGCGAAGCCCTTGGCGGCAACGAGCGGGTGACGGTAGGCGAGCACGTACACGTGGCTGAGCAGCCACAGGTTGGGGCAGCGGGCGCCCAGCCATGCGAGCGTGGCCACCGTGTCGTACCAGGTGGAGCTGATGTCGACATCGGTCGGCACCGCCACGTGGTCACACACCGCCACGTACCCGAGGCGGGACTCGTCGGCAGCGGCGGCGATGCGGGCCAGATCGCCCGGACCGGCCTGGGCCTCCCAGGGCTGGGCGAACGTCGGGCTTTTGGATTGGATCGGCAACTGGATCCCCCGCAGCTGCTCCCCCTCCCCAATGATGCTCGACATCGCCTCTCTCCCCTTCGATCGGTCCCGCCGAGTTTCTGACGGCCCGTCAGATACTACCGGGCCTCCTTTCGCTCCCGCCGCCCCAAGCCAATTCGGGACGTCGGGGCAGTGTCGGTAACCTCGGCGTGTGAGCCGCTACTACGTCACGACCCCGATCTATTACGTCAATGACGCCCCCCACATCGGCCACGCGTACACCACGCTCACCGCCGATGCGCTGGCCCGTTGGCACCGTTTGATCGGCGACGAGGTGTTCTTCCTCACCGGCACCGATGAGCACGGCCAGAAGGTGGCGAGGGCGGCCGAAGCAGCTGGCCGCACGCCCGCCGAGCACGCCGAGTTGAACGCCGACCGCTACCGCCAGGCCTGGGACCTGCTGCAGATCAGCTTCGACGACTTCATCCGCACCACCGAGCCCCGACAGATCGACACCGTCCAGGCCTTCATGCAGCGGATCCACGACAACGGCCACATCTACTCGGGCACCTACGAGGGCTGGTACTGCGTGCCCTGCGAGGCCTACTACAACGACGACGACCTCGTCGAGGACCCCTCGGGCGGCGACACGCCGCTGTGCGAGATCCACCGCAAGCCGGTCGAGTGGCTGTCCGAGGAGAACTGGTTCTTTCGCCTGTCGGCGTTCGCCCAGCCGCTGCTCGACTGGTACGAGACCAACCCGAACGCCGTGCAGCCCGAGGGCAAGCGCAACGAGGCGCTCGGCCTGATCCGTGGCGGCCTTCAGGACATCTCGGTCAGCCGATCGGCCGTTCAATGGGGCATCCCCGTGCCGTGGGCCGAGGGTCACGTGTTCTACGTCTGGTACGACGCGCTGATCAACTACGTGACCGCCATCGGCTACAACTCGGATCGCCAGCGCTTCGAGGACTGGTGGCCGTCGGTCAACCATCTGCTGGCCAAGGACATCCTGCGGTTCCACTGCGTGTACTGGCCCGCCATGCTGATGGCCGCCGGCGAGGCACCGCCCCGGCAGCTCAACGTGCACGGCTACCTGCTGGTCGGCGGCGAGAAGATGTCGAAGACGTCGCTCAACCAGATCACCCCTGCCGAACTGGTCGAGGACTTTGGCGTGGACGGCTTTCGCTACCAGTTTCTGCGCGGACAGCCCTTCGGGCCCGACGGCGACTTCAGCTACGAGGGCATGGTCGTCCGCTACAACACCGACCTGGCCAACAACCTGGGCAACCTGGCCGCCAGGGTGGCCACCGTGGTCGCCAAGAAGTGTGATGGTGTCGGTCCGGCCCCCGACCCGGACAGCCCACTGGCCCCCATCGCCGCCGAGGTCGTCGCCGAGGCGGTCCGGGAGTGGGCCGAGACCTCGCCACCCAAAGCCCTCGAGGCCACCTGGCGGCTGGTGCGCGAGGCCAACGCCCACCTGGAGAACAACGAGCCGTGGAAGGCCGAGCCCGGCCCGGCGGTCGACCGGGTGCTGGGCGATGCGCTCGAGGTGCTGCGAATCGTCGCCGTGCTGGCCTCGCCGGCGCTCATCGATTCGACCGACGAGCTGTGGCGCCGCATCGGCCTGACCGACGCCGAGGGCCAGCCCAACCGCCCCACCGACGTGCGCGTCCCCGACGGCCTGGCCTGGGGTGGCTACCCGGGCGGCGTGCCCGTCGACAAGGGCACCCCGCTCTTCCCTCGGCTCACCACCAGCTGAACCCGGTCGGCCCACCCGGGCTGCTGCGATTCCCTCACCCCTGGCGGGCCCACCGACGCAGCCGCTCCGCTAGCTTCGGCGCTCGGCGCCGCCGCCGTGGTGCGCGCATCTCAAGGAGGGCACCCATGATCATCGTCTCCGGCACCGTCAGCCTCGACCCGGCCAAGACCGCTGCGTTTCACGAAGCGCTGGCACCACTGGTCACGGCCACCCGCGCCGAGGCCGGCAACGTGAGCTACGGCTTCTACGCCGATCCCTTCGAGGACGGCAGTTACCGAATCTTCGAAGAATGGGCCGATCAGGACGCTGTCGACGCCCACATGAGCACCGACCACATGGCCGCCTTCATGGGCGCCATCGGAGACTTCGGCGTCACCGGCATCGACCTGAACAGCTACCAGGCCTCGAACAAGACCAAATTCATGTGATCCGCGCCGGGCGGCTTCGGCCACCCGACGTCGAGACCACACCGGCAACTACGAGGCGACGTAGTCCTTGGCCACCCAGGTGACGATCTCGTTCCACACCGTCTGGATCTGACCGAAGTAGCTCGTGTTGGTCGCCCACACGCCCGCCAGGTCCTTCCAGGTGGAACAACAGCCCCGCACACCCAACTTTTCGGGGTCCCAGCGGACCTTTGGGTTGGCGAACTGCGACGACGTCAAGCCGGGATTGGCATAGATCTTCAGCAGCTGCATCTGGGCTCGGGCACCGGTTCGGGCATCGGGAAACCCGAAGCCATTGGAACAGGAGTCGCAGGCCCCGATGCCGGCGAAGTTGTTGTCGGTGCCGCGGACCTGACCAAAGCTCGGGTAGCTGAAGGAGCCTGTCTCCAGAATCGACTGGGCGAAGGCGATATCGCCGCGGATCGACTCGCTGCGGCCCTCCTCGATGAACAGCCGGGCGAGCTCCTCGATCGGCACGGTGGTGTTGGCCCGCCGCCCGTCGGCGACGAACCAGCGGGACAGGTCCTCAGCGGCCAACAACGGCTCGCCGTTGATCGATGTCGTCTGGTCAAGGGCCAACGCAACGAACCGCTCGGAGACGGTACCGGCCCGCTCCAAGTCCTTGCGCACGGTCAAGCGTTCCTGAGCGGCGCTCTGGCGACGGGCCAGCTCGGCCTGCTCGGCCGCGGCCCGCTCCTCCACGAGTGCCTCCACCCGTCCGAGGTGGCCCGACTCAATCTCAAGCTGCGTTTGTTCCTCGGCGACCTTGCCGGCCCGTTGGTTGGCAAGCTCGTCTACCTGCACCTCGGCGGCCGCGACATACATCTCGGCTTCCTTGGTCCGCGACACGTGCGCCCGACCCGAACTGCGCAGCAGCTCGCGCCGCCGCGACGACAGCAGCTCGGCGTCGTCGGAGATTCCATCCAGGCCGGCGGGCGCACTGTTGGAGACGAAGGCGGCCACCGAATAGGTCCGCAGTTTGCCGGCCGTCTTCAGCAGTCCCTCGTTGGCGTCGACCCGGTCGACGTCGGCGCTCTTGAGCCGCACGGCCAGCTTCTCGGAGTCCGTGCGCGCCTCACCGGCAAGGGCCCGGGCCTTCTTGGCCCGCTCGCCCTCCGCTTTGGCCTCCTCGGCGAGTTCTCCGTCCCGCTTGGCCGCCGCCTCGCGCGCGACAACATCGGCCTGTTCCGCCGCCGTCAGGGCCGAGGTGAGCCGACTGACCTCGCCCTTGGCCTTGTCGACCGCCTGCTGCAACAACAACGGCTGGCTGCTCGAGGGGCCCGCATCGCCCGATCCCGAACCGCTCGGCCCGGTGTCGCTCGGCTCGGTGCCAGGGACCACGGTCGGCGAAGCGGTGGCGTAGGGGGAGGGTGGATCGGCCGCTGGGTCGTTCTGGGCGGGATCGTTCGTCGCCGGAGGGGTGTCGGCGGGAGCGGGAACAGCGGTCGCCGCCGTGGCGACGGGCGGGTCCGAGGTCGGTGCGACGTCGTCCTGGGCGGGGGCGGCCCCTGCGGGCGACGCGACGACACCCACGGCGAACAACACGACCGCAGCCGTCGCCTGAGCCAGCGTCCTGAGCGGGCGCCGGGGCGCCGACCGTCGCAACGGACGACCCGTGTTCATCAAGGTTCGGGAGGAGATGACGGCACCAAGGGATGACCGGACGCGAGATGGAGCGGCCGACCATGCGCGGCGGGGAGAAGACATGGCGATCGGGACAGGATAGGGGACGTTGGCGGTCACGTCCGGTCGAGGGCCCGGTTGGCGTGTGCCAAGGCGTTCCCCACCGCCTGGGTTCGGCCCGCCGATACGATAGAAGCGGGGGCCAGAGCATGCCGAACCTCACCAAACCAGGGACCAACCCGACGCCGGGAGGTGCCGTGACCTCCGACAACACGCTCGACGACGCCTCGCCGGTCCGCGGCGCGACGGTTCAGCTCACCGAGGCCCGTGCGCCCCAACACCTTCGGGGTGTCCAAGCTGCCCAACAGGCGGACGGACTGCGATGGGCAATCCGCATCCGCTTTGCGGCCGCCAACGTCGTCGGCGGGATGCTGGTGTGGGTCTACCTCCGCTTCCTGTTCCCTTGGAACGACGCTGGCCGCCCCCGCGACGACGCACTGAACGAGCGAGTGTTTCTCGCCTACCTGATCGTCGTCACGTTGATCGCATTCCTCATTCAGAACGTGCTGATGAACCTGGCGGTGCGGTGGGCCGAGCGGGGCCGCCTCCCCGGTCGCTTCCGACGAGGTCTGGTGCTGCGGCTGGCGCTGACGCTGTCGGTGCAGAACTACTTGTGGTGGGCCTTGGCCGGGTTGATCTTCGCCTGGTTGAACCACTCGCCCCGGGTGGGCATCGGCATCGCCGTGGTCGGCCTGGTGACCAGCACCTCCATCTACCTGCTGCTCGACCGGCCGATCCGCCCCCTGATCGACCTGGCTCAGGCCGGCCAGGTTCTCGGCCGGCGCCAGAGGGACGTCGAGCGGCGCATTTGGCTATTCTGGCTACTGGGCAGCGGGCTGCCGCTGCTCGCGGTGGGCTTGGCATTACTCACGTCCCCGACCGGCCGTGCGATGCCTCACTGGCGGCTGGCGGCGCTGCTCGGCGTCGGGCTGGGAGCGGGCGGAGCAGTGATGTGGGGGGCCGCTTCCTCCACTGGTCGGCGCATCGAGCGGGTGCGCCGCGATGGGCGAGGTGGGCGAGGGCAACTTCGATGTGCGGGTACCCCTCGACGACGGCGGCGACCTGGGACGCCTGGCGGCCGGCTTCAACTCGATGACCGAGGGCCTTGAGGAACGAGCCGTGCTCCACGACCTGTTCGGACGTCACGTCGGCCGTGACGTGGCCCGCTGGGCGATGGACCATCAGCACGACTTGGGCGGCGAGGAGCGCCAGCTCAGCGTGCTGTTCGTCGACCTGGACGGTTTCACCGCCTACAGCGAGGCCCATGCCCCGCGCGAGGTGGTCAAGATGCTCAACCGGTTTTTTGGCGCGATCGCCGATGTCGTGACCGCCCACGGAGGGTGGATCAACAAGTTCGAGGGCGACGCTGCGCTGTGCATCTTCGGGGCTCCCGTCCCGCAGGCCGACCACGGTGCTCGGGCCCTCGGCGCCGCCGCCGAGCTTCCGAGCGCCCTCGCCAAGCTCCCCGGCTCGCCCCGCGCCGGGGTAGGCGTGGCGACAGGAACAGCGCTCGCCGGCTACGTGGGCACCCCGGACCGTCACGAGTACACCGTGATCGGCGACGTGGTGAACATCGCCGCCCGCCTGTGCGAGGGGGCCAAGCACAGCGAGTCGGGGGTGCTCGCCGACGCTGGCTCGATCGCGGCCGCCGACGGGGGGGCGAATCCGGCCAGCCGACGGGCGCTCGACAGCGGGTGCTACGCGCTGCGAGAAACCGTTCAGCTGCGGGGGCGAACGCAGGAGACCGAGGTCTACGAGTTGCTCCTGGGTGGCTCCGACGGCACCCCGGGGTGCTGACCGGGCCGCCCTGCCCGTCGGATCGAACCCGACACCGGCCGAACAGGGCTGCCCGACCGATCGGGCGTCACCCGGCGGGCGTGGTGCTCGACGTCGGCGCGGCGGTGGTGTCGGCCGAGCCGCCAACCGGACCCGTCGTGGCGCACTCGGTCACACCGGTCGCCTTGGCGGTGGCCCTGCCCATCGGCCCCAGCTCGCGCGCCGACTGGTCGAGCAGGGAGCGCACCCGCATCCCGTCCCCATCGCCGGCCGCCTCCTCGAGGTCGGCGACCAGCTCGAGTTGTCGATCGAGGTACTCGGCCATCGATGTGGGCGTTTCGCCGTCCGGCCCGTCGAGGTCGGCAATCTTGGTTTGCTCGGTGGTCAGCAACTGCCGGATCCGCCCGATATAGGCATCGAAGGTGGCCAGATCGTTACCGGGTTTGGGCAGCGCCTCAACCTCGGCGTTGATCTCGGCACACACCCGGTCGGCTTCTTTGGCCCATTGCGCCATCGATGGTCCGCTCGAGCACCCGGACAGGGCCATCGAGACGGCGACGGGCAGCAACAGCAAAGCGCCGGTTTGGCGCACTGCTGAGAGCGGCCGCAGCCGCGCGGCGACGCTGCGCCGGTTCGGGGTGTAAGGGTGAAGCGCGATGTCGAGGTCCTATCACAACCCCACCACCGTCCCCACCCCCCGGTCGGACGGCCACTCGGCCGACGCCCGCCGGGCGGTTCCGGTCGCCAACCCGGCGACCGCCGGCGTCCTCGCCGGGGCGGTCGGGCTCGGCACCGCTGAGCTGCTGGCCGCACTGATCGGACCGATCAGCTCGCCGCTGCTGGCGATTGCCGATCGGGTAGTCGACCTCAGCCCGACCGGTGTGCGGGAGTGGGCGATCTCGACGCTGGGGACCCTGGACAAGCCCGCCACGATCGTGGGAACCCTGCTGATCCTGGCCGCAATCTCGGCGGGACTGGGCCGGCTCGCCGCCTGCGGTCGTCGCCAGGCCGCCTGGGCGTCGGCGGGCGCCGCAGCGGTGGCACTCGTCGGTGCCTCCGCCGCCTGGTCCGGGCGCACCGGCGGGCCAGGCGCCGGGCTGGGGGCCATCGTCGGCGGGGCCGTGTCGGCGGTCGCCCTGTGGATGCTCTTCGGCGCGGAGACCGCGGCCGCAACCGACGACGACATGCCGGCCGACGAGCCGGCCACCGGGGCCGACACTCCCCCGCCCACCTCGATCGTTGGGCGGCGCACCCTGGTCAGGGGCCTCGGCATGGTGGCGATCGCCCAGTTGGCTCTCGCAGGGGCGATCCGGTTTGTCGGCGGAAAAAGCCAGGCCGCCGCCGCACGTCGACAGGTGAAGCTCCCCGCGGTCGACGAACAGCTCGAGGCCCTGCCCAATGCGGGCTCCGGCGGTGGCGCCACGCCCGGCCTCTCGCCGCTGATCACCCCCAACGACGGCTTCTACCGCATCGACACTGCGTTCACCGTGCCCAGCGTCGACCCAGCAACGTGGCAGCTGACGATCGGCGGCGGCAGCCGCGGTCCGCTCACCCTCAGCTACGCCGATCTGCTGGCTCGCGAGCAGATCGAAATCGACTGCACGCTGAGCTGTGTCTCCAACGAGGTGGGCGGTTCCCTGGTGGGCAACGCTCGATGGCAGGGGGTCGAGCTGGCACCGCTCCTTGCCGAGGCCGGCATTCCCGACGGCACCACCCAGGTGGGCGCCACCTCGACCGACGGCTGGAGCTGCGGTTTCCCGATCGAGACGCTCGATCGGCCCCCGGGAGACCCAACCCCGCCGGCGATCATCGCGGTCGGCATGAACGGCGAGCCGCTTCCCCTCATCCACGGGTTTCCGGCCCGTCTCGTCATCCCGGGGCTCTACGGGTACGTCTCCGCGTGTAAGTGGCTCGAGACGATCGAGCTGACCACGTGGGAGGACTTCACCGGCTACTGGGTTCCGCGAGGTTGGTCGAAGGAGGCGCCGATCAAGACCCAGAGCCGCATCGATGTGCCAGCCGAAGGCTCCACGGTCAACGCAGGGGCGGCCACAATCGCCGGGGTCGCCTGGGCCGGGATCCGGGCCCTGTCCAAGGTGGAGGTGCGCGTCGACGGCGGCCCGTGGCGCGCAGCCACGCTGGGGCCCGAGCTGTCCGAGGCCACCTGGCGTCAGTGGTGGTTGGACTGGGATGCCACACCCGGCCGACACACCCTCACCGTGCGGGCCACCGACGGCGACGGCGTCACCCAAACCGCTCAGCCCAGCCGCCCGGACCCCGACGGCGCCACCGGTTGGCACGCCGTCGTCGTCACCGTCCGCTGACGTTCAGAAGCAGGTACGAACCGGAGAGGCGACGAACCGGGGAGCCCAAACGACCGCCAGAGCGCGCTCTCGGCTCCCCGGTTCGAAGGTGGGGCGCCGTTCCCTTGCCAGTTGTGAAGGGGGTGGAGTGACGCGTTCCGCTGGCTGTCAGGCCAGGCTGAGGAACTCCAGGGGTGCCCGCTCCTCGAAACGCTTTCCGACGTTGCCGGCCAGACCGCCCTGCAGCGCGGTGTCGCCCATCAGGTCGAGCCGTCCCGCCGAGGCGCCCTCGGTGAGGTCCAGGTCGGCGAAATCCACCCACACGACGTTGGGTCGGGTGGTCGAGGTAAACACGTAGCGCTTGTTGGTCAGGTCCGCGACCGTCTGCCACAGGGTCTGGGATGCGTGGGGTTGATCCGGATCCGGAATGCGGAACGGCTGGGCAGCGTTGCGGATCACGCTCAGGATTGAGGCGATCGCATCGACCTGGCCGGTCGGGGTCGGCAGCCGGCCCACGTAGTAGTTTGCCCGGGCGAAGCGATCGGCCGCCAGGGTTGAACCCGGCAGCGGGGCATCGCCGCCGAAGCCCTCGATCGTGGCCAGCAGCTCGAGCTGCTGGTCGTAGGTCGGCGAGTTGGTCATCACCTTGTAGTCGGGGCTGTGCCACACGGTCGCTTCGTCGTCGGTGTACTCGATCACCGCCGAGTCGCCCGTCGAGTCGCTGAGCGCCAAGTGCACGGCCGGCACCTCGCCGGTGGCCGGATCACTCAACGGGACGACCTGCACCTTGGTCTCGGCAATCCACGCCGCCGCCTCGGCGACGGTGGCGAAGTTGTCGAGGAAGTACTGCAGCCACACCGCCATCGACAGCGCCGGGCGCTCCGGGTCGTGGTCGCCGTAGTGAGATTCGGTCAGCCAGAGAATGTGCCCGGACAGGCCCGCCTCGTTCATGCCATCGACGGTCATCATGTCGTAGGCCGCTGCGACCACGCTGCCGTACACGGCGGTCCAACTCAGCGAGCCACCCACCCCGTCGTTGCGCTCCAGGCCCTTCGGCAGCGACCACAGGTTCGTGCCGGTGTCGCGGTGGTAGTCCATGTTGCGGCCGACGAGGACCGGACCGGACGGGTCATGCCAAAGGACCTTGGTGCACATGTTGGAGCCTTTCGCTACACGTTAGACGTCGGTTGGCGGGCCTAGAGCGGGGCCGAGTCGGTCCGCTCGACTGCCGGCTCGTCGGCGATGGCCGAGCCCTGGCCCTTGGAGAACACCACGGCACCGATCAGCACGGCCGCGGCGACCACGGTGATGATCGCACGGGCGGCATCGTTGTCCGCCAGGGAGAACACGGCGGGCAGCACCAGCAGCGCCACCAGGTTCATCACCTTGAGCAGCGGGTTGATCGCCGGGCCGGCGGTGTCCTTGAACGGGTCGCCCACCGTGTCGCCGATGACGACGGCGGTGTGGACGTCGGAGCCCTTGCCGCCGACGTTGCCGTCCTCCACGTACTTCTTGGCGTTGTCCCACGCACCACCGGCGTTGGACAGGAAGTTGGCCATCAACGCACCGATGACGATCGCAGCGGCCAGGTAGCCACCGAGCGCCTCGGCGCCCAGGCCGAAGCCGACGGCGACCGGCAACAGCACGGCGAGCAGCGCCGGGGTGGCCAGCTCACGCAGCGCCGCAGAGGTGCAGATGTCGATGACCGGGCCGTAGTCGGGGCGCTCGGTGCCCTTCATGATGCCGGGCTTCTGCCGGAACTGGCGGCGGACCTCCTCGACGACCACCCCGGCGGTGCGGCTGACCGCCAGGATCGACAGCGACGAGAACAAGAAGACGACGGCGCCGCCCAGCAGAGCTCCGACGAAGATCTTCGGGTCGGCGATGTTGATCACTGCGGCGGCGAAGTCGCCGTTGAAGAGTTCCTCGGCGATGATCTCGCGGAAGGCGGCGAACAGCGCCACTGCGGCGATGACCGCCGACGCGATGGCGTAGCCCTTGGTGACGGCCTTGGTCGTGTTGCCAACCGTGTCGAGCCCATCGAGGATCACCTCGGTCTCGCCCTCGAACTCGCCGGCCATCTCGGCGATGCCCTGGGCGTTGTCGGCAATGGGACCGAAGGTGTCCTCGGCCACGATGATGCCGGTGGTCGCCAGCATGCCCACGCCGGCCAGGGCCACCAGGTAGAGCGAGAACTTGATGTCACCTCCACCGATGCCGATCGACACCAGGATGGCTCCGCCAACGGCGACGACGGCCCACACGGCCGACTCCATGCCCGAGGAGATGCCCGACAGCACGACGGTGGCCGGACCGGTTCGTCCGGCGTCGGCGATGTCACGCACCGGCTTGAACGAGGTGGACGTGTAGTACTGGGTGATGCGGCTGGCCACCTGGCCCAGCACGACGCCGGCGACGATCGCCAGGAAGAGTCGCAGGCCCAAATTGGACATCGTGGAGCCCTCGGGGTTGCCCACGTAGCCGAACGCGACGATCGCTGCGCCCACCAGGGTGATCACCGACGCCAACAGCACGCCGCGGTTGATCGGGGGCAGGGCATTGGTCTCGCCCGGGCGGGCCTTGACCGAGAAGATCGACACGGCCGAGGCCAACAGCCCGATCGCCATGATCGCCAGGGGGAAGATGATGCCCTTGGCGGCGCCACCGACGCCGATGCCCACCGAGTTGAAGGCGGTGATACCCAGGATGATCGAGGCGACCAGGATGACGCCAAAGCTCTCGAACAGGTCGGCCGCCATGCCGGCGCAGTCACCCACGTTGTCGCCCACGTTGTCGGCGATGGTGGCCGGGTTGCGGGGGTCGTCCTCGGGGATGCCCGCCTCGACCTTGCCCACCAGGTCGGCGCCAACATCGGCGGCCTTGGTGAAGATGCCGCCACCGACCCGCAGGAAGAGGGCCAACAGCGAACCGCCGAAACCGAAGCCGATCAGGATCGACGAGGCGGTGTTCTGGAACAACATCACGATTGCGGTTGCGCCCAAAAGCCCGAAGCCGGCGGTGAACAGCCCGACCGTGCCTCCGGCGCGGAACGCCACCTGCATGGCACCGTTCATGTCGTGGGCCTTGGCGGCGGTGGCGGTGCGAATGTTCGCTCGGGTGGACAGCCACATGCCGAGGAACCCGATCGAGGCGGACGCCAGCCCACCCACGAGAAACGCGAGGGTGCGAAAGCCCCCCGACTGGGCGAAGTTCAGGCCCTCGCCGCTGCCTTCATCGATCACCTTGCTGGACGTGAGGAACACGATCACCGCCAGCGGAACCACGATGATGCCGATCGTGCGGAACTGGCGGGTGATGTAGGCCATCGCCCCCTCCTGCACGGCGCCGGCGATCTCCTCCATCTCAGCGGTGCCGGTCGGCTTGGCCAGCACCCCCTTCATGCTCACCACGCCGACGACCAGCGCCAGCAGCGCCACCACCATCGAGAACACCAGCCAAAACCATTCGGCGCCGCCAAGCACAAAGAGTTGGTAGCCGCCTTCAGAAGCGAACAGGTTGGTCATGAGTTCCTCCGGGAAGCGCTCGGGCGCCTCCCCAGTTGGCAGGCCACGCGCGTTGCTCACGCGTGCCGGATTGCACAGGACCCGGACATGGAAGCCGCTCGCCCCCTGCGACGTCAAAAGACCCGGCCTGCCGTCGCAGGGTCAACTCCCTCTCATCGGGGGCCAACCACTACCGTGCTCGGATGCTGAAACAAGCTCCGATGCAGGTCGTACGAGGGTTCCTCATGGGCGCGGCCGACATCGTTCCCGGCGTGTCAGGCGGGACGATCGCCCTGGTTCTCGGCATCTACACGCACCTGATCGACACGGTGCGCGAGGGCGCTGCGGTGCTCGGCGCTGCGGTGAAGGGTGACTTCTCCGGGGCGGTGGAGAAGTTCAAGGCGGTCGATTGGGCCTTTCTTCTTCCGTTGCTGCTCGGCATCGGCGTGGCGATCATCGCCCTGTCCCACACGATCGAGCGCCTGTTGGAGGACTACCCGGTGCGCATGGCCGCCGCCTTCTTCGGCCTGGTCGTCGGCTCGATCGTGGTCACCGCCCAACGCCTCAAGTTGGACCCCGCTCGGGCGGTCACCCTGGTCGTCGTCGCCGTCGTGGCGTTCTTCGTGCTCGGGCTGCGTTCCGGCCCGGTGAGCGATCCGGCGCTGTGGTACGTGTTTATTGCCGGGGCCATCGCCATCTGCGCCATGATCCTCCCCGGCATCTCCGGCTCGTTCCTACTGCTGATGCTCGGCCTCTACGACACCATCCTCGGGGCGGTCTCCGACCGCGACCTGGCGCTCATCGTCGTGTTTGGCCTGGGTGCGGTGCTCGGCCTGGCCGGCTTCTCCACCTTCCTGCATTGGGCACTGCACAACTATCACCAGCTGGTGCTCGCCGGGTTGACCGGCCTGATGCTCGGTTCGCTCCGCGTGCTGTGGCCCTGGCCGAACGGAACCGAGACCAACGAGATGACGATGCCGTCCGGCGACGTCTGGGTGCCGATCCTGCTGGCGATCATCGGTGGGGTCGCCGTCGTGGCGATGAGCATGCTCGCCGGCGAGGAGCATCACGACGAGGAGCTCGACGCCGAATCCGAAGCGCGCACCGCCGCCCGCTAAGACACGGCGGCCGGCGAGCTCGCCAACTCGGACGAGCCCGCCAACTCGGGAGCCCACACGACCGCCAGACCGCGCTCTCAACTCCCGACTACCGAGTGGTGAGACACACGCTGCCGAACTCGGGAGCCCACACGACCGCCAGACCGCGCTCTCAACTCCCGACTACCGAGTGGTGAGACACAAACTACCGAACTCGGGAGCCCACACGACCGCCAGACCGCGCTCTCAACTCCCGAGTTGCGGGTGGGTGGCTACCCGGGCTCGGGCGAGGTGGGCGTGGTGGTCGAGGGAGCGACGGTCGTCGAGGCCGGTGCGCCATCGGCGGGCTGTCGGTCGAGCAGCTTTGCCGCCCGGTCGAGCAGATTTTTCGCCTCGGCGTTCTTCTTCTCGTATTCGGCCAGGCCGCCCTCCCCACCCTTGGCCTTCTCCGCCTCGTCCATCGTCCGGATCGCGTCGGACACGAGTTCGGCCGCGGTGGCATCGTCGGCGGGTGGCGTCGAACCCTCTGGGGTGGTCGTCGGCGTCGGTGTCTCAGCCCCCGGGTCGGGCGTGCTGCCGGTGGCCTCGGGCGCATCGACCTTGTTGCCGCGGATGGCGTTGAGCACACCTTCTTCGGCGGTGTCGCCCAGGAAGGCCGAACCCTTCCACACGACGACCACCTGGTTGAGCGCCGGCGAGCTGTCCTCGCCCTTGCCGACGACGTAGAGCGGCCGGATGTAGAAGACACTGTTGCCGACGGGAACGAGCATCATGGCGCCGAAGCGAACGTTGGACCCACTCTGGTTCAGCAGCGTGATCTTCTGGGAGATCCGGGCGTCGTTGTTGATCGCCACCTGGGCTCTGGTTGGGTTCTCCACCTCGGCGCCCTCACGGCGTTTCCCGTCGGCTTCAACCGTGGTCATCCGGTACGAGGTCAGGTCGCCGAAGCGGTCCGGGTCGGAATCACCGACCAGATAGGCGGCCAGGTCGGCGCGGGCCGCGTCCTCGGTGCCCGGCGTCAGCGGCCGGGTGCGTACGAAGCCGGGAGCGCCGTCGCGGTCCAGCATCAGCTGGGTGGGAGGGATCGGTCCCGAACCCGCCCCAGACGCCTCGGCCACCGCATCCCCGGGGTTGCGGGCGACCACCCAGTTTTCCGAGCCGTCGTAAAAGGTCTCGGGGTCCTTCACGTGGTAGCGGCCGTACATACGCGACTGCACACGCAACAGTTCGTCGGGATACTGCAGATGAGTGCGGAGGTCCTCCGGCAATTTGTCGAGCGGCGTGAACAACTGGGGCATCGCTCGCTCCCATGCGGCGATGATCGGATCCTCGTCGATGGCGGCACCCTCGGAGAACTCGCGGTCGATGCGATAGATCTTCACCGAGCCGTCGTAGCCGTCGATCGTGGCGACCACCGCAGCCCGCAACGAGTTGAACCGACGCGACCGCAGGTCCGAGCCTTCCGGCAGGTCGTCGGTGGGCGAGAACTGAGCGTAGGGGTAGGTGGAGACGGTCGTGTAGCCCATCTGGAGGTACTTCACCCGGCCTTCGGAGACGACGGGGAGAGCTTCGGAAGACCAGGACACGAACGGGGCCAGGGCCGACAGTCGCTCGTTGGGGTCGCGGCGCATCAGCAGCCGGGAGTTCTCGTCGACCGACGAGGAGATCAGCGGATCGATCGCACCGAAGCGCAGCGACGTCTCCAGCTGGCGCCAGAAGGTGCCCAGCTTGATGCCGGTCGAACCGTCGAACTTCTCGCCGTCCTCTCGCGAGGTCCCGGCGATCGCGTACCAGTCGGCCAGCCCCCGCCCGAAGTACACCTGGGGTTTGGTCAGCTTGAACTCGTCGGAGGTTCGGACCGGCAGGTCCTCGATCAGGTAGTCGGGTCGACCGTCGGCGGCCACGCGGTCGGCGGCGGCCAGCGCTACCCCTTCGCCGGCGGTGTAGACGAGGTGTTCCTGTTCCCACGAGCGGCCGGGTAGGTCTTTGCGCGACAGGTCGCGGACCGACAACACGGCAGGTTGCGACGACCCCTCGATCTCGTAGCGGTCAAGAAACACCTGGCCCATCGAGAACTGGGGCTTCTTGGACTGCTGGGCCCGGAATGTGTCGCCGATCAGCACGGGATCGAGGACGGGCACCCGCTCGATCACCGGGGAGGCCTTCTCAGCATCGGCCGCGGTGACGTTCTCGGTGTAATCGAAATCGGCCGTCTTCAGCGTGTCGAGCCCGTAGGCCGCTTCGGTGGCTGACTGGTTGCGTTTGATGAAGTCGATCTCCCGTGCGGCCTTCTGGGGATCGACCTGAAAGCGCTGCACGAAGGCGGGTAGAGCGCCGGCGCCGAGCACCGCGACCGCCAACCACAGCGAGAGGGCCACCACGGGCAACCCCCAACCACGACGCTTCACGTTGGCGATGAAGAGGCCAGCGCAGAACAGCGACACCATCGTGAGCAGCAGCGTGGCCGGCAACTGGGCGTTGATCGCGGTGTATCCGGCGCCATCGAAGACCCGGCCCTCGGCGAAGGTGAGCGAAGGCCGCGCCACGAAGAAGTATTCGGCGGCTTTCACCAGGGCGAGCGCCGCCAACAGCACCGACAGGTGCGCCTTGACCGCAGGCGTTCCAAACCCGGCCTTTCGGGCGCCACGGGGGCGCAGCGAGCCGTTGAGGTAGTACACGCCGCCGGTGGCCAACGCGATCGTGATCAAGGCTGCAAACAGCCAGGTGAGTACGTACTCCAGGAACGGCAGGGTGAAGAAGTAGAAGCCAAGGTCGTAGCCGAACTGGGGGTCGGTCACGCCGACGGTCGAACCGTTGAGGAACAACAGCCACTGATCCCACTGGTTGATGGCCGGCAGGCCGGCGGCCAACGCCAGCACCAGTGCCGCAACCACCCGCACGATGCGGTGTCGAGTGCCGATCAGCTCGTGATAGCGCAGGATGAACTCGTCTGCGCCCAACAGCTCCTGGCGCCGCGAGACCCGGTCGGCCACCGTCAAGCTGGACAAGCATGCCAAGAAGAAGACGAGCGAGAAGACGATGCCGAGAAAGAACTTCGCTCCGGTCGCCGTCAGCCATGTGTCCGGCTGAAGCAGCGAGTCGTACCAGAGGTACTCCAAGTGCACCTCAGCCGCGATGCGCAAAATCACGAGGATCGCAATCAAGCCCACCACCGAGATGATGAGCGTCTTCCTGAAACCGACCGACGGTGAACGCCCGCCGCGCGACGAAGGGCGGGGCATATCCCGGGGCATTCGCATATGGGCGGAGGTTACAAGACGCCCGGGCGGATCTCGGTCAGGGCGCGCCCCGTACCCGCGACTCTCAGCTTCACCGGGCCGTGGGCCGTGGGCCGTGGGCCGTGGGCCGTGGGCCGAAGCCGTGAGCCGTCGGCCGTCGGCCGTGGCGACCGACGTGTCTCGATCGACCACGGCTTGGCGGGGTGGGTTGGCTCAGCCGGGACGGGTGACCAGCATGCAGCGGCACCCGACGGGTACCTCCGGCGCTGACAGCACCTCGATCAGACCGGCCGGATCCCCGCCCCGGATGCGGGCCAGGTGTGCCTCGGCGGGCTCGCCACCGTGGTCGAGCACCCAGTCCAGCCCGGGGCCGGGCTTGGCGGCCGCGGCGACACCGACGTTGTAGGCGACGACGACCACCCCGGATGCGAGCTCGGGAAGGGCCACCGTCTTGCGCTCCCGATAGGCGCTGCGCAGTCGCTCGGACAGCTGTCCCCGGTCGGGCTCGGCGGAGATCATCGTCGCGACCTCGTCCCGCCAAGGGTTGACGAGGCGGGCAGCGATCGCCGTCTCCAGCTGACCTGCCAAACGCTCGAGGTTGGCCCTGCCCAGCGCCACCGGCGTACCCGAGCGGGCGGCGACCGAGGCGGCACCGGCGGCCACAGCGTCGGTCAGGTCGGCGCCGAGCAACTCCATCAGGGCACCCACCTGCTCGTCCGTGTCGGGCAACAGGCCGCTCACGGTGATGTTGCGACGGCTGCGGCGAAGCGCGTCGAGCAGCTCGTTCTGTTCGTCGTCGACCAGACGCTTCACCCGTCGGGAAACGCCCCGTTCGATGGGACCGATCGCGTCGTCGCGGTGGTCCAGGATCTCGTCGGCCTCTTCTGCGTCGACGATTGACGATGACTCGTCGTCGGCGGGTTCGAAGGCCTCAAGGGGGTCCACCTCGTCATCGTCGCCGGTCAGCTGCCCGTCGAGGTCACCCCCAGCCTCGGCATCGGCAGCGTCGTCCACGCCCAAGGTTTCTCGGGCCTGGGCGACCGCCTGGTCCCGCTCGGCCCGCAAGCGGGCGAACAGGTCGCCGACGACCGCCGGCTCCTCGCTTTCGGCCTCGATGTCGTCTTCAACGGTGTCGCCCACCTCGATGTCGGCTATATCACCGACAGCGCCCTCGATGTCGGCTGGGTCATCGACGACGGCGACCGCACCGCCGTCGGTCTGCACAGCGTCAGCGGCACGACCTACCCCACCCGCTGCTTCCGCATCGGACGCTGCAGGCTCAGCCGAATTCGGCTCTTCGTCCGACTCGGCCGGTGGGGGCGTCGAGCCGGCCACGAGGCGGAGGTGCTCCCGGCCGGTCGGCGCCGATGGGCTCTCGGCCGCGGACATTTCAGCGCCGTCGGACTCATCGAGGAGGTCGGCCACGTCCAGGGAGGTCCATTCGAGCTCGGAACCGACCATCGGGTGTTCGCCGGTGGTCACCTCGTCCAAGGGCTCGCCGTTGGCAGTCCCGTCGGTCTCCGCATCATCGGCCGACCCGGCCGAGTCCTCGGCACCCGTCGGGTGGTCGATGTCGTCCTCGTTCGCCGACGCCTCGACGCCGTCCGATTCGTCCTGGGGCTCGATCGTCCCGTCGTCGTCCGCAGCCTCGGCGACGCCGCTCGGGAGCTCGGCCTCATCATGGCGCACGGGGAGAGCGGCGGAGGTCAGCGCGGTCCGCCCGGACAGGTCCGGTCGCCCGATCTCTCCCAACACGACAGCGGGCAGTTCGCCGGTGGCGATCGCCGCCTCCATCGCTACGACGACATCCTCGATGTCGTCGGTGACTCGTTTGGCGGCGTCGTCCGCCGCCATCTTGGCCTCAGGCAGGGCCGTGTGCAGCTCGCCGGTGGCGGACTCGACCGCCACCGCGCACGCCGTGAACGCACCGAGCAGCCGTTCCTGGGCCGCCCGCATCGACTCGAGCTGCTTGCGGGCCAGCTTTCGGCGACCGGCAAGGTCGCGCAGGATTCGCTCGCGGAACGTCTTGGCCTCGACGACCAGGCGGCGGCCCTCGTCCTTACCCGCCTCGATGTGTTCGCGGGCCGCTTGGCGGGCCTCGGCCAGTTCGGCTTCGGCCTGCGCCTTCAGCTCGGCCGCGGCCTCGTCCGCCAGCTCGGTCCGCTCGGCGAGCACGTTGTTGGCCCGTTCCAAGATTTCGCGCTCGTCAGCTTCGGCTTCGGCGCGGCGCTCGGCCAGTTCCTCGTCGAGCCCCTCCAAGCGCTCGGCCGCCTCGGCCTCTGCTGCGGAGCGGGCCCCTTGCGCAGCCTCCTCGGCGCGCTCGGCAATGCCGGCGGCGGTGGTGCGGGCATCGTCGAGCAGCTTGACCATCTCTTCGCCGAGCACGCGCGTCAGCTCAGCGTCGTCGGGCAACACGACCGGTGCCGACTCCGCCTGACGCCGGACCCGTTCGGTTTCGGCGCGCGCTGCCGCCAGCTCGTCGCTCAGACGACCGCGTTCGGCGCGCAGGCGGCGCAGCTCAGCCGCAGTTTGCACGAGGGTGGCGCGTACTTCGGAGGGCTCGTAGCCCTTCCTGGCGCGCGAAAACTCGCGTTGTTCGAGGTCGTCGATCTGTCCCCCTCTTGGGGTTCTCATGGGCTCAGCCATGCCAGCGATCGTACGACCAACCGATGGGCTCATCGGTGGATGCCCTCAAGGCTCAGGCGCCGACGAACTCCTCGATTTCGTCGATGGCCTCGTCGAGGGTGGCCACCTCGACCAGGTCGACCTCGTCTCCGGCGATCTGCTTCGCCTGGACGAGGTCCTCCTTCGGCAGGCCCTCGGGGACCAAGAACAGCTCTGCCCCAGCCCGTCGAACCGCGGCGGTCTTCTGGGGCAAGCCACCGATGGGGCCCACCGCACCGTCCGGCCCAATCGTGCCGGTGGCGGCCACCCGCTGGCCCATCGTCAGGTCGTCGGGGGTCAGCTCGTCGACGATCGCCAGCGTCCATGCGAGACCGGCCGACGGCCCGGTGACCTCGCCGGAGTCGAAGGAGATGTCGATCGGCAACTCGACATCGAGGTTGTAGTCGGCCACCTGCACGCCCATCACCGGACGACCATCGTCGGCGGCGACCAACGGGACGATCACCGATTCCTCGTCGGCCGACTGCTCGGCGGGCGGGTCGGTGTCAGCACCGTCGTCCTTGCCGTCGTCCTTGCCACCGGTTTTCTTGCCATCCTCGCCGTGGGGACTGGTGCTTGACGGAGCGCCGCCGCGCACCACGCTGAGCTTCACCGAATCGCCCGGCTTCTTTCCCTCGAGGATCCGGTGCAGGTCGTCGGTAAGTTCCAAGCGCTGGCCATCGGCGCCGACCAGCAGGTCACCGGCTTTCAACAGGCCGTCGGCCGGCATTTCGGGCGCCACCTCGACAATCGCAACGCCGTCGCCGGTAAAGGTCACCTTGCGGCCGAGGTGCTGCAGGGCCACGACGCTGGCGACCGTCTTGGAATCGTCCATCGCCGATTCGTTGGCTGCGTCGACAGCGGCCTTGTCGCCGTCCGGGTAGACCTCATCGATCGGGGTGAAGCGCAGGGTGTCGTCGAGGGGACGCCGAAACACACGATCGAACAGCGTCGCTTGGCGGACCGACACGGTGGCGAAGAGCACATCGCCCTTCATCGGGTAGCTCTTCGTTCCGGACACCTCCACCAGCCCGGCCGTTCCGCGGACGCTTCCGGGCTCGAAGAGCACCTGGTCGGTCCGGATCGCAGCGCTGGCGCCGATCGCCCCACCGATCACCATCAGCACCACCACGCCGACAACCCATCCCACCCAGCGGGGCACACGCCGACCTTGGCGGGGCTGCACGTCGGCATCGGCTGGTTCGACCACGGTCGGCGAACCGTCGCCGGGGTCACCCTCTGGGGGCGGTACGCTGGGGCCTGTCATGTTCATGTTGATCGTTGGGCTCGCAACCGTGGCGGTGACCGCACTCGTCGCGGGCTACCTGCTGTTCGGGGTGAAGCCTAAGCCTCTCACCGATTCGGGATCGGGTGCAGCCACGTTGCGCTTCATCCCCGTCCCGCCCCTGAGAGAAGTCTTTGGACTCTGGACCGGTCGGCGTCGAGGGGACGGATGGGGCTCCCGGGTTCGCTCTGCAGTACTGCTCGTCGTGATGATTGCGTGTTTGGCGGCAGCGATGGCCGTGGTCGCCGGCGTCATCGGCTTCACGATCGGCCTGTTCGCCGACCGCACCATCGGGTGAGCGGCGGCCGAAACGCCGATACCCAGCGGGCCGAGCTGTTGCGCTGGGACGGCCTCGGCGATCCCCCCGTCGCGTCGACGCACCCCACCGGCGTGGTGCGCAGCGCCCGGTTACTGGCATTGGGTCGACACGACAGGCTCGGCTCGGCCGACCTGATCGAAGGGCTGAGCGACGACGACCAGCGGGTTCGGCTGTGCTCGTTACGGTTGGCCGCTGCCCATCCCGCTGTCGGCGACGAGGCGCTGAGCGAGGCGCTGCGGGAGGCCTTGGCCGGCGACGACCACCTGGTGGCCGAGGCCGCTGCGGCTGCGCTGGGTGAAGGCGACCCCGCCGCACCGTCGATTCGCGCCACGGTCGACGCTCTGGCCGATGCCGCTGGGCAACACCCCGACAAGCTGGTTCGGGAGGCCGCTGTGGCGGCGTTGGGTTCGATCGGACATCCATCCGGGGCCGACGCGGTCCTCGCCGCCAACGACGACGTGGCGACGGTCAGACGTCGGGCGGTGCTGGCGCTCGCAGCGTTTGAGGGGCCGGAGGTCGAACGGCGCCTCGTCGCAGCCCTCAAGGACCGGGATTGGCAGGTTCGTCAGGGGGCCGAAGACCTGCTGGATGCGGCTCCGCCACCGGCGGAGCCGCATCCAGGGGTCGACGATCCAGGCGGGATCTAGCCGCCGACGAAGTCGTTGGACTCGCCGTTGTAGTCCTTCAGCGGGGACGCCTCGACCCACTGGCCGTCGGTGCGCTTCACGATCCGCAGCGACTCGAGCAGCCACGGGTCATTGCCGCCATCGGTGACGAGGCCCGAGTTGGGCAACATCAGCCCGACCGCGTCGGAGTCCATCGACCAGGCGGTCTTCATCACATCTTCACGGGTGAGCTCCGGGGACTTCTCAAGCAATTCGGTCGTCATGGCGCCGAAGCTCCAGCCGAGAGCGGCAACGCCCAGCTGGGCTTCGTCCGCGGTCAGGCCGTGCTTCACAGATTCGGTGAGGAACTCCTGCATCGCCGGGTCCTTCTGGTCCTCGGTGTTGGATGGGTCGAGGGTGGCCTGGGTGGAGATGATGCCCTCTTCCTTGCCGCCTGCCAGCGACAGGGCCAGCTTGGAGTTGCAGGTGATCCCCACGTAGGTGAGCACGTCCCAGTTGTCGGGGACGAACTTCAGCGTGTTGGGGCACTGCGAGCCGGAGGCGCCGTTGACGAACACGGTGGCGTCACTCTGGGCCAGCTTGTCCACCTGAGCCTTGGTGTCCGTCGACGCCTGGGCGTCGTAGGTCTCTGTGGCGACGAGCTCCATGTCGTTGTCCTTGGTCAACAGCTCCAAGGAGTTCTCGTAGGCGTCCCCGAAGTCGTCGTTCTGGCGCAGCAGAGCGATCTTGGCGTCGGGCTCCACCTCTTCCAGGTAGTCGACCAGCCGCTTCATCTCCAGCGCGTAGGAGGGAATGCCACCCTGCAGCCACGGGTACTGCACCGCTTCGCCCCACTGCGGGGAGCCGGTGGCGACGCCCAGGTTGGGCACGCAGTTCTCGTCCAGGTAGTCCCGCACTGCCAGGTTGTTCTGGGTGCCGAGCACCGACACCAGCGCGAAGACCTTGTCCTCCTCGACCAGCTTCTTGACGTTGTCGGAGGTGCGGTCCGGCTTGTACTCGTCGTCGTAGGCGATCAGCTCGATCTTGCGGCCGTCGATGCCACCCTGGGAGTTTTGGTAGTCGTAGTAGGCCTTGAGACCGTTGAGGATGCCGCCAAATACGGCATACGGGCCGGACTGGGGCATCGAGGTGCCCAGCTTGATCGTGTCGTCGGTGACCCCTTCGGTGGCCTGGTAATCAGCGCAGATCGAGGTGTCGATGATCGAGTCACCCCCTGCGGCCTCCTCCCCGCCGCTGCCGCTGGTGGTATCGCTGGCGCTATCGCCATCGTCGCGTCCGCCGCAGGCTGCGGCGATCATCGTGAGGCTCAACGCGCCGGCCAGCAGCCGGGAACGTCGCCAGTTACGTGGTTTGGTCATTCTGTTTCCTCCTCGGTGGAAATCTCTGGCGAGGACCGCTGGGTGTTCAGCGGCTCCTCAGGTGGTGGTGTTGTCGGTTCCGACGAGTCGGAGGCCGACGATCGCAACGACTTCAGCCGACGTTGCACCGCAGCCCGTGCCCGCTTGGCCAGCCCCGTGATCCCACCCGGCGCTGCGATGATCAGGGCGATCAGCAGCGCCCCCTGGATCAAACGGCTGACCGGTTGCAGGTTCTCGGGGACCAGATCGGCCAGGAACACGATGGCGATCGCCCCGATCGCGGGGCCCCACAGGCTGGCGGCGCCGCCGATGACGACGGCGACCAGCAGGTAGATCGAGTCTTCGACGCCGAACTTGTCCGGCACGATGTTGCCCTCGTTCAGGGCGTACATTGCCCCGCCCACCCCGGCCAGCAGAGCGGACAGGCCGAAGGTGACCACCTTGATCCAGGCCAGGTTGATGCCGTTGGACGTGGCGGCGATCTCGTTGTCGCGCACGGCGACCATCGCCCGCCCGATCCGCGACCGGATCAGGTTGGACGAGACGAGGAACACCAGGGCGCCAATCGCCAGGTAGACGTAGAAGGTCCACTGTGAGGAGGACAGATTGCCGAACGGCGCGTCGAAGCGCACGGTGCGAAGTTTGATCACGCCGTTGCCCACGTCGACCCCGGTACGCAGCGGCTTGCCTTCCGAACCCCCGGTGAGCCAGGCAAGGCGTTTCACCACCTGAGGGAACAACATGGCCAGCGACAGCGTGACCAGTGCGAGGTACAGGCCACGAATGCGCAGCGCCGGCAGGCCGACGACGACGCCGACGACGAGTGCCGCCAGCCCGGCGATCACGACCGACCCCAGCAGCGGCCACCCGTGGTCGTTGACCAGGATGGCCGAGGTGTAGGCCCCGACGCCGAAGAACGCGGCGTGGCCGACCGACACCTGGCCGGTGAACCCGGTCAACAGGTTGAGACCCATGGCGGCGATCGCAAACGCGATCACCTTGGCGAAGCGGTCGAGCTGGAAGTCGGCGTATTGGAAGGGCAGCGACAACACGATGATCGCCAGCACCAGGGCGACGATGCCCTTGATCAGCTGGCTGCGGCGATCGGGCGCCAACAGCCGGTCGAGGTCTGCTGCGTCCGACGCCGGGCGTGAACCGGACGAGGCGGCGGCCTTCGGGGCTCCGGCGGCGGTGATCGGATCGGAGTCGTTCATACCCGGATCACCTCCTTGCGGCCGAACAATCCCTGGGGCCGCACGAGCAGCACGACCAGGATGAGAACGAATGCCGGCATCAGCTGGAACTCACCGCCGATGGCATCGACGTAGTACGGCAGGGTTTCGGTGATCAGGCCCACGATCAGGCCACCGACCACGGCGCCGAGCGGGCTGTCGAACCCGCCCAAGGTGACGCCCGCAAAGGCATAGATAATGACGACCAGCATGAAGTTGGGGTCGAAGATCGCTGTCCCTACCGTCGTGACACCGGCGACCACGCCGATGCTGACGGCCAATCCCCAGCCGAACATCAGCGTGCGTTGCACGGGGATCCCGCTGAGGCTGGCCGACTCGGCATTGGTCGACACCGCCCGCAGCGCCAGACCCAACTTGGTGTAGCGCAGCAGCGCCCAGAACGCCGCCGCCTGGATCAGCAGCAGCGCGACCGCGCCGATCGCCCGATAGGTCAGCGCAGTGCCGGCGATGTCGATCGAACCGGTGCCGAACAGGGGGGTCAGGCGGTGGTTGGCCGAGTCCCAGAAAAGCGCCGGCAACTCGTGCATCGCCAAATACAACCCGATCGTGACGATCACCACCGCCAACGGGTTGAGGTGGGGGTCGCCAAGCGGGCGAATGACCAGGGCCTGAATCGCCGCCGCACCGACGAAGGCGATCACCATCGCGATCACCAAGGCCAGCCACACGTTGAGCCCGCCGCCATTGTCCTTGCCCACCAGCGCCCACACCAGGTACGTGCTGAACATGGCCATCTCGCCCTGGGCAAAGTTCAGCAGACCTGAGCTGCGGTAGATGATGACCAGGCCGAGGCCCAACATGGCGTAGACCGCGCCCGACTCGAGGCCGGCGAAGACGCGCTGGAGGAAGAACTCGGTGTCGAACGCGAGGAGGAGGTGCATGAGTTCTCTACACTCCCGCCACGAGCTGAGGAACGGTGGGACACAACAGGTTCATCGTTCTTATACTCCGAGGTAGGCCCGTTGGACCGATTCGCTGGCCATGAGGTGGGCAGCGGTGCCCTGATCGGTGATCTTCCCCGCCTCGAGCACGTAGGCCCGATCGGCCACCTCGAGCGCCAGGTTGGCGTTCTGCTCGACCAGCAGCACCGCCAGGCCCTCGGCCTTGTTGATGGCGCTGAGCCGCTCGAACACCTCCTTGGTGATGAGAGGGGCCAGGCCCAGCGAGGGCTCATCCAACAGGATCAGCCTGGGCCGAGACATCATCGCCCGGGCGATCGCCAGCATCTGCTGCTCGCCGCCCGACATCGAGCCGGCTGTTTGCTGACGGCGCTCTGCCAGGCGGGGAAACGTGTCGAACCAGCGGGCGACATCGTCGTCGATCTCATTGTCGGATCGCCGGTAGGCCCCGACGGCCAGGTTCTCCTCGACGGTCAGCTCCGACAGCGTGCCCCGGCCTTGGGGCACGTGGGCGATGCCCAGCTTGGCCACCTGATCGGCGCGGTCGCCGAGGATCGATGAGCCGTCGAAGTTCATCGTGCCGTGGGCCGAAACCAGGCCGGACAACGCCCGCAGCGTGGTCGTCTTGCCGGCACCGTTGGCGCCGAGCATGACGACGAACTCGCCCGGGTTGACCACCAGATCCAGGCCGAACAGCACCTGCACCGGCCCATAGGCGGCCGTCAGGTCACGAACTTCGAGCAGCGGATCGGTCACGACGCCCCCAGGTAGGCCTCGATGACCACCGGATCCGCCCGAACCGTCGCCGGGTCGCCCTCGGCGATCTTCCTTCCGAACTCCATCACGACCACCCGATCCGAAATCTCCATCACCATGCCCATGTGGTGCTCGACGAGCAGCACGGTCAGCTTGAACTCATCGCGGATCGATCGGATCAGGCCGCCCAACTCGTCCACCTCGGAGTGGGTGAGGCCCGACGCCGGCTCGTCGAGCAGCAACGTGGTGGGGTTCGATGCCAATGCCCGGGCCAGCTCGATCCGCTTGAGGGTGCCGAAGGGCAACCCGGCTGCGGGCGACTTCGCGTACTGGGCAAGCCCCAGGCGGTCGAGCAGCTCCATGCCCCGCCGGCGGGCCGCCTGTTCACGACCGAGAAACTGCAGGCCTGCCAACGAAATCAAAAACCCGCCGGTCGTGCTGGAATGTTCGCCGATCATCACGTTGTCGAGCACGGTCAGTCCCGGTACCAACGCCAAGTTCTGGAAGGTTCGGGCGATGCCCAGCTGAGCGATGTCGTGAGCTTTGGTCGTCAGCAGCTCCTGCCCATCGAGCAGCACCGACCCTAAATTTGGTTCATAGAGGCGGGTCACCACGTTGAACAAGGTGGTTTTGCCGGCTCCGTTCGGCCCGATCAACGCCGTGATCGAATCGGGCGCAGCGGTAAAGGACAGCGAATCGAGCGCGACCACACCGCCGAAGCGCAGCGTTACATCCTTCGCTTCCAACTGCGGCATAGCGTCCCCCTTCCCCTTCCCCCGGAACAGTGGGGCGAACCCTACTTCAGCGCCCGATCACCATGAAGGATCGACCCGGCTCAAACTCCCCGCCAGGCGTCCATGAACCTCCGACGCCCGCCGTACCGAAACGACCCGGCTCAAACCCCTCACCGGGCGCCCACCCCCCCCCCCCCCCCCCCACCCCCCCCCCCCCCCGCCCCCCCCCCCGGCCCCCCAAACCCCCCCCCCCCCCCCCACCCGAAATGACCCGCCCAACCCCCCCGCGTCCGAACATCGCCTGCAGCGCCTCGTAGCTTTCGATGACCCGGCCGGCTCCCAGCACGACGGTTTCCAGCGGCTCGGCCACCTGACGAACCGGCACCTCGGTCTCCAGCGCCAACCGACGGTCGAGGCCTCGCAGCATCGATCCACCGCCCACCAGGTACAGGCCTTGGGTGATCAAGTCCTGGGCAAGCTCCGGCGGCGCCTGCCCCAGGCAGGTGATCACCGAATCCACCATGGCACCGACCGGTTCGGCCAGCGCGTCGCGCACCTCTTCCGGGCTGATCAGCACGGTCTTGGGCAGGCCGGACATCAGCTCCCGACCCCGCACCTCCGCCTGGAATTCCTCCTCGGTGGGATAGGCCGAGCCGATCGTGATCTTGATCTCCTCCGCCGTCTGCTCGCCCACCGCAATGCCGTACTCGCGACGGATCCAGGTGATCAGGGCGGCGTCGAGGTCGAAGGACCCGACCCGCACCGCCTGAATCGCCACGATGCCGCCCATCGAGATGAGCGCTGTCTCCGAGGTACCTCCGCCGATGTCGACCACCATGTTGGCGATCGGCTCGTTGATGGGTAGCCCGGCACCGATCGCAGCAGCCATCGGCTGCTCGATCAGTTGGGCGTCGGCCGCTCCCGCCCGCCTGGTGGCATCGATGACCGCGCGGCGCTCGACCGGGGTGATCGCCGACGGCACGCAGATCACCACGCGCGGTCGATTGAACCGAGAGACACCGACCCGCTTCAACAGCAGACGGATCATCTCCTGGGTCACCTCGAAGTCGGTGATCGCGCCCTTGCGCAGGGGCCTAACCGCAACGATGTGAGCAGGGGTACGCCCGATCATGTGCCAGGCCTCGCGCCCCATCGCCAACACGTCCTTGGTGCGGCTGTTGATGGCGATCACCGAAGGCTCGTTGAGGACAATCCCCTCACCCCGCGCGTACACCAAGGTGTTGGCGGTACCGAGGTCGATGGCCAGGTCGCGTGCCAGTGGGTTGTCCTCTCAAGTCGGCGTTCGGCCGGTGGGATGGGTCGGGGTTGCCCGAAGTGTTCAGGCCTCGTCACCGAGGACTCATGTTTCCGAGGGCTCTATCGTGCCCCATGACGCGCCGGTGAGGCACGTATGCACCACAACCGCCTCAGGACGAGGCGGTCATCGGGCCGTTCAGCGCTTCCGTGAGGAACCTTTCGACCCGTTGCGATCGCGTGGTTGTTTGGGGCCGTTGGGGTCGAGCGCCGACATCGTGCGACGAAAGTCGGCCATCGCATCGGTGGAGGCCGGCCGGTCTCGGAGGAACAACCAGGCGACCAGCGATCCGATCACGCTGAGCACCAAACCGATGACGAGAAACAATGCAGGGCTCATCGGTACGGCCCCGCATCGGTGGGTTGCTGTGTGCCGGGGTGGCTGACCATCGTCATCGGGGCTTCCTCGATCTGTGCTGCGATCGGGCTCCATCGCCGACCCGCAGTTGACACCTCTTGCTTCCAGATGGGCACCGTCGCCTTCAACCGGTCGATGAGATGGGCCGCAGCGGCGAATGCCTCGGCACGGTGGGGCGACGAGACTGCCACCACCACGGCCTCCTCGCCCAACGCAACCTTGCCGGTCCGGTGCAGCGCCGCCACCGCAACGATGGCCGGCCACGCGCTGCGGGTCTCGGCCACCAGCGCTTCCAGGCGGGGAACCACGTGGGCCTCGTAGGCCTCATAGTGAAGTGCGGTCACGCCGGTGAGGTCACCGGCGTGATCCCGAGTGGTCCCACAAAACACGACAACAGCTCCGCAATCGTCGCGGATGGCCCAACGTCGAACCTCCTCGATGGGCAATTGCTCGTCGAGGAGATCGAGCCATGTGTCCTCGCTGCGTCTCACCCGGGCCATCCTACTGCCGGCCCTCCCAGACCGTTCGGCAGTCGCCGAGCCGGTTCGCCCGACGGTCCACGCCCGCGGCCCCTCGCCGGCAGTGCGTCGATATCGTGGCCGGATGCCCAGCGGGATCCCACCGGACGAGCCTGAGGAGACTCCGCCCGGAACCGACCACAGCTCGGGCGGCGAGCCAGGCTCCGCCTCCGCCGCGCCCGGAGGGAAGGCGGATGGGACCGGAGAGGTCCCGGTTCACCCCGACGATCGGCTGTGGCGTCACCCGAGCGAACTGGCCCGCATGCGAGCTGCCGAACGAACCGCCGGCCTCCAGCCCACACCGGCTCCAACCCCGGGCAGTGCCCGCCAGGGCGCCACCAGCCCCCGGGTCAGCCGCATCCCGACCTCGGCCGTGATCGCCGCCGGCGTCGCAGCGGTGATCGCCTCGGTCGGCGGCCTGATCGCATTGGCCTCCGGCGGCACCGCCGACGCCGACGACGGGCCAACCCCCACCCTCGGTGGCGAAACCGCCGCCGAATCGCAGCCGTCGATCGTCGCCGGTTCTCGTCGGGCGACCGGCGTCATGGTCGACGCCGCCGGAGTGGCCATCGTCGCCATGGACGATCCGCCCGAGCAGGCGACGCTGATCGCCGATGGACGGCGGGCACCGGTCACGCTGCGATCGGCCGACCGGCGGCTGGCGCTGGCGGCCTACCAGGTCGACGCCGCCGATGACCCCGACGGCGCCGCCACCGTGGGGCCGACGACCCTGGCCGCCACGGGCCAGGCCAGGGAATCCGGCGATTGGGCACTGCCGACGGGCACCCCCGACATGAACGGACTCACGTCCGAGTGGGTGCCCAGCGACTGGGGTCGGATACTGGTGGCCGACCTCGGCCAGCGCAACGTGCCTCCTGGGACGGAGCTGACCGACCGAGGACGCCTCCTGGGCCTGACGACGAGGACCAGCGACGATCGGACGATGGCAGTGCCCTGGCCGGTGCTTCGGTCCCTCGGCGCTCGCCTGCGCCCTCAACCGCTCCCGGCGGGTGACCTGCCGGCCCAGCTCTCCGACGACGGTGACCACCCGACGGTGGCCAAGGCCTGGGGTGACGGCACCCTTCGGGAACGGGATCAGGTGGTCGCCGTCGGTGGCCATCCGGTCGTCAGCGGCGACGAGGCCCAGGCGGTGGCGGCGTTCTACCTCGAGGGCGACACCGTCAAGGTGCGCTGCCAGCGTTCGGGCAGGGCGATCACCGTTGCGGTGAAGCTGGAGTAGGACGGCGAACCCGGCGCCGCCAACGACTGGTCACCGCCCAGCCCACACCGCCGACGATGGCCACCAGGATCGTTGCGCTTCCACCCAACACGAGGTCCTGGCGACGCCGAGCGCTCAGCGAGGGCCACCAGGCTGGAGCATGAGCGACGAGAAACGCTTCGGCGCTCGAGTGGGATGCCGACCAACCCAACGCCTTGAGTCCAGACGCGTCGACTGCAAGATCGCTGCTCACCACTTGGACCAGGGAGGGCGGGGTCGGCGACCACCAGGTCGACCAGCGAATCTGGTCGAGGGCGACCAGCACCCAGCTCGGGGCGCCGATGCCGACGTGTCGGTCGGCCAGCTCGGCGATCGTCGGCCCGTCGAGCAGATCGTCGGGGGCGACGTTGTAGGTGCCCCGGCGACGGCCCTCACGCACGGTTTCCACGGCGGCTACGACGTCCCTGACGTGCACGTATTGCACGGTGGGCCATGGCGATGGGCGCACCCGGCGAACCCGCCAGCCGGATCGGTCGTACCAGCCGCGCGCCGAGAGCGACGCGCACAGCACCGGCCGCAGGGCGGCGACCGGCACGCGATGGCGATCACCCCACGACGTCGCCGACCGTTCGGCCCTCACGCGACCGGCGAGCGCAGCGGGCAGGTGTCGAAGCGCCAACGGCAACCCGAACGGATCGACTTCGGTACTGCGCGCCGACGGAACGCTGCGGCGCCGCCGGTCGTAGCCGAGGGCGCTCGACACGACGGTGACATGCGCCGGAGGCCGCTCGGCGGCGGAACGCAACACCGCGGCGACCAGCCCCTCGTCAACCAACCCGATACCCGAGCCATCCACGTCGCGGACGCCGGAGGCGGCCAGGATCACCAACTCGTCTGCGCCGGCCAGCGCTGCGGCGACGGCGCCGTGGCGGCCGACGTGGATCACCGGGTGATCAGCGAGCGTCGTCGGGGCGCCGTCGAGAACGCGGCCGATCACGGTGGCGGCGATCCCGGCCGCCTCCCACGCGTCGAGCAGGGCGATGCCCAACGGACAGTCCCCGCCAACGAGGACCACCCGATCCGACGCGGCACCCGGTCCGTGGCGATGCGAGGATCCGGACGGCGACGCCTCGGAATTTGGCTCCATGGCGCCTACCATGCCCGCGTGGCCTCAAACGATCCATTCGACCCCTTCGACGATGATGCCGATGATCCCGACGACCGTCCGGGTGGACCGGTCGAACCCGGCGGGACGGGCGATCCGGGCCCCATCGGTGGGATGGGGTCGATTCCCGGCATGGGCCCCATGGGTGGGATGGGGTCGATTCCGGGCATGGGAGGTATGGGTGGGATGGAGGGCATGGAGGGCATGGACCTCAACGCCATGTTGAACAGCCTGCTCTCCAGCCTGGGTTCGGTCGGAGGGGACGGTGAGCCCGACACCGCTCATCTGGCCAAGCTCGCCGCATCGATCGCCACCGAGGGTCAGCCCGAGGCCAACATCGACCCGGCCGAGCGCATCCGCATCGAAACGCTGGCCCGAGTGGCCGAGCTGCACGTGACCGAGATCACCGGCCTGTCCCTCGCCGGAGTCGAGGTGAGCGCGGTCAACCGCAGCCAATGGGCCGAGACGACGCTGAAGGCCCACGGTCCGCTACTTCGGCGTTTGTCCAATGCGCTGAGCACCCTGGCACAGGGCCAACTCGACCAGGCGGCAGCCGAGGGACCACCCAGCGCCGAGGACCTCCCCGACGGCGTGGATCCGGCCATGTTCGGCGCCTTCATGGCGATGGGCCCGATCATGGGGTCGATGCTGTACACGATGATGGCGTCGGGCACGGTCGGTCAGCTGGCGATCCGCAGCTTCGGCTCCTACGACCTGCCACTGCCCCGACACACCGACGAGGTCAACCTGATCGCGTCCAACCTGGACAGCTTCGCCACCGAGTGGGAGTTGGAGCGCGACGACCTGGTGTTGTGGATCACCACCCAGGAACTGGCCCTGCATGCGGCGTTGAGTCGGGCCGCTTTCGGACCGCAGCTCGAAGCCCTGCTCGGGGCCTACGTCGACGCCTCACCGACCGACCTGTCCACCGACGCCATCAGGTCCATGCTCGGCCAGGACGACTCCGATCCGCTGGGGAGCGACTTCGACCCGAACCAGTTCGACCCCAACAACCTGGCGATCAGCCCGGAACGCCTGCTCGGTTCGCTGCGTTCACCCGAGCAGGAGGCACTGCGGCCGCGGATCGATGCCGCAGTCGCCGCCCTCGAAGGCTGGTCGGGCTGGGTCACCGACACCGTCGCCGAACGGCTCATGCCCGGCTCCAGCCGCGTGGCCGAGGCCCTTCGCCGGCGACGGGTCAGCGTCGATCCGGCCAGCCGCTTCGTCGAGCGCCTTTTCGGCCTCGAGCTCACCCAGGACGTCATGGATCGGGGCCGTGTGTTCGTGCGGGGCGTGCTCGAACGGGCCGACGCCGACGTGCTGACCCGTCTGGTGACCGACCCCGAAGCGATTCCCACCCCGAACGAGCTCGAGGCACCCGGCCTGTGGTTGGCGCGGCTCGGAGTGGAGCCGGATGGCGGTCCGGAGCCAGACTCGGACTCCTTGGATGTTCCGGACTTTCCGGACCTCTGAGGGACCAACACGTCTCTGATCGGGCGACGCGGTTTTCCCGCCGACCGGACGAGCCATCCGACGACCCGACGGGAGCGCACATGAGCGCCGATTTCACCCCAAATTACAGCGACATTCTGGCCGGCAACGCCGAGTACGCCGCCAACTTCCACGAGCCCGAGCTTGGGGTGGAGCCCACCCGCCGGGTCGTGGTGATTGCGTGCATGGACTCCCGCATGGACATCTTTGCCCTGCTCGGGTTGGCCAACGGCGAATCCCACATCATCCGCAATGCAGGCGGTGTGATCACCGACGACGTCATCCGCTCGCTGTGCCTGTCACAGCGAAAGCTGGGGACCCGCGAGGTCATCCTGGTGCACCACACCGACTGCGGGCTGCAGACCGTGACCGAGGACGCCTTCAAGGCCGAACTGGAGGCCGAGCTCGGCATCAAGCCGTGGTGGGCCCTCGAGTCGTTCGTTGACCCCTACGCCGACGTGGCTCAGAGCATGGCCCGGCTGGCCAGCAGCCCGTTCATCCCCTACAAGGACCACGTGTCCGGGTTCGTCTACGACGTCACCACCGGACGCCTCAACGAGGTCGCTGGCTGAACAACCCGCCGAGCGGACGGGCGAACGCCGGCGGCGGGCGCAGCCTCGGATCCACCCTCGACGCTGCGATCAGGTACAGCACCATGGCGCCCACCCCGCCGACGAGCACGAAGGCCGACCCGGCCGTGATGCCCAGGCGAAGAAACACGGCGACCGCAGCGCCGAGCACCCACACCAGCTGAAACTGGCTCTCGAACCGGGCGAAGACCCGACCGCGGTCGACGTCGGGCGCCCCCGCTTGAACCAGCGCATCGAAGGCCTGTTTACCCACGCTGGCACCGGCGGCCACCCCGAATGACAGCGACACCATGCCCGCCAACCCGGGCAGCACCAGCGCGGCCAGGGCGCTGAGAACGATCACCCCCATCGAGGCGGCCAGGATCGTGCCCTCGCTCGCCCGCGCCCTCATCCGAGGGGCGGAGGCAGAGCCGGCCAGCCCTCCGACGACCGCAGCGACGACCACCGCCGCGAAGAACCAGGTGGGGTACGGCCCGTCGCTTGCCGCCGCGACGTACTCCGAGCGGGATGCCGCCGCCACCCTCCCGACCACCGTGCCCGGCGGCGGGGCATCGGGCGGGCGACGAAGACCAAACGCCAGGAGGAACGTCACGAAGCCCACCACCCAACGCAGCCAGGACATCGCCGCCGCCGAGGTTTGCACCGGCAGGTTGTTGAGCTCGGCGGCCACGTCTGGATCGGTTCGCTCGACCGGTCGCCTGGGGTCGGGAATCCGGATAGCAGCGAGCGACGCTGCCAGGAATACGATGCCGGCCAACGCCAACACAGCGCCGGGCCCCACCAACGTGGCCAGGCCTGCCGGAATGGCGGCCGCCGCCCCGGCCAGCCCGGACAGCAGTTGGAGCTTGGAGTTGGCCTCGACCAACTCGCTGTCGCTGCTGACAGCGCTGGGCACCAGCGCCGCCTTGCCTACCTGGTAGGTCTTGCCCAGCACCAACACGAGGAAGGCTTCGGGGAACAACAACAGGCCGCCGTCGACGTTGGGGATCATCGCCAGGGCCAGGCCCATTCGTCCAACCGCCGAGGCGAGGATCACCAATCGGTGGCCACCGGGCACGCGGTCCATCGCCGGGCCGATGAACGGTCCGACCAGCGCAAAGGGCGCCATGGTGAACAACAGGTACAACAGCACCCGCCCGCGGGCGTCGGTCGGGTCCACCTGGAAAAACAACGTGTTGGCCAGTGCGATGGCGACGATCGCGTCTCCGGCCGTCGACAGCGCATGGGCAACGGCCAAACGAGGGAACGGGTCGTTCCAGCGCACCACCGGGCCCTGCGGGCCGGGCACGGGGAGCGGCCCATCCCACGTGTGGGGCCGGCCGCCGGCACTCGGGTCCACTACATCACGTTGAGGGCGGCCCGCTTGTTGGCCTCCTCCTCCAACACGACGTGGGTGTCGACCTCACCGGGACCGGAACCGGGCGGGTTGACCCGCTGCCAGGTTCGGTCGGTGAGGGTCCACGCCAGCGTGTCGTCGGCCAGCTGAATCGCCAGGATGTCGGCGATGCGGGCGCTCAGGTCCTCATCGAGCACCGGCGTGACCGCCTCCACCCTGCGGTCCAGGTTGCGGGGCATGAGGTCGGCCGAACCGAAGTAGGTGGCGCTGCGGCCGTGCCCGTCGCCGTTGGCGAAGTGGTAGACGCGCGAGTGCTCCAGGTATCGCCCGACGATCGAGCGAACCTCGATGTTCTCCGAAAGGCCCTCGACCCCGGCGCGCAGACAACAGATCCCCCGGACGATCAACTGGACGCGAACCCCGGCCTGGGAGGCGGCGTAGAGCTGATCGATCATGTCGCCGTCGACCAGGCTGTTCATCTTCATCACGATGTGGCCGGTGCCCTCCGGTGCTTCGATCTCCCCCCGAATGCGAGCGCTCAGCGCGCTACGCAGGTGATGGGGGGCGACCAGCAGCCGGTGGTACTGCACGTCCCGTGCGTACCCGGTGAGGTAGTTGAACAACGACGAGGCGTCGGCTCCGATCACTTCGTCAGCGGTCAGCAGACCAAAGTCCTCGTAGATGCGGGCGGTCTTCGAGTTGTAGTTGCCGGTGCCCACATGGCAGTAACGACGCACCCGATCGCCTTCCTGGCGGACGACGAGGGCCACCTTGGTGTGGGTCTTCAGGCCGACCATGCCGTAGACGACGTGGACGCCGACCTTCTCCAGGCGCTTGGCCCACACGATGTTGTTCTCCTCATCGAAGCGGGCCTTCAGCTCGACGAGGGCCGCCACTGCCTTGCCCTGCTCGGCGGCGCGGATCAGCGCCTCGATGATCTGGGAATCACCGGACGTGCGGTACAGGGTCAGCTTGATCGCCTGAACGTCGGGGTCGCGTGCCGCCTGCCGGATGAACTCCTCGACGCTGCTCGAAAAGCTGTCGTAAGGGTGGTGCACGAGCACGTCACCCTTGCGAAGGGTGGCGAAGAAGTCGGCAGGTACCGTCTCCGGCCCCGACGCCAGGCGCGGCTGGGTGATCCCGTTGAACTCGGGATAGGTGGCATCGGGCAGGTCGAGGGCGCGGATGGTGAACAGCCCGGTCAGGTCGAGGGGCACCCGACGCCGGAACACATTTTCGGGCCCCAGGTCCAACTCCTCGATGAGAAACTCGACCATCTCCTCAGAGGCGTGGTCATCAACCTCGAGACGCACCGCACCGCCAAAGCGCCGCCGGCGCACTTCGGACTGCACGGCCGCCAGCAGGTCATCGGCCTCGTCCTCTTCCAACATGAGGTCGGTATTTCTTGTCACCCGGAAGATGGTGGAGTCGACCACCGACATGCCGGGAAACAGCCGATCCAGATGGGCGGCGATCACCTGCTCAAGCGGGACAAACCGGTCGCCTTCGGGCAGCGCCAGGAACCGGTCGAGTAGGCGGGGCACCTTGAGACGGGCGAAGCGCACCTCTTCGGTCAGCGGATCCCTCAGGCGCACGCCCAGGTTGAGCGAGAGGTTGGAGATGTAGGGAAACGGATGGGAGGGATCGACCGCCAGGGGGGTGAGCACCGGGAAGATGCGCTCGTTGAAGACGTCCCGAAGCCAGTCCTGGTCGCTGGGGGGCAGCTCCCGCCACTTGATGAAGTGGATGCCGCGGTCGGCCAGCGCGGGCACCAGGCCCGAGAGGAACACCTCGTCTGCCCTGTCGGCCGACTCCGAGGCGCGCTTGTAGATCTCACGCAGCTGTTGGGCCGGCGTGCGGCCGTCGTCGGACCGGCTGGTGACACCCGATTCCACCTGCTCCATCAGGCCCGCCACACGAACCTGGAAAAACTCGTCGCCGTTGGACGTGAAGATAGCGAGAAACTTGGCCTGCTCCAGCAGCGGCGTGTCGGGGTCCTCGGCCAGGGCGAGGACGCGCGAGTTGAAGTCCAGCCACGACAGCTCACGATTACTGAAGCGGGCTGGGCCCAATTCGCTGGCCGCCCCCAATGACTCCCCACTCATGGCATCGCCTCCCCCTTCGGCGCTCAGCGGTCGTCGCCCTCGTCGTAGCCGAGGTCCCACGTGAGTCGGATGTGTTCGCGTTCGGCGTCCTTGTTGACCCGTTCCCGGTTGCGACGAAACTGTGGGTCGTGGGCGGGCAGCAGCATCAGACGTGCGTTGACGCGAGCGGCGAACGCGTCGGCGACGGAGCGGTCGCCAGAGACCGTACGGATGTCCCAGTGGGGTGCCACCGGGCCCCCGTAGACGATCGTCACGTCGGCCCGGGGCGGAGAGTCGGGGTCGTAGAGTGGCTCTTCGTAGGCGATGGCTGGCTCCAGAGATCGAGATCGGCCTGCGTCGCAGGCTGCGTCGACGCCATGATAGGTGCTTCTCGGCTCACGCCGTACTCTCGCACCACGTCGCCCAAGCGACGCTTTCAGCCGCTGTTCAGCCGCCCACCCGTCCGACGGTGGCATCGATGCTCTGGCGGGCGCCCGATCGCAGGAAGACGACGGACAGCTCGGTACCGGGCTTCGATGCCGCCACCAGGTCGCCGACCTGTTGGGACGAGGTCACGGTTCGACCGTCGATCTCGACGATGACGTCGCCCTTCTGCAGTCCTCCGTCCGCAGCGCCGGAGTCGGGCACGACGCTGGCGACGAAGGCGCCGGCGTCAACCTGGACGTCGAAGTTGGTCTTCACGTCGGCGGGCAGGGCCTCGACGTCCTGGGTGCGGACGCCCAGGAATGGGCTGTCCGCCGTCACCGGGCTGTCGCCGGATTCGATGTCCTCGACGAAGGGCATCACCGAGTCGATCTCCAGGGCGAAGCTGATGTTCTGGCTGTTGGCTGCGAATGCGGTGTTGATGCCGACCAGACGGCCCGAAACGTCGACCAACGGTCCACCGGAGTTCCCGGGGTTGATCGCGGCGTCGGTCTGGATCAGGTCGACGAGCTGACCGCTTGGGCCCGGGATGCTGCGGCCGGTGGCCGACACGATGCCGGAGGTGACGCTGGGATCCTCCCCGAGGCCGAGGGCGTTGCCGATCGCCACAACCTGGTCGCCCACCTTGAGGTCGGAGGAGCGCCCCAGCTCGACGGGAACGACCGGCTTCTCAAGGTCCTGCAGCTGGATCACCGCAACATCGCGCTCGGGGAAACTCCCGACCAGCTTGGCCGGGCGGGTGCGCCCGTCGAACAGGTCGACGCTGATCGACTGCGCACCCGAGACGACGTGGGCGTTGGTGAGCACCAGGCCCTCATCCGACAGCACGACACCCGAACCTGCGCTGGCAAACATCCCGTCGCCGGTCTGCTCACCGGTGTTGACCGCCACGACGCTGGGGCGAACCAGCTCGAGCAGGGTTCCGATGTCGAGGGCCTCGCGCCGCAGCTCGTCGCTCGGCCGGATCTCGGTGATCTCCCGGCGCGGCGCCAACACCAGCAACGCACCGACAACCATCGAGGTCACCAATGCGCCGACGACCCCACCGATCACGGCGCTTCGCCAGTGACCGGCGCCGCCGCCCCGCCGGTCGGAGCCCTGCGGTTCGCCACCCGAGGGAGCGGCGGGCGAGCCGCCCAACGGAGCCCCGACAAAGATGGGGGGCGACTTGGCCTCGGCCTCGGTTGCTCCGGGTCGAGGAGGCGTTCCGGCGGGCGAGAAATGGGGAAGGGGGGACCCGTCGCGCCCTGCCTCGTTGCCCGAAGACGTCAGGCCGCCAGCCCCGGGGTGAACACTCTCGGATTCCATGAGACCCCCAGCATGCAGGCTGCGGCCCGTCCCTACCAACCGCCCCCACCCGATCGGAGTGGCCCCGCTCGGCCTGTCTGTGCCCGCTCTCAGACCAAGTGCGCTCTCAGCGGCGACGTTTGGGAACAAAACCCTGGGCTGCTAGTTGTAGGAGGCATGAAGTCCATGATGGATAGCGAATGGATGGACGAAGGCAACTGCGTCGAGCAACCGCCCGGCCTGTTCTTCCCCAGCGATGGTGTCGGTGTCGAAGTCGCCAAAAAGGTGTGCGTCGACTGCCCGGTTCGAGAGGTGTGCTTGGAGTACGCCTTGGTCAACCGGGTCGACCACGGAGTTTGGGGTGGCACGTCCGAGCGTGAGCGCCGCCGCATACTCAAGCGCCGTTCCGTGACCAGCCCGGTTTCGGTCGGCTGAGCGCCTGACCCCTCATCCACGCACCAAACCCCCACCCCTGACCACCCCCCAATGTTGGCCGTCGGCAGCGTGAGACCTCCGCTGCCGACAGGGCCGCGCCCATCCGAGCGCTTCGCAACTGCTCACCGTCCCAAGCTGCACAGCTCGGGGCGTCGTGAAGTTCAGTCGACCGTCGGCTCGTCCCGCTTTGCGGCAGGAGGGGTTGGTGCCTGGGTGGGCTGAGCCGGATCCGGCGGGGGCGTTGAAGCCTTGCCCTCCTCCAAGCCGGCCTTGAACTCGTTCTGTGCGCGGCCCAGGTTGCGAGCCAACTTGGGGATCTGAGAGCCGCCGATGACCACCAGCGCAATCAAAATCACGAATATCCATTCATTACCCATGCGACCATGGTACCCATGAATCAGCGCCGAGCGGCATCGGAGCCTCCCGCCGGGGTGCCTCCAGAGACGGAAACACAAGCCCTCCGGGCCCGTCTTCTGGGACGACGCCGAGCGTTGTCCGAGGCGGCGGTCAGCGTCGCCTCGTCAAGCATCTTGGGCCGCCTGGCCGACGACCTGCGGGTGCGGCGAGCGGCCCAAGCCGGACCGATCGGCCTGTACTGGCCGGTCCGAGGCGAGCCCGACGTGCGCCCGCCTCAGGTGGTCGGTCCCCACCCCGGGGGTGGCCCCACGTTGATGGACGGGCCGAACGGCCTGACCCTGCCTGGCCATCCGGCGGCCCGCCCCCGGATGCTGGGCTGGAATCCCGGTGCCCCCCTGGCGACAGCTTGGGGAACGCTGCGCTACCCCGTCGCAGACGCAACCGAGGTGGAGCCGAGCGACCACGGGCTGATCCTCGTGCCCGGCGTGGCCTTCGATCCCGCCGGCAACCGCTTGGGCAGCGGGGGTGGTTGGTACGACCGCCTACTCGCCGGTTTGGGTGGGACGGCCGGCGACCGCCCCAACGCCAGCACCCCGCTTCTGGTCGGGGTCGCTCACCAGTTCCAACTGGTCGAGCATCTCGAAGTGCAGCGCTGGGACGTGCCGATGCACCTGATCGTCACACCGTCCGAGCTGGTCGCCACCCCCGGCTCAACGAGCTAGGCGGTTTGGGAATCGTCCCGCTTGGCCGCGCGTTCCAGTGCACGCTGGCGTCGGATGCGACGCCGTTCGCGCTCGCTCAACCCACCCCAGATTCCGAACTTCTCCCCGTTCTGCAGGGCAAACTCCAGGCAGTCCTCCCGCACCACGCAGCCTTTGCACACCGCCTTGGCCTCCTTGGTGGAGGCCCCCCGTTCCGGAAAGAACAAATCAGGGTCTACACCGAGACAGTTGGCTTCCAGCTGCCAGCTGGCCTCCTCAGTCTCGTCGGTCGCGTCGTCATCCATTGGTTCGGGGCCTCCAGCCTGCCTCTCCCCCCAGCGGTGGGGCACCGGCTCCGATGCGACCGACGATGCCTCCCTGAGGCTCCGTCATCGCTCGGCGCCTTCGCACCAACCTCCAGCGAGACACGCTTGTAATTACAGCAGTGTGATTTATTCTGACCGCTGCGGGCCCCTCTTTGCAACGCCGAGTTGATTCTTCGGCTGAAAATCTGCACATCCGTCGACCGAAACGTCCGAGTCGAAAGACCCGGGTCGAGGACGCGGATCGGGACCGGAAGCTTCGCCTCAGCGCTGGCGGAGCAGCTTGCGGCGCTGTTCGACGAAGTCGACGAGTACGAACTCGCCAAGGTTCTGGGGGTCGGCGAAGAACGCCCGACCGCCGTTGATCTGGGTGAGCCGCTCGACGAAGCGCGCCAGGCCCCCATCGGGTTCGAGCATGAAGGTGTTGATGCGGATGCCCGCACGGGTGCACCGGCCAACCTCGGTCAATGTGGCGTCGATCGTCGCCTGGCTGGGGGGATATTGAAACTGGGGCTCGCCGGAGGGCCCGATGTGAGCGGTTGGTTCGCCGTCGGTCACCATCAGGATCTGTTTGGTGCCCTGCTCATGGGCCAGCAGCTCGCGGGCCAGCTGGAAGCCGTGGGCCATGTTGGTGCCGTAGACGTAGTCCCAGCTGGCCTCGGGCAATTGGTCCGCTCGCAGCACCCGGGCGACCTCGGAGAACCCGACGATGCCCAAGTAGTCGCGGGGAAACTGCATGGTGATCAGCCCGTGCAGCGCCATCGCCACCCGCTTGGCCGGCAGGAAGTAGTCCCGCATCGGCATCGACAACGACAGGTCGAGCATCAAGACGGTGGCGGCCCGCACCTGGTGCTCGGTTTCGGCGATCTCGAAATCGTCGGGAGACAGCGATACCCGACCGGTCGGTCGCCGGCCCTCGGCGGCCTCCCTCAGCACGGCATTGCGGACCGTGGCGTGCAGGTCCACCCGAAACGGGTCGCCCCACTCCCACGGGCGGGTGACGTAGGCCGGCTCGTGGCCAACCCCGATATCTGGATGATCGTGGGTGCCGAGCTGATCGTTGCGCAGCTGACGGAACACCTGGGCCAGGGCATTCTGGCCCAGCCGCCGCAGACCGGCCGGGGTCAGCTCGAGGCGGCCTTCCTTGGTGTCGATCAGGCCCGCCTCCTGCAGCTGGCGGGTCAGCTCGGCCAGCCGCTCGACCTGCTCCGCGGCCTCGGGGCCCATCAGCTCGGACAGCCGGTCGAGATCGACCTCGCCAAGCGCTCCCGGCGTGGCCGCGGAGCGCAGCAAGCCCTGCAACGAGTCGAGGTCGCCCAGCTCGCTCATCAGCTCTGACGCCTGGGCCAGATCGAGCGGATCGAACCCGGAGGTGTCGTAGCGGGCCGACCAGCCGGCGTCCGGGAACATCTGACGCAGGTTGTCGGCCAGGCGGGACATCTCGAAGTTGAGACCCAAGTCGGACATGATCTGCTCGGACAGCGCCGCCAGCTCAGCGCGTTGCTCGGGCGACAGCGAGTTCATCAGGGCCTGGGTGGCGGCCATGCGACGGGCCAGCGCTTCAAGCAGCTCGTCCAGGTCCTGGGGGTTTTCGGGAAACATGTCGCCGAACCGCTCCATGAAACCCTCGAAGTCGGGCTCGCGCCCCTCGGAGCGGGCCTCGAGCATCGAGTTCAGCTCGGCCATCATGTCGCGGTTGCGAGCGAGTTCCTCGGGGCTGAGGTTTGCCATCGCCCCCGACATCTGATTAAACGCCTGGTCGAGCAGCTGGCCCCGAAGCCTCTCGGTGAGCGCCTCGAAGCGCTCGGCGGCCTCGTCGGAGGTGAAGTCGTAACGATCGAGCGCCTTCATCTGCCCGGCCAGGTCCGGCGGCATCAGGTCGAGGTCAAAACGCTTGTTGGTGAAGGACTCCTGGGCCGACCGGGCCCACTCCTCGTCGCCCGAGGCCCGCGCCGCTGCCTCCTGGCAGTCCATCTCGGCCCGCTCCATGTCGGTGATCTCGGTCAGCTCCTGACCGATGCCCTCGACCGCCGAGCCGAGGTCGGAGTTGGCCAGCAGCTCCTCGCGCCGCTCCCGAAGGCGTTCGATCAGGTCGGTCAGGCCCTCCAGGCGTCGGCCGTCACGATCGGTCATGCCCTCCTGCAGCAGGCGACGAAGGGCAGCGTTGACGTCGCCGGAGTACAGCAGGTCGTCGGTCAGTTCCTCCATGACGTCGAGGGCATCGACGTCGAAGACCACCTGGGTGCCGTCCCATGGTGAGTACCGCAGCCGAGAGGTCACGAGATGCCCATCAGCGGCGGCCCGAGTAGGTGGTGGCGGCGCCCATCGCGTCCTTATTGAGCCGCTTGGACAGGTGCAGGCCTTCGAGCACCAGCTCGGCGGCGGAAGCCAACTCGGCCGCCGTCGCGGCGTCGCCCGCCACCGATGAGGCCACCTTGGTGAGCTCCGGGGCCCCGGAGAGCAGCTCGGTGAACTCGACCAAGGTCACGTCGTCGCCAACCTCGACGGCGCCGTGCTGTTCGATTTCGTCGACAACCCGTCCTAGATCCCCGGGGCTGACCAGCTCGCGGAACACGGCCAGCACGGCGTGGTTCATAAGCTGGCCCACGATCTGGCCCTCTCGGCCCTCCTCCAGGCTCTCGATCTCGAGCTTGCCCATCGTCGAGGCGGGCAGGGATTCGAGATCGCACACCCTGGGAGCGGCCTCGCTCTCGCCAAGGCGCAGGGCGCGTCGCACCGCGTTGGCGGTCATCGTCTCGGCGTTGGTCACGCTGAGGCGCACCGACACGCCGGATCGCTGCGAGATCTGTGAGCTCTGCCGGGCCAGATGGGAGAATGTGGCCACCACATCGGCCATCGGTCGCGGCATCCCGATCGACACGCCCTCGACCTGAGGCACGGTGACTTCCTGGTCGAGAATCTCCACCTCGGTGGCCACCTCGAGTGGGTAGTGGGTGCGGATCTGGGCACCGAAGCGGTCCTTGAGCGGGGTGATCAGCCGACCGCGGTTGGTGTAGTCCTCCGGGTTGGCCGAGGCGACCAACATGACGTCGACCGGCAGCCGGATCCGGTAGCCACGGATTTGTACGTCTCGCTCCTCGAGGATGTTCAACAGGCCCACCTGGATGCGTTCGGACAGATCCGGCAGCTCGTTCATGGCGAAGATGCCGCGGTTGGCGCGAGGCACCAAGCCGAAGTGAATGGTGCCCTCATCGTCGAGGTGCCGACCTTCGGCCACCTTGATCGGGTCGACCTCCCCGATCAGGTCCGCAATCGAGGTGTCGGGCGTCGCCAGCTTCTCGGCGTACCGCTGCGAGCGGTGCAACCACTCCAGCGGGGTGTCGTCGCCCCCCTCGGCCACGGCGGCGATCGCACCGGGGCTGATCGGGGCGGTCGGGTCGTCGGCAAGTTCGGAGCCCGCCACGGCGGGGAGCCATTCGTCGAGCAGCTCGACGAGTGCCCGGATGATGCGGGTCTTGGCCTGACCGCGCTCCCCGAGCAGGATCAGATCATGACCGGCCAGCAGCGCGTTGGTGAGCTGCGGCAGCACCGTGTCGTCGTAGCCGATCACGCCGGGCACCAACGTCTCGCCCGAACGAAGCTTGGCGATGGCATTGGCCCGCAGTTCATCGACCACGCTGCGAGACGTCCAGCCAGAGGCCAACAGCTCACCCAGCGTGGCCGGCAGGGTGTCAGGAGGTGTTGGAACCCGGTGATCTGCGTCGGCCGATGCGGCCGTGGTCTCGGAGGGGGAATCGTGTGCGGTCACCCGGGCAAGGTATCCCGCGATGGGCCGAGGACGAGCCCGCGTCCGGACGAAGACGGAGAAAAGGGTCGGCCTTGGCCGGACCGACCGGCAGAGAGCGATCAAGCCGCCATGCCGATGAGTGCAATTTCGCCTAAAATCTGTTAGCAATCTCAGAACGAAATCACAGCACACCGAGCGGAACCTCACGGAGAGTGATCGTGGCTACACATTCAGCGTCTAATTCGATGAAGCGACGGACCACCGGCAGGACCCGTCTCCTCATCGCCATGCTGGTCATGGCGACGCTGGGCGCCTCGTGCGGTTGCAACACCACCCCCGTGCCCACCGGCCAGACGCTGCGCAGCGGCTCGAGAGGCGCTGCGGTCAAGTCGATGCAATCCCGACTTGGCCAACTCGGCTTTTTTGTGTCGGCCGACGGCTCCTACGGGTCCAACACCTACCACGCCGTCATGGCGTTCCAGAAGTTCTACGGTCTAGGGCGAGACGGGGTCGCCGGACCCCAAACCCTGCGCCACATCAACCTGGTCGGTCGTCCCAACGCCCGCAGCCGCTCGGGCCGGGTGATCGAGGTCGACCTGGCCCGCCAGGTCGTGCTGCTGGTCGACGGTGGCTACGTCCATTCCGTGTTCAATGCGTCGACCGGCGATGCCAGCCACCGCACGCCCCGTGGCAAATACCGCATTTTCCGTCAAATCAACGGCCTACGAGTCTCACCGCTCGGCAAGCTGTGGCGTCCGAAGTATTTCAACGGTGGCATCGCCCTCCACGGCTCGCCGTCGGTTCCCGCCTACGCCGCCAGCCACGGATGCGTACGGCTGACCAACCCGGAGATCGACTTCCTCTGGGGCACAGCTTGGGGCCGCATCGGCACAACGGTGTGGGTCTACTGACGACACTGAGGCGGTGTATCTGCGCTGCGTCGAACTCGACGCCGACGACCTGAGCGTTGCCACGACTGCGCAGGCCCAGACCGTGGCCCGGCGGGCGGTCGACCTCGGCGCCAACGCGGTGCGCGCCCCCTCGGGCGCCATTCCGACGATCGTCAGGAATGCGGCCACCTCGGCAGGGCTGCGGGTAATGGACGAGGAGCACCGGTACCGCCGACGGTCGTTCCTGGAACGGTTGGCAGGCACCGGGGTCTCCTCTTGGCCCGATCTGGCACCTGGAGCTGCGGCGGCGCTGCTGGCCCGGCGCCACCGACGGTGGCCCACGACGCTGGCATGGGTGCGGTCGACCAGCGCCGACGACACAGCAGCGCCGACGACCGGGGCGACCAACCGAGTTCCACCCCAGGAGCCCGTGCCGTCCAACGTGATCGCGACCGTACGGCGGATGGCGGGACGGCCCGGGCGTGGGTTCAGCGCGCCCTGGCCCGAGCAGCCCAGCGATCCGGCCTGGGCACCGGTCACCGTCCTCCCCGAGCCCCCGCCACCGCACCTGCGCCCCGGCCGCGGGTTTGCCGTCAACCTGTGGTTGTGCCGGGACTGGATGGACGGCGACACGGGCGCGGACGCCGACACAGCACGGGTGGTCGCCACGGTGCGGTGGGCAGAACGTGTCCACTCGTGGACATTCTCCGGGCCCGTCCCCACGGCCGGGTCGGCCACGATCGCCACCCTGCCCCTCGTTCGGCCGCTGGAAGGGTCGTTGTCGCTCGAGCTGACCCTGATCGCCGGGGCCGAGGACAACTCGCGACCTCCGACGGCGTGGCGCTACGTGCTGACCGACGACGCAGCGGGTGTGGCCTTCTGGTCGCTCTCGATCCCCGACGAGTAGGTTGGCCACCGACGTCTGGCTCCGCCACCGTCTTGCTCGTTCACACATTCGAGTCGGCTTGACCGACGCAACCGGAGGCCCAATCCATGGCGCAGGTGGTCCAAGGTCGACCAGGAGCCCAGGAACCCGAGTCGCAGCGCCCCACGCGCCGCAACCTTCCCTGGCCCATTCGCTTCCTCGACACGACGGTCGGCATGAAGTGGGCGATGGCCCTGTCCGGCGTCATGTTGATCGGCTTCATCGTCTTTCACATGATCGGCAACTGGAAGATGTTCCTCGGGGCCGAGGCGATCAACCATTACGGCGAGTTCCTGAGGGAACTGTTGTATCCGATCCTCCCAAGGACCGTGTTTCTGTGGATCATGCGCCTCGGGCTGATCGGCGCCTTCCTCGTCCACATCCTGGCTGCCTATCGCCTGGTCGTGATCAACAAGCGGGCCCGCCCGGTCCACTACGAGTCCAAGCGCCAGTTCGTAGCGGTCAACTACGCCAACCGCACCATGGCCGTCTCCGGCACCATCGTGTTGTTCTACCTCCTGTTCCACCTGGCCGACCTCACCTGGGGCGTCGGCGGCGCCGCCGGAAACGGCTGGCAACGGGGCATGCCGTACGAAAACTTCGTTGCGTCGATGAGCCGCCCGCCGGTGGCGATCTTCTACATCGTCGCCAACCTGCTGCTGGCCGTGCACCTCTACCACGGTGCCTGGTCGATGTTTCAGAGCCTCGGCCTCAACAGCCCCAAGTACAACGTCGCCCGGCGCTATTTCGCCATCGGCCTGGCCGTGCTGATCGGCGTGGGCAACACCATCATGCCGCTGGCCGCCATGACCGGCATCGTCTCGTAGGGAGAGCCACATGACCATCTCGCTCGACGCGAAAATCCCCGAAGGCCCGCTGGCCGACAAGTGGGACAACCACCTCTTCAACATGAAGCTGGTGAACCCCAGCAACCGCCGCAAGTTCAAGGTGATCGTGGTGGGCACCGGGCTAGCCGGCGGCGCCTGCGCCGCAACGCTGGGCGCACTCGGCTACGACGTGCAGGTCTTCACCTTCCACGACAGCCCCCGCCGTGCGCACTCGATCGCAGCACAGGGCGGCATCAACGCCTCCAAGAACTACCAGGCCGACGGCGACTCGGTGTACCGGCTGTATTACGACACGATCAAGGGCGGCGACTTCCGTAGCCGCGAGGCCAACACCTACCGGCTGGCCCAGGTGTCGTCGAACATCATCGACCAGTGCGTCGCCCAGGGAGTGCCCTTCGCCCGCGAGTACGGCGGCCTGCTGGCCAACCGCTCTTTCGGCGGCGCACAGGTGAGCCGCACCTTTTACGCCCGCGGTCAGACCGGTCAGCAACTGCTACTCGGCGCCTATCAGGCCCTGGCCCATCAAATCGAGGCGGGCACGTGCACCCTGCACAACCGCACCGAGATGCTCGATCTCGTCCTCGACGACGAGGGCACTGCGGCGGGCATCATCGCCCGGGACCTGATCTCCGGTGAGCTGACCCGGCACTCGGCCCATGCGGTCGTGCTGGCCACCGGCGGCTACTCCAACACGTACTTCCTCTCGACCAACGCCATGAACTCCAACGCAACGGCGGCCTGGCGTGCCCACAAGCGGGGCGCAGCGTTCGCCAACCCCTGCTACACCCAGATCCACCCCACCTGCATCCCGCCGTCGGATGAGTTCCAGTCCAAGCTCACCCTCATGTCGGAGTCGCTGCGCAACGACGGCCGCATCTGGGTGCCGGAGTCGGTCGACGACGTCGACACGCCCCCGGCGCAGATCCCGGAGGAGCGGCGCGACTACTACCTCGAGCGCAAGTACCCGGCGTTCGGCAACCTGGTGCCCCGGGACATCGCCTCTCGCAACGCCAAGACGGCTGTCGACAGTGGCCGCGGCGTCGGCCCGCTGCACAACGGCGTGTACCTCGACTTCGCCAGCGCCATCGAGCGCCTGGGCAAGGACCTCATCGCCGAGCGCTACGGCAACCTCTTTGAGATGTACGAGCGCATCACCGGCGAGAACCCCTACGAGGTTCCGATGCGCATCTACCCCGCCACCCACTACACGATGGGTGGCCTGTGGGTGGACTACAACCTGGAGACCACCATCCCCGGGCTGTTTGCGCTGGGCGAGGCCAACTTCTCCGACCACGGCGCCAATCGGCTGGGGGCCTCCGCCCTCATGCAGGGCCTGTCCGACGGCTACTTCGTCGCCCCGCCCACGGTGGCCAACTACCTGGCCCCCAAGCTGGGCAGCGACCCGCTGTCCACCGACGACCCCGCGTTCGACCGGGCCGAGGCCGAGTTGCAGGGCCGCATCGATCACCTGATGTCGACCAACGGCACCAAGTCTGTCGATCACTATCACCGCGAGCTGGGCAAGCTGGTCTGGGACTACATCGGCATGAGCCGCAACGAGGCCGGCCTGGAGAAGGCGCTGGCCGAGATCCCCGCACTGCGCGAGGAGTTCTGGAACAACGTGAAGATCCTCGGCACCGCCGAGGGGGTCAACCAGAGCCTGGAGAAGGCATTGCGGGTGATCGACTTCATGGAGTTGGCGGAACTGCAGGCCAAGGACGCACTCGATCGCGTTGAAAGCTGCGGCGGCCACTTCCGGGAGGAATCCCAGACGCCCGAGGGCGAGGCGCTCCGCGACGACGTCAACTTCCAATACGTCTCTGCCTGGGAGTACGGCGGCCCGAACATCGCCCAGGACACCGTGCTGAACAAGGAACCGCTCGTCTTCGAAGACGTGACGCCCTCCCAGCGCTCCTACAAGTAGATGCTTACCGACGACCGGTCACTGAGCACCGAGAACGGACCCCGACGATGACCGAAATGCTCAACCTCACCCTCAAGGTATGGCGCCAAGCAGGCCCCGAGAGCACCGGCGAGTTTGCGACGTACACCACCAAGGTGGCCGACGACGCCTCGTTCCTCGAGATGCTCGACTACGTCAACGAGGACCTGATCGACCACGATCAGGAACCCATCGTGTTCGACCACGACTGCCGCGAGGGCATCTGCGGCACGTGCGGCGTCATGATCAATGGTCAGGCGCACGGCCCGCAGAAGGCGACCGCCACCTGCCAGCTGCACATGCGCCAGTTCACCGACGGTGACGAGATCATCATCGAGCCGTTCCGCTCGGCGGCCTTCCCCGTCATCAAAGACCTGATGGTCAACCGGGCGACGTTCGACCGGATCGTCGAGGCCGGCGGCTACATCGACGTCACCACCGGCGGCACGCCTGACGCCAACCTGATCCCCATCGCCAAGGATGCGGCCGAGGCGGCCATGGACGCCGCCGCATGCATCGGCTGTGGCGCCTGCGTCGCCGCCTGCCCCAACTCGGCCGCCAGCCTGTTCACGTCGGCCAAGATGCAGCACCTCAACCTGCTGCCCCAGGGCCAGGCAGAACGCTGGGACCGCTCGATCGCCATGGTCGAGAAGATGGACGAGTACTTCGGCTCGTGCCGCAACTACGGCGAGTGCGGCGAGGCGTGCCCCAAGGAGATCTCGATCGACTTCATCGCCATGATGAACCGTGACTACGTCAAGGCGCAGTGGACCAACCGCCGCCGCCTCGGCGAGCGCAAGGTCGGTTAGAGCGCCAAGCTTGGGTCAGCCGGCAAGGTCGGTTCATTCGGCAAGGTCGGTGACGCCGGCCAGCTCGGTTCAGCCGGCAGGCTCATTATCGCTCCGGGGGGGCTCAGCCCTCGGTGGTCGTTGACTTCTCGCCGCCCTCGGTGGTGGAGGTTGCCTCATCGTCCTTGGCGGTCGTGGTCGAGGACCCCGAGGTGTCCGACTCATCCTCACCGGAATCGCTGCCCATCGTGCCGGAGAGGTCCTCCTCAGTGAGCTCGAAGGTGACCTCGCCGCTCGCTTCTGCCCCGTCGGTTCCCCATTCACCGACGACCTTCAGCGTCCACTCTCCGGCCTCGGGTTGCTCGATCACCGCGCTGAACATGAGCCCTTTCGATGATTCACCCGCCGGCTCACAGTCACCAACCCCGTAGGCAGCGGTCGTGTCGCCGTCCGGACTGACAAAGCTCACTGCGTCGCGCACACAGGTTTGGCTGTCGGTGTTGTTGGTTGCCGACGCTTCGAGCATGACGGCAACTTCATCCTTGCCCACCTGGTAGCCATCGGAGTCGCTCCACTGGGCTTCGAGGGAGACGAACGTGATGTCCACGTCGTCGACGCTCAGTTCGGCGTCGCTCGGCTCGAGCTCCACCGGAGTCCGGCTGACCTGATCGCTCCCGTCCAGCGGAAGCTCCACACGAGCCTCCCCGCTGTCGCCCACGAGCAGCGTCCACCCCTCAAGGTCGTCGAAGCCGTCGCTGGAGCTGAAGACAAAGGTCGCCTTGCCCGATGAGCCTCCGGGAATCGAATCGCTGTCGGCCGATCCGCTCACGCCCGTGCCTGCATCGTCCTCGATCGACACCGGCGGGCTGAACACCTGAGAACCCGACTCGCGCAGGTTCTTCACGTCGACGCTGATCGACAACTCCGCATCGACACCCTCCTCGACAACGACCTCCGATTCGGAGAGCTCGAAGCTAAAGCCGCCGTAATAGCCCGTGCCCGAGACCTCGTCGGTCGCTCCCGACACCGCAGTCGTCGTGGTGTCCGCCGACTCGTTGGAGGCCCCAGTCGTGTCGGTGGTCAGCGTCGTCGGCGTCGTCGGTGTCGACTCCGACTTTGCGTCGGTGTCGTTGCCGCACGCCCCGGCACCCAGCATGACCACCCCGGCCATCGAAACCGCTGCCAGGATTCGTCCCCGATTCACCATGAGCTTCTCCCCTGCGACACGAGCGGGCCGTCGATCGGGTGATCGTCACCTGAGCCCCCGGGAATCGAAAGTTCCCCACTCGGATGTGAAATCACCTTAGCGGCCCGTGATCGCCCGCAGCCCCCAATCAGCGAGTCGCCGGCCGACCCGGCGCTCACCCGTCACGGCGTCTCGGCGCGGCGACGAATTACGGTTGACCTTCGCGACCCCAGCGACGAGGAGCACCGTGAACGCAACCAAACCCACTCTCCCGCTACGAACCCGTTTGGGGGTCGGCCTCGCCGTGGCAGCTCTCGCCTTGATGGCGGGATGCGGCAACGACCTCTCTCAGGCAGGGGATACGACGACCACCTCGTCGCAACCGACGCGCACCACGGAGGCGACCGGGGGTGATTCGACCACCACCACGTCATCCACCAGTTCGACCACCACTGAACCCTCCGGCGGTGTCGACGGGAGTGTGGCCTCCTCCACCAGCGCACCGACCGGCATGACCATCCCCACCGGAATCACCCTGCCCGACGGAACCGAGCTCACCCTGCCCGAAGGGGTCGACCTGACGATCCCCGATGGGCTGGGCGGGTGCGTCGACGCCGGCGCTGCGCTGACGAGGCTCAGCCTCGGGGCGCTCGGGGTGTCATCGATCGACAACATCGACCAGGATGTCACCACCCTCAAGAAAGCATTCGGACCAGCCTCGACCAAGGACATCGACATCGTTGCCCAGGTTGCCCGGGACACCGCCGAAGGTGGCCAGATCAACCCGGGTGCCGCCGCCAACAAGGCGTACACCGACGCCTTGGACAACCTCACCACACGCCTCTCGGAGGTGTGCGGCGTCGGCTGACACCCCCCGGCGCCCAGCGCTCGGGGAAGCTCAACCGGCCGGTGGCTGATTCCACTCGATCCAGCCGTAGCCCTGCCGCTCGTCGGCTGAGGTAAACCGCGCCAGCGCACGGGGAAACCTGTCCTCGCGGCCGTCAGGGTGGGTGAGGAGCACCGGGGAGAACGCCAGCGGTTCGACATCGAGTTCAAGTTCGCCCACCGCCAGCTCGGCCGACTCGGGCAGCCCTTCCCGTCCCATCTCGGTTGCCACCCGCACGCTGTCGACCTCGACCAGTTGGTCATCGGGGTCGATCACGTACCCGACCCCAAAATCGCTGTCGGGGATGAGGGCCCCGGTGGAGTGAAAGCGGGTGTTGTCCTCGAGGCGACCGGCGTTCCAGCACCAGGTGTTGGCCCACCAGTCCCGCGAGGCCCCCCAGGAGTGATCGCGCTGGCCGAAGCCATCCACCTCGAACTCCTCGGATCCGATCAGCACGCGACCATGGACCGTGCAGGGGATCTCGTAACGGGGCGTGATCGGCGGCCACATGTAGGCCTCGCCGTTGGTCTCCCAGTCGAGCTCAAACCCGAAGGCCACCCGCTCGCCCCTGGGTTCGGGGCGGTACATCTCCGCCGGATCATCCACCCGCAAACCAAACGCCTCCAGGTTGCATGTGGCGTGAACCAACGGATCCTCGACCGTGTGGTCGGCCCACAGCGCATCGGTGCGCAGCTCGAGTGACCGCGGATCGGTGGGAAGCGGCACCTCGTTGTCGACGACGGTGACCAGCTGCCGATCGGGGCCCACCGCGCACGCCCAGTACCAAACTCGGTTCAGGTTGGGGATGAAACCGATGCGCAGGTAGCCGCCCAAGCTGCCGTCCGGAGCAAAGAAGTCGTAGTAATACGACTCGTTCCACAGTTCTTCGTCGCTGTGAACGTGTCGGGCCTCGTCGGTGGCGTCGACCGCTGCCATAGTGTCCCCCTCGGACGTCGGTGCCGCACCCGCATCGGGCGCAGTCGTTTGGTGAAAGATCGCCTACTTCAAGAACTTGCTGGTCGTGTTGTCGGCCAGGATCCTGCCATCGGTTTGGCAGGTCGGGCAGTAGTTGACCACATAGGACCGGTAGGCGACCTCGCGGATCGGCTCCCCGCACGTCGGGCACGGCTCACCGGCGCGACGGTGCACGTTGGTGGGCCGCTTCGCCGTGTTGACCAGCTCCGCTTGGGTGACCTCGAAGGCGAGATCGCGCTGGAGCAGGTCGCCGAGCGCGAGGTGCACCCGCTTCACCTCGTCGTCGGTCAGCCTGCCGGTGGGGGCAAACGGCGACAGCCGGGCAACGTGGCACAGGTCGTTCGCCAGCCGTCGGCCGAGGCCCGCCACCACCCGTTGGTCGCGGAGCACGTTGTGCAGCCGACCGGACCGGCTTCGCAGGCGCTCGCCCAGCCCGCGGGCGTCCAACGTGTCGGCGTCGGGCCCCAGGTCGGCGAACAGCTCCGCCTCGGCGGTCGAGGGCCCGTTGCGGCGGTCGAACACCCACACCCCCACCCGGCGTTCCTTGCCGGCCTCGGTCAAGGTCCAGTCGTCCGCCCCGTCGAAGCCCCACCGGGCCAGCGCGCCCCGGGGCGCCTTGGGGCCGCTGGCCGGCGCCGTCGCCCGCAACCGCCCTCCCTGCATCAGGTGGACGACGAACACCACGCCGTCGAAGTTGGCGATCAGATACTTTCCGCGCCGCCCCACCGTGCTCAGCGGACGGCCGACCCCCTCGTTGGGATCGGGTATCACCGTCTTCATCACGGCGAAGCTGAACGGCCGGAACCCGCTCAGCGTGTGCCCCGCCCAACCGTCGCGCAATCTCCCGGCGTGGGCCTCCAGCTCGGGAAGCTCAGGCACGGACGCACCCGGGAACGATGGACCGGCGCTGGAGCTTCCGGGCGCTCACCGTGCTCAGCCTCGCCGCCCTGGAGGCGTGGCCGCCGGTCGGTGCGCAGCCGCCTGGGGAAGCGCCAAGCCCAGCTCGCCGTCGACCCGCAGCCTGCCGAGCAGAAATGCACGCGACACCTCCAGCGTGCCATCGAGCAGTCCTCGCGCCGTCGCCGGGTCGCAGGTGACGACCACATCGGGATCGTCGAGCCGGCCGATGCCGGTGGATGGCGAGCCCTTGCGGGTGCTCCACCACCACTGTCGGTCGCCGGGTTCAATGCGGTATTGGACGGCCAACCCGTCGGTGTCCGATGCCCCGGCGGCCAGGTGGCTCTGGACATCGGCAGCCTCGAGCAGCGCCAACAGCTGCTCGTCGGAGGGCAGATCGTCGGTCATAGGGGCAGGGTACCCGGCGCCGGCCCAAGCAAACCGCAGACCGTGGGGTACAACGTGCCGGGGGCCGCACGTCGACCTGCCGCTCGGGCGATGTTCTAGAGCAGACCGAGTTCGGCGACGGCGTCGCGCTCCTCACGAAGCTCGGCGACCGAAGCGTCAATGCGCTCACGGGAGAAGTCGTCGATCTCCAGACCCTGAACGATCGAGTAGTCGCCGTCGGCGCAGGTGACCGGGAACGAGGAGATCAGCCCCTCGTCCACTCCGTAGCTGCCGTCAGAGGGCACGGCCATCGAGGTCCAGTTGCCGTCATCGGTGCCCATCGTCCAGGTGCGGATGTGATCGATCGCCGCGCTGGCGGCCGAGGCGGCCGAGGAAGCGCCGCGTGCATCGATGATCGCCGCGCCGCGCTTGGCGACGGTCGGGATGAACTCGTTGGCCACCCATGCCTGATCGCCGATCGTCTCAAGGGCGGACTTGCCGCCAACCGTGGCGTTGCTCAAGTCGGGGTACTGGGTGCTCGAGTGGTTGCCCCAGATCGTCAGCTTGGCGATATCGGTGACCGGCGTTGAGGTTTTGGCCGACAGCTGGGCCATCGCCCGGTTGTGATCGAGGCGGGTCATCGCCGTGAAGCGGCGGGGATCCATGCCGACGGCGGCCGACTGGGCGATCAGGGCGTTCGTGTTGGCCGGGTTGCCGACGACGAGCACCTTGATGTCGGCCTTGGCCGAACGCCCGATCGCCTGGCCCTGCGGGCCGAAGATGCCGCCGTTGGCCGCCAGCAGGTCGCCGCGCTCCATGCCCGCTTTGCGGGGCATGGCGCCGACGAGCAGCGCGACGTCGGCATCGCCGAAGGCCACGTCGGCGTCATCGGTGCGGACCATCTCGCTCAGCAGCGGAAAGGCACAGTCATCCAGCTCCATCGCCACGCCCTCGAGCGCGCCGAGGGCCGGGGTGATCTCCAACATGTTCAACGCCACCGGCTGGTCGGGGCCCAGCATGGCCCCGGATGCGATCCGGAAGAGCAACGAGTACCCGATCTGCCCGGCCGCGCCGGTGACTGCTACTCGAACTGGGGCGTTGGTCGACACGGTGAGGCTCCTGCTTGTCGCTTCGTTTGGATGGACGGCCGAGCCTACCGGCGCTACCCGGCGCCACCCGAACGGCGAGGCAGCGGCCGACGCCGAAGGCGCTCCTTTGTACCGGACGGCGGCGAGGTTGCGAGCGCAGCGAGTCACCTCAAGCGCCGCCGGCCCGGCGACGCAGCGAAGCGAGGACCAGCCGAACCGGCACAGGGGTCAGGGCCGAAGGCGCTACGCAGTACCCGATCGGGTGTTGCCGACCCAGCTGTCGTAGAGGCGCTCATAGACGCCGCCGGCGACGGCCAGCTCGGCGTGGGCTCCCAGTTCGACGATCCTGCCGGCGTCGAAGACGACCACCAGCTCGGCCGCCTCGGCGGTCGACAGGCGATGGGCCACCGAGATCGTCGTCCGACCTTTGGACAGGCTGGCCAGGGCCCGGCCCAGTACCCGCTCGGTTTCCGGGTCGACGTTGGAGGTCGCCTCGTCCAACAACAACAACCCAGGATCGGCCAACTGGGCCCGCGCCAAGGCGACCAGTTGGCGTTCACCCACCGACAGCGCACCGCCGCGCTCGCCCACGGCGGTCTCGGCGCCGTCGGGCAGCTGGGCCACCCACTCGGTCAGGCCAAGGGCGGCGAACGCCGCCTCGACGTCGGATCGGGTGGCACCGGGACGCCCCAGCGCCACGTTGGCGGCCACGGTGTCGTCGAAGAGAAACCCGTCCTGGGGAACGAGCCGGATCGCCCGGTGCCGGGATGCGGGATCGACGTCGCGCAGGTCGATACCGCCGAGGAACACTCCACCGAGTTGCGGGTCGGCCAGCCGACACAACAACTTGGACAGGGTGGTCTTGCCCGAGCCGGTCTCGCCGACGATCGCTACGGTCGTTCCGGCCGGAATCTCGAGCGAGACGTCGTGCAGCACCGGCTGGCCCGGCAGGTACGAAAAGGTCACGTTGTTCACAGCGACTCCGAGGGCGCCCTCGGGCAGCGCCAACCCGGCGGTGGGCTCGATGACGTCGATCGGCTGGTCCAACAGGCCGAGGATCTTGCCCCAACCGGCCAGCGCTGTCTGGGTCTGGTCGAGCACCTCGCCGATCTCGGCGATCGGCTGGGCCAGCTGGTTGGCCAGCAGCAGGCAGGCGACGATCACACCGGCGGTGAGGCCCCACGACCCGGCGAAGTACAACCCCGCACCGGCGATGACCGCCAGCAGCAGCCCACCGAAGAGGTCCGACATCGGGAACATGATCGAGAAGAAGAAGCGGGCGCGCAGCTGCGCGGCCAGTTGCTCGCCGATGGCACCATGCAGGTCGCCGCGGGCGTTCTCGGAGTGGTGATAGGCCCGGATGACGCGCACGCCGGACACGGTCTCGGCGATGCGCCCGAGCGTGTCACCGACCCGGTTGCGCAACGTGTCGTAGGCGATGAGCTGGCGCCGCTGCACGACGATCATGATCGGCACCACTGGGGCGAGCACGACAACCGTCAGCACGCCCAGCTGCCACGAGTAGATGAACATCGTGATCAGCGAGACGACGAGCACGCCTGACGACACGGTCCAGTTGACCGCCCCCCAGGTGGCGAACTGGGCGAGGGTTTCGATGTCGGAGGTGACCCGGCTGACCAGCACGCCGGTCTTCGACTCGCCGTGGGCGGCGATCGACAGCCGGTGCACGTGGGCAAACGTCCGTGTGCGCAGTGCATAGAGCACGTCTTCAGCCACTCGGGCCATGGCCATGGTCAAACGCTGCACGACGACGGTCAGTACGACCACGACCACGGCCGCAGCCGCACTCGCCCACAACACGAACGGAATGTCGACGCCGCCCGACCCGCTGAGGCCATGGTCGAGCACCTGCTGAAGGGCGATCGGCACGACCAGTCGCCAAGCTGCGTTGGCGACCGAGAGGGCGATCGCCGTGCCCAAACCGGCCCGCAGCTCCGGCGTCGCCGCCACGCCAGCGCGCAGTAGGGCCATCGCGCCCGGCCGCTCGACAAGGTCGTCCGAGAACGGGTCGACGTCCAGCTGGGCGACCGCATCACTCATCGGAGCTCCCCTGCCGGGGCGACCGCGACCTCGTCGCGCTCGTACGCGGTGACGAGCGCCTCATAGCCCGGGTGATCGAGCAACTGGGTGTGGGTTCCGACCGCCACGATACGGCCGGCCTCCATGAAGGCGACGCGATCGGCCAAGGCGATCGTCGATAGGCGGTGCGCAACGACCAGCACCGTCATAACGCCGGCGTCGGCCCGATGGCCGCCACCTCGGAGACCACCCAGGATCTCGGCCTCGACCACCGGATCCACCGCCGAGGTTGCATCGTCGAGCACCAGCACCCGGGGTCGGCGCACCAAGGCCCTGGCGAGGGCGACACGCTGGCGTTGCCCACCGCTCAGGGTGACGCCCCGCTCCCCCATCATCGTTTCGAGGCCATCGGGCAACTCTTCGACGAAGCGGCGCGCGCGAGCCCGCTCGAGTACGTCGAGCACCTCGCGATCGTCCAGGTCGCGCCCCAGCACCACGTTGTCGCGCAGCGACGTGGCAAACAGGAAGCTCTCCTGAAACACCAGCGCCACCGTCGAGCGGAGCTCGGAGGGCGTGAGGTCGTCCAGCGGGACACCGCCGAGAACGATGCGCCCGGCGGTCGGCTCGTCGAGGCGCACCAACAGCTCGCACAGCGTGGACTTGCCCGCTCCGGTCGCTCCGACCAGCGCGACGACCTCCCCGGAGGCGACCTCGAGGTCGACGTCGGTGAGCACGTCGGGTCCCGGCTCGAAGCCGAAGCTCACGCCCTCGAAGCGGACCGACGGCGCCCCGGCGGGCAACCGGTCGACCCGCCGGTCGGGGTGTGAGCCGGGCAGCGACTCCGGCGGGTAAGCGCCAGCCCAGGTGCCGGCGGCGGCATCGGCACCATCCTCGACGGCGAGAAGCGACTCGATCCGCCCCATCGACACCAGCGAACGCGGCATCGACTCGAACAAAAACCCAGCCACCCGCACCGGAAAGTTGAGCCACCCGAACAGGGTGACCGCAGCGAGCACGTCGCCCGTGGTGACGGCGCCCGCCTGCACGCGGTACCCGCCGACGACGATCAGCGCCACCATGCCCAACAGCGGCAGGGCATCGACGAGCGGGTGGTACGACGACGACAGCGCGGCCAACCGCAGCCGCTGGGTGCGCAATGCACCGGCGGCGTCGTCGAAGCGCCCCGATTCGGCAACCTCTCGACCCAGCGTTTTGACGACCATGGCGCCCTCGAAGCTCTCGTGGGCAATACCCGACACCCGGGCCACCTGCTCCTGGGATCGCGTGGCCGGGTCGACCATGCGAGCCGAAAACCAGCGGCTCACCAACACCAACAGGGGAAACAGCACCGCTGCGATCAGCGCAAAGGTCCAGTCGGCGACCAACAGGCTGATCACCGAGAACACGAGCAGCGCCACCAGCCCGAACGTGAGTGGCACCGGCATGAGCGCCCAAGTAGAGAAGGTGACGTCGCTGTCGGCCAGCGCCAACAGCTGGCCGGTCGGACGTTTGCGATGCTCGGACAGCGGCATGGCCAGCACGCGGTCGGCCACCTGGCGCCGCAGCTCTGCCTGCACCCGTGCCTCGGTCACCGAGCCGTACCAGCGGCGCAGCACCACCGAGCCGCCGCGCAGCACCCCGACCGCCAGGAGTGCCAGCGCCGCCCACAGCGCCACCCCGCGGCCTTTCTCCCCCGCCAGCACCGGCACGATCGCCTTGTCGTTCACCTGGCCGATCACGATGGTTGACCCCACGACGGTGGCGGCCCAGGCGGTGCCGCCGAACAGGGCCAGCGCAAACGGCCACGGTTCCATCCGGGCGAATCGGCCGACCAACCGCAGCCCCGACCGCGCCAGGCCGGCGCCCTCGGGCGGTGAATCGGCCGCCGGCCCCATATCTGGCGAGAGAGGGGCCGGCGACCCTCCGCTCACCGCGGCAACCGCTGGGTCACAGCTGGATCGACTTGGTCTCGAGATACCCGTCGATGCCCCACTCACCCCGCTCGCGACCGTTGCCGGACTGGCCATAACCGCCAAAGGGGGCCGCTGCGTTGAAGCCGCCACCGTTAATGTCCACCTGCCCGGTGCGCATGCGTCGGGCCACCGACTTAGCCCGCTCGACGTCGGCGGACTGCACGCCGCCGGCCAGGCCGTAGATCGTGTTGTTGGCGATGCGGATCGCATCGTCCTCGTCCGTGTAGGGAATCACCGCCAGCACCGGCCCAAAGATCTCCTCCTGGGCGATGGTGGAGTCGGGGTCGACGTTGGCAAACACGGTCGGCTTCACGTAGAAGCCGCGCGGCTGGTCCTCGGGCTGCTCCGGGCCTCCGATCACCAGGTCGGCGCCCTCGTCGATGCCCTTCTGGATGTAGTCGCGCACCCTGTCGCGCTGCGCGGCCGACACCAGCGGACCGAAGGCGTGGAACAGGTCGGGCTCGTCGGCGGTCGGGTCGACCAGCTTGGCCTGGGCCACCTCCGCCACGACGGCGTCGACGATCTCGTCGTGCATGTCGGCGGGCACGAGCAGGCGGGTCAGTGCCGAGCAGGTCTGACCGGAGTTGAGCATGCAGGCGAACACCGAACCGAAGGCCACGGTGGCCGGGTCGGCGTCATCGAGCACGATGTTGGCCGACTTGCCGCCCAACTCGAGCTCGACCCGCTTCACCGTGTCGGCGGCCGACTTGGACACCTCCTTACCCGCCCGACCCGAGCCGGTGAAGCTGACCATGTCGACGTCGGGGTGAGCTGTCATGGCACCGCCCACCTCGGGGCCGGTGCCGGTCACCAGGTTGAACACGCCGGCGGGCAGGCCCACCTCGTCGAGCACCTCGGTGAGCAGGAAGGCGTTGAAGGGCGTCACTTCGGATGGCTTGAGCACGACGGTGCACCCGGCGGCGAGGGCCGGGGCCACCTTGCAGACGATCAGATACAGCGGGTAGTTCCAGGGGGTGATGGCGGCGACGACACCGATCGGCTCGCGCACCACGAGGGAGTTGCCCAGCTCCTTCTCCCACTCGAAGGCCTCGATCTGATCGGCGTAGGTGTTCCAATCGCCGACGGCCAGGCCGGCCTGCACCATCTGGGCAAACGCCTTGGGCGAGCCCACCTCGGCCGAGATCGTGTCGACCAGCTCGTCGTAGCGGGCGGTGAGGGCGGCGCCGATGTCGCGCAGGTACTTGGCCCGCACGTCGACCGACGTGGTCGACCACGACGGAAATGCCTGACGGGCTGCCGCCACGGCGCGGTCGACGTCCTCGGGGGTACCCATCGGAACGCTGCCGATGATCTCTTCGGTGGCCGGGTTGACAACGTCCTCGGTCGCCGTGCCCGCAGGCGTGACCCACTCGCCCCCAATGTAGAACTGCTCGTAGCGCTTCATAGTGCCCCCTTGATCGGCGGGGCGCGGCGCCCCGCACTCATCGACTGGACCGGTCACGTTACCGGGCGTGGCGCCGATTGGCCCAGCACGCTGGCAGCTCTGCCGCATCGGGCCCCGAGCCCGTGGCCACTACGTGGAGGACAGTTGGTGTGATGCCGGGGTGGCTCGGGCCCGTGCGGCCGCCTGCTGGACCACCGGGTTCTCGCCGGTGACCGCCGCCAGCGCAGCGAGGATGGCCCGGGTGGACGCGGCAACGGTGGCGCGCTCGACCGGGCCCGGTCCCGGACGGCGATACAACCCGTAGCCCCAAGCGGGGAGCAACCCCCACGCTGCGGCGCTGAACATGCCAGACACGCTGCGGGCCAAGCGGTCGCCCTCGGGAGGACTGGCCAGGAACCGAAGTGTGTCCTCGGCCTGCTCACCGGCTCGCAGCTCGGGTTGCACCTCGACGAAGTAGCTGGCCACCTCGGCGGCGCTACGGGGCACCCGGGTGGCACCGAGCGCCTCGGCGACCACCGCCATCTCGTCGTAGTAACAATCGACCTCGGCTGCGGTCATCACCCGGCGCCCGAAGTGGGCGTTGGCAGCGACGAACATCGACACCTCCGCAACGTGCACCCAGCGCAGCAGGGCCGGATCGTTGGCGTCGTAGGGGCGCCCGTCGGGCGCCACGCCGGTGATGTGCCGATGGGTACGGCGAACGACGCGACACAGCTTCTCGGCGGTCTCGCTGTCGCCGTAGGTGGTGGCGACCACAAAGCTGGCGGTGCGCGACAGCCGCTCGAACGGACGCTCCTTGAAGTCGGAGTGCTCCGCCACCCCGGCCATCGCCAACGGGTGCAGCGCCTGCAACATCAGCGAGCCAAAACCGCCCACCACCATCGACAGGTCGGCGTGAGCCCACCAGGTGACGCTGTCCGGACCGAACCAGCCGGGGTCACCTGGTGGATGGTCGTAACGCTCCAGTGGAAACCGGTTGGAATCGAAGGCCTGACGCAGCTGGCTCTCGACCGCACCGCGAGCGGGTTGGGTCAGCCAACGGGCGGCCACTCCAGCGCCTCGCGTCATTCCGTCAACCAGTGGCCCCATGCCCAGGGGCGCTGCACCCCACGACCCCAGCCCGGCACTCACCAGTGCCCGATCACCGGGTGGGCCAGGCGCAAGCGCTCGTCGTAGCCCTCTTCCCACGGCAGCATCCCAGCCCGATCGGGCCAGACGAACTGCAGCATGCGGAAGGGCCGTTCGGAATAAAAAACCGCTGCGCCGGGAAAGCGCTCGTCGCCGAGTTCGACGTCGACGGCGAGCAGGGCCGAGCGCAGGTCGTTCTCCAACAGGCCAACGAAGACCGCTCCCACCGGCAGCTCGATGCCTGCCGCCACCTGGGCTGCCACCAGGTCGAGCAGCCCGCGCGCCGCCGAGGGTGCCAGGCCCCAGATGACGACCTCCGGGTGACCCCAGGTGGCCTCGAAGCCGACGGTGAAGGTGTATCCGGGGTGGGCGACGCCGGGCTCGTTGATCGGCTTCACCGGCTCGACCGCGTAGCCCTGGGTCTCCACCATCCAGGCCAGCTTGTCCCGGAGGTCGAGGTTGCGATCGGGCATGGGGTCGCCGCTCATCGACGGACCGCCCCGCGGATCACGAGACGTCCAGGCGCTGTCTCACCCGCCAACCGAGACGGGCGCCGACGCCCAGCGGGGCCTCGGCGCGGTTGAGCGCATAAAGGTGCACGCCCGGGGCGCCACCCTCGAGCAGCTCGGTCGCCAGCGACGCAGCGGCCTCGATTGCGGTGGCCATCAGGGCCTCAGGGTCTTCTGCGACCGCCTCGTACCGGGCCCAGAGTTCGGCCGGGCGCGCCGCATTGGCCATGTCTGCGAAGCGGGCGACCGAGGCCGGGTTGGTCACCGGGATCACCCCGGGAACGATCGGCGTGCTCACGCCCAGGGCATCGAGCTCGTCGACCATGTCGAAGTAGTCCGACGCGCTGAAGAAGAACTGGGTGATGGCGAAGTCGGCGACCTCGAGCTTGGCGGCCAGGTGCTCGCGGTCACTGGCACGGTCCGGCGACCGCGGGTGCGTCTCCGGGTGGGCGGCCACGCCCACCGAGAAGTCGCCCACCTCTCGGATCAGCTCGATCAGCTCGGTGGCGTACTGAAAATCGCCCTCGGCCGGGCTGCCGTCGGCCGGCGGATCTCCCGCGAGGGCCAAGATGTTGCGCACTCCGCTGGCGGCGTAGTCCTCGAGCAGCTCTCTGAGCTCGGCCCGGGTGTGCCCCACGCAGGTGAGGTGGGCCATGACGGGGAAGTTCCGATCGCGGTTGGCGGTGACCACCAGGTCGCGGGTGCGGTCTCTGGTCGACCCGCCGGCGCCGTAGGTGACCGACACGAAGTCGGGGTCGAGATCCTCGAGGGCATCGATCGTTTCGAGCAGGTTGGCGACACCGCGATCGGTCTTTGGAGGGAAAAACTCGAGTGACAGGGTCGGGCCTTCGGCGAGCAGGTCGTCGATGCGTGCGTCCCGGTGCATGGGATCGGCACGCTTGGGCCGTGCCGGGATCGCCCGGGGCACGGCGTCGGAGCCCGACGCACTCGTTACGGAAGAACTGCCTGAGGCCATCGTCAAAGGGTACTTCACCCCCACGTCAATCCGGCCGGTCCCCGGCGGCTCAGGCCGACCCGGCCCTCATCGCTGCGGCCTCGACCGTGTTGGCCAGCAGCATCGCCCTGGTCATCGGCCCCACGCCTCCCAGACGCGGCGACAGCCAACCGGCAACCTCAGCGACCTCGTCGGCGACGTCGGAGACCACCCTGCGGCCGTCCATCGTCACCCCTGCCGCCACCACGGCCGCTCCCGGGCGCACCATGTCGGCGGTAATCACGCCCGGGGCGCCGGCGGCGGCAACGATCACGTCGGCCTGGCGTGTGTAGGAGGCCAGATCGCCGACCCCGGTATGGACGACGGTGACAGCGGCGTTGGCGTCCGGGCGCTTCAACGCTGCGAGCAGCGCCAACGGCCTGCCGATCGTCAGGCCGCGACCGACGATCACCATGTGTCGACCGGCCAGCTCGACCCCGTAGGCGGCCAACAGCTTGAGGATGCCATGGGGGGTGCACGGCAGCGGCGCCCGCTCGCCCATCACCAACTTGCCCAGGTTCACCGGATGCAGACCGTCGGCATCCTTTGACGGATCCATCGCCAGCATCGCCGCTTCGAAGTTGAGCCCGGCGGGGACGGGGTACTGGACGATGAAGGCATCGACCCGTTCGTCGGCGTTCATCTCGGCGATCGTCGCCTCCAGCTGCGCCTGCGTGGCATCGGCCGGGAGGGGCCGGTGAACCGACGTCATGGCGATGTCGGCACAGTCCTGGTGTTTCCCCGCCACGTAGCGGGCGCTGGGGCCGTCATCACCGACGAGGACCGTCCCCAACCCAGGAGGCCGTCCCGTGGGCGACAGGACGCCGGGTCGGGCAAGGTCGGCCACGCGCTGGGCCAGCTCCGACTTAATGCGGTCGGCGAGCGCTTGTCCATCCAACGTGATTGCGGCCATGGGGCAACGCTAACCGTTGCCCCGGGCTCGGCTCAGTGGCGAAAGTGACGGACCCCGGTGAAGACCATCGCCATGTTGGCCTCGTTGGCCGCCGCGATCACCTCGTCGTCGCGCACCGACCCGCCCGGCTGAACCACGCAGGTTGCGCCTGCCTCGGCGGCGGCGTCCAGCCCGTCGCGGAACGGGAAGAACGCGTCGGAGGCGCAGGCGCCGCCGACCGCCCGCCCGGCGGCCTTCTCGGCGGCAATCCGGCCGGCGTCGCGACGGTTTTGTTGTCCTGCCCCGATCCCCACCGCCATCGTGTCCTTCACCAACACGATGCAGTTGGACGTCACGCGGGCCGCCAGCTTCCAGGCCAGCTCGAGGTCGACCCACTCGGACGGCTCAGGCTGACGCTCGGTTACCACCGTGGTTTCATCCCGGTCGAAGCCGCCGGGGTCGGACGTCTGCACCAGCAGCCCGCCGGCGATGGTACGCACCGACAGCTCTGGCTCGGTCGGGCGCTCGGCCTCGATCACGCGAAGGTTCTTCTTGCGGGCGAGCAGCTCGATCGCCTCCGGGGAATAGGACGGGGCGATCAGCACCTCGGTGAACACCGGCGACAGTTGCTCGGCCAGCTCGGCGGTGAACTCGCCGTTGACCGCAACGATTCCGCCAAAGGCCGAGGTGGGGTCCCCCTCGTGGGCCCGCCGGTAGGCGGTCACCAGATCATCGGCCACCGCAGCACCGCAGGGGTTGGCGTGCTTGATCACCACGGCGGCAGGCCGGTCGCCCAGGCTCCACACCAGGCGCCAGGCGGCATCGGCGTCGTAGACGTTGAGATAGGACATCGCCTTGCCCTGATGCTGTTGGGCTCGATCCCAGCACCCGCCGTCGCCGGTGCGGTACCGGGCGCCCACCTGGTGGGGATTCTCGCCGTAGCGCAGCACCTCGGCTCGGGTGGCATCGAGCGTCAGCCGTGTCGGAAGCACGTCGGGCCCCGCATCAACGGTTGTGGCCGGTGCGCCCTCGGTCTCGCTCGGCAATCCGTCGACCATCCAGTCGGCGATCTGGCGGTCATAGTCGGCGATGACCTCGAAGGCCCGCACGGCCAGGCTTCGCCGGGTGTCCTGGGACAACCCGCCGCCCCGACCGACCTCCTCGGCCACCGTTGCGTAATCGGACGGGTCGACGACCACGCCGACGTGAGCATGGTTCTTTGCGGCAGCCCGCACCATCGTCGGGCCGCCGATGTCGATCAACTCGATGCTCGGGTCGCTGTCGAACGGGTACAGGTTGACCACGACCAGATCGATCGGGTCGATGCCGTGGGCATCCAGGTCGGCCAGGTGCGATGGGTCATCGCGGTCGGCGAGCAGGGCGCCGTGCACCGCCGGGTGCAGCGTGACCACCCGATGGGAGAGCATCTCACCGAATCCGGTCAGCTCGGCCAGCGGCTGCACCTCGACGCCGGCCTCGGCCAGCGCCGCCGCGGTACCGCCGGACGACAACAGGTCCCATCCGGCGTCGCTGAGCGCACGAGCCAGCTCAACCACACCGGTCTTGTCGTACACGGACAGCAGGGCTCGGCGACGATCCGCCATGTTCACTCCGAGGGGTCGGGACGACGCTCCAGAGCTGGCGCCGACGCTTGGTTCGACCCTACCGGCCCCAGCAGCAGCCACCCAGCGGTGGCGATTGAGGGTGGGGGTACGAACACCTCAACCCGTCTCTTCGGCCGGCAACGCGACGGTCCCCGGGCTCGCACCCCGGGAACCGTCGCAGTGTGCAGAACACGAGGAATGAGACTTCTCATCGCACGTGCAACCAGCACCCTACGCACGGAACGGTCCTCCGCCTAGGGCCCGGAACGGCCGGTCAGGAGAAATCACTTCAGACAATCGATCCCCTTCGGACGAAATGCACTTGACTCCCCTTCAAACCAACCCGATACTGAACCCCAGTCGAGCCAGCGACGTCTCGACTGCCCATGCAGGACACGACCCGCAGGGTGCCGTCGCTGGCCGCTGGAACTCGCACTCCAGCTCCCCACCGGCCGGCGACGGCGCCCATCGGGCTGAGGGAGGGAGCATCATGAACCGGGTTACCGATGGAATAGCCTCAACGGTCAGGATTGCGTCGCTGGCTGCAGCCGCGATCCTGGGATTGTTGTGGATGATCGCCGTGCTGGCGCCCTGAGTTGGTGGGTTGACAGCGGGATCCCACCGATCCCGCTGTCAACCCACCGCCCACTAGCGTGCTGGCGGCGCGCAGTCCGATGAGGCGCGCCAAAACTGGCCATGACCTCACCGCCCGCATCAGCGAACGATGTCCCCGCTCGGCACGACCGTGGTTGCGCGCCCCCGAACCCGGCCACGTCACACACGGCGGTCCCACACCCCTCTGGCGCTCCCGAGGCACCGACCTGCGACGACCTGCCAGCACCATCGGGGGAAGCGCCACCATCGTCGGCCCCGCCTCCCGACCCCGACGCACCACCCAGGCTTCGCCACCGCAACTGTCTCGACGGGATCCGCGGCATCGCCGTGCTCATCGTCGTGCTGTTCCACCTCGACCTCCCTTGGATGAAGGGTGGCTATCTCGGGGTCGACATCTTCTTCGTGCTCTCCGGATTCCTCATCACCACGCTGCTCGTGCAGGAGTGGACGACGCACGGGCGCATCGATCTGAAGCAGTTCTGGATCCGGCGGGCCCGACGCCTGTTGCCGGCGATGCTGCTGGTCCTGTTCGCCGTGGCCGGATTCGCCGTGCTCTTCGCCGAATCCGAACAGCTCGACGACATCCGCAGCCAGGGCCTGGCCTCGCTGTTCTACGTCACCAACTGGGCCCGGGCCTTCGACACGACCAGCTACTTCGACCAGTTCGCCGCCAAGAGCCCACTCGAGCACTACTGGTCGCTGGCGATCGAGGAGCAGTTCTACCTGGTGTGGCCGGTGATCACGGTCGCCTTGTTCAGCTGGAGATCCAGGGCGTCCGGGGCGCTCACCCGTGGGCAACGCTACGACGTGCCGCTCTGGCTGGTCGGTGCGGTCGGCGCAGCCGCATCGGCCGGCCTGATGGCCTTGCTGTACACACCCGACAACTTCAGCCTGTACTTCCGCACCGACACCCGGGTGCAGGGTTTGCTGATCGGCGTGGCGCTCGCCGCCCTCTACGACGGGCTGGGCAAGCGCCTCCTTTCGTCACCACCCAAGTGGCTGGTGCCGGTCGGATGGGGCGCCGCAGCGGTGTTCCTCGTCGCCGCTATGGCCGACGTGCCCCCGGCGCTGCTCTATCAAGGCGGCTTCCTCGTCATCGCCGTGCTGAGCGCCACGGTGATCGTGGCCGCCATGGCCGGCCAGCGATCCTCCCTCGACCGGGCGCTCTCCCTGCGCCCCTTTCGGTTCTTTGGGCGCATCTCCTACGGGCTGTACCTGTGGCACTGGCCGATCATCTTGGCGCTCACCCCGCAGCGCACCGGCCTCAGCCTGCCGGCCTTGAACGTCCTCCGCTTCGGTCTCTCGGTCGGTGCGGCAATGCTCAGCCTGCTGCTGATCGAGGTCCCCATCCGGGAACGGCGCATGCCGGTCAGGCTCGAACTCGTCGGCATCGCGGTGACCCCTGTCCTTATCGCCATCGCCCTGATCGCCGGCACGACCGGCGCCGAGCAGACCCTCGAGGAGGCCTACGCCAGCGATCAGGAGGCCGCCGCCCCGCCCGTCGAGGCCGTCAAGTCGGTCGAGCCCCCCGCCCAGCTGAGCACGCTGGTGTTGGGCGACGAGCTGGCACGGTCGTTGCCCGCCGACTGGGGCGACGCTGACGGTGACGGCCCCGAGCAGCAGGAGGTCACCCTCGCTGGCAGCGGGTGCGACGATGCCGCCACGCTGTGCGAGGGCTGGCGGGACCGCTGGGAGGCGCTCGTCAGGCAGAACGATCCCGACGTGGTCGTCGTCGGCGTCCGCAACTGGGAACCCTTCGACGACACCAACACCCCAATCGATGTTTTCGACTCTGCCAAGAACGAGCGGGCCTACACCGAGAGCATGGAACGCCTGGTGCGCCAGTTGGGTGCCGGGCCGACCGCCGAGGGCGGCCGCACCGTCGTGCTGCTGACCGCGCCCCCGATCAACGACCCCACCTCCTTCGACGCGTTCGCCGTCGAGCGCAGCCGGGAGGCCGCCCAGCAGGTGGCCACCCGCAGCGGCGGCGACGTCGAGCACGTCCAACTCGGGAGCCTGTGGTGTGGGCAGGTGCAGTGCGTCGACACGGCCCGGCTGAACCCCGCCGAGGGTGAGTTCAACCTGATCAGCCCCAACCCCGAGGCCTTCGGCGGCGCGCTGGCCGGCGTCGCCCGGCGCTCGGTCAGGCGCCACCTCACCCAGGAGGCGATGGGCGACCAGCTGAGGGTCCTGCTGTTCGGCGACTCGGTCGCCTGGTCGATCGGTTCCAACTTCTTCGGCGCGACCGACGCTCGCAGCACCCCCTTTCTGCTGTGGAACAAGGCCGAGTTCAGCTGTTTCCCCGACCCCGCACCCGGTCGACGCCAAGGACTGCCGGGCACGGTGACCACCGAGTGCCCCGACTGGGCCCAACGCTGGCCGACCTACGTCGAGGAGTTCGCTCCCGACATCGTGCTCGTGCCGGTGAGCCAGTGGATGATTTTGGATCGGGAGGTCGACGGACGCAACATTCCCTTCGATTCCGACGAAATGCGCCAGCGGATCGAGAAGTACTACGGCCAGATGATCGATGCCCTCTCTCAGGACGGCTCGCTCGTCGTTCTCACCACCGTGATCCCCAACGTCGAGTCGACCAACGCCGCCTCAATCGAGAAGAACCTCGACGACACTCGGCGGCGCGAGGTCGCCCTCAACGAGATCATCGCCGAACTCGTCGCCTCGCGCAGCGAGGACGCCGAGTTGATCGACCTGGCGGGGTGGATCTGCGATGGCACCGACTGCACCGAGGAGATCGACGGCGTTCGGCTTCGGCCGGACGGGGGGCACTTCACGCCGGACAGCTCGCCGCTGGCAGGGGCCTTTCTCAGCGAGGAACTGCAGCGGATCGCCAAGGAGCGGGGCCTCGGGCCCGAGGCGCCGACGGTCAATCCCGAAGCGGCGGCCGATGAAGCCGCCGCCGACGCAGACAACTGAACCCCACCCATCCGGGGCGGCGGTCAGACGCTCGGGTCGAGCACGTAGCCGCGCCGCAGGATGTCGGCGAGCACCCGGGGATAGATCCGGCGCTCCACCGCCTTGATGCGCTCGTGCAGGCTGGCCTCGTCGTCGTCGGGCAACACCCGCACGGCCTCCTGGGCCAGGATCGGCCCCTCGTCCACCGCCACGGTGGCCACGTGCACGGTGCAGCCGGTGACCTTCACGCCGGCGTCGAGTGCGGCGGGCACCGCGTGCCAGCCCTTGAATGACGGCAGCAAGGCTGGGTGGGTGTTGATGATGTGGCCGGGGCGGGCCTCGAACGCCGAGCCGGCGAGCACCGTCCCCCAGCCGGCCATTGCCAGCAGATCGAGCTCCAGCTCATCCCAGGTGGCGACGACCCGACGGGTGAACGCCTCACGGTCGAAGTCGGCGGAGAAGTCGGTGCGCTCGATCACCTGAAGCGGCAATCCGTGGCGAAGTGCCACCCCCTCTGCAAGGCAGTGACGATCGACGAGGACGGCCGCAACCTCAAGCCCGGATTCGACCATCGCGTCGAGCAGCGTGCCCGACCCCGACACCATCACACCCAGCCTCATCAGCGCGCACCCGCGCTCGGGCGCGAGCCTTCCGGCTCGGCGGCCACAGGTCCCACCGTGACTCGATCGTTCCCGCCGTGGCGGGTCCCACGATGAAACCCGACGCTCACGGCGAGCTAGAGGTTCTTCACGATCTCGACCATCAGCTCGCCGCATTCGGTCGGGTTGGCCCCCACCTTGACGCCAGCGGCCTCAAGAGCCTCCATCTTGGCGGCTGCGGTGCCCTTGCCTCCGGAGACGATGGCGCCTGCGTGGCCCATCTTCTTTCCGGCGGGAGCGGTCTGGCCAGCAACATAGGCGGCCACCGGCTTAGTCATGTGCTCGGCGATGTACTCGGCCGCTTCTTCCTCGGCGGAGCCACCGATCTCGCCGATCATCATGACGGCCGAGGTCTGCGGGTCGGCCTCGAAGGCCTCCAGGCAGTCGATGAAGCTGGTGCCGGGCACGGGGTCGCCACCGATACCCACGCAGGTGGTGACGCCGATGTTCTGCTGCTGCAGCTCGTACAGCGCCTGATAGGTGAGCGTGCCGGAGCGGCTGACGATGCCCACCGAGATCTCGCCGTCGACCGGCGCCTTGGCGATGTGACCGGCGGTGATGCCGATGTTGGCCTGGCCGGGGCTGATGATGCCCGGGCAGTTGGGGCCCAGCAGGCGCACGTCCGGGTAGTCGCGCTTCAACTTGTTGTAGAACCACGCCTCGTCCTGGGCGGGGACGCCCTCGGTGATGACGATGATCAGCTTGACGCCACCCTCGGCGGCCTCCATCACGGCGTTCTTCACGCCGGGGGCCGGGATGAAGATGCACGAGGTATCGGCGCCGGTCGCAGCGACGGCGTCGGCCACCGTGGCGAAGATGGGGATGCCATCGACGTCGGTGCCCGCCTTCTTGGGGTTGGTGCCGGCGACGACGTTGGTGCCGTAGTCACGGTTCAGCAGGCCGTAGTACCGACCGGTTGAACCGGTCAGACCCTGGTAGACGACCTTGGTGTTGGAATCGACGAAAATGCTCATGGTGGGTTCAGGTCTCCAGTAGCTCAGGCGCTGGCGGCGAGCTCGACGGCCTTGGCGGCGGCGGACAGCATGGTGGGTTCCATCTGCAACTTGTCGCTCAGGTGTGGCTTGAGCAGCTCGCGACCCTCGTCAGCGTTGGTGCCGTCGAGGCGGATCACCATCGGATGGGAGAGGTCGATGCGGCCGGCTGCCTCGATGATGCCATTGGCCACCTCCTCGCCGCGGGTGATGCCGCCGAAGATGTTGATGAAGATCGACTTCACCCGGGGGTCGTTGTCGAGGATCGTCAGCGCCGCGACGAACTTGTCGGCATCGGCTCCGCCCCCGACGTCCAGAAAGTTGGCGGGTTTTCCGCCAGCCTGGTTGACGACGTCCAGCGTGCTCATCGCCAGACCTGCGCCGTTGGCGATGATGCCCACCGACCCCTCGAGGCCGACGTACTCCAGGCCGGCCTGGTGGGCGGCCTCTTCGCGCTCGTCGCGCTCCTGGGTGGCGGCGTAGGCATCCCACTCGTGGCGGAAGTCGGCGTTGCCGTCAAGGGTGACTTTGGCGTCGAGTGCATGCACCTCGCCGGTGGGCTTGAGGATCAGCGGGTTGATCTCCACCAGGTCGGCGTCGCCGTCGACATAGGCGGTGTACAACTTGGCGAGGATGTCGACCGCGCCCTCGGTGGCGTCCGGGTTGAGGTTGGCGGCAGCCACCCAGTCCCGGATGGTCGCCTCGTCCAGGCCGTCGACCGGGTCGATCCAGATCTTGGCGATGGCATCGGGGTTCTCTTCGGCAACCGTTTCGATCTCGACGCCGCCCTCGGCGGAGAGCATGCCCAGGTGGGCCTTCTTGGCACGGTCGAGGGTGAAGCTGGCGTAGTACTCCTCGGCGATGTCCGAGGCCACCTCGATCCACACGACGTTGACGGTGTGGCCCTTGATGTCCATGCCGATGATGTCGGAGGCATAGGTGCGGACCTCGTCGGCGTCGTTGGCCAACTTGATGCCGCCGGCCTTGCCACGGCCGCCCACCTGCACCTGTGCCTTAACGACCACCGGGTAGGTGTTCAGCCGTTCGGCTGCCGCCACGGCATCGTCGACGGTGGTGACCGCCTCGCCCGCCGACACCGGAATGTCGAACGAGCCGAAGAACTGTTTGCCCTGGTATTCGAAGAGGTCCACGGCCCGAGCCTCCCAGGAAGGCCTCATGAAAGGCAACACGGCCCGCGTTCCGGTCCCCTCCGGGGCCCACCCCGAAACTGCGACAAGGTGACCCTCAACCCCGAAACTGCGACAAGGTGACGCTCAACCCCGAAACTGCGACAAGGTCACGCTCAACCCCGAAACTGCGACAAGGTGTGGAGCGAAGGTGTGGAGGTGTGCCGGTGAGTTTCATCGGCACACCTCCACACCTCTGCTCCACACCTCCGTCAACGGGTGCGGCAACCCGTGGGCGAACGGAGCCCGCTGCCCCACCATGCAGAAGTGGCGACTGCATCGAGTCCGAACCTTGAGACGGCGACCCGCGACCGACGCTGGGTCGCCCTCGCCCGGCAGTACCGGGTGTTCAGCGCTGCGGACGCTGAGCGGTTCGGCATCAGCGGCGACGCCCTCCGTCAGCGCGCCTCGGCTGGCGGCCTGCTGCGGGTGGGGCGTGGCTGGTACGCCATGGCCGACCGGCCGCTGACCTGGACCCACCGGATCGACTGGGCCACCCGAGCCACCGGGGGCGTTGCCTCCCACCGGTCGGCGGCGGTGCTCTGGAAGCTGGAGGGATTCCAGGCGTCGAAGCCGGAGGTACTGGTGCCGTTCGAACGGCGGGTCCGGCCCGAGGGCGTGAAGGTGCGACGAAGCCGACGCTGGGATCGTGGCGAGCACACGACGAGAGACCAAATCGGCGTCGTCGGCCCCGAGGTGCTCGTCGGCCAGCTTGCTTCGATGTTGCCCCGGGCCCGGCTTCGAGCGGTTGTCGATCAGCTCATCCGCGAGCACCATGCCTCGCTGACGTCGCTGGCCCGGTTTCATCACGAGACCCCTCCCGGGACCGCCGGGCGGACCGTCCTCGGCGAGGTACTGGGGGAGTATGCGGAGGACCAGCGGGTACCGATGAGCGACTTCAGCCGCATGGTGGCCGACCTGTTGGTTGGTGCGGGTCTGCCCGAGCCGCTGCTCGAGCATCAGTTCTGGGACGACGACGGACTCATCCAGATGGTGGACCTGGCGTACCCCGGCGTGCTGGCGATCGGTCTGGACTCCCTTGCCCACCACCGGGATCGTGCCACGTTCATCGGGGACCGGCGGGCGCGCAACCGCCTCGAATTGCTCGGCGTGAAGGTGCTGCTGTTCACATGGTGGGACTACACCGAGCATCCCGAACGCCTGGTGGCCCAGGTGCGCAGCTTGCTCGCCGGCGCCACCGCCGCCTGACGGCTCCTCGCAAAACCTGACACCCCTCCTGGGCACCTGGGTTGCTCAGCTCGAAGACACGAGCCCCAAGCCCTGGGCCCCCAATCAGCCACGTCCCGGGTCCGAGCCCTCCAGAACCCAGGCCGCCCGAGCCCCTCTACGGCGGGCCGGGCGAACAGCATCAGAGCGAGCCAAGGCTCCGAGACGGCGGATACAGTCGGAGAAACCAGCCCGCCTTACCGGCGGATGTCACGCCTCGGCGTCTCGAACGCTCCACCCAGAGCTCCGGTTACGGGCCGATCGACCCCAACCCTCCGCTCACCACACAAGCCAGGAACGCCCATGGAACTAACCGGTAGCCGAGTACTGCTCACCGGAGCCAGCGGCGGGCTGGGGCAGGCGATCGCTCGACGCCTGGGCCGCTACGGCGCTCAATTGACGCTGACCGCTCGCAATCGCCCAGCTCTGGACTCGCTGGCCGACGAGACCCGAGGCACCGTGGTGGAGGCCGACCTGTCCAAGCGCAGCGATGTGCAGCGGCTGGCCAAGATGGTCGGCGAGTTCGACGTCGTGATCGCCAACGCCGGAGTGGGCGGCGAAGCGAGCGGCTCCGAGCTGAGCGTCAAGGCGATCGACGGCGCGATCGACGTCAACCTGCGAGCGCCGATGGTGCTGAGCGGAGCCTTCGCCCAGGCCTGCATTGCCGCCGGTCGCCCGGGACAGCTCGTGCTGATCGGGTCGCTGTCAGGCATCGCCCCCACCCCCGACACCTGCCTGTACAACGCCACGAAGTTCGGCCTGAGGGGCTTCGGGCTGTCGCTACGCCAGGACCTGGAGGAGTACGGCATCGGTGTCACCGTGGTCGAACCCGGCTTCATCCGCGACGCCGGCATGTTCGCCAACAACGATGTCGAACTCCCGAGGGGCGTACGCACCAAGTCACCCGTCGACGTCGCTCAGGCGGTGGAGAAGGCCATACGAACCAACCCGGCCGAGATATTCGTGGCCCCGACCGAGTTGCGAGCAGTCGCCACGTTGGCCACCGTGGCCCCGGGCCTGTCCGAGGTCATCCAGCGGCGGGTCGGGACCAAGGAGATGCGCAACGGCACCAGGTAATCCTGTTGGCTCGGCCAGCGCTGCAGCGCCCCAGCGGGAGTGACAGCGCCGGATGAACCAGTCAGGTCGGCCCGCACAACAGCGCCCAGCGGGAGCGTCACAGCACCTTGAGACGCAGTCGCTTGTTGCCTTTGCCCTTCGATTCGGTCTTGGTAATTTCGAAGCGTCCCACCTCGGCGGTGGAGGCCACGTGGGTGCCACCGTCGGCCTGCCGGTCGAGCCCGACGATGTCCACCACGCGCACCCGGGTAACCGAGGTGGGGATGAGGTTGACCTTGGTGCGGATCAGCGCCGGGTCGACGTCTGCCGCGGAGCGGTCGAGAAAGCTCACCTCGATGGGGCGATCGGCGGCCAGCTCGGCGTTGACCGCGTCGGTCAACTCGTCGCGAAAACCATCGGGCAAAGGACCGAACTCGAAGTCCATGCGCGCCGCCAACGGTTCCATGTTGCCTCCCGTGGCCGGCACCTGCCAGCGGTTCCAGACGACGCCGCCCATGACGTGCAACATGGTGTGGGTGCGCATCAACGCGTGTCGCCGGTCCCAGTCGAGCGTGCCCGTCACGGCCGAGCCGACGGTCGGCACCGGTGGGCCATCGACGCTCCCGGCCTTCTCCTCCTCACCTCTCGGCTCCAGGGTGTGCCACACGAACGGCCCGTCCTTGCGGACGTCGGTGACCGAATAGGTGGCACCATCGGCCGCGAGGATCCCGGTGTCGTGGGGCTGACCACCACCGGTGGCGTAGAACACAGTGCGGTCGAGTGCCACGCGGTCGTGGTCGACCGCAACCACCTCCGCATCCATCGTGCGCTGATAAGCGTCGCGCAGGTACAGCTGATCGGTTGCGATGGCGTCCTGGTGTGAGCGTTCGGTCATCTGTCCTCAGTAATGTCGACGGCACCGCCACCCTTGCAGACGGAGCGCACGCTGCGACGGCCCATCGAGCTCCCACCTCTGTCGAGTTCCACTGCCGAGTTCCACTGCCGAGTTCCGCGGCAGGGCACCAGCGGGCAGACTGGGCCGCCCGAACCCGCCCGCCGAACGTTGGGAGCAACATGCCGGTCGAGCAGCGCAGCACGTCCAACCAGTTCAGAACGGCCGGAATCGCTCTGTTGATGGTCGGCGCCGGACTGGCATTGGTCCTCGTGTTGTTCGGGCAGGGCGGCAGCGGCGAACCGGCCACGGTCAGCCTGGGCACCGACGAGTTTGCGCTGGGCCCCGCTGCAGAGCGGGCACAGGTGATCGCCAAGACGGGCCCGTTTCTCCTTCCCGACGTGTCGGGCCGAGGCCAGGACCGCCCCATCATGGTCAGCCACGAGGGCCCCGAGCCCGAGGTTGGCTGGGCGATCTTCGAGGCCAGGGCGCCGGGTGCCCCCGACGGCTGCTACCTCCGCTGGGACCGCGATGCCCAGGTGTTCGTCTCCGAGAACCCGGACGAGGGGTCGGTGTCCGAGGACTCGTCCGGCGAACGCTGCGACGACGCGACGTTCCCGATGAACGGAGCCGGGCTGAAGCAGCTTCCGTGGGAGGTCTCCGATGACGGCATCCTGTTCGTCAAGCTGGGTGATGATTCCGGCGACGAGGCCACCACGACCACCGCACCCTGAGCCCTACTTCGGGGGCGTGACCCCGGAGGGGAACTCGGCGGCGATCAGGTCGAGATGATCGAGGTCGGACAGGTCGAGCACCTGCAGGTACACCCGCTCGATTCCCGCCCCGGCGAAGCGACCCAGGGTTTCAACCGCCTCGGCGGGCAACCCCGCCACGCCGTTCTCGCGGAGCTCGCCGGGCTCACGTCCGATCGACTGGGCGCGGCGTTCGAACTCGCCCTCGTCACCACCGACGCACACGACCAGGGCGGCCGAGCGCACCAGGGTTGACGGGTCACGCCCGAGGCTCTCGCAGGCTCGGTCGACCCGCTCGTTGGCCGCGACCACGTCGTCGAGGCCCAGAAACGGGGTGTTGTACTCGGCCGCGAAGCGTGCAGCCAGGTTGGGTGTGCGCTTCGGCCCTGCACCGCCGACGATCACCGGCGGTGGGCTCTGCCACGGTTTGGGAAGCGCCGGGGATCCGGTCAGCGCATAGTGGTCGCCATGGAAGTCGAAGGTCTCCCCCGCTGGGGTGGCCCACAAACCGGTGATGATCTCCAGCTGCTCGGTCAACCGGTCGAAGCGCTCACCGAGCGACGGAAATGGGATGCCGTACGCGTCGTGCTCGTCCTCGAACCAGCCGCTGCCCAGGCCCAACTCCACCCGACCGCCCGACATGGCGTCCACCCCGGCGACCGAGATCGCCAACGGGCCGGGCAGGCGAAACGTGGCCGAGGTGACCAGCGTGCCCAACCGGATCGTCGAGGTGTCGCGTGCGAGGCCGGCCAGCGTGATCCAGGCGTCGCTGGGGCCCGGCAGACCCGAGCCGTCGCCCATCGCCACGTAGTGGTCGCTTCGAAAGAAGGCCCCAAAACCCAGGCGCTCCGCCCGGATCGCCACCCCGAGAAGGTCGTCGTAGGAGGCGCCCTGCTGAGGCTCGGTGAAAATGCGGAGTTCCATGTCTGCAACGTACCGTGACCATCTCCTGGCTGCGACGGCCGGCACGCCCGACCTCGGACCAGGGTCGATCAGTCGAGATCCAACAAGCGCTCGATCAGCTCGTCCCGCTGCAACTTGTTGGTACCGGTGCGGGGCAGATCGTCGACGAAGTACACCCGACGGGGGACCTTGTAGGTCGACAGCCGCTCCCCCACCCACGACAGAAGCTCATCGGGGGTCGACGTGGCACCTTTCGCCATCCGCAGGCCCACGACCGGGACCTCGCCCAAGGTGTCATCGGGAAGCCCGACCACCCCGGCCTCGACAACGTCGGGATGCTGTTCGAACACCCGCTCCACCTCGGGGGGATACACCGAGAAACCGCCCGACTTGATGACCACCTTGGCCCGGCCCTGGAACGAGAAGGTCCCCATCGGCCCCCGCCGCACAAGGTCCCCGGTCGACAGCCAACCACCGGCGTCGAGCACCGCCTCGGTGGCGGCACTGTCGTTCCAATAGCCCTCGAGCACGCCCGGGCCACGCAACAACAGCTGGCCCACTGCACCGACCCGCACCTCGTCCCCATCATCGTCGACCACCCGGAAGCGATAGCCGGGCATCGGGATACCCAGCTGGTCACCCAGGCCAAAGGGCACGAACGGCGGCGACAACTTGGCCGCCGCACCCCCGCCCGTCTCGACCATGCCATAGCCCTCGGCGAACGTCGCCTCGCCGATCGAACCCAGACCCGGCAAGGCAAAGGCGGCGCCCCGACGCTTGAACCGGTGCGCCAACTCCGGCGGCATCACGTCGGCACCCGACACCCAGAAACGGATCGACGACAGGTCGCGCATGTCGGCCCCCGCCTCCTCGAGCATGCGGTACATCGTCGGCACGCCGGCGAAGGCCGCAGAGCGGCGCTCCTCGATGTCGTCGAGGCATTCGGTCGGCCTGAAACGGGGGCGGAACCGCACGGGCACCCCGGCCGAGGCCGCCGCCGCCAGGGCTGCGAAGCCAAAGATGTGGGCCACCGGGAGAGCGATGAGCAACTCGCAGATCAGCAGGCCGCCGGGTAAAGCTGCCAGGCGGCTCAGCTCGCCGACCAACGCCCGGTGGGTGAGGGCAGCTCCCTTGGGGCTGCCGGTCGTGCCGGAGGTGTAGAACAGCGCCGCCACCCGCTCGTCAGCGCCACGGTCCTCGCCGAGGCCGGCGCTCACGCCGAGGTGCTCGGCCAGCACGTCGAGTTCGTCCACACCGCGGATCACGAGCGGCGCGTTGGCGTCCAGGACGACGTGGGCGATCTCGTCGTCGCGCATCGCATCGTTGACCGGCGCCGGGATGGCACCGGCCCGGGACACCGCCAGGGTGGCCAGGAACAGCTCGACCGAGTTGGGCATCGCCAGCACCACCCGGTCGCCGGAGCTGATCTTGTCGTCCTCGACCAGCGCCGCCGCCCAACGGTCAACCAACTTGGCGGCGCCGGCCACGGTCAGCTTGGTCGCCGGAACGCCCGTGCGGGCTTCGGCGGCCTGGTCGACCAGCACCGAGCCACCGTGGACGGCCGCGGCCCGTGCCAGGAGCGAGCCCAGCGTTTGCCTGGAGCGAACCATGGCGACACGCGCGGCCTGACGGCGCCCCATACGAATGATCGGCCCGATCATCGCCCCACCTTTTCCAGCGGGGCCCACGACAACAGCAGGCGCTTTTCGCCTTCGCTGGGAAAGCGGATCGTCGCCTCCGCCCTGTCTCCCCGGCCTTCGATGTCGAGGATGACCCCCTCACCGAAGGTGGCGTGCAGCACATCGTCGCCCACCCGCAAACCCGAATCGTCGCCCAACCGGGGGCCTTCGTCGGCGCCCGCTCGTGGACCCAACCCCGATCCGGCACCCACGCCGATGGAGCGCACCCCCACCACCCCCGACGATGAGGCCCGTTCTCGCCGCGCGTCCCTGCCGGCGAGGGAGGTCCGCCCACCTCCGGACCAGCTGCCCGACGTGCCTGGACGGCGGGAACCACGGGTCGAGGATCCCTCGGCATCCTCGATCAGTTCTTCGGGGATCTCGCCCACAAACCGGCTCGGGGGGTTGTAGTTGGTGGCTCCGTGCAACGTTCGACTCCAGGCGTTGGTGAGGTACAGACGCTCGCGCGCCCGTGTGATCCCGACATAGGCCAGACGACGTTCCTCCTCGAGCTGGGCCGGCTCGCCAATCGAGCGCATGTGAGGAAAGACGCCCTCCTCCATGCCGATGAGGAAGACGACCGGATACTCGAGCCCTTTGGCCGAGTGCAGCGTCATCATGACCATCTCCCCGGCGGTGGGATCGTCCTCGTCGGGCAGGTTGTCGGTGTCGGCAACCAGGCTGACCTGCTCCAAGAACTCGGGCATCGAGTCGTACTCCGCGGCGACGCCGACCAGCTCGGCCAGGTTCTCGAGGCGCCCCTCCGACTCGATCGTGTGCTCGGCCTCCAGCTCGGCGATATAGCCGGTGCGCTCGAGCAGGTCTTCGAGCAGCGGAGCCGGTGCCAACCCCCCACCCCCGGTGCCCGTGCCGTCGCCGTCGCCGTCGCCGTCGCCGGTCGGCGCCAAGCCATCGATGATCTCCAGAAACCGTTCGACACCCCGCTGCGCCCGGGACGACACCCCGGCGGCGTCCGCGTGGCGAAGCGCCTCGACGAAGCTCAGCGAATGGGCCCGTGCGTAGGCGTCGACCCGACCGATCGTCGTGTCCCCGATGCCCCGCTTGGGCACGTTGACGATGCGCTTGGCCGACACCTCGTCGGCCGGGTTGACAATCGTCTGCACGTACGCCAGCGCGTCTTTGATCTCACGTCGATCGTAGAACCGCGTCCCGCCGAGCACCCGGTAGGGCACCCCCTGGCGAAACAACGCCTCCTCGAGCACGCGGCTCTGGGCGTTGGCACGGTAGAAGACGGCAACGTCGGGGTAGTTCACCGTGCCCGAGTCGACCAGGCGGGCGATTTCCTGGGCGACGTAGCGGGCTTCGTCGCCCTCGTCGTCACCGACGTAGCGCACGATCTGGGCACCCCCCGACTCGTCGGTCCACAGATCCTTCGGGCGGCGAGACATGTTGTTGGCGATCACCGCGTTGGCAGCGTCGAGAATTTTCTGAGTGGAGCGGTAGTTCTGGTCCAGCACGATCTGGGTGACGTCGGGGAAGGCCGACTCGAACTCCAAGATGTTGCGCAGGTCGGCACCCCGAAAGGCGTAGATCGACTGATCGGAGTCGCCGACCACGCACACGTTGTGGTGGGCGCCCGCCAAGAGGATCACCAGCTCGTTCTGCACCCGGTTGGTGTCCTGGTACTCGTCGACCATCAGGTAGCGGAACCGTCGCTGATACTGCTCGAGCACGTCGGGCTCGGTGCGCAGCAGCTCGACGGTCACGCCGAGGAGGTCGTCGAAATCCATCGCGCCGGCAGCCCGCAGACGCGTCTGGTATTCGGCGTACACGTCGGCGACCTTGCGCTCCATGATGTGGCCGGCTTCCTCGGCCATTTGTTCGGGCGTGCGCAGCTCGTTCTTCGCCAGCGAGATCTGGGACTGGACCGAACGGGCGGGCATCCGTTTGGTGTCGATGTTGAGGTCGCGAAGGACGTAGCCGATCAGCCGGGTGGCGTCGGCCTGGTCGTAGATCGTGAACGAGCTCGGATATCCCAGCCGACTGCCGTCGCGTCGCAGGATGCGGACGCAGGCGGAGTGAAAGGTCGACACCCACATCTTCTGGGCGACCGGCCCAACGAGCGCGCCCACCCGGTAGCGCATCTCGTCGGCCGCTTTGTTGGTGAACGTGATCGCCAGGATCTCGAACGGCGACACGTTGTCCTGCTCGATCAGCCGGGCGATGCGGTGGGTGAGCACCCGGGTCTTGCCCGAGCCGGCCCCCGCCACGACCAGCAGTGGCCCCTCACCGTGCAGCACCGCCTCCCGTTGGGCTGGGTTGAGGCCGTCGAGGAGGTGGGGTGACATACCCGCCCATCCTATGGCGACCGACCGACAACTCACCGACGAGACCGCCACCGAAGCCGGGAGCCCGGAGGCACCCCCGAGCACACTCCACACTCCCCCGGTTGCCGGCGATGCCGGGAGCCCGAAGCCACCCCCAGCGCACTCCACACTCCACGGTTGCCGGCGGTTTGCCGGGCAGGTCGGGCTCCGCTCAGATACGCACGGCGATCGGGGTACCGTTGAAGCGGTAGATCGAGGCGACCTTGACCACGTCACCGGTGCGGGGTGCGTGCACGTATTGGCCGCCACCGATGTAGATGCCGATGTGGTGCACCGGCGAGCCGTAGGCGACCAGATCGCCCGGCACCAGCTCGCCGACGCTGATGCGGCGGCCCATCGCCACCTGCATGCGGGACGAGTGGGGTAGGCCACCGCGACCTGCTTGGGCGTACGCCCAGAGCACCAGACCGGAGCAGTCGAAGCCGCCGGGCGATTGGCCGCCCCACCGGTAGGGCGTGCCCCTCATCGAGAGCGCAGCCTGCACGGCCCGCTGCCCCGAGGACGAGGGCGGTGGTGGCGGTGGTGGCGGCGGTGGCGGTGCTACCGGCCTGGGCGTGGTGGGGGGCGGGGCCGTCGGACGCGTGGTCGTCGGACGCGGTGCCCGAGTGGTCGGGGCAGCCGTCGGCTTCGGCGCCGGGGCCACAGCCCTTGCCGCTCCCGCTCGCTTCGGGGCGCTGGACTTGGACGTCGGTGATGCCTTGGCGGCCGATCCCGCCTTGGGCTTGGCCTTGGCTTTCGCCGTCGGCGTGGGCGCAGGCGACGTATCGGCGGCGGACCCAGAACCGTCACCCGACGATGAGGCCGCCGACTCGCCATCCTCGGTCTCGGCGCTCTCGCCAGCCGCTGTCTCCCCTGCTCCGGCGGCGGTTTCGGCCTGGGCCTGGACCTGTGCGTCCGCCTCTGCCTGCGACTCGGCCTGAGCCTGGGCTTCCGCCTCGGCCTGTCGCCGCTCGGCCTCGGCCCGCTCGGCTTCGAAGCGCTGGCGTTCCTCGCGTTCCAACGCTTCGGCCAGGTCGCCCTTCACCTGAGCCTCGCTGGCAGCGAGTTCCCCCTCGACCGTCTTCATCTCCGCACGCGACGACTCGATGCGCTCGCGGGCCGTCGCCTTGGCAACGGCGGTCTCGTCGAGAAGCTCCTGCTTGGAGGAGAGGTCGGACCGGGCGGCTCGCACCTCTTCAACCGCCTGTTCGCGGTTGCCCTGGGCCGTCGCCAACAACGTGCGCGAGCGGATCGCATCTGTCGGGTTGTCCTGGGCCGAGGCATTGCCCGTCCCCAGGCCACCGGTGAAGGCCCGCACTGCGTAACGCTTCACCTGACCCTGGGCGTCCTTCATCGACTTCTCAGCCGAGGACACATCCGCTTCGGTCACCTTGGACCGAGCCTCGATGTCGACCAGTTCGGCCTTCGCCAAGTTGGCCCGCTCCTCCAAAACCGAAATCTTCTCGCCCAGATCGGCACGCCGGGCGACGATGCGGTCCACCTGGGCGGCCAGCTCCCGTGAGTCGTTGCCCTGTGCCGAAGCCGGCGTGGCAACGATGACCACGGACGAGGCCATCAGGGTGGCCGCCAAGACGGTCAGCACACGTTTGAGGGAGGGACGATCGGGTGAGTTCACCCGCGACCGGGGAAGGGGAGCGTTCCGCCGCATCCGCCTAGCTTGCCAGACGATGACGATTGTTACAAGTAGGTGTCGAAATGTGCCGCAGTTGACACATCCGGCCAGCTACGGTCCGGGCCCCGACACCCGGTCCGTTCCATCGGAGAATGAACCAGGAGGTGGCGTGAACAGCGCCACGTGATCGCTGAGCGCATGACGGAAACTCGGCTCGGGAACGGTCGGGGAGGCCACACCGATTCCGACCGCTCAGGTCGGGCAGATCGAGTTCAGGTCGGCGCAGATCGGGTTCGGGACGTCAGTCGCTTCGGCTCTCGGCCAGAGGCAGCACCGGGTCCTAGCGTCGATCAGATGCGAACCGCAATGGGCGCACCGTTGCTCCGGTAGATCGAAGCAACCTTGACCACGTCGCCGGTGCGGGGTGCGTGGACGTACTGGCCGCCACCGATGTAGATGCCGATGTGGTGTACCGGCGAGCCGTAGGCCACCAGGTCACCCGGCACCAGTTCACCGACGCTGATGCGCCGACCCATGCCGACCAGCGCTCCCGAGGAGTGGGGCAGGCCACCACGGCCGGCCTGTCGGAAGGCCCAGACGACGAGCCCGGAACAGTCGAAGCCACCGGGACTTTCGCCGCCCCAACGGTAGGGCGTGCCGCGCATGGAGAGGGCCGCTGCGACGGCACTTCCACCGCCGGACGGGGGGCTCGGCGGGGGCGCCGGAGCAGAGGGGGCGACGGCGGCCGGGGCGGGCGCCGGCGCACGCGCTGCGCTGGAGCGGCCGGAGGATCCACCCGACGAGGGGGCTGCTGCGCTGGAGGATCCACCGGTTGCGCCGGACGACCCACCGGACGGGCCGGAGGACCCACCCGAATCCGCGGCGCGAACGGCCTGCCGCTGGACAGCAGCCGCAGCGGAGGCTTCGGCTTGGGCCGCCGCCTCGGCCTTGGCCTTGGCCTCCGCCTCGGCCTGACGACGCTCTGCCTCGGCTCTGGCCGCAGCCTGACGGGCGGCCTCTTCGCGCTCAAGCGCCTCCTTGAGGGCGCCCTTCACCTGCTGCTCTTCCTTGGCCAGCGTGGACTCGGTTTGCTTGGTCTCCTCACGAGCCTTGTCGGCCTTGGCCTTCTGGGCCGCGATCTCCTCTGAGGTGTCATCGAGATAGCTCTGCTTGGTGGCGAGGTCGCTGCGCGCAGCGCGCACCTGGTCGATCGCCTCCTCGCGGTTACCGCGAGCGGTTTGGAGCAGCGTGCGACGCACGAGGGCCGAGTTGGGGTCGACCTCGCCGCCCATCATCTCGGTGCCCGGGCTGGCGGTGAAGGTCTTGATCGCGTAGGAGCGCACGTCCTTGCTGGCGCCGGCCATCTCACCCTTGGCCGAGTCCACATCGGCCTGGTTTGTGGCGGCCCGCTTCTCGAGGTCGGCCAACTTCAGCTTGGCCTGGTTGGCCTCTTCATCGAGGATCGACAGCTTGTCGTCAAGCTCGGCGCGGCGGGCCTGAATCCGGTCGACCTGAGCGGCCAGATCCGAGGAATCCTGCGCTCCCACCGACCCGGAGGCGAGGAGGGGGATGACGGGGACCGTGATCGCTGCCAACATGCCGGCCATCGCACGTCGCGTCGAGAAGCGAGGTGCTGAGGGGATGCGTGCAGAGATCTGGCCATGGGGAGGGGGGTTCCAGCGCATGAGCTACAAAGATTACCAAACGTTGCTGTTTGTTACAACCACGTTGCGAGATTCGGGTGAATCGGTGAGAAACGTCATACGGGCGACACAACGGTCATGCGACCGGCTCACAGCCGATGGCCGACCAGCTGCCCGATCCCGGGGCTTTCCGCGGCGCTTGGGCCGCCCGACTCACTCCCACTCGATCGTGGCCGGCGGCTTGGAGGTGATGTCGTAGGCGACCCGGTTGATCCCGGGCACCTCGGCGATGATCCGACCGGAGATCCGGTCGAGCACCTCGGCAGGGATCCGGGCCCAGTCGGCGGTCATCGCGTCCTCTGATGTGACCGCTCGCACGATGATCGGGCTGCCGTAGGTTCGTTCGTCGCCCATGACGCCCACGCTGTTCACGTCGCCGAGCAACACGGCGAACGCCTGCCAGATCTCGCGCTCCAGCCCGGCGATGCGCAGTTCCTCCCGCACGATGGCATCGGCGGCCCGGACGAGTGAGACCCGCTCGGGCGTCACTTCGCCCACGATGCGGACACCCAGGCCCGGTCCCGGGAACGGTTGGCGCCAGACGATCTCGTCGGGTAATCCGAGTTCCCGTCCCAGCTCACGCACCTCGTCCTTGAACAGGCTGCGCAGCGGCTCGACCAGGTCGAAGTCGAGATCGTCCGGGAGGCCGCCCACGTTGTGATGGCTCTTGATCGTGGCGGCGGTGGCCGAGCCCGACTCGATCACGTCGGGATACAGGGTGCCCTGAACGAGGAACCTGGCGTCGACGACACCGCCGCGCGCCTCTTCGAAGACCCGGATGAACAGCTCGCCGATCGCCTTGCGCTTGGCCTCGGGGTCGATCACCCCGGCCAGCCGCTCGAGGAAGCGCTCCCCCGCCTTGGCATGGATCAGCTCCATGCCCTGATGGCGACGGAAGGTCTCGACGACCTGCTCACCTTCGCCCTCCCGCATCAGCCCGTTGTCCACGAACACGCAGGTGAGCTGATCGCCGATGGCGCGATGAACCAGCGCGGCGGCCACCGCCGAGTCGACGCCGCCGGACAGACCGCAGATCGCACGGCCGTCGCCCACCTGGGCCGTGACCGCAGCGGCGGCCTCGTCGATGAAGTTGGCCATCGTCCAGCGATGCCCGCAGCCGGCGAGCGAATGAACGAACCGTTCGATGATGCGCTGGCCGTGCGGGGTGTGGGCCACCTCGGGGTGATACTGCACCGCCCACATCGACCGGGCGGCGTTTTCCATGGCGGCCACCGGAGCGCCGGGGCTCGAGGCGGTGGCCACGAATCCCTCGGGCGGCGACACGATGGCATCGAAGTGGCTCATCCACACCGTCTGCGTGGCCGGCAGGTCGGCGAACAGCTCGGAGGCCGCTCCGCCCTCGTCGCCGGGATCGTGCACGGTCAGCTCGGTTCGGCCGTATTCGCTCCGACCCGAGCTGTTGACCTCGCCGCCAAGGTCACGGGCCATCAGCTGGGCGCCGTAACAGATGCCCAGCATCGGGATGCCCAGGTCGAAAATGCCGGGATCGACCCCGGGCGCGCCGTCGACGTGCACCGACTTCGGCCCGCCGGAGAGGATGATCGCCGCCGGCGCCCGTTCGGCCAGCTCGGCTGCGGAGATGTCGTGGGCGACGATCTCGGAGTACACCCGGGTCTCGCGCACCCGCCGTGCGATCAGTTGGGCGTACTGGGCGCCGAAGTCCAACACCAGCACCTCGTCGTTGCCGATCACCGCTTCGGGGATGCTCATCGGTCGAGCCCCGCTTCGACGAGCAGGTCGGCCTTCTGGAAGTCCTTGCAGGTGGCATGCCCGGCGAAAGCCATCGATCGGGCGAGGGCACCGACCAGGTTGGTCGTCCCATCGGCGCTGACCGCGGGGCCGTGCAGCACCTCGGCCAGCGTGCCGGTGGTCGCCACGTGTTCGGGTCGGCTGCGGGGCAGCGTGGGATGGTCGCTGCGGTGGGCCCAGGTCCAACCGCCGGCCGGCGCCTCCTCGGCTGCAGCAAGCAGGTCGCCGAGCACGACGGCGTCGGCGCCGCAACACACCGCCGCCGCCAGGTCTCCCGAATTGCGAACCCCGCCATGGGCGATGACGTGGCAGTACACCCCGGTCTCGTCCAGGTGGCGGATGCGAGCGGCGCGGGCATCCGCGATCGCAGTGGCCGAGGCCGCCCCGATGCCGAGCACGTCGCGGGTGGGCCCGACACGGCCGGATCCGACCCCGACGAGCACACCGGCGGCGCCGGTGCGCATCAGGTGCAGCGCCGCCGAGTACGAGGTGCACCCGCCGACGATCGCCGGTACCTCCAGGCGCCGCAGCACCCGCTTGAGGTTCAACGGCTCGCCGTCGGCCAGGTGCTCCGCCGAAACGACGGTGCCTTCGATCACCAACAGGTCGGGCTCGGCGGCGAGCAGATCGTCGAGAGACCCCTCGACCCGGCCCGGGGTGACCGCCAAGGCCACGGTGGCCCCGCCGGCGCGCATCTCGGCCACCCGCTCCTTGATCAGCTCGGGTCGCACCGGCTGACGACCGAGCTCACGAATCCGGGTGAGCACCCGGTCGGCGGCCCCGTCCTCGAGCGGATCGACGGCGGCAATATCGGCCAGTGCGGCGGTCGGGTCATCGTGACGGCACCACACGCCCTCGGAGTGCAGCACTCCCAGCGCGCCGGCCCGGGACATCTCGATGGCGCTTTGTGGGCTGACCACACCATCGGAGGGATCGGCGACGATCGGAGAGTCAAAGCGCAAGGCATCGATCTGCCACGACGTGTCGACCTCCGCCGGTGTTCTCGTGCGTCGGCTGGGCTGGATCGACAGGTCGGCCAGCCGGTAGCCGCGCCGGGCCGACTTGCCCATCCCAATCTGCAATTCGTTCACCTGGACGCTCCCCGGTTTGGGTGGGATGGCGGCACCAACTCCGGCCGCCGAAAGGCTCCGACCCTACTCGCTGCGCCAAATACCGCACTGGTCGTCCGCAGCCGACCGGCGCCGCGCGGTGCCGCCTACGGGCGAAGCGACCGAAGGAGCTGCTTGGCGATCGTGGAGTTCATCTCCCAGGCGGCCTTGCGACCGGCCTCGGTGACCTGGCGCACCACGCTGCCGCCCGTCGCCTCCTCGATGCCGTCCAGGCTGCTCATCAGCGCATCGGCCGATGCGTCGGTCGCCTTGTACCCCATCGTGGTGAGCGTCTTGATCAGGTCGGACTGGGCGATTGGCCCCGGGGCGGAAGAGGCGATGACCCGAAGGGCCTCCTTGGTCACCTCCGCACCCTGGGTGATCGCCTCGGCCGGAGAGAGCTGACCGGTGGGGTCCCCCTCGAGCGACGCCAACCAGCGGCGCACCTTGACCACGATCTCACCGTGGGTCTCACCTTCAAAGGTCAGGGTCGGCATGGTCGCATCCTCCAGGTGGGCCGTAGGCCGGACGGAGCCCGCCGACCCGGCTGACCAGCGAAACTACCTCACAGCCTGCCCGACTGCGGGGACGGGTCGGTTCGAGGCCGCGTTGATGGTTGGCGCTGCGTTTCGGACGGCGGCAGCCACAGCGGTGAGTCCTGCCGGGGTTCGACCGGCACGCCGAGCAACCGGGCGAGGAGGTCCCGCAGCATCGCGGCGGTCGCACCCCAGATGACGTCGGGTCCGAGGTCGAAGAACGAGATCGGCCACGAGGTGCCCCCGAAGTCCCAGCGCTCCTCCCAAAACACACCCGGGGTGACCAGGTGGGCCAAGGGCACGTGCAACACCTCCTCAACCTCGACCGGGGACGCCGCCCACACCGGCGGGCGGTTCTTGGCCAGGGCGACGTAGGGCACGATCCAGCGGCCCGACGACGCGGTTCTCAGCGGAAAGAGACGACCGACGATGTCGACGTCTTCGTGTGCGAGCCCGACCTCCTCGGATGCCTCCCGCAGCGCGGTTCGAACCAGCGTCTCTCCCGGATCCTGGGCCCCACCGGGCAGGCTCAGCTCGCCCCGGTGGGTGCGCATCCGCTCACCGCGACGGGTGATCACCACCTCGAGTCCGCCCTGAGCATCGGGCTCCAAAACCGCCAGCACGGCCGCCGCGCCCTCGTGGGCGGGGGGTACGGCGGGCGCCTGTTCAAGCACGCCGTCGCCCAGCCGGCGGCGCACAGCCCGAGCGCTCAGCGAGCGACGGTCCGGGGCGAGATCCGCCCACGGTGCCGCCGCCCCCGGCGTCCACAGTTGCGGCCGGGGCAGTTGTTGTCGTGCGGTACGCCCCGGGCTCACGCCGGCGAGCCTACCCAGGCCCACCGATGCCGTGACCTCCCCCAAAACGCGAAATCGGGGAGCGCCCGATGTCGGACGCTCCCCGATTTCATCGACCTCGATCGTTGTCCGCAGAAGCGGAGAACGGGCAAGGTCAACCGATCACATCATGCCGCCCATGCCGCCCATGCCGCCCATGTCGGGGGCACCGCCGCCGGCACCACCCTCTTCGGGCTTGTCGGCAACGAGGACCTCGGTCGTGAGCAGCAGCCCGGCGATCGACGCTGCGTTCTGCAACGCGGCGCGGGTCACCTTGGCGGGATCGATGACGCCGGCCTTGACCAGGTCCTCCATCTCACCGGTGGCTGCGTTGAGACCGATCGGGCCCTTCTCGGCCTGCACACGCTGAACCATCACGGCGCCCTCGAGCCCCGCGTTGTCGGCGATCAGCCGGGTCGGGGCCTCGAGTGCACGGTGCACGGCGAGTGCGCCGGTGCGCTCATCGCTGTCCATCGACTCGGCCGCCTCGGCGACCTTGGCGCGGGCACGCAGCAGGGCGGTGCCGCCACCGGCGACGATGCCCTCTTCGATGGCGGCGCGGGTGGCCGACAGCGCATCTTCGATGCGGTGCTTCTTTTCCTTCAGCTCCACCTCGGTGGCGGCGCCAACCTTGACGACGGCCACGCCGCCGACCAGCTTGGCCAGACGCTCCTGGAGCTTCTCGCGATCCCAGTCGGAGTCGGTCTCTTCGACCTCACGCTTGATCTGGGTGATGCGGCCTTCGACGTCCTCGGAGGAACCGGCGCCGTCGACGATGGTGGTGTCATCCTTGGTGATGACCACCTTGCGGGCGCTGCCCAGCAGCTCGAGGGTGGTGTTCTCCAGCTTGAGGCCGACCTCTTCGGCGATGACCTGACCGCCGGTGAGGGTGGCCATGTCCTGGAGCATCGCCTTGCGGCGCTCACCGAAGCCGGGAGCCTTGACGGCCACCGAGGCGAACGTGCCACGGATCTTGTTGACGACCAGGGTGGCCAGGGCCTCGCCCTCGACGTCCTCGGCGACGATCAGGAGCGGCTTACCGCCCTGCATCACTCGCTCGAGCACGGGGACCATGTCCTGCACCGAGGAGATCTTGCCGTTGACGAAGAGGATGTAGGGATCCTCAAGCACGGCCTCTTGACGCTCGGGGTCGGTGACGAAGTACGGCGACAGGTAGCCCTTGTCGAACTGCATGCCCTCGGTGAAGTCGAGCTCCATGCCGAAGGTGTTGGACTCCTCGACGGTGACCACGCCGTCCTTGCCCACCTTGTCGATGGCGTCGGCGAGGACCTCACCGATCTGGGCGTCGGCTGCCGAGATGGCGGCAACCTGGGCGATCTCGCCCTTGGAGTCGATCTCCTTGGCCTGCTCGGCAATGCCGGCGACCGCTGCCTCGACACCGGCCTCGATGCCGCGCTTGAGCCCCATCGGGCTGGCGCCGGCGGCCACGTTGCGCATGCCTTCGCGCACCAGCGCCTGGGCCAGCACGGTGGCGGTGGTGGTGCCGTCACCTGCGACGTCGTTGGTCTTGGTGGCCACCTCCTTGACGAGCTGGGCGCCCATGTTCTCGTACGGGTCCTCGAGCTCGATCTCGCGAGCGATCGACACACCGTCGTTGGTGATGGTCGGCGCACCGAACTTCTTGTCGAGCACGACGTTGCGGCCCTTGGGGCCGATGGTCACCTTCACCGCGTCGGCCAGCGCGTTCACGCCGGCTTCCAGCGAGCGACGGGCCTCGTCGTCAAACTTCAGAATCTTTGCCATGTGTTGTTCTCCTCAGATCTTGTGTTCGTTGGTTCAGGCGTCGATGACGGCGAGTACGTCACGTGCGGACAGGATCAACAGATCGTCACCGTCCACGGTGATCTCGGTGCCGCCGTACTTCGAGTAGACGACGGTGTCGCCGGTCGAAATGTCCATGGGGACGCGGTCGTTATCGTCGCCGATACGACCTGGGCCGACGGCCATGACCGTGCCCTGCTGGGGCTTCTCCTTGGCGGTGTCGGGAATGACCAGGCCGCTGGCCGTGGTCTCTTCGGCGTCGTCAGCTTTGACGACGATCCGGTCCTCGAGGGGCTTGAGCTTCATGCAATGCCTCCGTTTGTCGGCCCCGGCATCTCCGGAGCTGGCACTCTTGATTGACGAGTGCCAGTTCTAGCACTCGATCGAGGCGAGTGCTAGTCCCCGCGGCGACGTGGGCGTTGTCCGGCGGACGTGGTGGGCTCAGACGGGAAGCCGCAGGCCCGGCACGGCGGGTAGGTCCAGCCCGGAGGGCCCGTCGCTGCGGAAGCGATGCCAGCCGGCAGCAGCGACCATCGCTGCGTTGTCGGTGCAGTACGTGCGACCGGGCAACGAACACCCGAGCCCGGCCAACTCGGCGTCGAGGGCGACCCGTTGGCGCAGCGGGGTGTTGGCCGCCACGCCACCGGCCAAGGCCACGCTGGCCACGTCGTACTCGGCGGCCGCCCGCTCCAGCTTCAGTGCGAGCACGTCGACCGCAGCGGCCTGAAACGAGGCGGCCACATCCTCGGTGGCCGCCTCCGGGTAGCGCCTCACGTGGTTGATGACCGCTGTCTTCAACCCGGAGAACGAGAAGTCGAACCCGGAGTGGACCATCGCCCTCGGAAAGTCGATCGCCTGGGGGTCGCCCGAGCGGGCGATCTCCTCGATCGCCGGACCGCCCGGATACCCCAGACCAAGGAAGCGGGCCACCTTGTCGAAGGCCTCTCCCGCCGCGTCGTCCACCGTGCCGCCGACCAGCTCGTACTCGCCCGGGGCCGCCACCGCCACCAGTTGGGTGTGTCCGCCGGACACCAACAGCACCATCTGAGGAAACGCGATTCTGCCGTGTTCGAGCTGGGCCGCATACAGGTGGGCCTCGAGGTGGTTGACCCCGATCAGCGGCAGGTCCCAGGCCAGCGCCAGCCCCTTGGCCCCCGATAATCCGACGAGCAACGCGCCGATCAGCCCCGGCCCGTGGGTGACCGCCACCGCGTCAAGATCTGCGCCGGAGACGCCGGCCTCCACCATCGCCTGGGCGACGACCGGGATGAGCAGTTCGAGGTGGGCCCGGCTGGCGATCTCGGGCACGACACCGCCGAAGCGCGCGTGCAGGTCCACCTGGGAGGACACGACCGAGGACAACACGTCCTCACCAAAGGCCACCACCGCCGCTGCGGTCTCGTCACAGGAGGTTTCGATGCCGAGGATCAGACCCCGCGTCGCTCCCGTTGGTGTTTCCTGCTCGCTCACGGGGCTCACTGGTCGCTGCTCGCTCACGGGTCCAGTGTCGCGCGAACGCGCTCGAGCCTGTGCTCGTAGGCGGGTCGATCGATGCCCCTCACCCACAGGATCAGTGCATCCTCGGTCGGCGAGCGGTAGTAGCGCGGGCGCACCCCCTCGGGTGCGAATCCGAACCGGCGATACAGCGTCTGGGCCGGTTCGTTGGAGGCTCGCACCTCGAGGGTGACGTCGAGGATCTGCGACTCGGCGGCGAAGCCGAGCAGGCCGAGCAGGATCCGGGCACCAATCGAGCGGCGTCGGAACCGCTCATCGACGGCCATGGTCGTGATGTGGCCTTCGTCGGCCACCTGCATCAGCCCGCCAAAACCGACAACCTGAGGGCCGACCATCGCCACCAGATAGTGACGCGAACTCGGGTGGAGGAGCTCGTTGGCGAACAACTCCCGGCTCCAGGGGTGACCGTTGGTCGCCTCCTCGATGCGCAGCACCGAGGAGAGGTGCCGGCGTCGCATCGGGCGGATCCGAAGGGCATCCGGTGACACATCGACCAGGGGTTCGCTCACGCGGCCAGGTTCCCACGTCGGCGATCACCAGCGGGGCACCTCCGCGCCGATCGCGACCGGACCGGGGTTCAATCCGACGAAACGCCCGGGTCGACGCCTTCGGCACGCAGCGCCGCCACCAGCCGGTCACGGTGCATCGTCGAGCGACCGGGCAATCCGACGCTCCGGGCGGCGATGCGAAGCCTGGCGACGGTGCACTTCTCCCAGGCATCGTCGGGCGGGAACAGCTTGGCCAGCTCACCTGCGGCGCCGTGCGGCGGCCGTTTGCGAAGGCTCCAGTAGACCCCGAGACGCTCGGCGAACGCCTCGGAACTTTCCGCATACAGCAATTCGGCCAGGGCGGTGCTTCGCCGTTCAAGCGTCAAGCGGTAGCCATCGAGGAGCGCGAAGGCGGCCGCCACCATCTGGTCCCCCCCGAAGGCGTCCGGTTCGTCGAGCATCATGTCCCGCAGCACCGCCAGGTCGTGAGCATCGCCCAACCCATCGGTCAGGGCATGAAACAGCCCGGCTGTCGGAGCGAGCACGGACGGGGCCGTTTCATCGAGCAACCGGAGGTGGTACCAGGTGTACTTGGCCCGCTTTCTCAGCTCGTGGAAGCGTTCGGGCGCCCCTCCTTCCTCGATCGCACTCAGGGCCACCAACCCGCGTCGATAGGTCTTGATCACCCCGCCAGCCGCTGCGTTCCAGCCGGAGCCCTTCAACTTCCACCCATCGATCCCCTCGGCACCGTGCTCGAGGAGCTCCAAGGCGCGCTGCACCTCGGCCGAACCGCCGGTCACCGAACGGGTGGAGTCGTCTGCGCGGCGCACCAGCTCGCGCCACGCCGCTCCGAGCCCGCCGGCGGGAACGCCCTCGGGGTCGGCGGCGATGGCGTCATCGAAGGTGGCGAGCAGCGCATGAGCATCGCGATAGGGCGACAGAAGCCGGGCCGCATCGCGAAACGTGTTGTTGGCCGGCCGATAGGCACGCCCCATCGACGGCCGCACCATGCGGAGGAGGCCACGCAGCTTCTTGATGTGCTTTCGACATTGATGGATCGACCCTTGGGCGTTGTGGGTATCGATCCCTCGCAGCTGGGCGATCGCCTGCTCGACCTGCTCGTGGGCGATCCGGCGCACCGCCGCTTCCAACTTCTCGTCGGCCTGGATGCGATACTCCGCAGCCGATACCTCGGGATATGTAGTCATCGAGCCCCCTCCGGCAGCTGAATCTATCGAGCCGAAGCCGGCAACTCGCGCATCACTTCGCCTGGCGCCTTATCGTCGCGCAGGCCAAGGAACCGGGGGTGGCGCAACCTGCCCGCCGAGGTCCATTCGGTGAACCCCACCTCGCACACCAGATCCGGATCGGTCCAAGTGACGTCGCTCCTCTCGGGCGCATCGACGAAGGGTGAAGTCGAGCGCTTGCGGGCCTTGAGCAGGCTCCAGAGGCGGTGCAGCGTCGCATCGTCAAAGCCCGTACCGACACGCCCGGCGTACGCAAGGCCCTCGTCGGTCATGTGGCCGACCAGCAGCGCTCCCAACCCCATCCGGGTGCCCTTCGGTGCGGTGAACCCGCCGATGACCAACTCCTGACGAGCGACGCACTTCAGCTTCAGCCAGTCGGGCGACCGTCGACCCGGCCGATAGCGGGAGTCGGCCCGCTTGGCGATCAGGCCCTCCCAGCCGCGGTCGCATGCGTCGGCCAACAGTCGCCGACCCGTGCCGCTGTCGTCACCTTTGAGGTGTTCGCTGAGGCGCAGCGGATCGTCGAAGTCGAACGCTTCGCTCAGCAGCTTCGTGCGGTCGCGTAGCGCCAGATCGATACAGCTGTGACCCTCCAGGTGCATCAGGTCGAACAGGTACAAGAACACGCCAACCCCGCTGTGGCGGATGCGGGCGGGATCGCTCAGGCCCGAGCGTCGCTGTAGTCGGGCGAAGCTGGTGGCATCGCCGTCGAAGGCCACCACCTCGGCGTCGGCCACAAAGCGGTCATGGCGCTGACCCACCAGCGCCTCGACCACCTCGGGGTAGGCGGCGCTGCGGTCGTGGCCATTGCGGGTGAACAGCCTGACCGTTTCGCGGTTGCGCACCGCGATCAGGCGGATACCGTCCAGCTTGCGCTCGTACACCCAGTGCTCGCCCTCGATGGGGCGCTCGGCAGGGGTGGCCAGCATCGGCTGGACAAAACCGGGATCGTCCACCTCATCCACCCCCGCGAACTCGGTGAGAGCGATCCCGGGTGCGGTGGTCCCTCGTGGTTGCTGCGCTCGTGTCGACGTCGGTCACTCCCGGCCCCACACCCGCATCACGAACTGTTCGTCCACCGCCGCGAACAAGGTTTGGAGGAACGGGATGCCGTCGATCCAACGATGCGCCTCGTCGCCGCTGAGCGGGTAGTCGGTGCGACCGGTGTAGTGGACCGCCACCAGGTGGCCTCCCGGTCTGAGCCAGTCCGCCAACCCCACTTCGGCCGCATCACAACCTCGCTCGGTCAGGTAGTAGGCCACCTCGGACCACACGACCAGGTCTCCCGTTCCCTCCGGCCACCACATGGGGAATTCGGCACATGCCAGCGTGACGTGGGGTGAAGCGGTCAACCGTCGCCGGGCGCGCTCGACGGCATCTTCGACGAAATCAAAGGCGATGAGCTCGTCGCAGCGCGGCGCCAACAGCTCGGTGAAAGCCCCGTTGGAGCATCCCGGCTCGACAGCGCGGACATAACGCTCCCGAGGGAGTGCCGCCAGCGTCAGGGCGTACTTGCGACGCTCATAGAACCGAGAGTCAAAGCCCCACGGGTCGGCGTCGGCCCCGTACATCGAGTCGAAATAGCGGCGGTCGTGTGAGAGCCCGTGGTCGGTCGCCACTTCAGAGCCCTCCGAGTTCGGCCAATTCCCGGTCGCCGTGCTGCTGGCGCACGTAGAGCATCAGGTCGCTCACCCGTTGAGCCAGGTGTCCGTCGGAAACGAACGGGCGCGGTCCGAACGCCCGGCTGAATGCGTCCACCGAACGAGTGGCCGACCGTTCGACCAGATGGCGCACCACGTACGCCCGACGGCGCGCCGCCACTTGGTCGGTCGGGTGATCGTCGATGTCTCGGCCGGCGTCGCGCAACAACGTTTGGCACAGCGCCGCCTCCGCCCTCAACACCCCGCGGGCCACCAGCTGATGCTGGTCGGTCACGGCTTTGGCATCGGCATACGCACCAAGCCCCGCAGCGGCGCCCGCCCAGCATGCGGCCGGCCCGATCGCCCCGTTCCAAAACCCGGGCCGCTCGAGATACCAGGCGTCGTCCCCGACCACGATCTCGACAGGGTGCTGGGTGTAACCAACCGTTCCCGTCGCCGTGTCGAACATTGCCGGGGTCGCCCACCCGGTAACGTCCGATATCACGGTCGGACCCGACGCCTCAACGTCGACCAAGAGTTGCTCACCCCGTTCCCCCACCACAGCGACCAGCGCACGGTCAACGATCCCCAGGCCCGAGCACAAGGATTTCGTGCCGCTCAGCGTGCCCGAGCCGTCCAAGCGCAGCTCGTAGCGAGGATCGACCGACGCCCATACCCCGTAGATGGCGCCCTTGACCGGATCCCGGCCTCCCTCCCTCAGGATGGCGACGGCATCGGCGTGTGCTTCGGCCAAACGGGCCACGCTGACCGACCCACCGAGCGCCCAGTCGAACATGGTCAGCCAACGTTCCGCTGTGCGGCCCGCCCCCAGATCGGCAATCGGTTGCGCGCACAGCGCTTCGAGGTCGGCGCGGACGGTCATAGCGGGTCGTCTCCTTCGTTGCTGAGGATGAAGTATTCCGACGGCCAGTCGAAGGGGCCCAGCACACCCGAGTGCAGCACCGGGGTTGATGCGCCATCGCCGGCGACCTGGCTGTGGTGGTGGCTCAGCGCGCAGCGCCGTCGCTCCACCTCCCGGCGCGACAGGGGAAGCTCGCGCAACCGGCTCACCATCTCCTGCGGCTGGCGATGGTGCCAGGCCCAGAACAGGCCCTCGGCCAGCGCCGCACCACAGCGGCCCGCCGCCTCGTGCGCTGCTCGCCCCACCGCCTCGTGGTCGCAGTGATGGTCCAAGCGCCACGGCGCCACGACCAGCGAATCGACGGTCACGTGTTCGGCGATGGCGGCGACGAGAGATGAGTGATGGTCCTCGACCCGACCGTCCGGGAGTCCCAGGCGGAGGACGGGCAGCTCCTCGCCCGCCAGGGCTCTCAGCGCCTGGCGCTGTTCCCGACGCCGTTGACGGGCGAGCCCGTCCGGGTCGCCTGGATAGGCCGCCTCCCCATCGGTCACCGCCAGCACGATGACCGGCACCCCCGCCCTGGCCTGATGGGCGATCAGGCCGCCGCTGAGCAGCGTCTCGTCGTCGGGGTGAGGGGCCACGACCACCGTGAGCTTCCGAGGTGGCTCCCACCGTTGCGCATCGGTGCGCTGTGGCGCCCAGCGGCCGAGGTCGGGAAGCTCCACTCTGGTCACGATGCCGACCTCGCTGGGGTGAGCTCATGACACCCCGCGTGATCAACGTCCTGGCAGCCGCATGGGTGCGCCGGCTGGCGGCTCCGGGAAGGCGCTCTGGTCGAGGCTCACCAGATGGCCGGCAAATCCGTCCGGGGCCCGGCCGTGCATGCGAGCGCTGGTGGCGACCCGGCTCTCGGCCGACGACAGCACCCGAGCGTGTGTCTTCAGCCTCCGCCACAGGTCCCCGTCCTCGGCCGAGCAACGCTCGCTCCAGCCGCCCACCTCCAGATACGTCGAGGCCCTCACCCCCAGATTGCAGCCATGGATATGGGGATGAGGTGTACCCGGCGGCCAGCGGTAGGCGCGTTCAAAACGCGCCGCCACCGTCGGGCACCAGTCATCGTCCTCGAGCAGGGTCACCGTGCCGGCGACCGCGTCGTAGCCGCTGTTGGCGAGGCGCAGTTGGGCGGTCAACCAGTTGTCCGGCACGACGGTGTCGGCGTCGGTGTTGGCAATCCAGACGCGTCGAAGGTCCTCGTGCCCCTCGATCGCCGACGCAACGCCGCGCTGGCGGGCACGCCCGACCGACCTGACCTCCACCTCCTCGAGCACATCCTGCCCGCCGGTGAGAAAGCATCGGGCCACCTCGGCGGTGCGGTCGGTGCAGGCGTCGGCCACCACCACGCAACTCGTCGACACCTTCTCGCTCACGCGACGCCGGGCGAGCGACATCGATGCCAGCAGGCGCCCCAATCGAGCGGCCTCATCATGGGCCGGAATGACCACGACGACGTGGGCGATGTCGTTCACCGCCGTGTTCTTCGTCGACATGTCCGTCGGGCCCGGCTTGTCCAGCAGCACCGACGTTCGATACCCGGGGTGGCGTCGTTGAAACGCCGCGTATTCAACACACGTCGGACGCCGCCCTGTGGTCGTCCGCAGTCACCCGGTTCGACGAATCCTGATCGGCCCTTTCCATGCCCGATCGGGATCGAGCGGTTTACCGCGTTGGCTCACCTCGACGACGTTGTCGTAGGCCAGGGTGCGCACCTCGTCGCGGACCATCCCGAGGATCGACCGCCATGAGGGACCTCCGATCGCCCGTGCCACGTCGGATGGACAGATCGTGCGATCGGGCGCTCGTCCTCCGCTCAGCGCACGAACGGTGGCCCGGGCACGCCGACGACGCCCGCCCTCGCTCGGTGGTTCCCACCAGGGTTCACCCCGTTCCCCCAGGGCGAATTTGGCGTCGTCAACCTGCGCCCTCGCGAGTCGCTCTGCAGCGTCGTCACCGGCGCGCCGAGCGGACCCGACCCCCCGCCGGGCGGCCATCAAGTTGTTGACCAGTTCTTGGCGAAGCGGTTCGGGGATGGACGGGTCCGTCGCCCTCCATCGACGGCCGTCGATAACGATCCAGCGCCCGCCCTCGGTGGGGTCGACCTGCGCTGCGGCCTCAGCCGTCACGGTGTGCCTCCTCGGTCATGGGCCCCATCGTCGACCACTACCCCGAGGTCCAACGCCGGAAACCGGCATCGCTTCCCCCGTCGAAGAGCCGATTCACCCGAACGCTGCGCCGACGCGACAACGCCGGCCGGTCCCGAAGGATCGACCGGCGTTGGCACATCTCGAACCGACAGGCGATCCGAGTGTAGGACCTCAGTCCTGGTTGGCCTTCTGGCGGGCCTCGGCAGCCTCGGTCTTGGCGTCGGCCTTGCGGGCCTCGGCCTGCTTCTCGGCCGCCTCGCGCTGGGCCTCGGCCTTGTCCTGCTGGGCCTCACCCTCGTGCTTCAGGTCCTCGTTGCCGAGGACCGAGCCAACGGCCTCTTTGGCCTTACCCTTGACGTCTTCAAACACGCCCTTGGCGCCCTTTTCTGCTGCGGAATCATCGTGGTCTGCCATGTCTGGCTCCTTTGTGTCGGGGATGTTGTCAGTACCCGATCACGGTGGAGCTAAACCAGCCGTGGCATCCGCCACACCTGCGGGCCTCCGACGGGTCCGGGAAATGGCATGAATGGCGGCGTGAACCTGCGGTTAGGCCGTCGACGGTTCGGGTAAAGCTCTGCCCACCCCCGCATGAGGAGTTGAGACATGGCCAAGGACCACGGGCCCAGCATCAAGGACGACGAGCAGTACGAGGCGCTGCGCGACCAAGGCGCCAGCAAGGAAAAGGCCGCTCGCATCACCAACATCGACCGCACCACCGCCGCCAAGCGGGGTGGCGAGTCGCCGAGCTACGACAACTGGACCAGCGACGACCTGTACGAACGAGCCCAAGAGCTGCACATCGACGGCCGCTCAAGCATGGCTATGGACGAGCTGATCGACGCACTGCGGAACCACTAGATCGCTGCGCTCCGGACTCGCTGCCCGGTGTGCCCCGATCTGCCTCCTCTCCATCCGCGTCAACGACCTTCCTGTTGCCGCAGCCATCACCCCAGCCACCACAACAACGAGGTCATGCATGACAACCGAACGAGGTCGCGACGCGACGTCACCGGCCGAACTCCCCCCTTCCGGTTGGAAGGACATCGCCCTCCGCGTCAAAGACGAGTTTCTTGAGGATCACGTCACGTTGACCGCCGCCGGTGTGGCCCCTGTGGTGGGCATCGCCGTGGCGCTGTGGACGGCATCAAGCGGGTTCGCCCACCTGATCGAAGCCTTGAACATCGCCTATGACGAGACCGACGGCCGAACCTTTGTGAAGAAGCGGGCGCTTGCTCTGGCGATGACCCTCGGAGCACTGGTACTGACTGCTGCCGTCGGCGCCGTGCTGACCCTGGCCGGCTCGTCGGCGATCACCGGGGTCGCTTCCATCGGGGCTCAGATCGTCGGATGGCTGGCCGTCGCAGCCCTGATCACCTTCGGGCTGACCGCGTTGTATCGCTACGGGCCCGACCGTGACGAGCCGAAGTGGCGATGGGCCTCCTGGGGCGCTGGTCTCGCTGTGGTCTCAGCGGTGATCGTGTCGATCGGTTTCAGTTTGTACGTCGCCAACTTTGCCTCGTACAACGAAACCTACGGGTCGTTAGGAGCGATCGTGGTGACCCTGATGTGGCTGTACCTCGTCGCGATCGTTGTCATCGTCGGCGCAGAGCTCAACGCCGAAATGGAGCCCCAGACGCTGCGGGACAGCACACGTGGTCACGCCAAGCCCATGGGCCGCCGCGGCGCGCACGTCGCCGACTCGGTCGGCCCGTCTTCTTCTCAAGACCGCCATGATCCAGCCCCTTGATGCGTGCCATCAAGGGCCGGCGCGCTGGCAACCTCCGGGGTTGGGCGGATGCCGAACGGGGTACAACCCCTGCCGAACCGAAGTCGACCTCACGGAAGGCACCAGATCGTGAACACAAACGGACTGCTCATCGAGTTGTACGAGCGAATCCCCCCGCTGGTCGTAGCCGCCTGCGACGGCCTCGACGAACGATCGCTCACCACCCAACCGGCCGGTGGTGGCAACACGATCGGCTGGCTGCTCTGGCACCTCAGCCGAGTGCAGGACCACCACCTGAGCGAACTGCTCGGCGAGGCCCAACTGTGGCAACGCAGCAACTGGGGCGAGCGCTTCGGTCTCGACTCCGACCCGAACAACACGGGCTACGGGCATTCCCCAACCGAAATGGTTGCGGTTCGTGCGGTAGGCCCAGACGCCATCGTCGACTATCACGATGCGGTTTGGCAGCGGACGCGCGCCTACCTGGGTTCGCTCAACGCCGCCCGGCTGGACGACGTGATCGACGACGCTTGGGACCCGCCCGTCACCCTGGGCGTGCGGCTGGTCAGCGTGGCCGACGACAGCCTTCAGCACGTCGGGCAGGCGGCCTACCTGCGGGGCTTAATCGAGCGAGCCGCGTAGTGAACCGACAACCGGCGCCAGCCGGGGCACACGGGTCGGACAGCCGGTGGCGCCGACTCAGGCAACTCACCATCGGCGTCTACGAGCGATTCGTCGGGGATCACGTAACCCTCACCGCCGCCGGCGTCGCATTCTTCGGCTTCGTGGCGCTGATCCCGCTCATCATCGCCGGGGTCTCGCTCTACGGTCTGGTCTCGGACCCAGATCAGGTCAGCGACCTCATCGCCCGGCTCGGGCCGGGGGTGCCCGACGCCGTGACCAAACTGATCGAACAACAACTCAACTCGGTCGCCTCCGCCTCCTCAGGGGCACTCAGCGTGGGCCTGGCCGCCGGTGTGCTCGTGGCGCTGTGGACCGCCTCGAGCGGCATCTTCCATCTGGCCGAGGCCCTCAACATCGCCCACGACGTCTCCGACGATCGGCCCTTCTGGCGCAAACGCGGTCATGCGGTCGCGCTCACTTTGGCGCTGCTCGCTGTCTTGGGGCTCATCACCATTGTGCTCTCTTTCTCAGCGACCGCCTTCAGCGGCCCGGCCTCGGTGGCTGTGCGGATCGGCGGCTGGTTGGGAGCCGCCGCCATCATCACCGTGGCGCTCTCGGTCTTCTATCGGGTGGGCCCCGAACGCTCCAAACCGCCGCGCCGATGGATCTCTTCGGGCGCTGGTTTTGCCGTGGCGGCGACAGTGATCGCCTCGCTTGGCTTCAGCGTGTACGTCAGCCGCTTCGGTTCCTACAACGAGACCTACGGTTCCCTGGGAGCCATCGTCGTCACGCTGTTGTGGATGTACATCTGCTCGATCGTCATCATCGTCGGTGCGGAGATCAACGCCGAGCTCGAGCGGCCCCGGGACGCAAAGCGCTCGTTCGGCACCGAGCGCTGAAGCCATGGCCGTCCGCCTCCCGAAGGAACTGCTCGAAGATGATCCGGCCGTGCTGGCACCACAGGCCGGGCTCGTCCACGTCACCGACGACCAAGCGGGCTGGACCCGCCGCGTGTGTGGGCGGGGCTTCAGCTATCGCACCGCCGACGGAACGACGCTCACAGGCGGGCATCGCTCCCGGCTGGAATCACTGGTGATTCCGCCTGCATGGCAGGACGTCTGGGTCTGCCCGGACGAGACCGGATACCTCCAGGTCACCGGCATCGACGACGCCGGACGCAAGCAATACCGCTATCACCCCGATTATGCGTCGCTGATGGATCGTCGCAAGTTCGAGCGCCTGGGCCACTTCCCCCGGGCGATCCCGGGCCTGCGCACCGCCGTAGCCGCCGAACTCGCCCAACCGCTGGGCAGCCGACGTTTGGCGGTCGCCACCGCCGCCGCCCTGATCGATCGGCACCTGCTGAGGGTGGGCAACGAGGACTCGGCCGACGACGGTCACCACGGGGCCACCACGTTGATGGTCGACCACCTCCGCAACGGCGCTGAGGACGACAACGATGGGGAGGAGGCCGGCGAGGACGAGCACGCGGGCGAGCCCACGGCAGTCGCCCGGCTGGACTATTACTCCAAAAGCGGTCAGCGGCGCAGAATCAAACTCGACGACGACCTGGCTCGGTTGCTCGAGCGCTTCGCTGCGGGCAGCGAGGACGACCGGCTGCTGTGGTTCGTCGACCCCGACGACCCCGTGCGGGGTGATGAACCCCGCCACGTCAGCGCAGCCGAGGTCAATGAGTTCGTGCGCCTACACACCGGCCCCGGATTCTCCACCAAGGACTTTCGCACCTGGGGAGGATCGGCGGTCGCGTTGGAGGCCCGGGTCACCGGCGCCGACGAGGTCGAAGCCGTGGACGCCGCCGCCGCTGCCTTGGGCAATACCCGAACGGTCGCTCGATCCTCCTATGTACACCCCCGGGTGCTCGAGGCCGGCGCCGACGAACTCCGATCGGCCTGGTCGGCGTCGCGGGGCTCGGCGGTCAGGAGCCGGGGCGAGGCCGCGCTGGCCCGGTTGCTTCAGAGCGCGGGCTCGACCGCTGCCACCAGGACGTCCGGATGATTGCCCTTGAATCGTCATCGGTCGCGCGCCATGGTTGATCACGGCTCTCTCGGGGTACGCCCGCTGAGCCCGCTCGTCGACGAAGGGAACGTGCCATGGCAGGACTGACCGGCAAGAAGGTCGCATTTCTCGTCGCCAACGAAGGCGTCGAACAGGTGGAGCTGACCGATCCATGGCAGGCGGTCGAGGCCGCCGGCGGCACCCCGGTGCTCATCGCTCCCGACACCGGCGACGTTCAGGCCTTCAAGCACCTCGACCGGGGCGACGTTTTCGATGCGTCCGTGGCATCGGCTGACGCCAGGGTCGACGAGTACGCCGGGCTGGTGCTGCCCGGGGGCGTCGCCAACCCGGATCAGCTCCGTACCGACGCTCCTGCCGTTGCCTTGACCAAGGCGTTCCTCGAAGCCGGAAAGCCGGTGGCGGCGATCTGTCATGGCCCGTGGACTCTGATCGAGGCGGGCGTCGTCGTCGGCCGCGAACTCACCAGCTGGCCCAGCCTTCGCACCGACATCGAGAATGCCGGGGCAGCATGGGTCGACCAGCCCGTCAAGGTGTGCAACTGCGGTCCCGGCGTACTGGTGACCAGCCGAAACCCCGATGATCTGCCCGGCTTCAACCAGGCGATCATCGAGGCCTTCGCCGACTGATCGACCAACTCCCGTGACGAGATTCCGCCATGACCCCCTGTCTCTCCCGACGAGGGGGGGATAGCTTCAACACATGGCGATGGAAACTCTCTCTGAAGCGATGACCCGTCTGGTACAGGACGGGTACACCGAGGACGTATCCGCCCACGACGACGGCAAGCTTCACTGCTCCGGGTGCCATTCGGCATGCGATGCGACCAACATCGGCATCGACCATGTGGTGCGCTTCGAGGGGGACAGCAACCCCGACGACGAGGCCGTGCTGTTCGCCCTCGACTGCGGCGCGCACAAGAGCCTGTACGCGGTGGCCTTCGGACCCGAAACTCCGCCCAACGACGTCACCGCTGTTCGGGCCCTCTCCAAGCGTCACCGCCACGCCGCCGGCTAGGTCGTCGGGCCGATCCTGACGTCCTGCCGCTGTTTCTTGGGCCGACGAAGCGAGCCTCAGCCGTTGCGTGTGACCCAGTTGATCTCGGCGTCGGGTCGGCGCAGGTAGATCGGCTCCACTTCGCTCTGGTTGACGAACTCCTCCCGCATCGCCCGAGGGTGGGCCAGCTGCACCAGCGACGAGGCCGACGGGTGGGACAGCGCCGGGTCGGCCAGCTCGAAACCGCCGATCTCGCCGAGCACGTCGGCGTAGCGATGGGCCCCGTCGCCCACCCCGAGGGTTGGTTCCGGATCAGCGGTCAGCTCTGACGCCAGGTCGTCCGGTGAGCTGATCTGGTAGTCGTCGATGCGCTGCACTCCGCCCGGCACCGCGCGGTAGATCGCCCAGTACACCTCACCGCGTCGGGCATCGATCACCGACACCACCCGTCGGCCGGTGTAGCGCAGCGGGAAGGCGACGAGATCGAGGCTGGGCACGCCGACCATCGGGATCCCCAGAGCGTGCGCCATCGCCTTGCCGTGGGCGAGGCCCACCCGAAGACCGGTAAAGAGCCCGGGGCCCACGTCCACCGCCACCGCCGCCAGGTCCTCCGGGGTATGACCGGACTGGCCCATGAGAAACTCGATGGCCGGGCCGAGCGTCTCCGCATGGCGGCGACCACCCCGCAGGTGGGTCTCGGCGAGCACACCGCCATGGTCGACCAGCGCAGCCCCCACCCGGTCGGTTGCGGTTTCGATGCCCAGGATCAGCACGGCTCCTCGCCCTCCAGGGCAACGCCCCTGTCGTCGAGCGCCTGCGCCAGCGCCCGGTCAAGGCTCTGGTGGCGCCGCCGCTCGGTGCCGAGCAACTCGAGGGTGACCACGCGTTGATCGAGAGCGTCGCTACCGGCGGCGTCCGGTTCCCCGTCGTCGTCAACCGGCGCGAGCTGCAAGGTAACCACCAGCCGAGACGGCCCCAGCAAGGTTTCGATCGCCTCCCCCCACTCGACCAGGGTGACCGCCTCGCCGTCGAGCAACTCGTCGAGCCCGAGGGCTTCGGCCTCGTCGAGCGTCCCCAACCGGTAGACGTCGAGATGGTTGATCACCAACGTTCGTTGGCTCCCTTGGGTGTGTTGGGTTCCGTCGTACTGCTGGAGGATCGCAAAAGTCGGGCTGGTCACCGGGTCGGTCACCGCCAGCTCGAGGGCCAGGCCCTGGGTGAAGGTGGTCTTGCCGGCACCGAGATCACCGCTGAGCACGACGACGTCGCCCGGCTCCAGCCAACCGGCCAGCGACGCCGCCACCGCCTTGGTGCCCTCGGCCGACAGGGTGCGCAACCGACGCGACGACTCCGCCGGTGGCCCTGAGAATGCCTGGTCGCGCTGGGTCACCGCCTCAGGATAGTTCCCCATCCGAGGCGACCCCGAGGTAGCGGCGCGGCAGACGCGCCCCAAGACGGGTCACGATCTCGTAATTGATCGTGCCCATCCAGCCCGCCCATTCGGTGGGGCTGATCGCGACGCCGGTCTGGCTCTGGGAGGCGACCGGCTGAGCGCCGAGCAACACCACCTCGTCGCCCACCCCGACCGATGGTCCGTCGGTGCAGTCGAGCACGAGTTGGTCCATCGTGACCGCACCGAGGATGGGCCGCCGAACGCCCCCGACCAGTGCGCTGACTCCCGGCTGCCCGCTCGTCGCGGCGCGTCCCGCCCGTGGGTCCAGGCCGATCCCACGGGGGACGCCGTCGCCATAACCAATGGGTACAACCCCGAGCATCGTGGGCCGATCGGTCACCCGGTGGTGGCCGTAGCTGACGCCCTCCCCCGCCGGCACCGCTTTCACCAGGCTCACCGCGCTGAGTACCCGCAGCGCCGGCCGCAACCGTCGCACCACCTCGTTGCTCTCCAGCTGAGGCGACGGCGCCAGCCCGTACAGCGAGATGCCACAACGCACCAGGTCGAAGCGGGCGTCGGGCCTGGTGATCGTCGCCGCCGAGTTGGCGGCGTGGATCATCGGGATCTCGTTGCCGGTGAGGTCCAGGCTGGTTAGCGCCTCCTCGAATCGGGCGAGCTGAAGGTCGGTGGTGGGCTCGGTCGGCTCGTCCGCCCGAGCGAAGTGGGTGGCCACCGCCACCGGTTCGATCCCTGGGAGTCGGGCCGCCTCGGCGCGCAACGAGGCCAGCTGACGAGGTTCGACGCCGGCGCGTCGCATGCCCGAGTCGACCAGCAGGTGAACCCTGGTCGACGGGTTGCCACCCCCGAGCTGGCGATGGGCGGCGGAGATCGCACGGAGCTCGGCGACCGAGGACACCATCAGCTCCAGCCGGTGGGTCACCGCATCGCTCATCGAGTCGTCCGCCTGCGGGCCGAGCACCAGGATCGGCGCATCCAGCCCTGCAGAACGCAGCTCGGCCCCCTCCTCCACCATCGCCACGCCCAGCATGTCGGCCCCTCCGGCCAGCGCCGCCCGAGCCGCCGGAACTGCGCCGTGCCCGTAGCCGTCGGCCTTGACGACCGCGCACAACCGGGCGGGCCTGGCCACCTCCGCAAGCACGGCGGCGTTGTAGGCGATGGCATCGAGGTCAACCTCGACGAAGCTCGGACGCGTCACGTCAGGGCCCCCTACCCCAAGTCGGGAGGGGGAACGCCCACCAGACGGCACGCTGGGCTCCCGAGTTCCAGGCCACACCCCAAGTCGGGAGTGGAAACGCCCACCAGACGGCACGCTGGGCTCCCGAGTTCCAGGCCACACTCCAAGTCGGGAGCGGAAACGCCCACCAGACGGCACTCCGGGCTCCCGAGTTCCTGCGCTCCTCGCGGGTTGAGGAGCCCCTCACGGGTGGTACCCGTCGGTGACGAGCTCGTCCAGCGTGGCGGCGACCAGGTCGGGCAGGTCGCTGGCCCGAAACCCGAGCTCCGGGCCCCGCATGGCTGCCCGGCCGTGAACGTGGGCCGCCAACGCAACGCTCATCAGCGGATCGGCACCGTCACGGGCCAGGGCGGCCCCCACGATGCCGGCCAACACGTCGCCGGTGCCGGCGGTGGCCAGGCGCTGGTCCCCGCTGGTGCTGATCGCCACCCGCCCGTCAGGCCCGGCGACGACGGTGGTCGGACCCTTCAACAGCGCGATGCAGTTGCCCCGTCGGGCCAGCCGAAGTGCCGCCTCCAGACGGTCGCTTCCTGGCGGGTCCCCCATCAGCGCGGCGTATTCGCCATCGTGCGGGGTGAGCACGGTCGTGGCCTGGCGCCTGGCGCAAGCGTCCAGCAGCCGTTCCCCGCCGCCGCCGAGCGCATCGGCGTCCAGCACAGCTGGTGCGTCGCTGAGCGCCAGCAACTCGATCACCCCGTCAAGCACGCCCTCATCGCGCCCCAGCCCGTTGCCGATGACCAGCGCCCCAACCCGCTGTTCTGCGGCCACCGTCTCGGCCCAACTCGATCCGACGCCGCCGTCCCCGTTCAGTTGTCGGGTAACCGCCTCCACCGGTAGCGGAGCTGCGGGCAGGTGGCCGTGTGGGCCGGGGACACCGGTCCCGTCGGTCCGGATGCGAGAGTCCTCGCCAACGGAACGCTGCGACGACGGCGCCGGCGGTGCGCTGACCAGCACATATCCGGCGCCGGCGCGGCTGGCTGCCTGGGCGACGAGGGCAGCGGCGCCGGTCATGCCCGGTGAACCACCGATCACCCAAACCGCGCTCTGCCACTTGTGCGCACTGGTCGATCGACCAGGCCAGTGACATGCCACGTCGTCGTCGGTGACCAGTCCCCTGGTCAGCCGTGAGCCCGAGCCCACCTCGGCGTCGACGCTCAACCCGATGTCGGCCACCTCGACCGCGCCGCAGTACTCAGGTCCTTCGCCGAGGATCAGCCCGCTTTTCAGCGCAGCAAAGGTGATCGTGGCGTCAGCCCGCCAAGGTCGACCCCGCAGCTCCCCGGTCAAACCATCGAGGCCAGAGGGGATGTCGACCGCCAGCACGGGGACACCCCCGGGCGCCGGCGGAGGTTCGTAGGGGCGGCTCAAGCCGGTGCCGAACGCGGCGTCGATCAGTAGGTCGTGGGCGACCGCCGTCGGCACGGGCTGATCGTGTGTGCCCACGCTGACACGGACACCTCGGCGGCGCAGCAACTCGGCAGCCACCCGACCGTCCGCACCGTTATTGCCGGGCCCGGCCATGACATGGACACGACGCCCGTAGGCGCCGCCGAGCATTCGCAACGCCTGACGCGCCACGGCGGCGCCGGCACGTTGCACCAGCTCGTCCATTCGATCGGCAGCGGCGGCGTCGACCGCCGTCATCTCCTCGGGCGTGAGCACCGGTTCCATCTCCAGAGCTTGCCACCTCGACCAACTCGGGAGCCCAGACAACCACCAGACCGCGCCCTGCACTCCCCAGTTCGCCCCACGCCAAGTCCCGGCCCCGAACCCGGGAGCCCAGACAACCGCCAGACCGCGCCCTGCACTCCCCAGTTCGCCTGCGACCGAGGCCGTTGGGGCCTTGTGGGGAGTCGCGCTATCGGGCGGCCGGCCTCGCCCCGCTCGTTGCATCGAGCGCGATGACGACGGTCTGGGCCACCGTGTCGGTGTGGGTGGCCGAGACCAACCACGAGGCGATGCCGGCGGCCTCGGCCAGCGGCACGGCCGCACCGTTGAGGCTCAGCGCCGGGGCACCCGACTCGCTGCGGTGGAGCTCGATGTCGTGAAACCCCACCGGACCCAGCCCACACCCCAACGCCTTGGCCACCGCCTCCTTGGCGGCGAAACAGATGCCCAGGTGGCCGATTTCGTCGCCGCCTGTGGCGGCGTCGACCAACTCGGTGGTGGTGAAACAGCGCTCCCGCATGGCCGGGGTGCGTTCGAGCACCACAGCCAACCGTTGCACGTCGACAGCGTCGATGCCGACCGCCACCGCATTGGCGGGGACACCCCCGCCGAAGTGCACCGAGACCGCGCCATGGACACCGTCGAGCCGGGGCTGCGACGACGCAGCGCCCTCATCGGCGTTGTCATGGCCATCCCCGCCGGGGTCGGCGTCAACGGCCGGAATGCGCTCGGGCATCGGGCCGTTGGACGCCACCCAGTGGATCGGGCTCATCGCTGCGGCACGGCCTGCGCTAGCCGCCCGCCGGTGCACTGCGCCAGCGCTCAGCCAGCTCCAAGACCGGCAGTGCCAACAAGTCGATGACGGGCTGTTCGGCCAGCAGGTCGTCGCGGAAGTGCTCCTCGGTCTCGGTGACCGCGTCGCTCAACCCCTGATACCGCCTGCGATAGCCCTGGAGCACGTTGCGGGCTGTCTTCGCGTCCAGGTGGCCGGCCAGCTCGACGTGCAACAACACGAGGCCGGTGGTCACCCCATTCTTCACCTGGGGGGCGATCAACACCGAACGGCCGTCTTTGCGACCTCGGGTGACCAGCAGCTCCTGCTCGCGGACCACCAGGTGCTTGGTTCCCCGAAGGCGGGGGTCACGCTCGAGTCGGGAGGTCAGCGCTGCGGCCACCCCGCCCTTGTCGAGCACGGTGGCTGTCGGCGTGTCACTGTCGGCGTCGGTAACGTCGTAGCGCACGAAGCCGCGCACCTCGGCGACCGCCGGCGACAGATCGGCCAGCGTACGCAGCGTCCGGTAGCTGATACGGTCCCGGTTGGCACCGGCGGCGAACAGCTCCTTGACCAAGGGGATCTCGAGCACCGACTCGTCGCTGCGGCTGATGCCCACGGTGACCGTCTTGGCCTGGTGCTTGATCGCATCGATCGGACGGGTCAGCTCGTCGATCGCATCGTTGAGCGCAGACGTCAGGTCGTCGATCAGCACTCCCGGGGTGCCGATCTTGCCCAGCTCCACCTGGTAGGCGTCGAGGGGCGCAATACCCAATGTGAAGCGGAATGCGGTGGCCACCCGATGGGCGGTCGACGCCTCCATGTGGCCGTTCAGCTCGCCGGCCCGAAGCGCCGCAAACCAGCTGTTCGCCGGCGCCGCCAGCTCGTCGCGCAGGCCTGCGAGGAGCTGGCCAGCATCCTCGCCAGCGGCCAGGGCCCCCTCGACGACCACCCGGGCCTCACGCAGGATTCGGGCCTGGGCGTCGATCGCCAGGGCCGCTTCGTAGCCAAACAAGTGCCCGGCCATGGCGGAGAGGATGAACGCCAGGCGTGGATGCGTCTCGGGAACGGAGATCACGTGGGCCGCAGCCGTGAACTCGCTGGCCCCTTCGGTGGCGATCACGATCGGGGCGGCCTTATGAGCCCGGAAGATGGCGATTTCCTTGCCGACATCGTCGGCGGTGGAGCCGACCAGCCCGGCGGCGCAGACGAGGATCAACGGCTCGGACGACAGGTCGATGTGCTTCTTGTCCTCGGTGGCGTCACACGCGATCGACTTGTAACACAGCTCGGAGAGCTTGATCCGCACCTCGCGAGCCGAGATGATGTTGGGCCCGTTGCCGACCAGTGCCCAGTAGCGCCGCGACACCGCATACCGCTGGGCGGCCTCGGCGGCCTGGGGCCGCACCTCGAGGGTGGCCTTCAACACGGCGGGCAGCACGGCCAGCGCGGCCAGCACCTCCTGCTCCTCGGGATCGTCGGCGGTGCGGGCTCCCGGGATCTCGGCGGCGATGCCGTAGGCCAACAACATGCCGGCGGCGATCTGTGAATAGAACGCCTTCGTCGAGGCGACCGACATTTCGACGTCGCGACCATCGGCGGTATAGAGCACGCCGTCGGCCTTGTCGGTCAGGTCGCTGTTTCGCCGGTTGACGATCGCCACCACCTTGGCCCCCCGGCCCCGAGCGAGGTCGACGGTGCGGTTGGTGTCGGTGGTCGTCCCCGACTGGCTGATCGCCACGATCAGGGTGGTCGACATGTCCGAGCGCAACTGGAAGCCCGACAGCTCGGTGGCGGGCAGGGCATCGACGTCGATGTCGTTGTCTGCGAGCAGGTTGGACAGCTGAAACGCCAGGCTCTGGCCGGCCACGGCGGCGGTGCCCTGCCCGATGACCAAGACCCGGTCGATCGTGCCGTCGGTCAGCGCTGCACGCACACCCTCGGGCAATGTGGCGTCGGGGAGGCGCACGTCGTAGCCACCATCGGGACGTTCGAGCAGCTTGCCCCGAAGGGTCTTGGCGAAGGACGATGGGGCATCCCCCAGCTCCTTGAGCAGGAAGTGGGGGAAGTCGCCACGGTCGATGTCGCGCGTGGTGACCTCGCCGGAGACAACGTCACCCTCAGCCACCGGCAGCTCGGTGCCGTCGTAACCCCAGCGGGTGATGCCAGCCAGGCTGCCGGCGGCGGACGCATCCAGGCGCACGATCTGTCCGCGGGTGGCGTTGGCGTTGGCCGGGTCGCTCGGGGTCTCGCCGTCCATGCGCACGTAGCTGGCGGTCTCCTCGATCACCCCGTAGGGCTCCGAGGCGATGACGAAGGCATCGTCGGCCAGGCCGACGTACAAGGCCTGGCCCGAGCCCCGAAGGGCGAGCATCAGCTCGCCTGGACGAGCGGCGCTGTTGGCGGCGATCGCCACCGATCCCTCCATCGGCGCCACCGCATTGCGGAACGCCACCTCGCTGTCCTGGCCTTCGGCCAGACGGCGGCTCCACAGCACCGGGATGACCTTGGCATCGGTCGTTACCTCGGCCGGCAGCTGCAGCGTCTCAGCCGCCGCCAGGTCGGCGTGGTTATCGACGTCGCCGTTGAGCACCGCCGTGGTGAAGGGCCGGGTGTCCCCGCCGGTCGAGCCCCGCTGCAGCGCGCTGACCGCTGCGAGTTCCTCACTCGACTGGGGGTGGGCGTTGGCCTCGGAGATGATGCCGACCGACGCCCAACGGGTGTGGCCGAGCACCATCGTCCAGGCGTGGGGCGATTCCAGCGCCAGGTGCAACAGTTCGTCGCCCAGCACCGCCGAGCGGATCGCGGCGGTGTTGTCGCCCAGCTCGCCGATCTCGGCGGCCGCCTTGTAGACGAACGACAGGGCCCCTTCCGGCGTGCGGACGGCACCGGAGCCAAAGAACGGGTAGCGACGCTCGTCGAGCAGCGCCTGCACCTGGGGTGACTCGAGATCGAGGCCGTGGCCGGTGACGAGCAGCTGGATACCGGCCGAGTCGCGGCCGCGCACCTCGAGGCGGTCGAGCGCCGACAACGCCTGATACACCGATAGCCCGGCGGCGAGCGCCCCATCTGTCGGGTCCAGGCCCATCAGCTCGACGATGCCTTCGGCGGCGCGCAAACGGTCGTGGGCGATCGCCCAGGACGGATCGCGCAACGCGATCAGCTCGGCGTTGATCGCCTCGACCCGGTCGGCGGGCACGAGCCCCTCTGCCTCGGCCGCCTCGATCCGGTCGGCCAGCGCGTCGAGCCGCTCGCACGCCAGCTTCAGCTCGGCCGACTGTTGTGGCTCGGCGAGCAGCGCTGCGGCGCCGTTGAGCCCGCGCAGCGATTCGTCGACGAAGCCGGCGGCTTCGATGGCCTCGCCCAGCATTTTCCAATTTGGGGTCTCGCCGTCACCGGCGAGACGGTCGGCGGCGTTGGTCAGCTGGCCGACCAGCGGGGTGAGGTCGATGGGCTGCACCGCAGCCGGTCGACGCAACAGGGCGATGATTCCACACATCGAGGGCAACTCCTTGAGCCGAGATAGGTTCGGCGAGTGGGGTGATCATGATGGTGTTGGCGTCCGCAGGGACTGGCGGAACCATCATGGCGATCGGTGGCAGTGCCCTGACAGTGTAGAAGGTTGCGGCGCTGGGGAGCCGCCCCGGCCTGAGTCCTACGCCAACGCGGCGCGTGCGACCTCGGTGGCCAGCTCGTCGGCCACCTCGGCGGCAAGCTCGGCGGTCGGTGCTTCGACCATCACCCGAACGACCGGCTCGGTGCCCGAGGGACGGATCAACACCCGACCGTCGTCGCCCAGACGGGCCTCGGCGCGGTCGACCGCATCGCCGATGCGCTCCAGCAGGTCCGGAGGCCGAACGTCGAGCGAGACGTTGCGCAGCTTCTGGGGCAAACGCACCATCGCTTCGGCGGTCAGCTCGCCCAGCGGCTTGCGCCGGTCGGCCATCACCCGCAGCAGGCGGATGGCGGTGAGCAGGCCATCGCCGGTGGTGGCGACGTCGGCAAAGATCACGTGCCCGGACTGTTCGCCGCCAAGCACCAGACCCTCGCGTGCCATGGCATCGACCACGTAGCGGTCACCAACCGGCGTGACCACCACGCCGATGCCGGCCGCCTCCATCGCCTTGCGGAAGCCCAGGTTGGACATGACGGTGACCGCAACCGCCGAATTGTCCAACTTGCCGGCCCGAGCCATCTCAAGCGCGCAGACGGCAATGATCTGGTCGCCGTCGATCTCGTTGCCGTGCTCGTCGACGGCCAGGCAGCGGTCGGCGTCGCCGTCGAGGGCGAACCCGACCGCACCGTCGAGGTTCATCACCGCCTCGCGCAGCGGGCCCAATGCGGTGGATCCGACGCCGTCGTTGATGTTGGTGCCGTTGGGCAGGTCGCCGATCACCCTCAGCTCGACACCCAGGCGCCGCAGGGCCCGGGGCCCGATGGCCGATCCGGCGCCGTGGGCGGCGTCGAGCACCGCCACCATGCCGTCAAGTGCCCCGTCGCCGCCACCGGCTTGCACCAGCTCGGCCACGTAGTCCTCGGCCACCTGAGGTTCCCACTCGATGCGGCCCACCTCGGCGCCGGTCGGCGGCGGGATCTCCTGCGCCATCTCGTTGGGGCCGACCACGCGAACGCCGCGGCCGGTGGTGAGGATGGCCATGATCGTCGACTCGATCCGGCTCTGCTCGGCATCGGACAGCTTCTGCCCGCCGGGACCAAACACCTTCAGGCCATTGTCCTGGAACGCATTGTGCGACGCCGACACCATCACGCCGGGGCAGTTGCGCACTCGAGCCTCACGGGCGACGGCCGGCGTCGGGATCACCTCAAGCTCGATGGCGTCCGCCCCGGCGGAGGCGACCCCGGCGGAGACCGCCGCGGCCAGCATGGAACCCGACCGCCGGGTGTCGACGCCGATCACCACCTGAGTGGTGTCAAACGCGTCGACGACGGCTGCGCCCAGTGCCAGCGCAAAGGTGGGGGTCAACTCGGTGTTGGCCACGCCCCTTACGCCGTCGGTTCCAAAGCGCAGGCTCATGACCGAAGTGCCCCACCGCGTTCGGGGGCGCCCACGTCCATCAGCGCTTGGAGTACTGCGGCGCCTTGCGAGCCTTCTTGAGGCCGTACTTCTTGGATTCCTTCTCGCGATCGTCGCGGGTGAGGAAGCCGGCACGCTTGAGCGACTCGCGCAGGTCGGCGTCGAGCGCCACCAGGCCCCGGGCGATGCCGAGGCGCATCGCGCCGGCCTGACCGGTCGGGCCGCCACCGTGGATGGTGGCGTCGATGTCGTAGTTCTCACCCATCTCGGTGAGAACCAGCGGCTCGGCCAGCACCATGCGGTGGGTTTCGTTGGGGAAGTACGCCTCAACCGGGCGATTGTTCACCGTGATCTGGCCGGATCCATGACGGACCCGGACGCGGGCGACGGCGCGCTTGCGTCGGCCGGTTGCTTGAACGAGGGGGTGTCCCATGATGGTGCTCCTGTGGAGGGTGCTCAGCGCGCCCGGGCGTGTTCGATGGCCAACGGTTGAGGCTTCTGGGCGGCGTGGGGATGCCCACCCTGATCCTGAAATTCGGTGGATGTGTAGACCTGCAGCTTGCTCAGCATGCGTCGGCCCAGGCTGTTCTTGGGGATCATCCCTCGAACGCTGCCCCGCACTGCGTCGGCCGGATCCTTGTCCATCATCGCGGCGTAGGTGGTCTCCTTGAGGCCGCCGGGGTAGCCGGAGTGGCTGTACATCGGCTTGCGCTCGGCCTTGTTGGAGGTGAGCACCACCTTGTCGGCATTGATGATGATCACGTGATCACCGACATCGGCGTTGGGGGCGAAGGTCGGCTTGTGCTTGCCGCGCAAGATGGTGGCGACCTCGGTGGCCATGCGGCCGAGGACCAGGCCGTCGGCATCGACGACATGCCAGGCTCGCTCGATGTCGGCTTCGTTGGGGGCGTAGGTGCGCACCGGAGGTTCCTTTGCGGATGGGGAACGGTGGGGAGAGAAAACGGGTCGGCGCAGGAGGAGCGCCAGGAGGCCACGTGGGCGACTCGCCATGGTAGACCCAGATCGGCGCGATTCACCAATGATCGGCGGAGATCGCCCGGGGACCGGGTGCGATCGGTTCGCTCAGCGGTCGGAGTCGAAGCGCACGCGGACGTCACCTTCGGCGGGCGCGACCTCGCCGATGACGCTGGCTTCCACCCCAACGCTGCGGGCGGCGGCGATCACCTCATCGGGCTTGGGCGTGGCGATCACCATGCCGATTCCCAGGTTGAACACCCGCCGCAGTTCGTCCTCGGACACGGCGCCGCGTCGGGCGATCTCGGCGACGATCGGGGGGCGCTCCCAGGCGGTGTCGTCCAGGTGGGCTGCGAGGTGCTCGGGCAACGCCCGCGGCAGGTTGCCCACCAGCCCACCGCCGGTGATGTGGGCCACCGCATGCACCGGGGCCTCAGCCAGCATCGCTTGCACCGCCGGCGAGTAGATCACCGAGGGGCACAGCAGCTCGTCTGCGACGGAGGGCCCTTCGGGTGCGCCGGGGTAGGCCGGAGCGGCCAGCGAGGCCCGCGGGTCGTCGGCATCGATCAGCACCGACCGGGCCAAGGAGAATCCGTTGCTGCGCAGGCCGGGCGACCGCAGGCCGACCAGCGAGTCGCCGGGGACGACGGCATCGCCGGTGATCATCTCGTCACGTTCGACGACGCCGACGGCAAAACCGGCGACGTCGAGCGCATCGGGGTCCATCGTTCCGGGGTGTTCGGCCATCTCGCCACCGATGAGCGCACAACCGGCGATCTCGCAGCCCTTCACCAGGCCGGACATCAACAGCTCAACCCGGTCGGGGTCGAGACGACCGACCGCCAAATAGTCGAGGAAGAACAGCGGCTTGGCGCCCGAGCACACCAGGTCGTCGACCACCATCGCCACAAGGTCGAGGCCCACGGTGTCCCAGCGGTCGGCCAGCCGCGCCACCTCGAGCTTGGTGCCCACCCCGTCGGTCGATGAGACGAGCACGGGCCGTCGATAGCCGGCGGGCATTTCGAAAAGGCCACCGAAGCCGCCGATGTCGGCGATCACCCCGGGGGTGTGCGTCCGGCGCAACATGGGCAGGATGCGACGCACCGCCTCGTCCCCAGCGTCGAGGGAGACGCCCGCCGCGGCGTAGGTGGCGCCGTCGGAAGGATTCGCTGTCGGGCGATCGTTCGAAGCGCTCACCGACCGGCACCAATCGATGCCGGGGTGCGGTCTCCTGCTTCTGGACGGCCGGGGGTTGCGGCGTCTCCATCAGTCCCGAGCAGAGAGGCCTGCGACGGCTGCGGGGCCTTTGGGGCCTCCAGCACGTCCTTGCCCAGGTTGACCGGGATCTCCACCGGATACTCCCCGGTCAGACATGCGGCACAGAACTCGTCGGCCGGGTCTCCGTCACTGCCCGCGGACGGCCCGACCGCCGCCAGCAACTTGTCGAGCTCGAGGTACACCAGGCTGTCGACCCCGAGGTACTCCTCGATCTCCGGCACGGTCATCTTGGCGGCGAGCAGGGTGTCGCGAGCGCCGGTGTCCATGCCGTAGAAGCACGGCCAGCGATAGGGCGGCGACGACACCCGCAGGTGTACCTCGGCGGCGCCGGCGGCGTAGAGCATGGCCACCATCGCCTTGGTGGTCGTGCCCCGGACGATCGAGTCATCGACGACGATCAGGCGCTGGCCCTTGATATTTTCCCGGAGCGGGTTGAGCTTCATGCGCACCCCGAGCGATCGCACCTCTTGGGACGGCGCTATGAAGGTTCGACCGATATAGCGGTTCTTCACCAGGCCCTGCCCATAGGGAATGCCGCTCGCCCGGGCATATCCCTCCGCCGCCGGCATGCCCGACTCGGGCACGCCCATCACCATGTCGGCCTCCACCGGCTGCTGGGTGGACAGCACCTCGCCCATTCGCACGCGGGCCCGGTGAACGCCCCGTCCACCCAAGAAGGTGTCGGGCCGGGCGAAGTACACGAACTCAAACAGGCACAGTGTCGGGTTGATGCGATCGTCGTCGAAGGGGAAGCGGCTGCGCGGCCCGGCGTCGTCGATGACGATCACCTCGCCGGGCTCGATCTCCCGAACGAACTTGGCGCCGACGACGTCGAGCGCAGCCGTCTCCGATGCCAACACCCAGTCATCGTCCAACGCGCCGAGCACCAGCGGGCGGAACCCGTTGGGATCGCGCACGCCGATCACCCGGTCGGTGTCGCACAACACCAGCGAGAACGCTCCCTCGAGGCGGGGCACCACATGCGCCACGGCCTCGATCAGCAGCTCGTCCTCGGCCACCCCGCGCTCCCTGCCCAAGCCAAGTTCATCGGCGAGCAGTTCGGCCATCAGGTCGGTGTCGGAGGTGATCGTGCCCGGCAGCACCGCCGTCTCGGCGGCGAGAGCGCCCGAGTTGGTCAGGTTGCCGTTGTGGCCAAGCGCAAAGTGGACCAAACCGGTGGACCGGTACACCGGCTGGGCGTTGTGCCACTCGCTGGACCCGGTGGTCGAGTAACGGGTGTGGCCGATCGCCAGATCCCCGTCAAGCGCCGCCAGCGTGCGATCGTCGAATACGTGGGACACCAGACCCATGTCCTTGACCACGGTGATGTGCTCGCGATCGCTGACCGCCATGCCGGCCGATTCCTGGCCGCGGTGTTGCAGCGCGTAGAGCCCCAGGTAGGTGAGATGCGAAACGTCGCGCCCGGGACCACGAATGGCGAAGACCCCGCAGGCCTCCTTGGGCCGATCGTCGTCGAGGTCGGCCCCGTTGGCGTCGGACGCGCTGGCGTCCCACGATTCGGGTCCGTCGATGAGGGCCAGATCATCCGGAGGAAACACCGCGCTCAGTGTGTCACGGGAACGCGGTCGACACCATGTGGAGCACCAGGTCGACGGTCGTCTGGCCGGCGCGGTGGTTCAGGGGCCGGGGGCGACGGCGACAGCCGGGCCGGCGCCCGATCCTGGCGACTTGGCACCCGGGTCAGCGATGGCCAGACACAGCACGATCAGCGACGGGATCAGGATCATCGCAAGGAAGACAAAAGGTGTGAGGTCGCGAACCGAGCGCTTCCGCTTCGAGACCGGCGGCCGGTCCGCGAGATGGTCGCCGACCCCGCCCGACAGGGAACGACCCGCTGCGCCGATCGGAAGCGGTGCGGTGACGTTGGGCACGGTCATGGGCGGTCCTTTGACGTGCTGGGGACGGAGCTCGACGGGCGGTTCACTCCGACAGATTGCCGGAGCCGAGTGCCGCTGGCAATCGGCTGCGCCACTCGTCACGAAGTGTCTGCAAATCCACGGTAACCACCTGTCCCAACCGAAGGACGGACCCCCGGCATGGCCAAGGGTCACCGCATCAACGCCGACGGCGTGCGCACGGTCCAACACCCCCGCCAGCTCGTCCTCGGACACAGCGACGACCATGCGGCCGGCCGACTCGCCAAACCATCCACCCGTCGTGTCGGGGATTGTCGAACCGGTCCGATCTCCGCCATCGTGGCCGTCGGTCTCAAGGCCGACGTCGCCGGCCACCGCCATCTCGGCCAGCGCCAGGGCCAGGCCACCCTCGGAGACGTCGTGGACGGCCAGCGCGGTGCCATCGGCCACCAACGAGCGGGTCAGCTCGGCCACCGTCTTCACCGCCGCCAGGTCGGGCTCGGGCACGCGACCGCCCCGAAGCCCCTGATCCCAGGCCCAGCGCGAGCCGGCCAGGCCCTCGGTGGGCGTACCGAGCACCATCACCGTCGTTCCCTCGGCCAGCGTCAGGCCCGGCGGCACGGCGCTGAGGTCGTCGATCAGGCCCAGCGTGGTCACCACAGGGGTCGGGTCGATATTCCGTCCGCCGGAGGTGTTGTAGAGGCTGACGTTGCCGCCCACCACGGGCAGGTCCATCGCCGTGCAGGCCCCGGCCATGCCGTCGACGGTGCTGCTCAGCTGCCACATCACCTCGGGATGTTCCGGGTTGCCGAAGTTGAGGCAATTCACCAGCGCCAGCGGTCGGGCGCCGACCGCAGCCAGGTTCATCACCGACTCGGCGACCACCATGGCGGCGCCCCGCTCGGGGTCGCTGGCGGTCCAGCGGTGGTTGCCGTCGGCGCTCAGGCCGAGGCCACGGCCGGTGTCGGCGCCGGTGCGCGGATCGCGCAGGCGTAGCACGGTGGCGTCGCCCCCGGGGCCGACCACCGTGTTGAGAAACAGCTGGTGGTCGTACTGGCTCGACACCCACGAAGTGTCCATCACCATGCCGAGCAACACGTTGGTCTGGTCGCCGGTCGCAGCAACATCGGGCTCGTCGGCCCAGCGCTCGTCCAGGTCCTCCGGCGGCGCCAACGGCCGCCGCAACAGCGGCGCGTCCTCGTGCAGCGTGGTCGCCGGCACCTCGGCCAACACCTCGCCGCCCTCCTCATCGAACACCCGCAACAGGCCAGTGTCGGTCACGGTGCCGATCGCCGATGCCCGCACCTCCCAGGCGTCGGTGATCGCCAACACCGCATCGAGGTTTTCCGGCTCGACGATCGCCAGCATGCGCTCCTGGCTCTCGGAGGTGAGCACCTCGACCGCGCTCATGTGCGGCTCCCGCTGGTGCACGGCCGATACGTCGACGTCCATGCCCATGTTGGCGTTGGCAGCGGTTTCGGAAGTGGCACAGGTCAGGCCGGCGCCGCCCAGGTCCTGAATGCCGACGACCAAACCGGCGTCGAGCAGCGCCAGCGTCGCCTCGATCAGGCGCTTCTCCTCGAAGGGGTCGCCCACCTGCACGCTGGGGCGCTTGGCCTCGTCGCCCTCGGCGAACTCGGCCGAGGCGAGCACGCTCACCCCGCCGATGCCGTCGCGGCCGGTGGAGTTGCCCAGCAACACCGCCAGGTTGCCCTCGCCGGAGGCCTTGGCCAGCACCAGCCGCTCGGTGGGCAGAATGCCCAGGCAGAACACGTTGACCAGCGGGTTCTCGGTGTATGTCTCGTCGAACACCACCTCGCCGCCAACGGTGGGGATGCCGACCGAGTTGCCGTAGCCGGACACGCCCGACACGACGCCCTCGGCGATCCAGCGGCTGCGGGCGTCGTCGAGCGGACCGAAGCGCAACGGATCCATCAGTGCGATCGGGCGGGCGCCCATCGTGAAGATGTCGCGCACGATGCCGCCGATGCCCGTGGCCGCGCCCTGGTAGGGCTCGATGGCGGACGGGTGGTTGTGGCTCTCGATGCGCAGTGCCACGGCGATGCCGTCGCCCACGTCGACCACGCCGGCGTTCTCACCCGGGCCGACCAGCACCCACGGGGCCTCGGTCGGGAACCGGCCCAAGTGCACCCGGGAGCTCTTGTAGGAGCAGTGCTCGGACCACATCACCGAGTACATCGCCAGCTCGAGGTGGTTGGGTTGCCGGCCGAGCAGTTCGCCGATCTGGGCGAACTCGTCGTCGGTGAGTCCGAGCGCCTGATGGAGCGGCGGCTCGGGGCTACCGCTCTCGGCGTCGAGGTCGGCTGCCTGGGGGGAGGGGTCGCTCACACGACCCATCCTACCGATCCGCTCGCATGAGGCTCCCGAACGCTGCAGCGCCACGTGGGTCCGCATCGAGTTCAGGGACCTCACCATGGGGCGCCACGTCGATGGTTCGCCGTGGCGGTTTAGTTCAGAGTCCCGTTTCGCAGTCGTCGGCTGCTGCGTCCAGTTCAGCGGCGGTGACCTGGCGGCCTTTGATGGTGACGGCTGTGCCGTCGGTGTCGTAGAGGTACCCGTCGGGGTCGGCCAGCATTGTGCCGTAAGTGCCTGTCCGGTATGTGAGTGACGGCCACTCATGGTCACCATCCGCGCGAATGAATCGCGCGTAGAGTGAACTATCGGGATGGCGGACGAACGCACCTACCCCTCTGATCTCACCGACGAACAATGGGAGGCCGTCGCCGACCTGTTCGAACAACGTCGACCATGGGCCGACCTCACGTTCACTCTCGACGGCTCATCGTCAACGCGATCCTCTACCAAGCCCGAACCGGCTGCCAATGGCGCTACCTGCCATCGGAGTTCCCACCTCGCTCCACTGTCAACGACTGCTTCGTGGCCTGGCGCGAGGACGGCACCTGGGACACCGTTCACCAACGCCTCCACAACGCCGCCCGCACCCAATCAGGCCACGATCCTGGCCCAGGGGCAGCGGTCATCGACGCACAAAGCGTCCCCAACGCCGGACGTGCAGAGGAGGTCGGCTACGACGCCGGAAAGAAGATCAGAGGCCGAAAACGCCATATCATCGTTGACAGTCTCGGTCTCCTCATCGCCGTGCTCGTCACCTCCGCGTACGTCTCCGACATCGCCGGCGGCCACCAGCTCCTCCGAAAAGCCCGCCTGACGAACTCGATGCTCGGCATCGTCCGCGCCGATTCCGGCTACCAAGGCCTCGCCAAGCGAGCCGAACGGCTCAGGTTGAAGATCGTGATCGTCAAGAACCCGTCCCGCAACACGTTCATCCCGGTCAAGCACCGGTGGATCGTCGAACGATCGCTCGCTTGGCTGTCCGCCTACCGGCGGCTTGGAAAACGGGATCTCGAACACACCACCATCGCCGCCGAAACCTGGATCAAGGTCGCCTCAATCGCCATGATGCTCGCCCGACTCCACCCAACACCGAACAGCCCTCAAGCAATCACCTGGGCACGCCTCTGGTGACATACCGGACAGGCACTAAGGGAACAGGGGAGTTTTAGGGGTCGGCCTGGGTGTTCTTGGTGCGGTGATGCTCATCGGTATCAGGCCCGTGTGCCCGGGCGAGGCCTCATGGAGCGGATCATTCGGTAGGCATTATCCGTCACCACGGCGCAGCCGGTAGCGGTCAGCGCATCGATCTGCATGGAAGCGTCTCGATCGGCCATCGAGACCTGCGCATATCGAGAAGGTGACCCGCCCATCAGGGGACCATCTCAATAACGGCGCTCAGATGGGCCGATGAGACGTTGATTCTGCACACGAGTTCTGAGACGCCACCCAGCCCGGTCTTGCCCGTTTCAACGGTCGGCAGCGCTGGTGTTCACAAACGACTGTATTTGAGACACCTAAAAAAGGGCGGAGGTTCGGACCGATGAGCGTTATGAGACGCTGCGAACTTGGCCAGCGGCGCCACACTTGGCCGGGTATGCGGCGCGTGCCGAACGGTTCGGGCTGGACGAAGTGTGTGACCTGGGCCGGGTTCGTGGGCACGCCGCACCACTGGGCCCGGGGCACCTCTGGAGGTCCCCCCAGGTTGACAGGCATCAAGGCCTGAGGCGGTTCTCGGCGCCCGATGGGCAACGCCGGCCGCGCTCATCTGAACCCTGCAGCCGCCTGTCGCCCAGCGACTCCCCCGTCGAGCGCGCGTCGGCACGACAGGAAACCCAAAGTATCCAGAGCGACCGATGAAGTCGCACCGGCGGTCTTCCAGCCGACCCTCCGGATTGCTCCACCCCAGTCTTCCCCTGGGTTGTAGTGGGGCGACCAGGGGATTCGAACCCTGAACTCAGTGCTGTCACGGCTCCCCGGCTTGCATTCAGCCATTCCGGAGCTGCCCTTCGATGCAATACTGGAGTGATCGTCTCAGGGCCCTCGCAGGCTGGCAAGTCAACGTTAGGGCCCGCCGCGGGATTAATTAGACGGTTGGGGTGTATGGCTGATGGTGTAATTCCAGTCGCCGTGCCAATCGTGGAGTGAAAGCGGTATCGCTTCGAACTGGTCCTTCGTGATCTTGACGCCTTTGGGGTAGACGTGGGCGTCGTAGGCGGCTTGGATCGTCAGCCCTTTCTGGGTGGTCGTCGCTGAGATCAGCTCGACAACGGTCCGGATGTTGGTGAGGGGACGGCCCCGCCAGTTGATCGTGATAAAGCTGAACATACGGTGCTCGATCCGGTTCCATTTCGACGTGCCGGGCGGGTAGTGCGCCACGGTGATCTCCAGGCCGGTCTCTTCTGCCAGGCGGGCGAGATGCCATTTCCAGGCCCTGACCCGGTAGCCGTTCGACCCGCCACAATCGGCGGTGATCAACAGCCGTTTCGCTGTCGGGAACCGGTGTTTGCCAAGGGCGTCCCACCACTTCGCGATCGCCGCAACAGCGAACTCGGAAGTGTCGGCGGTGTCCCCAACCGACACCCAGCCTTCGTTGTTAGCCACGTCGTAGACCCCATACGGGATCGCTTTGCCCAACACAGGATCGGGGAAGTCGTGAACATCGGTGCGGACCGGCTCACCTTGGGGCTGGTATTCGACACCGCCGTTGGACTTGTTCCCCAGCGTCTCCTTCTTCTTGGTGTCAACGGAGATCACCGGGTCACCAGCGGTAATGAACGCCTCCGACAACTCAGCGACGTAATGGAACTGGCCGTCACGATCAGGATGTGTTCTGCCTTCGGCCTCCTTGGCGGGGGCCTGCAACGAGTAGCCGTTCTGGGCCAACAATCGTCGGACCAGCTCGGCTGACGCTTCGAAGCCCTGGTCGGTGACCTCACGTGAAAGCTCGTAGGTCGACTTCAATGTCCACCGCAACGTCGACATCGGATGGCCACGCGTTGTTGGCGAAACCAGTTTGTCGATCGCGTCCCACAAGCCGGGCTGCTTCTCGATCGCGGGTTTGTCGCCGGCACCCTCAGCACGGACCCGGTCGGTCACCTCCACACCGGCCTCGATCTCGTTGGCGCCCCGGGTCACCGTCGACCGCGACATGCCTGTCAGCTCGGACACCTTCGTCCGACCGCCGCGGCCCAACATCACCGCCACAGCACCCACGTTCAAACGTCGTTGCCGCTCATCGAGATGCGGCAGCACCGCTTCGAAATAGTCCGTCAGCGCCTCATCGGTGATATCCACACACCCAAACTACACCGCGCGTCTAATCCTATGGCGGACCCTTAGTCCGGGCGCTCCTCCTCGAAGGCGCCGGCTACCTTCAGACGAGTACGCGGTGCCGGACGATCACGGCCGTGTTCAACCGTGGGGTGATCCCTGCAACCATCGGCAAATCCTCTCCCGGTCAACGCTATGGCCCGCCCCAGCCGCGAAGTCCGGACGCCCTCCAGAAGCGACCCGATTCTCCATGAGATCCGGGGTCGCTTCGGGTCGCTTGCACGTTGCTGTTTGTGGGATCGTTGAGCTACGTGGCGCGGTGCGACGTGTTGTCGCCGTGTGTGGGTCGTGCGTGAGCGTGCTTGAGGGGTCGACGACTGTGCAGACAAGGCTTGTGCCGTTTGTGATTGGTGATGTTGAGGTTCAGGTTCAGGTTGAGGTTGTTGGGCCGTCGGGCAGCCGACAGGTGAGCGCGACGGGCGGTGTGGCGGAGCGATCTGTTGCTGCGTTTGAGAGAGTGGAGGATGTGATCGCAGCGGTGGCTGAGCGGGTCGCTGGGCTGGTTGCTGGCCAGGCTCGCTCTGGTTTGGCTCCTGATGAGCTGACGGTCGCCTTTGGTGTGAGCTTTTCTATAGAGGGCGGGCTCGTGTTTGCGAAGGGTTCAGCAGGATCCACGATTGAGGTAACCCTCACGTACAAGAACGACATCTCTGAGCCTGGAGGGACGAGCTGATGGGCGGCGGGTCGGCGGAGCATGTTGCCCCGTTCTTGGCCCGGATCATGTCCCGCGAGGGAGAGGCGATGGGGACTGCGTTCCAGGTGACCCCTGGGGTGCTGGTCACGGCGTGGCACGTACTGAGAGATGTCGGCGCACCCGACGTTGGCGATGCGGTGGTGGTTTGCCAGTTCGGTTCCGACGCCGATCTTGGCGGCACGGTCGGTCAGATCGACCAGGTTGTCGATTTGGGGGTGGTGCAGGTCCGGGAGCCCTTGGACGCTTCGGTTGGGGGGCTGGTGGCATCGAGTTTGGTCCCCAATGGCGCAATGGTGGAGATCCAGGGTGCCTCCCATATCGATGATTTCGACCACGACCGGCCCGATGTGCAGATGACGGGGGTCTGGCAAGGCCCTTCGAGCGAGGACGAAATCGTGGTGGCCCGCCTTACCACTGAGGCGGTGGTCCCGGGAATGAGCGGTGCCCCGGTGCGTCTGCTGGGCAGCGACCAGGTGGTGGGGGTGGTCAAGGCTCGCTACGAGACTGACAGCACGGTACTTGAGCGAACCGTGTGGGCGGCGGTGTGTGAGCACGTCGGTCCCCTCGTGGACGTTTTTGGGGTGAAGGTCGGGGCGCTCCCTGCCGGTTGGCACCCCACGCTCACAGCGCAGATCGAGGGGCCCCTCCCATCGTCGTCCCAGAAGATCTTGGGGCCGTTCGTGGGTCATGACCGCTTCAAGGCCCTAGCTGGCAGGCGTCGTGGCGGGTTAGTCGATGCCAGCTTTCCCTACGTGGCGCCTCCAGTCTTGCACGAGGCTCACCCTGACCGTATCTGGCAGACCCTCTCCTCCGAGCCGGGGAGAGCGGTGCTCATTCGTGGGCCAGGCGGGGTTGGCAAGACCCGCACCTGTCTGGAAGTGGCCAATCGGGCTCAGCAAGACAGGTGGCGAGTGATTCACGCTTTGACCGGCGAGCCGGCGGCCACGACTGATGGGCTTGTGGATGTGGTCTTCTCGTCTGAGGAACCGGTGCTCGTGGTTCTCGACTACGTCAACGAGCTTCATGGCCTCGATTTGTCCTCGATACATAATCGTCTCCTACCCGCTGCAATCGAAGCTGGCGTCCAGATTGCGATCATCGGTTCAGCTCGAAACGGCTGGCTAGCCACCGATCCGCCACTGGGTCCGTTCGACCTTGTTGCAGCTTGCGACACCCCTGGGTTTCAACACAAGGTCAGCCATAGCATTGTCACGCACACCGCACCTCGAGCAGTTTCGGAGGTGGGTTTGGCCGAGGTGGAGCGTCTGTGTGGCCGTCACCCCATGATCGCCCTGCTGGTGGCACGCGAATTGGAGCGACTTGCTATCGATCGAAGAGCGACTGAACCGTGGGTGTCAGCGATGGCGGCGGGCGACCTTGTGGGCTGGCTGCGCCGACGGTTCAGCGAAGACGGCTTCACCGTCGCCCGACCCAAGTCCGCGGTCGACCTAGCGGAGGTGTCGGAGGCTCTGGTAGTGGCAGCCACCATCGCCGGGACACTTCCGGCCAGAGCCGACGATGTCATGCTGGCGGCGGAAGGTGCTGCGGTCGCCATGGCTCAGCCAAGAAGCCGAGGGCGCAGAATCCTGAGGGTGCTCGACCAACTCGGCTGGTTGACCGCCGTGGGTTCCGAGCTAGGACCAGTTCACGACGTCGTCATCGACTACCTCCTGACGGAGGTCCTAGCCACGGATCTGCAAAACGAGTCGGTGACCAACGGGTACGTGGTGCTCGATGGCGGCCTCAACCGACCTCGAGCCCTCGGCCGCCTCGCCTCCAACCTCGGCCGGATAGTCAGCGATCTTCATCTCAGGAACGATTCGATCGGCGAAGATCTTGGCGCGTACTGTCGCAACTGGTTCGACCAGAAGCTTGACGAAGTCCAGGCGTCGTTGCTCGCATGCACCGATCCGGACGAAGCGTCGTACGCGTTGGGCTCGCTTCTGAACGGACCCCCTTGGTTGAGCGGAGTGTTGACCCACTGGCCGACCGTGGTCCAACCCTGGCTGGAGGAGAATCGAAGCTCGGTGGATGCCCGCCATCTTCTCTACGTGGGATTGCGCAACGTTCCTGAGGGGCACTCCAACCCCCTCCCGTCAGTTGCACTCGCATGGTTGGATCACCACGGCGAGCGACGCGACGCCTCATTTGTCCTCGGTCCTCTTTTGGGCCGTGACGACCTGGCCGAACCGAAGCGTGTCGAGACTGCCGCACTCGCATGGCTGGAACACCACAGCGAACTACCCAACGCCCAGTTTGTCCTCGGTCCTCTTTTGGGCCGTGACGACCTGGCCGAACCGAAGCGTGTCGAGACTGCCGCACTCGCATGGCTGGAACACCACAGCGAACTACCCGACGCCCAGTTTGTCCTCGGTCCTCTTTTGGGCCGTGACGACCTGGCCGAATCGAAGCGTGTCGAGACTGCCGCACTCGCATGGCTGGAACACCACGGCGAACTACCCGACGCCTCGTTTGTCCTTCGTCCTCTTTTGGGCCGTGACGACCTGGCCGAACCGAAGCGTGTCGAGACTGCCGCACTCGCATGGCTGGAACACCACGGCGAACGACTCGACGCCCAGTTTGTCCTTCGTCCTCTTTTGGGCCGTGACGACCTGGCCGAACCGAAGCGTGTCGAGTCTGCCGCACTCGCATGGCTGGAACACCACGGCGAACGACCCGAAGCAGCCTCCTTCGTCCTTCGTCCTCTTTTGGGCCGTGACGACCTGGCCGAACCGAAGCGTGTCGAGACTGCCGCACTCGCATGGCTGGAACACCACGGCGAACGACTCGACGCCCAGTTTGTCCTCGGTCCTCTTTTGGGCCGTGACGACCTGGCCGAACCGAAGCGTGTCGAGACTGCCGCACTCGCATGGCTGGAACACCACGGCGAACTACCCGACGCCCAGTTTGTCCTCGGTCCTCTTTTGGGCCGTGACGACCTGGCCGAACCGAAGCGTGTCGAGACTGCCGCACTCGCATGGCTGGAACACCACAGCGCGACCGACGCCGAAGCAGCCTCGTTTGTCCTCGGTCCTCTTTTGGGCCGTGACGACCTGGCCGAACCGAAGCGTGTCGAGACTGCCGCGCTCGCATGGCTGGAACGCCACAGCGCGACCGACGCCGAAGCAGCCTCCTTCGTCCTTCGTCATCTTTTGGGCCGTGACGACCTGGCCGAACCGAAGCGTGTCGAGACTGCCGCGCTCGCATGGCTGGAACACCACAGCGAACGACCCGACGCCTCGTTTGTCCTCGGTCCTCTTTTGGGCCGTGACGACCTGGCCGAACCGAAGCGTGTCGAGACTGCCGCGCTCGCATGGCTGGAACACCACAGCGCGACCGACGCCGAAGCAGCCTCCTTCGTCTTCGTCATCTTTTGGGCCGTGACGACCTGGCCGAACCGAAGCGTGTCGAGACTGCCGCGCTCGCGTGGCTGGGAGGCCACAGCCCGACCGACGCCGAAGCACCCTCCTCCGCCTTCGTCATCTTTTGGGCCGTGACGACCTGGCCGAACCGAAGCGTGTCGAGACTGCCGCACTCGCATGGCTGGAACACCACAGCGAACGACCCGACGCCCAGTTTGTCCTCGGTCCTCTTTTGGGCCGTGACGACCTGGCCGAACCGAAGCGTGTCGAGACTGCCGCACTCGCATGGCTGGAACGCCACAGCGAACGACCCGACGCCCAGTTTGTCCTCGGTCCTCTTTTGGGCCGTGACGACCTGGCCGAACCGAAGCGTGTCGAGACTGCCGCACTCGCATGGCTGGAACACCACAGCGAACTACCCAACGCCCAGTTCGTCCTGTCTCCAATGGTTCCACGCCGCACTTTCACGAACCGGGAAGTGTTGCTTCGATTGTTCGTCCAATGGTGTAATGCAAACTATTCGCTCAAAAATGTCACTTTCCCGAACTCTCGACAATGGCTCAAATACTGGATCGACGAAGTAATCCGGCCTCGGTTCGAGGACGACGGCGGAGCGCTCACCCCAGCCGCCGCCGATGCCTTTACAGTTCGAATGATCCCCGATAACCGTACTGGGATTGCGGCTGCTCTAATCGATGACTTGCTGGTTGACTGGTTGTCGTGGCCCGGGTCCATGCGTTCCGCACTCCCGAGAAGCATTCAGAATCCCACCATTCCCTCTCGCGTTGCCTCCCTGATCCGAGTCGAGCGCCTGCAGGCTGCCTCCCCGGCGGTGGTTCGCTTCCAGACCTGGATCGGGGCGTGGGACGAACCCATTCGGTCCAACGCCTCTGCATTGGCGCGTGTGCCCGGTGACCTTTGACGCATCGAACCTGCCACGACCGGTAAGAGTGGTGGAAACTCCCGACCAATCATGGCCCTTCCGGCACCGCCTCTTCTGCCGCCTGTATCGGCTAGGTGCCGGGATGCTCACGATCGAGCGTGGCGTGCGTCTCGGCCAGCGCCCCAAGAGCGGTGAAACGGGCCGGGACGACATCGGGAACCCCTAGCAGGGTGCTGAAAAACTCGGTGTAGGGCTCGCGATCTGGTTTGGGTTCAGCGAAAATGGGTTGCATGCGTAGAACCCCTGATCGGCAGTTGTCGATGTTGTCGTCGTTGAGCACCGAGGATCTGATCCCGGTCGGGCATCCGATCCGGAAGATCCGGGTGGTGGTCGACACTGTCCTGGCTGAGATGGATGGGCTGTTCGAGGCGATGTACTCGACCCAGGGACGGCCGTCTGTCCCGCCAGAGGCCCTATTGAAATCGACAGTGTTGATGGCGATGTCCTCGATGCGATCAGAGCGGGCGTTCTGCGAACGTCTCAACTACGACATGTTGTTCAAATGGTTCCTCGACCTGCCGATCGACGCACCCTCGTTTGACGCGTCGACGTTCTCCAAGAACCGCCAACGCCTGTTGGACCAGAACATCGCAGACGAGTTCTTCGCAGCCGTTGTCCGCCAAGCCAAACTCCGTCCCTACATGTCGTCTGACCATTTCTCCGTCGACGGCACCCTGCTGGAAGCGTGGGCGTCCCACAAGTCGTTCAAACCCAAAAACCCTGACACCGACAGCGATGACGGCGGGCCGAAGGGACGCAAAAGCGAGGTGGCCTGGCATGGCCAGAAACGCTCCAATGACACCCACGAATCGACGACCGACCCGGAGGCGATGTTGTATCGCAACCCGAACAACACCGCCGCGAACCTTTGCTACGCCGGGCATCTCCTGATCGAGCACCGCTACGGGCTGATCGTCGACGCGGATCTGACGAAGGCAACCGGCTACGCCGAACGTGACTGCGCCAAAGACATGCTGGACCGGCTCCCAAAATCGAAGCGACGAAGAACCGTCGCTGGGGACAAGAACTACGACACCAAAGCATTCGTCGCCGATGTTCGGGCGGCCGGGTTCACCCCACACGTCGCACAAAACACGACGAACCGCCGGTCCGCGATCGATGGGCGGACCACCCGCCACTCCGGCTACGAGGTCAGCCAGCGGATCCGAAAACGGGTTGAGGAACCCTTCGGATGGGTCAAAACGGTTGGCGCAGGTCGGAAGCTCAGATACGTCGGCCAAGACAAGAACCGGGCCTGGTTCAAGATGACCACCGCCGTTTACAACCTGATCCGGATCACCGCACTCGACAACGAAATGGCCCCAGCCTGATGGCCGACACCGCAAGACCGCCACCAGCAGCCGCCAGGTCCTGACCGGCACCAAACAGCGCCGGTCAACACCCCAACCCGGACCCAGCAAGACCACCACCACAGCCCCGAGCAGCCGGCCGGCGAACCTGCCCGACGCCCTTCAGGCCCCGATCCCGTCCCGGACCTCATTCTTCAGCACCCTGCTAGCTGATGAACCTAGGTTCCGAGCGAGCTTCGCCGTTTCCTCCCAGGATCGCGCCGACCCGGACACGCAGGTCGAAGGCGCTCGATATCGATCATAGGAATCACGACCATCGCCATCCATTCAGCGCAGCAGTTCGGCCCCAGTCGCACGCTGCATAGTCCCGGCCAGCAGCCCGAATGCGCCGATTCCGTGGCGCCGTGGTTGGACCGAGCGGCCGGGACTCGGCCTGTCTCACAAACGTTCGTTTCTGAGACGTAGTGGCGGGCGAGCTGGCCTCCTCCCAGTTCGACCTAGATCCCAGCTTCGACCGATACAGCGCATGCATCACCGGCGACCAGACCAGATACGACCTGATCGGACACGGAGCTAACCTTGATACCAATCTGCTGCCAGACGGCTGAGATTCCGAGTGGGTGATCGAATCGCCAGCTGCCGATGCCCGCCCGCTCACGCAACCGTTGCAGCCAGCGGCACAGAACGACCCGTGGGTCGTGGCATGTGCCGGGTCTAACGTCTACCTCTCCCGGGCAGAGTCCTCGATAGCTGACAAAGTCGACGAACTAGACCGCAGCGACCCAGAAGCGGGGCCGCCGTTCCCTCAGAACTCCCAGAGCCTAAAACTAGTGGGCATGCCGATAATTGCATCGGTGTAAGTTGGGGGGTGATCTTGGTAGGCGGGCGGTGGCTGCCGGGAGGTCGGTGTGTCGCGTGGTTCCCCGTTTGTGGTGGTGTTGACCGAGGAGGTGAGGGCCGTGCTGGTGCGCCGTTCGGGTTCGTATTCCGCGTCGCATGGTGAGGTGGTTCGGGCCCGGATCGTGTTGATGGCTGCCGACGGCGACCGGAACATCGATATCGCTGCCGCGTTGGGTGTTCATGTGGACGTGGTGTCGCGTTGGCGGAAACGGTTCTGCGAGGAAGGCCTGGTGGGTCTCGGGGACCGGAAACGTTCTGGACGGCCCCGGGTCCATGACGCCGAGGTGGTGGCCGGGGTGAAGGCGTTGGCGTGCGAACCGCCGTCGGCTCATGGGGAACCGTTATCGCGCTGGTCGTCGGCCGACCTCGCTGTAAAGGCTGTCGACGAGGGCTTCTGCGAGAGCTTGTCGTCCTCAACGGTGCGCCGCTGGCTGGTCGGCCGACCCGATCAAGCCGTGGCAGTTCCGGTCGTGGATCTTCCCTCGCGATCCTGACTTCGCTACGAAGGCCGGGCGGGTGTTGGACCTCTACGAACGCCTGTGGGAAGGCGAACCGTTGGGCCCGGACGACTATGTGATCTCAGCTGACGAGAAGTCCCAACTCCAAGCGTTGGAACGACGCCACCCCGACCTCGACTGCGCACCCGGCCGGACGAGGCGGGTCGAGTTCGAATACAAACGCCACGGCACACTCGCCTACATGGGCGCCTACGACGTCCACCACGGCCGACTGATCGGCACAATCGCTGAGAAGACCGGGATCGTCCCGTTTGAGGAACTCGTCACCAAAGTGATGACCACCGAACCGTACGCGTCAGCCCGACGGGTGTTCTGGGTGGTCGACAACGGGTCATCACACCGCGGACAACCGTCGATCGACCCGATGACCAACGCCTGGCCAACCGCCACCCTGGTCCACCTGCCCGTCCACGCTTCGTGGCTGAACCAGATCGAGGTCGTGTTCTCGATCATCGCCCGCAAAGCAATCCGACCGGTCAACTTTGCTGACCTCGACGAACTCGCCGAACGACTCCGCGGGTTCGAGACCCGATACAACCAGGACCCTCGGCCGTTCAACTGGACCTTCACCCGCACCGACCTCCTTGCCCTCTGCGAACGGATCGAAGCCCGCCAGAGGACCCTCGCCGCCTGAGACGACCAGACTGGACACCCATGGCCACCCCACCCGAATCAACCAAAACCAGCCTCACCCAACGCCTCCGCGCCTACGCGGCCGACATATGGCCAGACCACCAGATCAAAACCCGTTTCCGAGGCCAGTTCGCCTACATCGACGCCGTCGACCCAGACGGTGACACCATCGCGTTGTGCCGTCTCCGATACGCAGGCTCCGCGTCGATGTGGGGGTTCGCGTTCTACCGGGCCAGCCACGACGACTACCAAAACAGCTTCCTACCCACCGGCCAAACCGCAGGCACACCCGAAGACGCACTCGACTGCGCCGCCGGGCTCTACCTCACCCCACTCCAAACACCGACGAACAAACAGGCATGACCACTAGCATTGCCGCTCCTCTCCGCTGAAGACCTCTAACCCGCCGATTTCCAGGTCCCGGGGTGATCTCAACGCGGCCCGACGGCGTCGGAGCGGTCTTCTCCGACGCACCACAACCGCCGTGCTCTCCCCTGACGGTCAGGTCAGAACCACACCGTGGGTGCCCCCAGGTATCTCTGCAATCAGGGGAGCAACCATCGCGGTCCAGCCGGGCACCGCCTCAGCTACCAACACCCCGATCCTGGTAGACCTCGACCTGTACGACGAGCCAGCGGCCACGAAGCTAAACGATGAACTCTATGGTTAAGCTTCGCAAGCTCAACGCAGCCGCTTGACCCGACCAGCGACAAGCCCTGTCATGACACATCGCGGAGCTGACCGGCCAGCGCAGGGATATCGACGGTAGCGATCGTCCAGAGTTGTGCAGGGTCGATGCGGTGATAGTGGTGGCTGATCCGATCGCGGACTTTGGCGAGATCCGAAGTCGGAAGCGCAGGATTTGAGCGCACGAACTCATCAGAAAGTGCTTTCGCTGCTTCGCCTACAATCTCCAGGCTGCGCTCCATCGCTCGACGCAGGACGACGTCTGTATCGAAAGCGGATCGGCCCCGCTCGACAACGATCGAGATCTCGTCGGCTGCCATCAGCATGTCGGCGATGCGTTGGTTGTCGGACCGACTCACAACGGCAGAGCGTCGCGCCGAATCTCGTCGTCGCGATGCAACAGTGCACCTGCGGACACCACGTCGACTTCGACGCCGAGCAGATCGCTCAGCGCTTCTTCGAGATGAATCAGGTCGAGCAACGAACTCGTCGGCTCGAAGTCGACCAGAAAGTCGATATCGCTCTCAGAGTTGGACTCACCTCGAGCGACGGATCCGAACAAGGAGATGGAGCGGCCCCGGTGTCGGCGCACGAGGTTCTCGATGTCGGCGCGATGGTCGCTGACCAGCGACGGCAAGGTGACGGAATCGACGTCCATGGTCTGAACCTACGCCACCGTCGGACGTCGCGGTAAGCAACCCGGGAGAAGCCGGTGTCGCTGTCTACATCTCCAACCGGCGTGGCAAGCCGCTGGGGGACGTCGTCCGTCCGAAAGCGGAGCGCCAACTCCGGAAAGAACGTGCCCCAGGAATCCAGGCTCTCTCGAGCGACCAACGCAACAGTTCGGCCCCAGTCGAGCACTGCATAGTCTCGGTCAAGAACAGCCCGGATGCACCGGTCCGTCGCGCCGCAGTTGGGCCGAGGCTGCCGCGCCTTTGACAGTCTCACAAACCTTCGTTTGTGAGACAGCGGCGGCGTACATAGGACGGTCGATTTATGCACACCGCATTCGCCTTGGTTCCCCTCGACAGCCCAACGGGCGAGTGGGCAGCGGTGCCGGAGGACTTCGCCCCCGCCAGGATCGGCGGAGCAGGGACGGTTGCAACCCAGCGGACCTTGTCATCGTTGCGGCCGGCCCTCAGTGACGGGAGGCAAAGGTCCTTGGCGAGCGCCCCCGCCGAACCAGATCGGCTCATCCCGTTGGGCGATGGCCACCGAATAGCCGACCACCTGGTTCTTGGCCGCCCTTGGCGAACCTCGGCCGATGCATCGCCGCCCACCCGACTTGGGGCCACGTCGTAGCGACTGAAGCGCAGCTTGGTGGTCCAACAACAGCAGCGGTAGGAAGCCGCCCCCAATCGGCCGGAGAGGATCTCGCCCGTACCGGCACAGGCGGCGCTACGCTGCGCCGTAGCCCATATGGGTGACCGATGACACGGACCCGTCACCGGCACCGGGCGCACCAGGGGAACCATATGAACTCGACCACGCAGTCCCAGACCAGTCGGCCGTTAGCCCGACGGGTCGCCATCGCAGCTGCCGCCGCCGTACTGACGCTGCTCGGCATCACCACGCTCGGACACGCACGAGCGGGCGCGCAGGACGTCGACCCGCTGGTCATCCTGGTCAGCAACGACGACGGCATCGGCGCCGACGGCATCGACGCGTTGGTCGAGGCGCTGCGCGCCCGGCCCGACACCACGCTGGTGGTGTCCGCCCCGGCGACCAACCAGAGCGGCAAGGGCGACTCGACCACCGCCGGCGGGGCGCCGGGCTCACCTGGCACGACCAAGAGCGGGTTCGCCGGCACTGCGGTTGCGGGCACCCCGGCCGACTCGGTTCAGTACGCCCTCGACAACCCCGGCACAGAGGGCCCGCCCGACCTGGTGATGACCGGCAGCAACGACGGCCAGAACATCGGCTTCCTGGCCCCGATCTCCGGCACGGTCGGCGCCGCCCAGACCGGCGCACGTGCGGGCATTCCCGCCCTCGCCGTCTCGCAGGGTCTCGGGGACCCGCCGGACTTCCCGGCGTCGGTCGGCGCCGCCATCGACTGGCTGGACGCCCACGAGGCCGCGCTGCGCAACGGCACCGAGCCAGTTCAGGTCTCCAGCATCAACGCCCCGACATGCGTCGAGGGCGCGACCCGGGGCGTCGTCGAGGTGACCAACGATCTCAGCCCAGATGCCAACGTCGGTCTCCAGGACTGCACGTCCACCCTGGCAAACCCCACGACCGACGTCGAGGCGTTCAACAACGGCTTCATCTCGCTGACGATCCTGCCCAACGACTTCCCCGACGCCGAGGAGCCGACGACGACCACCACGGTGCCGTCGTCCGCTGACGAGGCCCCATCCTCTGCGGCCGCCCCGCTGGCGCCGGCCTTCACCGGCTGAGCCGATCGGCCGAGACGCCGGCGACGTGGATCCAGCCCTCTCGACGGGCGGCCGGTAGGTCGGCCGCCGGAGGCGGCGTTCCCCGTCCCGTGGCCACGGCCCGGGCCACCAGCGCACAGATCAGCGCATCCAGACGATCGTCGGAGCCCGCCATCGCCTCACGCACCTCGGTGCTGAACGACAGCGTCGGCAGTGCTGCGACCAGCCTGGCGACCAGGTCCACCCTCAGCTCCTGTCCCGGCGCGCCCTTGTAGCCCCGGGACGGCCAGCCCCAGGCGGCCAGGGCCCCTGCCGGGTACGTCTCGGCGACTGCGCCGTCGACGCCGGAGCGGTCGACGACCAGTTCCTCGTCGACCAGCCTGCGCTGCAGCGCTGCGGCACGCAGAGCCGGAACGCCGATCAGGTCGGTGGACACCGACAGCGGCCACCGCACGGGGTCGGAGCCGTCGGCGAAACGCCGGTCGGTCAGCCGGTAGCGCATCAGTCGACGGGCCTCGGGGTCGGCGGTGGCCACTCCCCTGCCGGCCTCCGGTCCCTGGTGATGCTCACTGATCGCCGCCACGAACGCATCTGGCCAGCCGAGGGGCACGTCCCAGCCGCTCAGCGGCGCCCGGTGGGCCAGCGCGACGATGGCGTCGTCGTCCACCGGGCCGTCGGACAGCTCAACCGAGCCGCTCGACCAGTCGATGGCGCACAGCGCCGTCCGCTTCGGATCGGCGGCCAGGTCCACACCGCCAGTGATCACGGGGCGTCTCGCCGGGCGAGGAAACTCAGGCCGGAACCGGTTGGGAGGCCGACTCGACCAGCGCCTCCATCAGCACCCGTCCGTCGGTCGAGCCCAGCAACTCGTGGGCGGCACGCTCGGGGTGGGGCATCAGGCCGACCACGTTGCGGCCCTCGTTGCACACGCCGGCGATGTCGTCGGCCGACCCGTTGGGGTTGTCGACGTAGCGGAACACGATCCGGTCCTCGGCTCGAAGCATGGCGAGCGTGTCGGGTTCGGCGGTGTAGTTGCCCTCGAAGTGGTTGACCGGGATCGACAGGCGGCGCCCCACCTCAAGCCCCTGCGTGAGCGCAGTGTCCACAGAAGCCACCTCCAGTGTGCTGGGTCCGCACACGAACTTCAGTTGGGCGTTCTTCTGGAGCGCACCGGGCAGCAGGCCGGCCTCGCACAACACCTGGAACCCGTTGCAGATGCCGACGACGGGCCGACCGGCCTCGGCCAGCGCGATCACTGCGGGCATGATGGGCGAGAAGCGAGCGATGGCGCCGGGCCGCAGGTAGTCGCCGTGGGCGAACCCACCGGGCAGCACCACAGCATCGACCCCGTCGAGATGATCCTCGGCGTGGAACACCAGCCGTGGCTCGGCACCGGCGTCGGCCAACACCTCGGCCGCATCGAACTCGCAGTTGGTTCCGGGGAAGCGGATGACCGCCACCACGGGAGCCATCAGGCCGCCCCGGCCGTGGCTGCCTCGCTGAGGCGCACCTCGGCATCCTCGATCACCGGGTTGGTGAGGAACTTGTCGCACAGTTCCTCCACCTCGGCCCTGGCGGCGGCCTCGTCGGTGGCGTCGAGGCGGAAGCGGACGGTCTTGCCCACCGCCACCCCGCTGATGCCGTCGAAGCCGAGGGCTCCGCAGGATCGTTCGATGGTCGCACCCTCGGGATCGGAGATTCCGGGGCGCAACGAGATGTCAACGACGACGTCGAAGGTCATGGCCCCATGATCCCACACCGCCCGACACCGTTCGACCGGCGGTAGCGTTCTCGTCGTGGGAGGAGAGGACTCAACGAACCCGGCGGTGGGCCGACTGGTCGGTGTCGTCGGGCTGATCTGCTCCGCCGCTGCTCTTGCGCTGGCGCCATTGGTGCTGCCCGCGTCCTACTCGTGGGTGGAGCACACCACCAGCGAGTCGGGCGCCCAAGGAGTTGACGGGGCCTGGCTTGCCCGAGCCGGCTTCGTCCTGTTTGGGCTGGCGGTGCTCTGGATTGCCAGCCGTCGCCGCTGCGCTTGGGGGCGCCTCGCCACCGGGCTCCACGTCACGTTTGGGGTCTCCATGATCGCAGTCGCCGCCTTCTCATTGCGGTCGTGGCTGCCCGGCGCGACCTTCGACCCGACCGAGGACGAGCTCCACTCGGTCGCCGCCACCGTCATGGGCTTTGCCTTCGCGTTCGGAGTGCTGGCTGCTGCTGTTCGGCGACGAACCAGCGGCCAACCATGGCGGGTGCGGGATCTGGTCGCCGTCGCCACGTCCGTGGTCGCTCCGTTGGGCATGACCGTGTTCGTCTCGGCGGACGGTGTCCTGCAGCGGCTGATGTTTGCGGTTGCCTACCTCTGGTATGGCGGCGAGGCCTGGGCTGGCCCGATCGACGGGGACGATCAGAAGTCGATCAGTGAGGGCAGGTAGTCGTCGGGAGCTTCATAGCCGAGCAGGTTGAACACCGTCGCTGCGACGTTGGCGAGGCCGTGGGCCGGCCCGGGGACGGCATTGGCCATGTGGTAGTCGCCGTCGTAGTTCGGGTCGTGGATGGCGAATGGTACGGGCGACAGCGTGTGGCTGGTCTTGGGCGATCGCACGCCGTCCGACTCGGTGAACATGATGTCCGCGTTGCCGTGGTCGGCGGTGTAGATCAACACGCCGTCGAGCTCATCGATCACCTCAACCAGCTTGGCCATCGACTCGTCGATGATCTCCATGGCCTCGACGGTGGCAGGCAGGTGGCCGGTGTGGCCGACCATGTCGCCCGATGGGAAGTTGAGACGTCCAAACCGGTACTCGCCCGAGCGCAACAGGTCGATCGTCTCGTCGGTGATCTCCCGAACCTTCATCGCCGGCGTCGTGTCGAACTCGACGTTGTCGGACGGGATCTCGATGTAGGTCTCCAGCGACTCGTCGACGTACCCCGACTTGTTGCCGTTCCAGAAGTACGTCACGTGGCCGAACTTCTGCGTCTCGGAGATCGCAAAGCTGGTGACGCCCTCGGCGCAGAGGAACTCCCCCATCGTCCGGTCGATCGCCGGTGGGTCGACCAGATACCTCGTCGGGACCTGCAGGTCGCCGTCGTACTGGAGCATGCCGGCGTAGAACACGCTGGGCCGGTGCTCGCCGCTCGGCCCCGTGCGATCGAAGTGGTCGAAGTGGTCGTCCTCGAACGTCTGGGAGATCTCAATCGAACGGTCGCCGCGGAAGTTGAAGCAGATCACTGCGTCGCCGTCCACGATCGTTCCCGCCGGCTCGGCGCCGTCGCCAAGGTTGCGTTCGACCACGAACTCGCCGAGGTACTGGTCACCCTTATCGGTCTCGCCGTACATCGTTTCCACCGCTTCGGTCGCCGACGCCACGCGCCGCCCCTCGCCGAACACGTGAGTGCGGTAGCCCCGCTCGACCATCGGCCAGTCGGCGCCGTAGCGATCCATCGTGATGCGCATCCGTCCGCCACCCGACGCGATTCGAAAGTCGCGGTCATCGCCGGAGTCGTTGATCTCGGCAAGTACCTGCTCGGTGGTCGCGATGAAGCCGAGCGCGGACCGAGCGGGCACGTCGCGGCCGTCGTGAAGGATGTGCACGGCGCAGCTGGTGACGCCATCGTCGGCCGCCCGTCGCAGCAGCTGGTAGAGGTGCTCGTTGGTGGAGTGGACGCCGCCGTCGGAGTGCAGTCCGATCAGGTGGAGCGTTCCGTCGCGACCGTGCTCAACCGCGCCCTTCCACACGTCGGTGTCGAAGATCGAGTTGTTCGCCAACGCCTTGTTGACGAGCTTGGCGCCCTGCTCGAAGATCCGGCCTGCACCGAGCGCGTTGTGGCCAACCTCGGAGTTGCCCATGTCGTCGTCGGTCGGGAGGCCGACCGCCGGGCCGTGCGCAGCGAGCTCGGTGTACAACTCGCCCGACGTGAGCGCATCGAGCGTCGGGGTGGCGGCCTCGGTCACCGCGTTGCTCGCCCCGGGAGGTGCCACCCCCACGCCGTCGGCCACAACGACCAACACCGGACCTGGGCGGCCGGAGAACGACGGATGCTTCGACAGGCTCAACGACATGCGCTCAGGGTAGGCGGATGCCGACCAGTCCCAGCCGTGCCTCGCAGCGGCGAGGGTCAGGTAGTTGCGCCGGGCCAGTCGGCGAGGGACTTGCCGGTGAGGCGGGCATAGGCCTCCCGGTAGCGATCTGCGGTCTCGGCCACCACCTCGGGCGGCAGGGTGGGCGGTGGCGGGGTCTTGTCCCACGGCTGCTCGGACAGCCAGGCCCGCAGCGGCTCCTTGTCGAACGCCGGCTGGGGTTGTCCGGGGGTGTACCCAGAGGCGGGCCACAGCCGGGACGAGTCGGGGGTGAGCACCTCGTCGCACAGCACCAGTTGGCCGTCGATCAGCCCGAACTCGAACTTTGTGTCCGCCAGGATCAGGCCCCGCTCGGCCGCGGCGGCCGAACCGGCGGCGAACAGCGCCAACGCTGCGGCCTCGACCCGCTGGGCCAGTTTACCGCCGAGAATGTCGGCGGCTGCGTCGACCGAGATGTTCTCGTCATGGTCCCCCACCGCCGCCTTGGTCGACGGGGTGTACATCGGCTGGGGCAGTTGGGCGGACTCGACCAGACCCGCAGGTCCGGCCATGCCGTGGATCGTTCCCGAGGCCGAGTACTCACGCCAGGCCGAGCCCGACACGTAGCCCCGCACGATCGCCTCGACCGGCAACATTTCCGCCCGTCGGGTGAGCATCACCCGGCCGGCCCAGTCGGGATGCTCGGCGCCGTCGGGCACGTCGGCCAGGTCGCAGCTGATCAGGTGCGACCCGATCGAGCCGTCGCCGACCGAGGCGAGGTGAGCGAACCAGTACGCAGACGTGGCGGTGAGCACCCGGCCCTTGTCGGGGATGACCTCGTCCATCACCACGTCGAAGGCCGAGATGCGGTCGGAGGTGACCATCACCAGCCGGTCGTCCCCGGCGTCATAGATGTCGCGCACCTTGCCCGAGTAGATCAGCTCCATGCCGGGATCCTTTCGACCGCCGGGTCCCTCATCAGAGGACCAGCGCCGGGGTATAGGCCGCCGCCTCGGGGTGGGCCTTCAGGGTTCGCTCGATGCGTTCGACCACCGTCGCAACCTGCTGGGGAGCGGTGCCGACAAATTCGAGCGGCTCGCCCAGCGCAGCGTCGATCTGGCCCCGGTCCAGCCCAAGAGCGGGCTCGCCGGCCAGGCGGTCGAGCAGGTCGTTGCCCTCGGCACCCGCCTCGCGCATCTCCCGGGCCACCGCCACCGCGTGGCCCTTGATCGCTTCGTGGGCGGTCTCCCGGCCGACACCGCTGCGCACCGCCGCCATCAGCACCTTGGTGGTGGACAGGAACGGCAGGTAGCGGTCGAGCTCACGCTGAATCACCGCCGGGTAGGCACCGAAGCCGTCGAGCACGTCGATGAAAGTGTTGAACAGACCGTCGGTGGCGAACGCAGCGTCGGGCAGGGCCACGCGGCGGACGACCGAGTCGAACACGTCGCCCTCGTTCCACTGGTGACCGGCGAGGCCACCGATCATGGCGACGTGACCGTCGAGGATCACCCGCAGCCCACAGACCCGCTCGGCGGAGCGGGCGTTCATCTTGTGGGGCATGGCCGATGAGCCAACCTGGCCCTCGCGGAACCCCTCGGTCACCAGCTCGTTGCCCGCCATCAGGCGGATGGTCGTCGCCAACGATGACGGGCCGGACGCCAGCTGGGCGAGCGCAGTGACCACCTCGTAGTCGAGCGAGCGGGGATACACCTGGCCCACGCTGGTCAACACGTTGGCGAAGCCGAGGTGGGTGGCCACGCGGCGCTCCAGGTTGGCCACCTGATCGGCCGAACCGAGCAGGTCGACCAGGTCGGCCTGGGTGCCGACCGGGCCCTTCAGGCCGCGCAGCGGGTAGCGCTCGATCAGCGCCCGAAGCCGGTCGTGGGCCTCGAGCAGCTCCTCGGCCGCCGACGCGAACCGCTTGCCCAGGGTGGTCGCCTGTGCGGCCACGTTGTGGGACCGGCCGGCCATCACCGTGGTGGCGTGGTCGGCTGCCAGCTGCCCCAGCCGGGCCAGGGAGGCCACCGCACGGTCGGCGAGCAGCTCCATCGACCGGCGCAGCTGCAGCTGCTCGACGTTCTCGGTCAGGTCCCGGCTGGTCATGCCGGCGTGGATGTACTCGTGGCCGGCCAGCGCGCTGAACTCCTCGATGCGGGCCTTGACGTCGTGGCGGGTGATGCGCTCCCGGGCGTCGATCGAGGCCAGGTCCACCCGGTCGATCACCGACTCGTAGTCGGCGATCACGCCGTCGGGAACGTCCATGCCCAGCTGGGCCTGTGCGGTGAGCACCGCAATCCACAGCTCGCGCTCCAGCACGATCTTGCCCTCGGCCGACCACAGCTCGGCCATCTCCGGCGAGGCATAGCGCCCGGCGAGCACGTTGGCGACCGGCGACCGGACGGTGTCGCTCTCCGGGGTACTGATCTGGGGGGCAGTGGCCATCAGGGCGTTCCTTCGTCGGTCGGGTGAGTTTGCAGCGAGGCATCCTGGGCGATCGCCTTGGCCTCGAGCGCTTCGGCGTGGGCCGCCAGCGCGTCGGCCAGGACGGGATCGGCCAACGCCAGCATTCGCACCGCCATCAAGCCGGCGTTCTCCGCCCCGCCGATCGCCATCGTCGCCACCGGCACGCCGCTGGGCATCGACACGATCGACAACAGCGAATCTTCGCCGGAAAGATGCTTCGAGGGCACCGGCACGCCAATCACCGGCAGCGTGGTCATCGACGCCACCATGCCCGGCAGGTGGGCCGCCCCACCGGCGCCGGCGATAATCACCGACAGGCCTCGCCCGGCAGCCCCGGTGGCGTACTCGACCATGCGGTGGGGCGAGCGGTGCGCCGAGATCACCCGAACCTCGTGGCTGACGCCGAAGCGGGCGAGCGCCTCGGCCGCCGGGGCCATCGTGGCGGCGTCGGAGGACGAACCCATGATGATGCCCACCGTCGGGGCGCCTCCGGTTGGATCGGCGGGGGCGTCGGGTTGGGTCATGTCGTTCGGCTCGTTTCGGGGCGGGTCAGCTCGGGTCGGTGCGGCTCGGAGAAGGTCATTGTGGCGCCGGGTCTCGCCCGTCGAGCGCCCGGGCCACAGCAGTGGCTCGAGCGAGGGCTCGATCGGCATCGTCGTCGCAGACGGTGACGTGGCCGATTTTGCGCTCCGACCTGGGCGTCTTGGCGTACAGGTGCACCTTGGCAGCCGGGTCGACCGCCATGCCCGTCGCCAGGCGGGATCTCGGCTCGGGCGCACCCTCATCAGAGGACCCCCGAGCTCCGACGACATTGACCATGGCAGCGGCGGGAGTGCGCAACGAGACGTCGCCCAGGGGCAGGTCGAGCACGGCGCGCAGGTGCTGTTCGAACTGTCCGGTCACGCAGGCATCGGCGGTGACGTGGCCCGAGTTGTGCACGCGGGGAGCGATCTCGTTCACCAACACGTCGCCATCGGTGGTGATGAACAGCTCCACCGCGATGATGCCGACCGCTTCGGCCACCAGGGCCACCTCCTCGCCCACCTGGCGGGCCCGTTCCAGGATCGACTCGTCCAGCCGGGCCGGCACAACCACCTCGTTGCACATGCCGTCGCGCTGGATCGTCTCCAGCACCGGGTAGGTGGCGTGCTGGCCGCCCGGGCGACGGGCGGTCACCACCGCCACCTCGGCGGCCAGGTTGAGGGCCGGCTCGAGCACCAGCGGCGCCCCGGTCCATTCGACGACGAAGTCGACGAGCGCATCGGCGCCGTCCAAAGCGAACACCGCCCGCCCGTCGTACCCGCCGCGGCTGGCCTTGGCGATGACGAGCGGTCCGTGGATGTCGGCGAACCTCCGCGCCACCTCGGTAGCGGACTGGCCTGCCGTCGCAGGCCCGTTGATGCCGGTGCCGGCCGGGTCGATGATCTCGAAGGGCGGCACCGGGCAACCGGCGCGAGCCAGGCGCTCGCGCTGATGGGCCTTGTCGGCGAAGCGCAGCGTGTCGGGGCCGGGTCGAACCGCCACGCCGGCGGCGACCACGTCCTCGAGCGCGCCCCAATCGACATTCTCGTGATCGAAGGTGACGACGTCGACGCCATCGGCGAAGGCGGCGATGGCATCCGGGTCGTCGGGGCTACCGGTCGTGACCGACGCGAACACGCCATGGACGCCCTCGTCGGAGGCATCCGCCAAGGTCGATACTTCGACGCCCAGCGAAACCGCCGCCTGGGCGATCATGCGGGCCAGCTGTCCGCCGCCGATGATGCCCACGCGGGGCACCCCGGCCGGGTCGTCGTTTACCCCGGCGTCGCTCATGTCCGAGCCGCCGTCGAGGCGATGTCGGTGCGAACGGTCATGCCCCTCCAGCGCAGTTCGGCCACACCGGCGTACGCCCGCTCCCTCGCCTCGACCACGTCGACTCCCCTTCCGCACACCGACAGCACCCGGCCCCCCGAGGTGATCAAGGCACCGTCATCGTCGCTGGCCACACCGGCGCCATACACGTTGACCCCGGGCAGGGCCCGGGCGGCGGCGAGCCCATCGATGCGATCCCCGGTACGCGGCGACGCCGGATAGCCCTCCGATGCACACACCACGTTGACCATCGCCTCGTCGGAGAACGTGGGCTGCGCCTCGATCGATCCGGCGGCCGCCTGCGCCAGCAGCTCGACCAGGCTTGAGGTCATCCGGGGCAGCACCACCTGGGTTTCCGGGTCGCCGAAGCGCACGTTGTACTCGAGCAGCTTCGGCCCGTCGGAGGTGAGCATCAACCCGGCGTACAGCACGCCGCGGAAGTCGATACCCCGGCCCCGCAGCGCCGCCAGGGTGGGAGCGATGAAGTCGTCGGCAACGATGCGTTCGAGCTCGCCAGCGGCCAGATCGCCCTCGGGCAGGTACGGGCTGAACGCACCCATCCCACCGGTGTTGGGGCCGGTGTCACCGTCGCCGATGCGTTTGAAGTCTTGAGCAGGGCTGAGCAGCACACCGCGCCGGCCGTCGCACACCGCGAACACCGACACCTCGGGCCCGACCAGCCCCTCCTCGATCACCAACGTCTGCCCGGCATCTCCGAAGGCCCGACCGGACAGGTAGTCGTCCACCGTGTTGCGGGCCTCAGCCAGGTCGTCGGTGACGAGCACGCCCTTGCCGGCTGCCAGCCCGTCGGTCTTGATAACGAACGGCGGCGCCATCGTGTCGAGGAACGCTCGCGCGGGCGCCGCCTCGGTAAACGTCCCGTATCGCGCGGTCGGCACCCCCGCCTCGGCCAGCAGACCCTTCATGTAGGCCTTGGAGCCCTCCAGCTGGGCACCGTCGACGCCGGGCCCGAACACGAGCTGCCCCTCGGCCCGCAGCCGATCGGCCAAACCGTCAACCAGCGGGGCCTCGGGCCCGATAACGAACAGGTCGGCGTCCAGGTCCTCCGGCGGGATGTCGACCGAGCCCTCGATCAACGGGTTACCCGGGCTGACGAGCACCTCGGTTGCGTCCCGTCCCAATACGTCCGCCAGCGCCGCCTCGCGCCCGCCCGATCCGACCACACAGACTCTCACCGTCCCATTGTGCACCAGGCCGCCGCAGCGATCGCACCCAAGGTCGAACTGGGTGTGATCGCTGTGGGACGGGCCGCAGCGATCACACCCAGTTGAGGCACGGGTGTGATCGCTGTGGCTCACATCCGCTGCGGCTTCCGGCCCCGCCCCGCTGGACGGTCCCGTAGAGTCCCGACCATGGGGGACACCACGCTGAACGACGCCGGATCGAACGCCTTACTGAGCGAGCTGGTGGTCGAGGCCACCGGGCTCGCTCACGACCTGGTCGGCTGGCGACGGGACCTGCACCGGCACCCGGAGCTGGGCCTGGACAACCCGCGCACCCAAGACCTGATCGCCACGGCGTTGGAACCACTGGGCCTGGCGATTCGGAGGGGCGAGGCCACCACCTGGCTGACCGCCGACATCGTCGGCGACCCGGACGGACCGACGTTTCTGTTACGGGCCGACACCGACGCACTGCCGATGACCGAGAACTCCGATGAGCCGTTCACCTCGTCGATCGAAGGGCGAGCGCACACCTGCGGCCACGATGGGCACGTGGCCATGCTGCTCGGCGCCGCCCGGTTGCTGGCGGCCCGGCGCGACGAGCTGCCCGGCACGGTGCGGCTGGCATTCCAACCGGGCGAGGAGGGCTTCGCCGGTGCCAAAGTGATGCTGAACGAGGGCGTCCTCAACGAGGGCCTCACCTCGCCGGTCGGCGCAGCGTTCGCAATCCACGTCACCCCGAACGCCCCCACCGGCTTCATGGCGATGCGGCCGGGCCCCCTGATGGCATCGGCCGACGAGTTCACCGTCACGATCAAGGGTCGCGGCACCCACGCGTCCATGCCCCACTTCGGCATCGATCCGATGCCGGCGGCCGCCGAGGTGGTCGGGGCACTGTCGACGATGGTGACCCGCCGCATCGAAGCGTTCGACCCGGCGATCGTGACCGTGGCCCATCTCACCGGCGGTTCCACCCACAACGTCATCCCCGAGCAGGTGCTGATGGAGGGCACGGTGCGGTGCGTTTCCGCTCACACGCGCGACCGGGTGGAGACACTGTTTGCCGAGGTGGTGCACGGCGTGGCCTCCGCCCACGGATGCACCGCCGAGATCGACTACACCCGCGGCTACCCGGTCACGGTCAACAACGCCGAGATGACCGAGCTGGTCGGGGACGTGTGCGAACAGGTGCTCGGGCCGGACCGGATGTTCCCGCTGCCGTCACCGGTGATGGGTGCGGAGGACTACAGCTACATCCTCGAGCGGGTGCCGGGAGCCATGGCGTTTCTCGGCGTCTGCCCGGCCGACATCGAGAACTTCCTCGAGGCACCGGCGTGTCACTCCGACGTGATGCGCCTCAACGAGGACGCCCTGCCGCTCGGCGCAGCGATGCACGCCGGCGTGGCACTGGAATGGCTCGGCCGCCAAACTCAGGGCCACCAGGGCTGAGGGTGGGGTTCAGCCCTCCGCTGCAAACATCGATTCGGGGAACCCGCCGCTGGCGATCGGCCCCCAGCGGGTGACCTCGATGCGGATCAGGCACTTGCCCTGCTCGGTCATCGCCTCGCGGTACTCGTCCCAATCGGGATGCTCACCCGAGATCGACCGGTAGTAGGCGACAAAATCGTCGAGCGCCTCCGGCAGGTCGAGCACCTCGGCGCTGCCATCAACCTGCACCCACGGCCCGTTCCAGTCGTCGGACAACACGAGCACCGACGTCTGGCTCCGCCGCCTGACGTTGGCCGCCTTGGCCCGCTCGGGGTAGGTGGAGGTGATCAGCCGCCCGTCGGGCAGCAGCCCACCCGTCAGTGGCGAGAGTTGGGGTCGACCGTCGGATCGGGTGGTGACCAAAATCCAGCGATGGCGCTCCCGTATGAACTCGTCGAGGGCGGCTCGATCCACCTTCTCGTTGCGGGCGATGTATCGAGCCCTGGGGTCGCTGCGCGGGATTTCTACCATGGCCAATCCTGCCATGGACCCCACCGGCCACGACCCGCGCTTGCTCGGCAGCGCCAGGTCAACTGCGCCCGACGGTTCTGGTTCAGCCGGTGAACTTCGGCGCCAGAGGGGCCGCCACAGCGCTGGCGGGGCCCGATAGAGCCGAATCTGGTGCCGAGGGCTGCCCGGGTCCGCAGTCAGGCTCGATGAGCTCAACCGGGATGCTCACGCCGTCGAGGCTCACCTCGGGCACCGTGGCATCGGCCTCCAAGCGCAGGTCGAGCCCGCCGGGGAACTTGCCGACGACCGTGAAATCGTCGACGTCGAAGATCACCGGGAAGGGACCCGGCTCGGACTCCAGCGCTTCGTCGAGCGACGCCTGACCCTCTGGTGTCAACCCGATCTCCAGGCGCGGCAGCTTGGGCGGCGCATCGGCAGGGCATCCCCCCGTAAAGGTGGCCACAAAGAAGCTGGCGAACTCATCATCCTCTTCACCGTCACCCTGGAAGTCGTCACATGACCCAACCTCAACGAGCCCGGAGACACCGTTGATCAGCACGTCATCGGGTTGAAGATCGGCGGGCACGTCGTTGAACTCGATGTCGAAGCTCGCCACCGTGAAGGCGATCTCTCCGGCCACCACGTCCACCGGATTCTGCGAGACGTTCAGCACGACCAACTGCGGGGGAAGCACATCGCCATCAACCTCGCACTCCGGATACAGCCTCGCGTCAATGTTGGCTCCGGGGCACGACTGTTCGTAAAACGCGGTGATCGGGTCCAACACCTGTGCATACCCCTCGAGGAGGTCCTCGCGCTGTTGCTGGGTGAGGCCCGAGATCCCACCGGCGGCGTCGATCTGCGCTGACGCCGACGCCGAGAACGCGTCAAGTTCATCGAGGAGCAGCGCCAACTCCGCCGGAGCCACCTGCCGTAGCGCGGCGATCAGCTCTGCACCCTCAGCGCTTTGCTGCTGGTAGTCCTCGTCGTCGACCGGAATCGAACCGGCGTTGTCGAGCACATCGGACAGCGGCGCACAGAACTCGGGCACCACCACCGGCGGATCGTCCTGGGCGCCGGCTGCTGCCGGAACGAACATCGCACCCAGCACCATCACCGCCGAAACGATCACGCCCCAGAAGCCCAAGCCTCCAAAACCCTGAACCGGACGCTGACGACGTCCTCCGAGTCCATCCACGACAATCCCCCACGGGCACGAGGCTCACGGACGTGAACCAGTTGCCGAACACTAAGAGCGTGCGCGGATTGATGTTGGTGTTCGGGGTCATTGGCACCAGCGGTCTCGGTGGTCGATCAGTTTCGGGACGATGATGAACAAAACTGCAAGGCAGAACTGGCACTTGCGTCCGGGATCGCGTCGGTGCCGTGGAGCTGCCCAAATGGAGGCCACGAGTTCCTGCTCGACCGGCCAGCGACCATGGTGTGCCGGCCTTGACGACGGCTTTTGGGTTGGGTCGCCGGGTTGCGTCTTGTCGATGACGGTCTCGCGAGTCCAACGTGTCGAGGTCGCCCGAAGGAGCTGACCCTTGTCGAGGTGGAAGGCGCCCCCTCGAGTGTGTTGTCCAGGCGTGCCAGGTCGATGGTGATGTGTGGCGGTTGGCGCCGAAAGCCCAGCTGCTCGGGATCCCACGGCGTCTGTGCAAGCGACCATTTGTGGCGGTCCTTGTCTTTGGGCTGCCGGTCCTTCCCACCGCACGGGGCCTTGTGGAGTGACCCGTCGATCGCGATGTCGGTCATGTCGAGGCCGATGATCCGGTCGTACGCGAACACCGCGTTGGCGGCAACTTTTTTGAAGACGCCAGTGTCGACCCAGAGGTTGTAACGGGCTCTGACGGTGGTGTCGGAGACCTTCCAGCCGCAGAGAGCTTCGGCGACGACCCAGGAGCAGCCGGTGACCAGCCGGACGTGGATCACGTCGAAGCAGGTCCGGTCGGAGATTCTTGGGCGGTGGCCGCCTTTGGGTGTTGTCGTCGCGACAGAGCCGGCCATCATGACTTCGGGACCCCAACCCTCCACCGGTTCGGTGTTTGGGCACCTGATAAAAACACAGGACAAACCCGGCCGTGGACCCTCCTACTCAGATCCTGGGCCTCCCGAGCGAGGTCGACACCGTCAGGACGGACAGGGTGTTCCTTTCTAACGGAGTGACCCAAGCCCTAGCTGAGGAAACCGATTCAACCGGAGAGGCCCAAACTCATTCGGGCTCAGCCCACGTGGCGGTGAACGAACTGCTCACGACCGGGCCCGACGCCCACCAGGCTGACCGGACAGCCGACCTGATCCTCGAGAAAGGCCAGGTAGTCGCGCGCCTCAACCGGCAGATCACCCGGCTCGGTCATGGCGGTGAGGTCGGTCTTCCAGCCGGGCAGCGTCTCGTAGATCGGCTTGGCGTGGTGCAGGTCGCTCTGGTGGTACGGCAACGTCTCGTGCCGCTCGCCCTCCACGTCGTAGGCGACGCACACCGACACCTCATCCAACTGGTCGAGCACGTCCAACTTGGTGAGCGCGATCTCCGACAGCGAGTTCACCCGCACCGCCTGGCGCATCATCACCGCATCGAACCAGCCGGGACGGCGGCGACGGCCCGTGTTGGTGCCGTACTCGTGGCCGACATCGACCAGATGGTCCCCCACCTCGTCAAACAGCTCGGTCGGGAACGGACCGGCCCCGACCCGGGTGATGTACGCCTTGGCGATACCGACCACCCGGTCGATGTGGCGGGGGCCGACCCCGGCACCGGCGCACGCACCGCCGGCGGTGGGCGACGACGACGTGACAAACGGGTACGTCCCGTGGTCGAGGTCGAGGAACGTGGCCTGGGCGCCCTCGAAGAGCACATTCTCGCCGGCCTCCAGGGCCTCGTGAACCATGCCCACCGTGTCGGCCACGTAGGGCATCATGCGGTCACGTACCTCACCGAGGTAGGTCTCGGCCAGCTCATCGACGTCGAAGGGCAGCCGGTTGTACACCCGGGTGAGCACCTGATTTTTCTCGTCGAGCACCGCCTCGAGCTTCTCGCGGAAGATTTTCGGGTCGAGCAGGTCCTGCACCCGGATGCCCACCCGCATCGCCTTGTCGGCGTACGTGGGACCGATGCCCCTCTTGGTCGTGCCCAGCTTGTTCTTGCCCAGGTACCGCTCGGTCAGCCGGTCGATCTCCTGGTGGTACGGGAGGATCAGGTGGGCGTTGCCCGACACCTTCAGGCGGGAGCAGTCGACGCCCTTGGCGGTGAGCATGTCGATCTCGGCGAGCAACACGATCGGGTCGACGACCACGCCATTGCCGATCACCGGGATGATGTGGTCGTACAGCACACCCGAGGGCACCAACTGGAGGGCGAACGACTCGCCGTCGACCACCAGGGTGTGGCCGGCGTTGTGGCCCCCCTGGTAGCGCACCACCATCGACATCTCCTTGGCGAAGAGGTCGGTGAACTTTCCTTTTCCTTCGTCACCCCACTGGGTTCCGACGACAATGGTCGCGGGCATGGCTGGTTCCTTCCGGGCGCGCCCTCACACCGACGCGCAAACTAAACGGCGGACGAGCCTACCGTCGAAGTGCGATCGGTCGGCGACCTGGGCACGTCGTAGTCGCCATTGCGGGCGAAGATCCGGATGCGGAAAAGGTCCCGCAGCAGCCGGGCGGTGTCGCGAACGACGCGCACGGTCGACTGCTCGCTGTTGGCCACCTGCACCGGCACCTCGCACAGCGACAGGCGCTGGCGTTCGACGAGGTACAGCACCTCGATGTCGAGGGCAAAGCGGTCGATGCGGGTCAGCGGGAAGATCGCCTCGGCGGCCTCGGACCGGAAGGCCTTCAGCCCGCACTGGGTATCCCGGTAGCGCCCGAGGAGCACTACGGAACTCAACACGTTGATCGCCAGGCTGCCCAGCTGGCGGAGGCGTCCGGCCTGAACCAGCGTGGCGGTGGCGGTGTGCTTGCGGCTGCCGACGACCACGTCCCAGCCGGCCTCGGTGAGCTTCAGCATCGACAGCACCTGATCCGGGGAGTAAGCGAGGTCGGCGTCGAGGAACACCCGGGTCGAGCCGGTTGCCACCTGCATGCCGGCACGGACGGCCGCCCCCTTGCCCTGGTTCTCCGGGAGGGTCACCACCCGGTCCGCTCCGGCTGCCGCCGCACGCTCGGTGGTGTCGTCGGTCGAACCGTCGTCGACGACGATCACCTCGACTCCCCCACGCTTGGCGACGCCGGCAAGCTGGCGATGCACCTCGTCAAGTGTGTGACCGATCCGGTCGGCCTCGTCGTAGGCAGGGATGACCACGCTCAGCCGGGGACGGTCGGCGGGCAGCGGCGGCGGCGTGGAGGGTGACGACTGGTCGGAGAGCACGACAGCGGCCAGCACGGAGCGGTAAGCGGTCGCCCGCATCAGCACCGCCGCCGCCAGGGCGACCACCTTGGAGATGACCAGCCCGTGCACCGACTGCACGTCGAGCGCCCGGGTGAACGCTGTGAACACGACGACGTCCACCGCCAGAGACCCCACCAGGGTGGTGAGATACGAGCCGACGTACTCCTCGAACCAGCGCCGGGTTGGGCTGTTGGCCAGGGTGACGAGGCGATGAAGCAGCAGCGATACAACGGTGGCGATGCTGACCGACACCAGGTCGGCGGTGAAGGCATCGAAGCCCCAACGCCGGATCAGCGGGACGAGCACGGCAAGGTCGACCAGGGTGGCTATAACCCCGACGACGGCGAAGCGCTGGACCCGGTTGGGCACCCGCTCGGCGGCAGCTCTGGCGTCTGTAGGGCCGTGCGCCGCCGGTGTGGTCATGGCGAAAAGGCTACCGGCCGGTCGACCGACCCCGCGACCCGCACCCCTCGTGATCGTTCGCTCCCGTCGGGCGGTACCCGCTTACGCCTCCTTCGGCTCCGCCCTGAAGTAACCTCGCCGCCGGGCGCGAAGGGAACGAAATGGGCGCAGGTCGACGGCAGAAACCGGGCTCGAGCCGAGCGACTTCGCCAGGCCCGGTCACCCGTCGCACCGTGCTCGGCGCCGGCGCTGTCGGCGCGGTCGGGCTGGCGCTCGGCGCGTGCAACGTCAACGACCCGAGTGACGAGACCTCCTCCGATGCCACTTCTGCCGCCGCAACGACAACTGCGCCGCTGAAGGCCGAGGATCTGCCGCCAGTCCCCGACGGTCTGCCTGGTGCGCTGTTTACCATTGGGGTCGCCTCCGGCGACCCCTTGCCCAACTCGGTGATGCTGTGGACCCGCCTTGTCGCCGACCCGCTCGACCCCACCGGTGGCTTGCCCGACGCTCCGGTGCCGGTGGCCTGGGAGGTCGCCGCCGATGAGGGCTTCACGTCGGTCGTCGCCTCGGGTTCGGAGGTGGCCGAACCTGGTTACGCACACTCGGTGCACGCTGATGCCACCGGCCTGTCGCCCGACACCTGGTACTGGTACCGCTTCTCGGTCGGCGACGTGCGCAGCGAGCCGGCTCGCACCCGCACGATGCCCGCCGACGACGTCACGCCCGACCGGATGCAGCTGGCCTTCGCATCGTGTCAGGAGTTCAACTCGGGGAGCTACGCCGCCTACGGCGCCATGGCCGCCGACGAGCTCGACCTCGTCGTCTTCCTCGGTGACTACATCTACGAGCGCGGTGGCGGGCGAATGGAGCCCAAAGTGCCACAGCGGGTGACCCAAACGCTCGCTGATTACCGGGTGCAGTACGCGGCATACAAGCGCAACCCCCTGCTCCAGAAGGTCCACCGGCAGGTGCCTTGGGTGCTCACCTGGGACGACCACGAGGTGGGCAACAACTACGCCGGCGTGACGCCCCAGGAGCCCGAGTCGCCCGATGGGTACGAGAAGCGTCGCGCAGCGGCCTACCAGGCCTATTGGGAGCACATGCCGCTTCGAACCGGCCCGCCGGAAGCAGATGGATCCCTCAAGATCTACCGCTCGGTTCAGGTGGGCGCGCTGGCCAAGTTCTTCGTGCTCGACGGTCGCCAGTATCGCTCCGATCAGGTGTGCGGCGACCGGCTGGCGGTGCCCGCCGACGAGTGCCCCGAACGGCTGGACGAGGCGGGCACCATGCTGGGCGCCGAACAGGAAGCATGGCTGGCCAAGGGGCTGGCCGACAACGACACCACCTGGACCGTGCTCGCCCAACAGACGGTGATGTTTCCGCTGGTGATCCGCGACTTGGTGCTCAACCTGGACCAGTGGGACGGCTACGTCGCCGCCCGGGAGCGCCTGTACGACTCCATCATCGACGCCGACCTGGAGAACGTGGTCGTGCTGTCGGGCGACATCCACGCCGCCGGGGCGAGCGACCTGTTCGCCGAGCGCGGCGGTAAGCGAGTACCGGTGGCCCACGAGCTGGTGACCACCTCGATCTCGTCGCTGTCGACGATCGGCGAGCTGGGGCCCGCTGTGGTCTCGTTGGTGGAACAGGTCGCCGCCGACGCCGTGTACGTCAACGCCGAGGATCATGGCTACGGGCGGGTCACCATCACCCCGGAGCGCTGGACGACGGAGTTCGTCATTGTCGCCAACGTGGAAACCGACGATGCCCCGGCGTCGGTCGACGCCACCATCGAGCTTGCCGCTGGCTCCACGGAACTGGTCCGCATCTAACCCGCAACCACGAACTCGGGAGCCCAGAACGCGGTCTGAGCGCGCTCCCGACTCCCGAGTTGCGGATGGGCCACGAACTCGGGAGCCCAGAACGCGGTCTGAGCGCGCTCCCGACTCCCGAGTTGCGGATGGTTGGGTGAAGGGCGGATGGGTGGTGGCTGGACTCAGGCCGGGTCGGGGGTGACTGCGGCCAGCGTGTAGCCGTCCTCGTCGACGTCGACCGTGACCGAGGAGTGCTCGATGACCCTGCCTTCGAGGATCGCCATCGCCAGGCGGTCGCCCAGCTCCCGCTGGATCACCCGCTTCAGCGGGCGAGCGCCGTAGTCGGGGTCGAAGCCCTCGTTGGCCAGCCGGGTACGAGCGGCCTCGGTGAGGCTCAACTCGATGCGGCGGTCGTCCAGCCGGCGACGCAGCCGGTCGAGCTGGATGTCGACGATCTGGTCGATGTCGTCCCGGGTGAGCTCCCGGAACCGCACGATGTCGTCCAACCGGTTGATGAACTCCGGCCGGAAGAAGTCGCGAGGATCGCCCGGCAGGTTGGAGGTCATGATCAACACGACGTTGGTGAAGTCGACCGTGCGGCCCTGGCCGTCGGTGAGACGCCCATCGTCGAGCAGCTGCAACAGCACGTTGAACACGTCGGCGTGCGCCTTCTCGACCTCGTCGAGCAGCACGACGGAGTACGGCCGGCGGCGGACCACCTCGGTGAGCTGGCCGCCCTCGTCGTAGCCGACGTACCCGGGGGGCGCACCGATCAGGCGGCTGACCGAGTGCTTCTCCATGTACTCCGACATATCGATGCGAACCATCGCCCGCTCGTCGTCGAAGAGGTAATCGGCCAGCGACCGGGCCAGCTCGGTCTTGCCGACGCCGGTGGGGCCGAGGAACAGGAACGAGCCGATGGGGCGATCGGGATCCGCGATGCCGGCGCGGCTGCGCCGAATGGCGTTGGCGACGGCGGTGACCGCCTCGTGCTGACCGACGACCCGCCGCTCGAGCACCTCCTCGAGGCGCACCAGCTTGGCCATCTCGCCCTCCATCAGGCGGCTGACCGGGATGCCGGTGACCCGGTTGACGACGACGGCGACGTCCTGTTCGTCGACCTCCTGCTTCAGCATGTGCTTCTCGGACTGAAGCTGGCCCAGCTCGGCGGTGGCCACCTCGATCTCGCGTTCGAGCACGGGCAGATGGCCGTAGCGCACCTCGGAGGCCCGGCTGAGCGACCCCTCTCGCTCGGACCGGTCGGCCTCGTTGCGCAGGTCCTCAACCCGCTCCTTCATCGCCTGGATCTGGTCGATCTTCTCCTTCTCGGCGGTCCAGTGGGCCATCAGGCCGTCGTGCTCCTCCTTGAGGTTGGCCAGCTCCTCGTCGAGGGCTTCCAGGCGTTCGCCGGACGCCGCATCGGTCTCCTTGGCCAATGCAACACGCTCGATCTCGAGACCGCGGATGCGACGATCGATCACGTCGATCTCGGTGGGCAGCGAATCGATCTCGATGCGCAGGGTCGACGCAGCCTCGTCGACCAGGTCGATCGCCTTGTCGGGCAGGAAGCGGCCGGTGATGTAGCGGTCGGACATGACCGCTGCTGACACGAGCGCCGAATCCTTGATGCGCACGCCATGGTGCACCTCGTAGCGGTCCTTCAGGCCCCGCAGGATGGCGACGGTGTTCTCGACCGTGGGCTCGCCGACCAGCACCTGCTGGAAGCGCCGTTCGAGGGCAGCGTCCTTCTCGATGTGCTTGCGAAACTCGTCCAGCGTGGTGGCGCCCACCATGCGCAGCTCACCCCTGGCCAGCATGGGCTTCAACATGTTGCCCGCGTCCATGGAGCCCTCGCCGCTCGCCCCGGCGCCGACCACGGTGTGCATCTCGTCGATGAAGGTGATGATCTCGCCCTCAGACTCGGTGATCTCTCGCAGCACGGCCTGGAGCCGCTCCTCGAACTCGCCCCGGTACTTGGCGCCGGCGACCATCGCCGCCAGGTCGAGCGCGATCACCCGCTTGTTTTTCAGCGAGGTCGGGACGTCGCCCTCGACGATGCGCTGGGCCAGGCCCTCGACGACGGCTGTCTTGCCCACCCCAGGCTCGCCGATCAGCACCGGGTTGTTCTTGGTGCGGCGGCTCAGCACCTGGATGACCCGCCGGATCTCCTCGTCGCGCCCGATCACCGGGTCGAGCTTGCCGGTGCGTGCCGCCTCGGTCAGGTCGCGGCCGTACTTCTCCAGGCTCTGGTAGGTGTCCTCGGGATTCTGACTGGTCACCCGCTGACTGCCACGGATCTCCTGAAGGGCCGACAGCACCTGGTCGCGGTCGACCTCGCCCAGGCGACGGCTGCCCGGGCTGCGCTTCTGGTCGGCGTTGACCAAGGCGAGAAACAGGTGCTCGGTCGACAGGTACTCGTCGGTGAGTCCCTCGCGGAGCGTGTCGGCCTCGTCGAGCAGCGCTGTGAACTCACGGCCGAATCGGGTCTCGCCGCCGTGCGACTGGGGCAGCGCGGCCACCGCCTCATCAGCGGCGTTGCGGACCGCCACCGGGTCGAGCTCCAACCGTCGAACGAGCGGCAACACCACGCCCTCGCTCTGGCGCAGCAATGCGCCGAGGACGTGATCGGGGGTGACCTCCGGGTTGGCGCGCTCGCTCGCCGCCTGCTGGGCGGCACCGATGGCCTCCTGGGTCTTCAAGGTCCAAGTGTTGGGATCGAGTGGCATTTGGCGTGGCTCCTGGGTGTGGTGGGTGGCGCCAGCGGGCGCCAAAGTTGACAATCTTAGGCTTAGGTTTTCTCCTGTGTGGGGTGAAACCCCCGCCAAGGCAGGGGCATTCCCAGCTTTTGGACATTCTCGGCGCATGGTGCCGGGCGAAACCCGATCCGTGACCCATCCTCGGCAGGACGACCATCCGATAGTGCCACCAGAGGGCAACCGAATGTCGAGCGGAGTCCCTCGGGTACCGTGATGGCCCGATGACCGCCGACCACGACACGTTCGAGACGGTGGCCGCACCCACTCGACGCCCGCCCGAGCGAACCGCCGTCTGGTTGGGCGCGGCCGGTGCGCTGATGATGGCTGTCGGCGCAGTTCTGCTCGTGCTGACGGTGGGCCTGTTCGACGATTCCCTCACCTCGGCCAACGAGCGGGGGGTCAACCGCACGAAGGTCACCAGCGCCGAGATCTCCGTCGGATCCACCGACGCGGTGGCCCTCGAGGGCGACCGGGCCAAGACGCTGGTGGCGATCGTCGACCCGGACGTTCCCAGCGACGTGCCGGCGGACGACCTGGGTGTGCCCACGGTGCGTGTGACGTCGCCGGATGGCTCGACGGTACCCGTGAGAGCGACCGATCCGTTGGAGATCATGATCGATGGGGACCGCCGCACGGTCGCGATCGGCCAGTTTCGAACTGTGGAGGCCGGTGGCTACGACGTACAGGTGGCCACCGACGGGGGCGACACCACCGGCGTCGGCATCACCAACAACCTGCTCCCCACCCCCGGCGACCTCGGCGGAGCCGCCGGAACCTTCCTGGCCAGCGCAGCGGCCGCCACCCTGTTGGGCATCGGCGCCCTGCTGAGCATCCTGGGCGTCGCCGGGTGGCTGTGGTTCCGTCGCGCCCGGGGAACTTCGCGAGCCGGGCCGCACCGATGAGCCAAGCTGGTGCGATGCAGGTACACCTCGTCGACGGGACCTACGAGCTGTTCCGGCAGTTCTACGGGCGCAACAGCGGCCACACGAACGCCGAAGGGACCGAGGTGGGCGCAGTGCGGGGGGCGTTGCGGTCCACCTTTGCGCTGCTCAACGACGGGGCGACCCACCTGGGCGTGGCCACCGACCACGTCATCGAATCGTTTCGCAACGACCTGTACGAGGGCTACAAGACCGGCGAGGGCATCGACCCGGACCTGTTCGGTCAATTCGGTCTGTTCGAGGACGCGCTTCGGGCAGCGGGCTTCACCGTGTGGGCGATGGTGGAACAGGAGGCCGACGACGCGCTGGCCGCCGCCGCGAAAGTGGCGTCCGCCGACGATCGGGTGGAGCGGGTGGTGATCCTCACCCCCGACAAGGACCTGGGCCAGTGCTGTGCGTGGCCCAAGGTGGTGCAATACGACCGGCGCAACCAGGTGTTCCGGGACGCCGACGGGGTGCGGGAGAAGTTCGGGGTGGACCCCGCATCGATTCCCGACTGGCTCGGCCTGGTCGGCGACACCGCCGACGGCTTCCCCGGCCTGCCCGGGTGGGGAGCCAAGTCGGCCGCCGCAGTGCTGGCCCATTACAAGCACTTGGAACACATCCCCGATGCCCCCGGCAAGTGGGAGATCAGCGTGCGCAGCGCCGCCAGGCTGGCCGCCACCCTGGCTCAACAGCGCTCGGACGCCTACCTGTTTCGCACGATCGCCACCCTGCAGACCGACGCGGACGTCGGCACGGTCGACGACTGGCGCTGGAGCGGGCCCACCCCCCAGTTGGGGCACTATGCGCAACTGCTCGACGCCCCCGACCTGCTCAGAAGCGCCCAGGCGCTGACGAACCGCTGATGATCACGGCCTGACCGGCCGGCCTCATCCCACCGGCGAGCGGTCGACCGACGCCCTTCGCTCGGTCACACCGAGTGCCGCGTACAATTCGGCGAGCGCCTCGTCGTTGTATGCCTGCACATCGAAGGTTCGCGGAGGCGTCTGCCCCTGCTCGACAAACGATCGCATCGCTGCCGCGAGCTCGGTGGGGTCGCTCTCCACCACCACACCAAACCCGTCGGGAAGAGCGTCTCGGATCGAATCGAAGTGGGTCGAGATGACCGGTAGGCCCAGGGCCAGCGCTTCAAGAATCACCATCGGCTGACCCTCGTAGTCGCTGGAGAGCACAAAGCAATCGCACACCTTCAACAGGTACGTCGGATTCTGAACTTGGCCGGTGAACACGACCGAATCGGACACGCCCAAGCTCGATGCCAGATCCTTGAGTTCGTCGGCGAGCGGACCATCGCCCACGATGACGAGCTGGGTGTCCGGGAACTCCTGGTTGAGGAGCGCAAACGCGTTCATGAGACGCCAATGCGCCTTTTCCGGCGAGAGACGACCCACCGTCACGAACCGAACCGGCGTGTCGCCCCCGGAAGCCACGACCCGGTAGGCGGTCTCCACATCCGCCATCGTCGCCTTCAGCGCGTCCAGGCCCTGGGTTTGAGCCAGTTCCATCATGCAGTCCCGCAGACCGCGCACTTCCAGCTGCCGAGCGCTCATAGGGTCACGCTCGATCGTGGCGGGTGACGGTTCGTCAGACAGGACCAGCCTCGATCGATCGATGGTGTTCCTTGCGCTGACAAACTTTGACGGTTCCACCGGACCGCCCAACTTGCGGCGGTTGACATCTCGCAACGCCGAACTGACCGACACCAGACGGTCGAAGTGCGAATACCGCTCGATCACCGCCAAGACGTTCGCTCGGTTTGGAAACCGGCCGTTCACCTGACGCTGGGCATCGGCGGCCATGTCGCTGTGCAGCCAAATCGCTTTCGTGCCGACCGGCGCTTGGGACATCAGTCGGGCCGAGAACGCCGAGTAGCCGTTGAGGTCCATGACGTAATCAAACTCCGCGTCGCCAAAACACCGACGCCATTCATCGGAGAAGAGCCGGTCCATCCAACGTTGCATCAGCGCGCCGCCGCCCCCTCCTTCAAACTTCTTCCTCACCGGTAGCGCAAACGCCAGCTCGTTCATGCGCCCGGAGCGCGGCAGCCGATTTGCCCGGCTGTCGATTCGTGCCACCATCTCCGGCGACTCGACGGCGGACTCGGCGGGAAAGGCCACCGAGACGTCAAAACGGTCGTGGTCGATCGTGGCCAGCAGGTTCAGTGCCGAGTTGCCAACGCCGTTGTTTCGTAGGGCACCGAGAGCCAAGAGCATCTTCGGTTTCCCCGACTGCGATGCGACCGAACGAGTGCCGTCCCGAGATCCTCCGAAGACGATGTCGATGACCCGGGCCGCGGAGTTGCCGCGCTCGTGGGGACAGGACCACGAACGCCAGTGGGCATAGTTCGGATGACGGTCCGTCGAGCTGAGCTCCTGGTCGACCGCCGCCGACAGGCCATCGGTTGAGGTGACGACCTGGCCGGGGAGCGAGGCCGCCTCGTCATAGAGGCCGTTCTCGTGCGCATAGCCCTCCCGGTCTGGCTGGTAAAAGACCACGGGGCGGCCCGTCTCGAGAAAGTCGATGCAGATGCTCGAATAGTCGGTGATGAGCACATCTGTCAGCCCAAGGATCTCATTGGTCGGGACATCGTTTGGCACCAACACAGCCTCGAGATCGGGCTCTTTTGACATTTCGTCGAAGACCGCTTGATGCACCTTGAGAAGGATGACGACATCGTCGCCCAAACGCGACGTCAGGGCGTGGAGCGCGCCGACCAGCGCTTCCCGGTCTACCCGCGGGCTGTGGACCCTCGACCCGCGCCAGGTGGGTGCATACAGGACGACTCGCTTGCCGTGCAGGCTGATGCCCTGCTCAATCAGGCGCCTGACGGCCCAATCCGTCGTGACGCTTGCCCCGTGCTGACGATCGACACGGGGCGTACCCACGTCGGTGATGATGGCATTGGTCATGCCGGCCAGCCGGTGGCCGGTCAAGTACATGTCCAGGGTCCGCGAATTTGATGACACGAGATAGTCCGCACTGAGAAAGTTCCGGACCACGTTGAGGGTGTGATCGAAGTTTCCGGCCCGGTCGTAGCCCATCAATTTCAGGGGGGTGCCGTGCCACGTGTTCACGTAGACCTGACCCGACCGCTTGGCAAAGTCCTGCTTGAAGGTGACGTTGTTGATGAGGTAGGTACACACGGCCAGCTCGTGCCGGTAGGACGTGGAATCGTGGATCGTATGGCTGACTCGGGGATGGTTCCTGATCTCCCGCGGGACTCGGGCCCAAATACTCTCGTCCGCCACGACCCACACATGATGGAGGTGGTTGTAGTCAGGGTCGCTCAGAAGCCTCTGAAAGATCGCCTCGGGATTGCACAGAACTCCGGCGCCGTGGAAGGACTCGTACAAGACCCGGTGGGGGCGCAGCGGGAACTGACGGGAGGCGAAATGGACCGTGATCCTTGCGAGACGCTTCGAGCGTTGACGTATACGTAGCGCCACTGCGCTCCTCCGGCCGTCGTACGTGGACCCTCCCCGCAGCGGACCGGGTGACGCCGACCAGTCGAAGTGGACGGCCAAAGGCCCCGCCGGGAAGGCCTGCCGAGTATAGGACGGGAGGCCACCTCGGCTTCGGGGTGCAGGACCCACCGAACACGGCTCCCAGCGACGCCCGCCGAGCCGCTACTGATCGGCGACCAGTGCGCTGGCGCCGGTCAGAACCGGCTGCGGTGCACCGTGGGCATCGACGCCGCACAGCTTCTGCCACGCCGCGGGAACGGAGCCCCGCTCGAGCACACCTGCGTTGAGCAGGGCCTCGAGCACCGGACGCGTCGAGACCCGTCGGAGCTGCACCCGGGTGGGGCTTTTATTGACCCGCTTCCAGGTCGGCCAGGGGTCCAACCCGACCTGGGCATAGACGCCGGGATGCACCATGAAACGGAACAGATCCTGAATGACCAGAGGCGCGATCCGCCGGACGACGGTGCGTTCCACCGCCGACGCCCCGGCCCACACCTCGGGCAGCATCGCCCGGGCGAAGCTGAGGTGCCGGGCCTCCTCCTGGCGGTGGTAGCGGTTGACCGAAGCGAGGAACGGATCGGTGTCGGGATGCTCCGAGGCCAGCTTTTGCATACGGTCCGGGATCTCCTCACCAGCGAGCACCATGACGTAGAGCATCGCCAGGTGGTTGGTGATCCAGCCGGTGCCGAAGCGGTCGAGACGGTCCATCCAGGCCTTCCCCTCCAGCGGATGGATCGCCTTGGGGCCGATCTGGGAGATCAGCCGGATGAACAGGCGCTGGTGACGCGTCTCCTCCCCGACCTCGTGCAGCAGGTAGGTGATGCGGGGGTCGGTGAGGTCGGGGGCATAGGCAACCTGACGGGCAAACCCGATCTCGAGCACTGCCTCGAACCGTGTTCCAGCGCTGAACATCGAGGCGACCTCCTCTCGGCTGAGGATGCGACGCTGCTCTGCGGTGAGGCCGAGGTCGAGCCCGGCCACGCTGAGCAGTTCGTCGGCGACCAGTTGCCCGTCGCCGACCGCCCCGGGTAGGTCGACATCGGGTTCGATCACCCGCCGAAGCGATGCCCGATTCAACCGTTCGACACGTTCGACAACAGCAGCCATGGAACTGAGGCTACGACCGTTTACCCAACTCCGACACCCGTCATGACGAATGGCTCGCAAGTTGTGACCAGCGGTGGCGTACGACGCCGGCGATGCCCTCCGGGGCGACGATGGCCACCACGATGAGTGCCAGGCCGTTGATGGCGAACTGCGCGGTCGACGCCGAAGATGATCCGCTGAGGGCGGAGACCAGCCCTTCGGGTGCCAGCGCTCCGGCCAGCAGCGCACCGGCGATCGAGGTGATGCCCGCCAGATAGGCGAGCGCGACGATCGAGAGCGACAGGAACACCTGGTAGCTCTGCACCGACAACGACTGGCGTTGATAGGCCAACAGGACGCCACCCACCCCGGCGAGCGCCGCCGAGACGGCGAACGCAGCCAGCTTCACCCGAGCGACGTCCACCCCGGCCGCAGCGGCGGCCTGCTCGTTGCCTCGCACTGCCAGAAACACCACGCCGGCGCGGGAACGCAACAGCGCCGACACCGCCACGACGGCCGCGCCACACACCAACACGCACACCACGCCGAAGATCGGTCGAGGAAACTCGGCTCCCACCGCCGAGATCGACAGATCGACGCCGAGCAGCGACAGCTTGGGCGCACGCACGCCCGCTGCCCCACCGGTCAACCAGCTCCACTTGAACAACAACTCCTCGATGGCGACGGCTGCGGCCAGGGTGGCGATCGCCAGCGCCATACCCCGCACCCGCACTGCTGGAAGGCCGACGACCACCCCAACGGCGGTCGCCACCAACACGGCGAGCACCGGGGCGAACGGGCCGACGGGCCCCTCGGCAAACCGCACCAGCGCGAACCCGGCGACCCCGGCAAAGGCCAACGGGGCCAGCGAGATCTGGCCGACCCAGCCGGTGAGTACCACGACCGACAGGCTGATGATCGCTGCAACCGCCGACGTGATCAGTCCGCTGCGCAGGTCGGGGCCGAGGACGAACATGGCACCCGAGACCAGGGGCACGAGGAGCGCCGTCGATGCCGCCATGTGCCGAGGGAAGTGCGCCGGTGGGAAACGAGGCGCCACCACCGACCCCCGTTCGGGCAGGGGCCGGCCGCGCAGCAACATCACGCCGAGGATGACCAGCAGCGGAAGCCCCGTTTGCCAGCCCACCTGGGGCACCCAGGTGTAATCGGCCTGCAGGTTGGTCAGCTCGGAGGCCCCCATTCCCAACGCCAAGCCTCCAGCGACGACGACGGGGTAGCTGCGAAAGCCACCGAGGAGGGCGGCCGCCAACGCCGGCACCACGGCCAGGCTGGTAACCAGCGGGTCAAGCCGAGTGATCTGGGCGGCCAGGATGGTGAACGTTCCGGCCAGGCACACCGCCAGCGACCAGTTGCCGAGGGCCAGCAGATCGGGCCGCAAGCCGGCCAAGATGGCACCCCGCTCGTTTTCGGCGGCGGCGGTGGTGGCCAACCCGAATCGGCTGTGGGCACCGACCACCCACAGCACCCCAGCTGTCGCAGCGACGATCACGGCCAGGTAGAACTGATCCGACGTCACCAGGCGACCGAACACGTTCCGACCGGTGTCGTCCACGATGGTGCGGATCAGTACCTCCCCTGGAAACCTCAGCTCGGCCACCGCCCACAGGTAGAGGAACACGCCGACCGAGGCGACCACTGGGGCGAGTGGGGGCGAACGGCGGAGGGGCCGGAACACCAGCAGGTACACGAGCGCCCCCATGACCATCCCGTAGGGAAGGTAGACCGCCATCGCCGTCGCCAGGGTGGGTCGGGAAACCAGGTGGAACGACGAGGGCACGCCCAGCACCGGCAGCGTGACGTCGCCGGTCTCGCGGAAGTTGAAGAACGACAGTGCAATGAACATGCCGAGGGCACCCTGAGCCAGGTTGATCACCCCCGAGGCCCGATAGATCATCACCAAGCCGAGGCCGAGGGCGGCGATCGCCGACCCAGCGCCGAGGCCAAGCAGCATGTAGCCGATGTGAGAGCTCACCGCTCGCTGAGCAGTTCCGCCACATCGATCCAGCCGTCGGAGACCTCCGCGAACTCCTTCGGGCCGATCAGCTCGACGAGCACCTGCTGCGGCGAGCACAGCGCCGGCAACCCGGGCATCTGCTCTCCGTCGCAGGTGTAGGGGTGGCCGTCGAAGTTCTCCTGACCGTCGGTGGCGCGAAACCATTCGACGACCACGTCGGGTGTGGCATCGGCCCCCACCTGCTCCAGCGCCGCCCAGAGGTTCATCGCCGACCGGAAGCTCACCGTCGCAGCGCCGGCGGAGTTGAGATCGTCGGGCCCATATTCCTCGACCACCGCGTGGTAGATCTCGGTGTCTGCCGAATCGACGACCCGCTGGTTGAGCCGACCCTCGATGTTGAAGATCGTGCCGAGCGCCCGATCGACGCCCACCTGATCAAGCCACTTCTGATCGGCGCACGCGCCCACCAGGTACACCGGCACGTCGACTTCGAGGTCGGCCACCGCATCGAGCGCGGGAGCGCACGAGGTGTCGGCTGCGCCCAGGATCAGCGCATCCGGTTCGGCGTCGAGCGCCTTTTGGATCGGCGCCACCAAATCGGTCGACGTGAGGGGAAAGGTGACCTCGACCACCTGCTCGACGCCCAGCCGCTGCATCAGCTCGGCGCCGTAGGTGTGTGCTCCATCGGCGATCGCGCCGTAATCGGCATAGACCATCGCGACCTTTTTGGCCTTGACGCGCTGCGCTGCGTCGGCGCCGAAGGCGGCGAACGCACCCGCCGTGCCGCCGGAGAACTGAAAGCTCATCGGGCTACGCATCTCGTCATAACTCACCGGGATGCCACCCACGTAGGGAACGCCCGCCTCCTCGAGCAGAGCGATGCCTGGACCGCTCATCACGTTGATTCCCCCCAGCACCGCTACCACCTCGTCGTTGAGTACCTGCCGGGCGCAGCGCTGGGAGCTCTCTGGCGACAAGGACACCGAACACGCAAACAGCTCGATCGGGTGCCCGTCCACCCCTCCGAGTTCGGTGTTGATGAACTCGACCGCCGTCTCGGTGGCTTCCAGCAGCTCGGGCAGCGCGGCGATCGGCCCATCGCTGATGCCGATGAAGCCCACCTTCACCGGGGCGGCGTCCGGGTCGGCCCGCTCAGCCGTCGCCGGAAGGTCACCGTCGAACCACGTGGCATCTGGAAAGCGCTCGATCACCGGGCCGTCGTCGCTCATCGGCTCGTAACCGCCAGCGGTCATGGCGCTCTGGGTGGAGGTTGCCGACCCTGCCTGCTGCCCCGGACCTCCGACCGTCCCCGTCTCCGAGCATCCCACCAACAGAACCACAGCGGTCAGGCCGGCGACCGCCAGCACCGGGCGGAGCGCCGCCACGCGTCCGATCACTCGACGATGCAATCCCATCGGCTCACCTCCGGCACTCGATCGTAGGCGTTGAACGTCTATGACCGGTCCTTGGGTGGGCACCGTCGAACCCAGGGCAAGGCAGCCATGGCAGACTTGCTCAATGGCCGCAGCGGCGATCGAGGTGCAGGCGGGTGACCGTGCGGTTCGTGTATCCAGTCCCGACCGGATCCTGTGGCCCCAAGCCGGCATCACCAAGGGCGACCTGGCCCGTTACTGGGCCGACTTAGGCGAGGTTGGCCTGCGGGGATACAGAAGTCGACCGGTGCACCTGCACCGCTTTCCCAAGGGCATTGACGCCGACGGGTTCTTCCAGAAGCGCATCCCCAGCCAACGGCCGGACTGGATACATCGCGCCCACATCGTGGGGCCCAACGGCACGAGTTCCGATGCGCTGTGCCCGACCGACGTGGCACACCTCGTGTGGGGCGCCCAGATGGGGACGATCGAGTTCCATCCCTGGCCAACCCGCAGCTGGGAGCCCGAACATCCCGACGAGCTACGGATCGACCTGGACCCATCGCCGGGCACCGGGTTTGACGAGGCCCGTCAGGCCGCGGGACTCACCCGTGAGGTACTGACAGAGGTGGGCCTGACCGGCTGGCCCAAGACATCGGGCAAACGGGGCATCCACGTGCTCGTTCGCATCACGCCGTCGTGGGACTTCGTGCAGGTGCGGGCCGCTGCCGTCGCGCTGGCTCGGGAACTGGAGCGGCGCGCGCCCAAGCTGGTGACAGCGGCCTGGTGGAAGGAGGAACGCGGCGAGCGGGTATTCGTCGACTTCAACCAGAACTGTCGAGACCGCACGTTGTGCGGCGCCTGGTCGCCGCGACCAACACCTACGGCCACCGTGTCTGCGCCGTTCCGCTGGGCCGACCTCGAGCACGTCGAACCCGGCGACGTCACGGTCGCCAACGGAGTTCGCCACCTCGCCTCCACAGGCGACGCCCACGGGGGTATCGATGACGCTGCCGCTTCCATCGACGGTCTGCTGGAGTGGGCCGACCGCGACGAAGCCAACGGCATCCCCGATGCCCCCTGGCCCCCTACATTTCCCAAGATGCCTGGAGAGGCGCGTCGAGTGGCACCGAGCCGCCGGACCAGTCAGCCGTGAGGGGTCGCGCCGGAGGGCCTCAGCTGGTCACCATCGGTGCCCATCGACCGACCGAAAATCCACGATGCTGTGAAGAGGTTGGACAGGACATACGGAAGCAGGTATCGCTGAATATCGATGTATCCAGTCGACAGGAGTGCGGCCACGCCCACGGTTGCGAGCACCGAGGCAGGACCGATCCATCGCTCGCGACCGCGCAGCGTCAGGCCGTACATGCAACCCGCCAGCGCTCCGACTGCGAGCAGGGAGTACACCCACTTTGAATCCCGCAGCGGCCACTGAGTAGCGGTCACGACCGAGGGTGGCGACCAATCAACGGTTTCATGGGAATCGTTCACCTGTTCCAGTACCGCTGCGGCGCCGCTTGCACTTCCCAGCCAGTTCTGGGCGACAGGATCCTGACCGGCACCAACTCGGTTGCGCAGGTTCGCAAGGTCGGCATGACGTCCTCCGGCTAGGCCCCCAAAGAATGAAAGCCCTTGCTGTGCCCTCCGGGTGGTTCCAGCGGCACGGAACAGGCGGTCAATTCTCTCTTCGACGATCTTCTTACGCTTGTGAGGGTCCGGTTCGATTCTGCGCAGCTGGGGATAATAGTTGAAATCTTTGCGAAATTCCAAGGCGCTCTCCGGAACACGATCGAAAGGAGTGAGCGTAAATACCGAATAGTAGGCACCCCACCAGTGGGCATACTGTTGCTCCGCAAGCGGCGTTGCCTCGTCGTACTCGCGTGAGTTTTCTACTACTTGACCAACCACCATGATCGACAGAAGCACGCCCACACCCACGCCGACAGCAAGCACGCGACGCACATTGACCTGTCGGTGCTGAGCCAGTACGAAGAACAGCGCGACCACCGGCAAGCCGAGCAGCACATATTGCAACTTAAGCGCTGTAGCGAACATCACGACTACTATCGCCGCCACAAGCCACCGTTCGGGATGTCTCGAGACCGGCACAGACCGCAGCGGCACCTGAGAGGTTGCGCCCGCGATGACGGCCACCGCCACCAGAATACCCAACGACAGAAGAATCGATTCGTTGAGGACGAAGTTGGTCCAGAACACAATGTTGGTTGAGGTGACGAACCACAAAGCTGGGGCTGCCCAAAGCCGTAGTACTCGCCAAGCCAAGACGAGAGCAACCAACAGGAGAAGCCGCTGGCAGAGCACAATGGCGAAAAGCCGGTCGATTCCAAAGAGGTTGGAAATCTGATCGATACACCAGAGCCAGACCGGGTACGCGAGTTGCCGGTACCCCTCCGCTACGAAACCTGTCGAAAGCGGCGAGGATGCCCGCTTCAGGTAGCCGAGGGAGTCATTGGTCACCACCGGGGTCCAGCGAACGCCAATCAGACGGCAAACGGCAATAATCAGGACCGCCCATTCAAGGATCTTTCGCACACGCGGGGCGTGTTTTCGGTACGAGGAGGCGCGGGCCCGTAACCTTTCGAGACGACCGTCCAGAGAATCGAAAAATGACCGAGTTGGTCGAGAATCTGTCTGAAGTGGACGACCCGTTGCGGGTTCAGACCTCAAGGAAGTCGGTCGCTCTGGTTGATCGCCCATATTTCCTTAGCCTACTTCAGCAGTTGGCGGATCCACTGAGAGCCAACCCGCCCTTTCGCCTTGGCTAGTGTTTCGGGCCTCTGCAGGAATGGACCCGGCTACAAATGGGCCTTCACCGGTCGCGGTTAAGTGCCGCGGGGTGGTGTAGGAGACCCCCGGAGCGGGTGGTCATCGCTTCAGCCTCTGAGCCGATTTGTTGTGCTCGGCTCGGGTTCTATTTGTAGTCGGACGGGCGGGGTTGCGTCAAGCACCTTTCGGGTCGATTGTATGAACAACGGACGCGTCGGTCCAGGCCGACGTCACGCCGGTTTGGGTGAATAGGACAGTTGGGTTGCCGGTCGTGTCAATAGATGGTGACAGTCCCGATCAACGAAGGTGGATGAGACCCGTTTGGGGTCAGGCGGCCCTGGGTGCGACCTCCTTGGGTGGGCCCTCACCGACCGGGTCGGGCTGGTGACGGGCCGCCTTGAGCGTTTCGGCGCTCATGTAACGCTTCCCGACCGTCCACTCGTCGGTCTGCTCGGCGAGCATCGCCCCGATCAGACGGATCGCAGCAGAGCGGTTCGGGAAGATCCCCACCACGTTGGTGCGCCGACGGACCTCCTTGTTGAGCCGCTCCTGGGGGTTGTTCGAGCGGATCTTGGTCCAGTGCTGGACCGGGAAAGCGGTGAACGCCAGGATCTCATCGGCGGCGTCGAGGACCCGTTCGGCGACATCGTCGAACCCCGCAGCGGTGAGTTTGTCGACAACGTCGGCGAGCTGGTCCCAGGTCGAGTCCCGGTCGGGCTGCTCGAAGATCGACCGCACCAACGCTGCGACCATCGGCCACGCTGCTTTGGTGACCCGTGTGGCCAGGTTCGCCATGAAGTGGGTGCGGCAGCGTTGCCAGCCCGCACCGGTCAACACCTGCCCGATGGCGGCCTTGATGCCGCCGTGGGCGTCGGAGATCACGAGCTCGACACCAGAGAGCCCACGGGCGACCAGGCCCCGCAGGAACGCGGTCCACGACGCTGTCGACTCGGTCGTGACAATGTCGAACCCGATGACCTCTCGGCGACCCTCGGCGTTCACCGCGGTCGCGATCACCGCTGAGACGTTCACGACCCGGCCGCCCTCGCGGACTTTCTGGGTGAGGGCGTCGATCCACACGTAGCGGTATGGGCCGGCGTCGAGGGGCCGTTCGCGGAACTCGGTCACCTTCACATCGAGATCAGCGGACAGCCGTGACACCTGCGAAGGCGACATCCCCTCGATGCCCATGGCCTGGACAACGTCATCGATCCGGCGGGTGGACACCCCTTTCACATAGGCCTCCGCGACCACCGACGCCAACGCCTGCTCAGCACGTTTGCGGTGGGTCAACAGCCAGTCTGGGTAGTAGGTGCCCTCCCGGAGTTTCGGGACTGCCAGGTCGACGGTCCCGGCCCGGGTGTCCCACCGGCGTGTCCGATAGCCGTTGCGCGAGTTGACCCGTTGGTCGGTGCGTTCGTTGTATCCGGCCTGACACTGAGCCGAGGCTTCGGCGGACATCAGCGCCTCGGCGAAGTCCTTCACCAGCGCTGCCAGCAGGTCACCGCCGGCGTCGTCGGACTCCAGATGGTTGCGCAGCCATCCGGCCGCGTCGATAGTGGTTGGGGTGGTGGTCATCGTGTCTCCTCAAGTCGTTGGTTGTGCTTCAACTTGAGACTGGCGCGATGACCACCAACACCGGTGGACCCTCACCACCCCCGGCCCCCTGTTACACCACTTCCCGGCACTCAACTCCGGTCGCCCACGCCGGGCGTGTCACTTTGGAACGAGTTGTGCCGAACCTCCTCCCCAAAAGCATCGACCGCGGCGTCCTTGCCCTGGTCGGACTCGGCGGTGTCGGTGCTTGGGCAGCTTGGGGAGGCCCTGGAGCTCCGTCGATGCGGCACGTGGCTGGTGCTATCGCTGCGCTCGGTGCGGCTGCCTTGCTGGCCTACAAGCTGAGGTTCCTCACCGGGAGAGTCCGACACAACCAAGAGACCGTGCAGCAACAACGACGGTTGCTGGCTGAGCACGGTACCGAGATACAACGCCTACGTGACGATCTTGACCGTGCTCACGCCCGTGCGGAAGCGGCGGGGCGCGGTGTCTCACAAGCCCATCACCAAGCAAAGGCGGCGACTCGGGAGGCCAACAAGGCGATGGACTTGGCCGTGCACACGGGCACAACCCTCCGCCAAGAGCTGGAGGGTCGCTTCACCGATGTGGAAAGGGTCGCTTCGGTTCCGGTGACCGGTGTGCCTCAACCTCTTCTGAGCATTGCGGTGCCCGGATTCAACCGCCCCTACCTGCTGGAGGAATGCCTGGCATCCATGGTCTCCGAGCTCGAGTTTGTGGAACCGGGCACCGTAGAGATTGTGGTCACCGACGATCATTCACCCGACCGGCGGGCGACCGCTGTGGCAGCCGAGTTTGCCCGGACACACCCCTTCGTGGGGCTACGAATCAATCCGGAGAACCTCGGTCTGGAGGCCAACCTGCTCGAGGCGGCCCGAGGCTGCCGAGGTGAGTTCGTCTGGATCTTCGGTAACGACGACCGTTGGCTACCGGGCAGTTTTGCCCAGGTACTGGAGGACGTACGCGCCGCACCGGCGGACGTGTTGTTGTTCGAGAAGTCCAGGATGGGGCTGGATGGTCGTCCGATACCTGACCGTGACGGCAGCACTCCGATCGAGTTGGACTCCGGTCAGGCCCATTGCTTCGACTGTCTGATGGACGTTGGCACACATACCGGGGTGAACTCGGCGCTTGGGTGGATCAGCCAGGTCATCATGAGGCGCCAACCGTTTCTGGCGGTCGACCCCGAGCCCTACATGGGGCTCACCATGTACCCACAGCTGGCGATGATGCTCGAGGCATTCGGCGACCGTCCGCTGTTCTACCGGAATCACCGGGCTGCGCTGCATCGCACCCCAACCGCCGCGCAGCGATTGGCCGAATTGTTGGGACGACGTGAGGCCACCTTTTGGCAGATGGGCCCCGTGCAGCGGGCCCGCTGGTTTGGTGCCAGCTACGCCGCTCTGCTGCAACGGGTCGTGGACCGAAGCACCCTCGATACAACAGACTTCGCCGATCATCGAGAGCGGCTCTTCACGGATAAAACGCTCGTCGACTGGATGGAGTCGAACTGGCGAGAGGGCCTGGCAGACGGCCTGGAACTGCCTGAGGACTGGTTGGCGGACGCTCGTCGGTTCTTCGAGCTGTTGGGCCGAACACCGCCGGGCTGAACCGTCCATCGTGTCGCCTCGCGAATCAACCCCGACCGACCAGCTTGAGCAACGCCCGGTAGGGGCGCCGAAGCAGCGGCGCCGAACGCACTCGATTCTGGGCTCGCACAGCACGTGATGACATGAGCTGATCCAATCGCCGCTGCTGTCGCAGCGCCCGTTGCCGGGTTCTGCCGAGATCGCGTTCCGCCACGCTCATCCGCTTCTGCGCCTGGGCCAGATCGCGACGCAAGTCGTTCCGTTCGCCTTCGACCACCGCAAGGCGGTCGATCGCCCGGGCGCCGGTCGAGACCCGCGGCCGAAGTTCCCAGACCTCGGTCTGAAGCGCATTGAAGTCCTTGGTGACCCCGTCAAGAAACGCGCCGGTTGCCCGGGAGGCTTCGACCGGGTCGGGCGGTCGCAGATGGAAGTCGTCCAGCGCAGCCTGATACACGCCGACCAACGCATCGACGGCGTCGCCAACTCCGGCGTTGGCTCGTACCCAGTCGGTCACCTTCGCCGCGTCCGCTGCGTCGTAGGCCGTCAGCTGGTCGATGATCGTGTCGGCGGAGACCGGCAGGGTCTGCGTGCGGATACCGAAGTTCAGCCGCCGCAGCCGCTCCATGTTGTCGGTGCGAACCAGCGGGCCGAAGGCGCGGGACGAACCGATCATGACCGACGCGCCGGCGGCCATCGCCTCAAGCGCCGAGCGCCCTTGAGCCAGCACCAGGTCGTAACCCCCCACAAGCTCTTCGGGGTGCCGAGTCGCCGTGCCCATCTTCTCGCCGACCACGTCGAGGTGAGCACCCAACTTGGCTGCGGCCTCCCGAGCCGCCTCCAGATAGGGCGCCCCTTCGAAGACGTAGTTGGAGAACAGCAGCAACCGACGAGGGGTCGGCTCGGGCTCGGCAACGCGCGCAAAGCGATCGAGATCGACGAAGTTGGGCACGATCACGATGCGATCGTCCGCCACCCCGTGTTGCAGTGCGAGGCGGTCGCGCACCGCCTCGTCGACGGCAACGTAACGCGTCACGTTGGGATGCAGCACCGGTTGTTCGGGCCACGGCCTCCAGCCGTGGCTGACCCCGACCATCGGTACATCGCCGTAGTGACAGAGAGCGTTCATCGCAACCAGGTGGTGCTGGCCGTGGATGACGTCAGGGCGCACGCCGAACTCTCCAAGATTATCGCTGACCGCAATGGTGGCGTTGATCATCTCATCGGCAACAGCGCCGAGTTCGGAGGTGTACACCATGGGGCGATGCCCCCGACGCAGTAACTCAGTGGCCAGGTCGCGCACGTAGAGTTCCGAGCCCCAGGGGCTGGTCATCTTCCGGTTGGTGATGAGGATCTTCATCGGCAAACCTCGACCGTATCTGCCGGCGCCGTCGGCGACGACGAACGGCCGGCGGACCGGGCGAGCAGCTCGTCGTTTGGCGGAGCAAAGTGGACCAGGGAGCGACGCCCCCTTCGGCCGTCGGCCCGGAGTAGCTCTTTGAGCACATCGACGCCCGGAGCAAGACCAGGGTGGCCCACCAGAAACACCAGGTCGTGACGGGCGGCGGCATGAGCGATCTCCTCGATCATCGGTCGCAACCCAGCGTGGACCCGTACTTCCAAACCCCACGAATCCAACGCTTCGATCAGCGCTCGTTGCTCCGCCTCGGTGACCCGGTCGGCATCACCCATGAAGTCCTCGCTTCGGGTGACGTGCACCTCGTCCACATCCAGGCCCACCAGGATTCCGCCGAGCAGTTCACCCTGTTGGGCGTTGAGTTCGGCACCTCGGTTGCCTCGCACCGCTATCGCTGCCACGAACCGGCGGGCTTCCCGGCGAAGCGGGGTCAACGCGGCTTCTACGGTGTTGGCAAGGCTGTGCGGGTTACACATGTCGTCCACCAGCGTGAACGGACGTCGGGTCACCACCTGAAGACGCCGGGGTAAGCCGGCAAAGTCGTTCAGGCCTGCCTCCACCGCCTCGAACGATGCCCCTGACAGCACCGCAGCGGTTCCGGCCAGCGCAGCGCTCGTCAGCACATGGCCGGTGACGTGAGGGTTGGAAACCTCGACCACACCCTCGACGCCGCTGCTGAGCCGGGCAAAGTCGGCCCCAAAGAACAGCCCATCGTCGGTGATTCTGACGGCCGATCCCGCAGACCGACCGACCGACACGTCGATCGCCCCGGTGCCGGCCGCCACCTGTACGACGGCGGGTTCGTCGCCGTGAAACACGGCGTAGCCGGCTGGGCCGAGTTGCTCGAACATGGAACGTTTGGTGGCTCGGTAGGTGGCCTCATCGCCGTGTACATCCAGGTGGTCCACCCCGATGGTCGTACACACCCCGATGTCCACCTCCACATCCGCCACCCGAGCATCCGCAATGGCCTGCGAAGAAACCTCCACGACCGCTACCTCGCAGTCCGCACCGCGCGATTCGCCGAGCCACCGCTGCAGTTGGGGTGCGTCGGGCGTGGTCAGCGTGGGACGCCAGGTTCGGTCGCCGACGCCGGCCAGTTCGCTGCACGAGAACGCGTTTCGCACCCCTGCGCGCTGCAGGCACGCAGCGGCCATGAGCACGACGGTGGTCTTGGCGTTGGTACCTGTGACGCCGACGACCGGAAGGCCGTGGGACGGAAACCCGAAGAGGTTGGCCGAGGCGAACGACATCGCACGGCGCTCGTCGTTCGTCTCCAGCACCGCCACCCCCCGAGCAGCCAGGTCTGCGGCCAGGTCCGGAGAGGGATTGCTCCAGCAGACTGCAACCGCTCCTGCGTCAACCGCTGAGCGAATCGCCCCGATCGCCCGCCGCTCACCCAACAGGTTGATGTGAAGGTCGCCGGGCGCCGTGGGCTCCAGGCTCCAGCTCACGCCCCGGTAGCGAATCTCGCTGGAAAGCTCTGGCAACGAATTGATGATGCCCCGGTCGAAGAGCTTCTGGCCAAGATCGGCCACCGACGCGCCAAGGGCTGATCGCATCGCGTCAGTATCCCAGAGGAAGCTGCGCCTATCCGGGCCGATCCACGTTCCACGTCGCCAACGGGACGGGTGGGTCGTGGAGTGGCTCGGGCGCTTCCGGCTCCTCCCCCAAGAAGACCTTCCTGACGACCCGCTCGCTGGCTCGGCCATCATCGAACTCGCAGAACCGGGCTTGAAAGATGTCCAACTGCTTCATCGCACTCGGTGATCGATACGTCTCGGAGACGAACGCCCGGCAAAGTTCCTCCATCGACCGGGTGACCACCCCGGGCGGTTCTTCCATGATGTCGAAGTACGTCCCACGCAACCTTCGATACTCCGCCCAGTCCTCGCCGTAGATCACAATCGGCCGACCCAGGTTGGCAAAGTCGAACATCGTGGATGAGTAATCACAGATCAAAACATCGCTCGCCAGGTACAGCGGGGCTATCTCCGGCAGGTCCGAGCCGTCGACGATTCGCCCCTCGGACTGCAGCATACGAACACCCGAGCTTGGACCGTATCGGTGGTGAGAACGAATAATGAGGGTGACGTCATCCGGCACGCCTTTGAGAAAAGCAACCGGATCGAATCCGAGGTCCAGTTGGTCGACACCGTCCCGATGGGTCGGCGTGTACAGCACCGCCAGATGACCCTCCGGAATACCCAGCTGCGCCCTCGTCTCCTCCCTGATCCCCTCGGGAGGGTTGACCAGCACATCGTTCCTCGGATATCCGTACTCCAGCAACTCATGGGACGCCGGAAATGCGCGTTTGAGAATCTCTGTTGAGTATTGACTGGAGGAAAGGTTGTAATCCCAAAGATCGATCCGACGCAAGAACGCTGAGAAGTTCATTCCATCAGCTGCTATCGGATGATGCTGAACGTCGAGGCCAATAAACTTCAGCGGAGTGCCATGCTGAGTCTGTAGATACGTCTGATCGTCTCGTTTTTCCCACGTTGCCGGAAAGTTCACGTCGTTCACGAAGAACTTTGCACTTTGGAAGAGCCGCTGACTCGCTTTGGTTCCACCTTCGACGAACTCGAAACCGCCCAGTTGCCGAGCCGCCGACGCATGTTGAGGAGCGATGACCCAGATCGGCTGTATCGCCGGCGCATAGGTGGCCAACGCCTCGGCGATGGCTAGAGGATTACCGCGGGGCAACTGTCCCCACATCGTTGAAAACACCGCCACGTTCGGATCGACGGGCCGGAACCGGCGCAACCTCTCGACAGATGGGCCGACCTTGCCCTCCAGCTGCTTCTTGTACCGGCGACCGCGTATCCGTTGCTGATTGACCCTCTTCAGAGCCTCGAATCCACGAAAATTCCCGCTGACGATCAACTTGTACTTCAGCCCGTGATTTCCAGGCGGGTACGGAACCACGCTGGGCGAATGCCGGTTCAACAAGTCTGAGGCATCCATGAAGAACTGCTTGCGAAGCTCGCGAGGTAGGCGCTGCTCACCCTTCGCCAGGACCGCGACGATGTGATTGGCAGCGCGCTCCCACACAACCGGAAGCCAGGGGCGAAGCTTGACCTCCGTTTGAAAACGATCCAGAGCAGTCTCGAACTGCTTCAGGAGCTCAAAATGCCGCGAATCCGTGGACAGCAGGATGCTTCCGGTCCGGCGCTGACGGTAGGCGTAGCACACACGGTCCAGCAGGGAGATGGATTCGGCGAGGCAAAACGCTGGATAGGTAAACGGAACGTCCTCGTAGTATCCGCTGGGGAACCACAGATCGTTTTCTTCCAGAAAGACCCGACGATAAGCCTTGTTCGTAGCGATGTTGATAATCTTGAGGAGGTCTGGGACCTCCGACAGTACGACAGGTTCGGGATGCCCCTCGAGCAGCCCCCCGAGCATGTTGCGCGCCTTACGCCCATTCCAATACACGCGGGCGTAGTCAAACATCACCAGATCAGGATTGGTTGCATCACAGCGGGCACGGATGGCGTCAAGCGAGCCCGGGAAGAAATAGTCATCACTGTCAAGGAAGAGGAGGTAGTCGGCGGTGGATTTCTGGATTCCGAGATTTCGCGCCCGACCCAGCCCGGCGTTTGCTTCGGGCCTGACCAGAAGGATCTCCGAGTGGCGCCGAGCCATTTCCTCGACGATATGAAGGGAGTTGTCTGTAGAGTGGTCTTCAACCACCACGATCTGATCGCCGGCCTCAATTTGATCCAGCACTGACTGAATACACTGCCGCACGTAGCCAGCCACATTATAGACTGGTATTATAATGGCGAGTGAAGACATGTTATCGAGTTTAGACTGCATGAAACCCGCCAGCAAACCGGCACGACGACAGCGCACGACCATTGGTCCGCGGCGTTACTAGCAGCAGCGGCGGGATTGACGCCCAGCGACTTCGTCTGGACACGTCGAGCCCGAGAGCGCATCCTCCGCCTGCCCGATCACTCCAACGAGCCGCAGGACGGACGGCCAGGCGTTCTACAGCAACCTCAGAATCGTGTAGGTCAACCCATAGGCCACGTATTCGAACTCAAAGCCGGTCTCGTCCACAAACTCCATGAACGCCTTGTACTCGTGCTCCTCCCAGGTTCGATACCCGATGTACTCATCAAAAACGATCCACGTGCCCGAGCGAATCAATGGACGCAACACGTTGAGGATTGTACGAGTAGATGAATACAGGTCGCAGTCCACCCGCAGCAAGGAGATCGGCGTACCGTTGTGAGCCGAATACCAATCCGGCAAGGTATCGTCAAACCACCCTTTGTAGAGTTTTACGTTAACAGGCATATCCGGGAGCATCCCTTTGACCTCACCGAACGCGCCTTTACCCTGGTGTCCCCAGTCTTCAGGCAGACCTTCAAACGAATCGAATCCATGGATAATCTTGGATGGAAAGATACGAGCGAGCGCCTTGGTGCTGACGCCTCGATAGACCCCGAGGTCTAAAATATGACCGTCGAGTTGCATGATTTCATCTTGTTTGTCACGAATGACATCAAACTGGTTGATACTGAACCGAGCGTTCGGCATCACTTCTTCGATGAAGTCATAGCTCGAGACGGCGGTTCGTCGATTTCTCTCTGCCAGCATCGCCACCCAGCGGTGATTCCATGACATCAGCTGATGGAGCTGAACCCGGGACTGGGCGGATCCGAGTTGTGCCACAGCGTCAGGGATGTCGATCTTCGTCCGGGGAAAGGCAGTCGCGAGTGGTCGTTGCGCCGCTCGTCTCTCAAGCTCGTCGGCGATTTCGTTGGTCAGAAACCTGGCAGATCGGCTCACCAGTCGTTTCACGGTCGACTTCATAAAAACCTCGTCTGGTAGCGCTCAGCGGTTGCGAAACGGCTGGAGTGTCGGGGCGGTCAGCCCCTCAACCGGAATCTGCGCCACGATCGGTCACGGATTTCGGGGAGGAGCACTTGGGACGTTAGCCCCGACGACCCGCCGAGCGGTGGTCCCCTGGACGGACGAAAGAGGGCTGTGCGGAGGATCGGCGGGTACAAAACCAACCCGCAGAACCTCACGGCCGGTCCGACCAGGCTCTGCCCGCTCAGCCGACGCTGACCAGTGCAACAGCGAGCACCGCCATCACCATCCCGATCGCCTGGACGCGTTGGGGCCGTTCGCCATCGACCGCACCCGCAAGAGCGACGGTGGCAGCCGGATAGAGCGCCTGGAGGGCTGCGACCACCGCCAAAAGATCCGCCCGAACCGCCAGCAGGTAGAAGACGTTGCCACCGGCGTCGAAGATCCCTCCGGTCGCAGCCAGCCTCACGCTCTTGGCCACTCCGTGTTCGCCCCCGTCGACCTCCTCGGTGCTCGGGCCGGATCGGCGCAGCACGCCGAATGTGGCCGCCAAGGCAACGAGCACTGCGATCGACGCGCCTCGGCCAACGAGGACCGGCCACAGCTCCGACGCAGCGCTGGTGCGGCTGAGCAGCACCAGGTAGCCGCCAAACCCGATGCCGGCCGCCAGCGCACGCATGACCGTGGAGGGAGCCACCCGCTTGGGTTCGCCGGGCAAGCGTCGTTCGCGGGCCACCAGGGCGATGGCCGGCAGGGCAAGGACGACACCCACCGTCGAGACGGTGCTGGGCCGCTCGCCCAACGCCAGCCCAACCAGCACCGGCACGACGGCTGATGTGACCGCCGAGAGGGGCGCGACCACCCCCATCGGCCCCTTGGCCAGCGCGGAATAGAACGTCGCCAGCGCCAGGGCTCCGGCCACACCGGCCGCCGCCGACCAGGCCACATCACGCCCGGTGAGCACCCCGCCAACCGCAAGGCAGACGACAACGATGACGACGGACCCGCTGACCATCGCGATCAGCGTGACGACCAGGGCATGCAGACGCCGGCTGGCGGTGCCGCCCAGAAAGTCGGCGACGCCGTAGGAAGCGGCGGACAGCAGCGCGAGAACGATCGACACGGGCCGGGAACCTAACGGGGGACGCCGTTGCAAACATCGTGACCTCGGCCTGCGACGAGGGATTCACCTTGACCGCGAGGTCTGTTGCGACGGACCATCACGCCCATGATCGACCCCGTCAAGGTGCTCACCCAACGCCTGACCGACGCCATGACGGCGGCGGCGCCCGAGGCGGCCGGAGCAGACCCGGTGGTCCGTCCCTCCGATCGGGCCGACTTTCAGGCCAACGGCATCATGGGGCTGGCCAAGCGTCTCGGCACCAACCCCCGAGAGTTGGCCCAGCGGGTGCTCGACGCGGTCGATCTCGATGGTGTGGCCACGGCCGAGATCGCCGGGCCGGGCTTCCTCAACCTCACCCTCTACGACACGTTCCTCGGCCGCTCGGCGGCCGAGGTGGTGGGCAATGGCGCCCAGGACACTGGAAACCAGGGTGTGACACCCGCCGAGTCGCCCCAGCGGGTCGTCATCGATTACTCGGCCCCCAACGTCGCCAAGGAGATGCACGTCGGCCACCTTCGCTCGACCGTGATCGGCGATGCACTGGTGCGCATCCTCGAGGCCCGGGGCGACACGGTGATCCGCCAGAACCACGTCGGCGACTGGGGCACCCCCTTCGGCATGTTGATCGAGCACCTGATCGACCTGGGCGAGGAAGGTGCGATCGCCGAACTCGCCCTCGGGGATCTCAACGAGTTCTACCGCCAGGCCCGGGTGTCCTTCGACGGCTCCGAGGCGTTCGCCGACCGGGCCAGGGCGCGGGTGGTGGCGCTCCAGGCGGGCGACTCCGAGACCCTGCGGCTGTGGCAGATCCTGGTCGACCTGTCCGCCGAGTACTTCCAGTCGGTCTACGACCGCCTCGGCGTGCGCCTCACGGTCGACGACCTCGCCGGCGAGTCGATCTACAACGACCTTCTCGCCGACGTGATCACCGATCTCGATGCGGCCGGACTGCTGGTGACCTCCGACGGCGCCCGCTGCGTTTTTCCCGATGGGTTCACCAACCGTGAGGGCGAGCCCCTGCCGCTGATCGTGCAGAAGGGCGAGGGGGGTTACGGCTACGCCACCACCGACCTGGCCGCCATCCGCTACCGGATCGAACAACTCGAGGCCGATCGTCTCCTCTACGTCGTCGGAACGACCCAGACCGAGCACCTGGCGATGGTGTTTGCGGTCGCCAGGGCGGCCGGATGGCTGACCGACGCCACCGAGGCGGACCACGTGGGGTTCGGCTCGGTATTGGGCGAGGACAACAAGCTGATGAAGTCCCGATCCGGAGCATCGCTGAAGCTGTCCGACCTGCTGGACGAGGCGGTCGACCGGGCAGCAGCGATCATCGAGGACAAGAACCCCGACTTGGACGACGCCGAACGCGCCGAGGTGGCTCGAGCGGTCGGCATCGGGGCGATCAAGTACGCCGACCTCAGCTCCGACCGAACCAGGGACTATGTCTTCAGCTTCGACCGCATGCTTGCCTTTGAGGGCAACACGGCCCCGTACCTGCAGTACGTGGTGGCGCGGGTGCGCTCGATTCTGCGCAAGGCCCGGACCGAGGGCGTGCCGGTGCCCGGCGAAGACGGCACAGCCATGCCCGAGGTGATCGAAGTGGCCGACCATGCCGAGCGGGCGTTGGCGCTGGCGTTGGTCGCCTTCGGCCGCGTCGTCGACGACACCGCCCGGTCGGCCCAACCGCACCGTCTGTGCACCTACCTCTTCGAGTTGGCCCAGGCCTTCACCCGATTCTACGAGGCAGCGCCCATTCTCAAGGCGCCGAGCGATGCGCAGCGGCGCAACCGATTGTCATTGGCGATCGGCACCGAGCGGGTCATGGAGCGCGGCCTCGGCCTGCTGGGCATCGACGCACCCCAGCGGATGTAGCGGTGGCCGACCCGGTTTTGCCCGACGGCGACGCGTGCCGGACGGCCGCCGGCAGCTCGGCCGACGAGGGCGCCGGTCACGATGCGGAGCCAACCCCCACCGGGCTCAGCGCAGCCGTGCTGGCGGTGTCGCTGTGGGGCGGCGGCAACGTCTTGGTGGCGGCCGTGCCCATCGACGGGCTCAGCCTGGCGTTCCTCCGGCTGTGGCTGGCCTTCGCCGTCTACGCCGCCGTCATGTTGGCCAGGGGCGTCCGCCTGCGTCGCGAGCAGTTTCGAACCGTGCTGATGGGCGGGTTCTTCTTTGGTGCCGACCTGATCACCTTCTACCTGGCGCTGCAGTACACCAGCGTGGCGATCGCCGTCACCATCTCGGCGCTCCAGCCGATCGGGGTGCTCGCCGCCGCCGCACTGTTCTTCGGTGAACGTGTCACCCGCACCCACCTCGCGTTGGGCACTGTGGCGATCGTCGGGGTGGTGATGGTGGTGCTCGGAGCCGGCACCGACCGCGCCGCCAGCCTGACCGGCAACCTGTGGGCAATCGGTGCGCTCATCTGCTGGGCGGGCTACTTCATCGGCTCCAAGTCGGCCCGACGCCATATCGACAACAACGCCTACCTGGTGTGGATCAACCTGATCGGCGGCGTGATGCTGACGCCGGTGATCGCGATCGTCGGGCTGGACGCCGACCGGGCGATCTCGTGGTCGGGCCTGGGCTGGGTGGCGCTGATCGTGGCGGTGCCCGGCAGCGGGCACGTCATCATGAACTGGGCACATCGCCACACAACGCTGACTGCCACCAGCCTGCTGACGCTGGCCATGCCGGTGATCTCCACCGCTCTGGCCGCCCTCTTTCTCGGTCAGTCGGTCGTGACGGTTCAGGTGACCGGGATCGCCATCACCCTCGCCGCCCTGGCAGCGGTGACGGCGTACAACGCTCGCCAACCGGCTCTGCTTCGGCGGGTGGTCGGCCGGGTGGACCCGGACCGTGCTCTAAACCACCGAACCTAGCCCGTGAGAGAAATAGAAACCTCGGGAGGTAGATCGTAATATCGTTTAAACCGGGTGACCCAAGGCTCAGCCAACGGATCGGGATACTGAATCCACATACCGTTTGGCAGTCGTTCCATGGTCACGTCCAGTTTCCCATCCTCGATCTGAGAGCGAACTGATGCTAGACGCTCATCTGCGACACGATTTATTTCACTATATATAGTGAACAAATTCAACCATGCAACGACACCCGCCGAAATTGCCAGCACCTTCCATGCAACCAACAGACGAGCATCGCAGACCGCACGGAGGTTGGACAGCAGCGTACTCACGACGACCAACAACAAGACATACGTCGGCAGAAAGTTCCGAGCCCCGATCGGACTCACAAGCAAGAGGGGCGCGAACAGTACAACTAGCGATATGACGGATATGACGATCATCATACGGTCACCCGGCTCAGCCAGAAGCGAACTCGACCACAACATGAAGCCAAGAATGACCACCATCGCGAGTACCGTCTTGTTGGAGCCACTCTCCAAGGGCTGACTGGTCATCCTCGTTGCCGCAATCAGGGCCCCAGCAGTACCAACTACAACTGGCACGACCAGCAAGAGCTTGGCGCTCGCGGAACGAGCGTCTCGTGACAGCCTGATCACAGCCGTGATCGCAATCAGCGTTGTGATTGTGAAGATGACCGCAGTGTTCGAAACCAAACCATTGGTAGCGATCTGATTCCGCAGCGCCGCTGCAGACGAGGAGATGAATGACCCGTCCTGCGACGCCACCTTTTTGTAGGAGTCACCAGTTGCCGCAAGCCGGTACGATGAATTCGAGAACATGATCACGGCCCCGACCGTCAGCCCCAGGGCACTGGAGGCCAGGCGCCTATTCACACCCTGCTGATTGCTGCGGGCTACAAGTAGCGCTGCCAGTGACGCCACCAGCAGGTAGATCGTGACATGCTCGACGATGAGTTGAGCGGCGACAGAGAGACCAAAAATCACACCCAACAAGGCCGGGTTCTGCTGCTCGTTGGCGCATTGCACCAACTCTCGCAACGCGAATCGCAGAAATAGAAGCATCACCAACGTTGCGACGGCGTAGTTGGCGTACCCTGAAACCCAGACTGCCGACTCACTCCAGAGTCGTGCCGGCATGAGGAAGACCAACGAGATCAGCGTGACGTACCCCAACATCGTCCTACTGTGCGTGATATCTAAGATCAAGCCGATGATGAACGCAAACCCCAATGCTTCCAGAATCGGGGTAACCCAGCCCAACCTGGTCATGATTAAGACAATGATATTCCCGACATACCTACCGTTATAGTCAACAAACGCCGTCCTCAATCGTGCCGTACCGAGTTCAGTTCCCCACGCCCAGTCATCCCCACTTGCAGGAACCCTCGACGCCACCAGCCAAAATCCAAGAACGAACAGACCCAACATGGCTAACTCGACCCTGCGGTCAAGAGTGCGCTGCTGACCGTCAGGATCGATTTGCTGGCCGTATGACTTCAGCGACAGGTCAAGAGACCTTTGCATCTTGAACGCGTAGCCGTCGGGCTTCATCTGAACCTCTCGGGATAGGCCGGGGGTGGGCGCTACGGTGATCGTGGCCTCGCTCGACGCCCGAGGGTACTTTGCCCCCGGCACCAGATTTCACCCCGATGCGGGCTGCGCTCCCGCAGGACCCTGGGCCACACGTCGTCGTTGACTCCGACACCGCGAGAAGTCGGAGTCCAGAGTGGCGATGGCGCAGGGTCGCGAGCACAGCCAGGGTCCTAGGGTGAGTCGGTGCCGACGCCCCCGCAGTCCGATCGCCGCTTCCTCGGGCCGAAGCGACCCAACGTCTTGTTGGTCACCTTCGACCAGTGGCGCGCCGACCACCTGGGAGCGCTCGGGTGCCCGCTGCCCATCACCCCCAACGTCGATGCCCTGGCCGCCGGCGGAGTGACCTTTGCCAAGCACCACACGGCGACCGCACCCTGCGGCCCCAGCCGCACCTCGATGCTCACCGGCCGCTACCTGATGGGGCACCGGGTGGTGAACAACGGCACCCCGCTCACCGCAGAGCTGGCGACCCTCCCCCGCCTGATGACCGACGCCGGCTACGACCCGGTGCTGTTCGGCTACACCGACACCACCCTCGACCCCCGCCTGCTGACCGCCAACGACCCCCGACGTACCAGCTGGGAGCAGCCGATGCCGGGCTTCCGGGCGGGCGCTCCCACCGGCGACGACGTCGGCGTCAACGTCGACACCGCCGCCACCGCCTGGCTGGAGTGGTTGACCGAGCGCGGGCACCCGTTCCCCGACGTGTGGTCGGCCTACGGGGTGGAAGGCCTGGCCGAGCCGTCGTCCGCGCTCGCCGATCATCCCGCCCCCTACCCGGCCGAGTTCTCGCCCGCCGCCCACCTCACCGCAGCGACGATCGACTACGTGCGGGGCCGCCGCCATCCCTGGTTCGCCCACGTCACCTACCTGCAGCCCCACCCACCGTTCGTGCTGCCCGAGGAGTGGTTCGGCCACGTCGATCCGGCCGATGTCGAAGCGCCCAACCGCCTTGCCGACCGCGCCGCCGAGTCGGCGCTCCACCCGCTGTTGGCGGCTTTTCTCGCAATCCCGCAGCTGACCGAGCCCGATGACTGGGGCAACTCCCGTTGGCGCGCCACCTACGCCTCGATGGTTGCGGAGGTCGACGACCAGTTCGGGCGGCTGCTGCGGGCCATCGAGGCCGACGGCCAGGCCGACGACACGCTGGTGATCCTCACCTCCGATCATGGGGAACAGCTGGGAGACCACTGGCTGCGCCACAAGCTGGGCTGGTATCCGGAGAGCTTCCACGTGCCGCTGGTCATGCGCTGGCCGGCGGCGCAGAAGGCGAGCGCAGGCGGGCCACCGACCGCCGGAACGGTCGTCGAGTCCTACACCGGCCACGTCGATCTGCTGCCCACGGTGCTCGACGCCGTGGCGCTGGCCGATGGAGCCAAGGAAGGCCCGCTCACCACAGAGCTCGGCGAGCAGTTGGACGGGCACTCGCTGCTCGGACACCTTCTCGGCGACCCGGAGACGCCGCAGCGCCGTGCCGCCTACTGGGAATGGGACTTCCGCGATCCGCAGCACCGGATACCCGAAATTGCGTTGGGGTTGGGCCTCCAGGAATGCTCGCTCGTCGCCCGGCGAGACGACGAGTGGCTCACCGTTACCTTCTCCGGAGCCTCCCGCCTGCCCCCGTTGGCCTTTCACCTCATCGAGGATCCCGGCTGCCATGTCGACCGCGCCGACGACCCCGACGCCGCCCCGGCGCTGCTGGCAGCCACTCGAGACACGCTCGCTTGGCGACTCCGCAACACTCGCGGCCTCCTGGTCAACCGGCTCGCCCGCTGAGCAGCCGATTCACACCGGCCTTCCCAAGGATTTCGGCACCGGGCACCCTCCTCCCCCCACCATTGGTGCGACCACTTTCACCAGGTAATGTCGTCACATGAACGTCGGCGCGAGGATCTCGATCGTCATCGGGCTGCGCTGTCGTTGAACCTCGACGTTCGCCAAGCGACGACAGGTTGGGCTGTCGGTGCTCGGCGCCTGACGTGTTGAGGCGATTCGGGTCGCGAGCGCTGACGGCGGGCTCTAATGTCACCGTGATGAAAATATTGGCGTTGGCGTCGATGAAGGGCGGGGTAGGCAAGACCTCGACCGCGGTCAACCTGGCCGCCCTTGCGGCCGGCACCGGCCTGCGCACGCTGCTGTGGGATCTCGACCCGCAGGGGGGGGCCACCTGGTCGGTCGGGGTCGACCCGGAGCAGATGAACGCAGCGCGCACCGTGGTTCGCGGCCGGCGGGACGTCACTCGACTGGCCCGCCACACCCGGGTACCCGGCCTAGTCGTGCTGCCGGCGGACGAAACGCTGCGCAGCCTCGACATAGCCATGTCGGAGAGGCGCCACCCCGCCCGGGTGCTCTCCAAAACCGTCGACCGGCTGGCCGACGCCTACGACCTGGTCGTCGTCGACACCCCACCGGGGCTCACCGTCGTCATGGAGAACCTGATCGAGCTGGCCGACCTGCTGCTCGTGCCGGTGGAGCCCACCCCGCTGGCGTTACGAACCCTCGGCCAGCTGCAGCACTTCGTCGGCGAGCGCTCCACCAACGTGCCGATGGCTGCCTTCTTCTCGTTGCTCGACGAGCGCAAAGTGGCCCAGCGCCACCTCCACGCCGAGTACCGGGCGACCGATCCGGTCTTCGTGTCGACCTCGATCCCGCACTCCACCGCCGTCGAGCGGATGGGCGCCGAGCGTCTCCCCACCGTCATCACCTCCCCCGGCGCGCTCGCCTCCCGCCGGTACCGAACCCTGTGGGGCGAGGTGGCCGAACGGCTCGACCTGGTGTAGCCGGCGGGCAGCTGGGCCGATTTTCCCAGCTGCCTACACTGGGTGGTCGTCCGTCTCCAAGGCGAACCATCGACGCAAAGGATCAACGATGGCGGACCCGTGTCCTCCCACCGACAGCTGCGCCGGCGCTCCCTGGCAGCCGGCCGTCGCCTGGTCGACCTCATCGGGCCGACCAGCGATGCGGCGCGCCAAAGCCTGACGGCGCTGGGGTTCAACTCCACCTCCAGCTTCGTCGCTGGTCTGATCCTGGCATCGGCGTTGGGGACCTTTCAGCGCTACCCCACCCTCCTCACCCTGGTGCCCGCCGCCATCGGCCTCCGCGGCAACGTCATGGGCGGCATGGGCAACCGGCTCTCAACGGCGATCCACACCGGCACCTTCTCGGTGTCGCTGCGGGGCGGCACGGTGATGGGCCAGAACGTCAGCGCGTCGCTGGCGCTGTCGTCGGTGCTGTCGTTCGCATTGGCGGTGATCGCCTCGGTGGTGGGGCGCGCCTTCGGGTTGGAGGGCAACATCAACCTGGGACAACTGGCGATGGTGTCGATCGTCGGTGGCGTCGTCGCCAGCGTGCTGGTGCTGATCGCCACCGTTGGCCTGGCGGTCCTGGGGGTTCGTCGCAACTGGGACCTCGACAATCTGGTTGCGCCCTCGGTGTCCACGCTGGGCGATGTCATCACTGTGCCCATGCTGTACCTGGCCAGCCTGGCCCTGGCCTGGCCGAGGGTGCTCACCACAACGATTGGCTGGGTGCTGGCGGTGGCGTCGGTGGTGTGGTTCGTCGTCGCGCTGCGCTCCCGCCTGCCGGTGCTCTCTCAGGTGTGTCGGGAGTCGGCCCCCATCCTCGTCGTGGCTGCGGCGCTGTCGACGATGGCCGGCGTGGTCGTCACCAAGCAGCTCGATGCGTTCGCTCTGGTGCCTACCCTGTTCATCCTGGCGCCGGCGTTCGTGTCCAGCGCCGGAGCATTGGGTGGCATCCTCAGCTCCCGGTTGGCGACCAAGTTGCACTTGGGCCTTGCCGATCCCGACGTGGTACCCGGACCCGAGGTCCGCCGCGACATCCTCACCATCTGCGCCATCGGCATCCCCGTCTTTCTCTACAACGCCGTCGGGGCCCAACTGCTCGGGCGCCTCACCGGCCAGGCCAGTCCGGGCCTGGTTCCCATGATCGTCGGCACGCTGACCGCCGGCGTCGTCGTCTTGGCCGTGGTGGCAGCGCTCGCCTACTACGGCACGATCGCGGCGTGGCGCCTCGAGGTCGATCCGGACACCTACGGAACGCCGACGGTCACTGCGTCGATGGACTTCATCGGTGTGGTGGCGCTCGTCGTCGCCTTCAGCGCGTTCGGTTGGATCGCCACCGTGTAACAACGAATCTCCTTCATCGGCACGAGTGCTTCGTTACGGTGCCGCCAAGGGGGAAACATTGCTCACAACGCGACCGGGGGGGAGGGGCGATCGCGGCGACCCGCTGGTCGTGGGGGCGGACCCTTCTCCGGCATTTTCACCTGAGCGCCAACCGAGGCGCACTGGTCGGTCCGATCCGCTTCAGCCTCGATCACCGCGCCACCGATCGACTGTGCGCCGATCTCACCTTCGACGTCACTACCGATCCGTAGGGTCTGTGGGGTGGGGACCAAAACCAGCTACCCGATCCGACACCATCACCGTCTGGGAGCGACACGCAGCACCGCTCTGGTCGCCGCAGCAACGATGCTGGCCGCCATGCTGGGCAACGCCGTAGTCGCTGGCTGGTCCCGCCGACGAACAATCTCAAACCGCCCCGACACTCCAGCCACCGAGCCCGCACCAGGCGAAGCGGCAGAGCCAAAGCAAAGCAGAGCGGCGGGGACGGCAGCGGCCATCGCAGCAGCCGCCCTCGCAGCAGCCGCCCTCGCGATCATCTGGCTGCGACGCCCGGCCGGCCGCCGGCGGCGCCCCATCCTCTTCGCCGTCGTCGACACCGAGACCACCGGGCTCGACCACACCCTCGATCGGGTGATCGAGTTGGCGGTTGTCCATGCCGATGGACTCGGCGCCCTGACCGACACCTTCACCTGGCGCACCCGACCCGAGGACGGCCGACACGGGGCCGAGCACATCCACCACATCAGCGAGGCCGACCTGGCCACCGCTCCGCCGTTCTCCGCAGTCGCCGACGAGGTCAGCAACGCGCTGCGCGGCCGGACGCTGGTGGCGCACAACGCACCCTTCGACACCCGCTTTCTGTCTCGCGAGTACCGGCGGGCCGGGCGGCCCATCCCCGCCCCGCTCCTGCGACCGCTGTGCACGCTGGAGTTGGCATCCCGCTTGGGCATGGCCCCCCTTCGTCTGTCCGAGGTGGCGCGGGCCCTGGGTTCGCCTCAACCCGGCACGGCGCATCGGGCCGCCGACGACGCCGTGGCCACCGCCCAGTTGCTCGCTCCTCTGCTCAACCGGGCCGGCATCGCCCAAGCCAGCGAGCTACCGCTCGTGGACGGCAGCGCGCCGCGCTTCGCCTCGCTCCGCAGCTCGCGCCCGGCCGGTCGACGCTCCGCAATCTGACGATTGATCAGCTCTTGGTAACCTGCGCCCGAGCACGGCCGGCCGGTTGCCCAATTCCGCCGGCGCCGCCCGGGAGGCCCCATGGATCTGGAGTTCACGACCGAGGAGCGAGAGTTCCAGGACCAGGCTCGCACCTGGTTGCGCGAGCACCTCCCGACCGAAGCGCGCCCACCGATGGGGCAGCCGATGCGCGACTTCGATCTCGCCTGGCAGCGCACGCTCTACGAGGGAGGATGGGCCGGCATCAACTGGCCAAGCTCCTACGGTGGCCGGGGTCTCTCCGACATCGAGCAGATGATCTGGTACTCGGAGTTCGCCCGGGCCGATCCCCCGTTCACGCTCAACAACAGCTGCACCTTCGTCGGCAACAACCACGGCGGCCCGACGATCATGGCGTCGGGCTCCGACGAGCAGAAGGCCGAGCACCTGCCCCCGATCCTGCGCGGCGAGGTGGTGTGGTGCCAGGGTTTCTCCGAGCCAAACTCCGGTTCCGACCTGGCCAGCCTCTCGACCAAAGGCGTCGTCGATGGCGACGAGCTGGTCGTGACCGGCCAGAAGATCTGGACGAGCTACGCCGACGTGGCCGACTACCAGGAACTGCTGGTGCGCACCGACCCGACCGCCCCCAAGCACAAGGGCATCTCGTGGGTGATCTGCGACATGTCCACGCCCGGCATCGAGGTACGCCCGATCGACACGATGGCGCACCACACCGACTTCGCCGAGGTGTTTTACGACGAGGTCCGCATCCCGCTGACCAACGTGGTCGGTGAACTCAACGATGGCTGGCGGGTAGCGATGAGCACGCTGAGCTTCGAGCGGGGCACCGCCTTCATGGCCGACCAGATCGAGCTGGCCGCCACCGTCGAGGAGCTGATCGTTGAAGCCCGCAACCGCTGCGACGCACGCGGCCGGGCCCGCATCGACGATGACGAGATCGCTCGTCGTCTGGCCACCGCTCGGGCCGAGGTTGCTGCCCTGCGATCGATGACGGTCGCTGGCATCAGCCGCACCCGGCGATCCGGCATGCCGGGGCCGGAGGGTTCGCTGATTCGAGCGTTCCACGGCGAGCTCCACCAGCGGGTGTACCAGCTGGGTATGGAGATCATCGGAACCGACGCGCTGGGCCTCACCCCGATCGACGGCGACGGCAACTGGACGGGCCCATATCTGCAGAGCTTCGCCTACACGATCGGCGGTGGCACCACCGATATCCAGCGCAACATCGTTGGCGAGCGGGTGCTCGGCCTGCCCAGACCACCCCGCTGAGGCTCCGGCCTCCTCCGCCCCCAGCCCTACGCACCCCGACGAACTGTTCGAGAGGACCCCCAGTGGACCTGCTTCCCACCGATGAACAAGCCGAGATCGCCTCGACCGTGCACAACGCGCTCGAGGCCGCCTTTCCGCTCAACGACCGCGACCGTTTCGATGTGATCGGAGCGCAGGAGACGTTGTTGTCCGGCGAGCGACCCGGTGGGGGCGATCCGCTCATCGACGACGCCCGCTGGGCCGGTTTCGGGGAACTGGGCTGGTTCAGCCTCGGGCTCGCCGAGGCCGACGGAGGCGTGGGTTACGGGCTGGCTGAGGAGGTGCTGTTGGCGGAGGAACTCGGTCGCCAGGTGGCGCCCGGCCCCTTCGTCGCCCAGATCGTTGCCTCCCGTCTGGCCGCCGCAGCGCAGCTCGATGCCGCAGCCGATCTGGCGGCTGGCACCCTCCGGGCGGCATGGGGCGAACCGGTGGTGTCCGCCGAGGGTTCACCCGCCGTCATCGGCGACCGAACGACCGCCGACCTGTTGGTCCAGCACGCCGAAGGCGCTGCTTGGATCGTGGTGGTCTCGGGCGACGAGGCCGTCCTCATTTCGAGTGAAGACGTCGAGGTTCTCGCCGACGTCGCCCCGCTCGATCCGTCGACCCCGCTGCGACGGGTTCGAGCCAACGCAGTCATCCCAGGTGCGAGCGACCCGTCGGGAGCCACCGCCCGTTGGGCGACCACGTTGGTGTCCGCACAGATGGCCGGCCTGGCCGAGGCCACCTGTGCGATGTCGGTTGAATACGCCAAGGAACGCGAGCAGTTTGGACAGCCGATCGGCTCGTTCCAGGCGGTGAAGCACCGCTGTGCCGACATGGCGGCCCGAGCCGAGGCCGCCATCACCCAAACCCGATGGGCCGCACTCACCGTCGACGCTGGCGGACCCGACGGCGCATTCGAGGTGGAAGCCGCTCGCGTGATGGCTACACGTGCCGCTCTCACCAACGCCGAAGTGAACGTGCAGAACCACGGGGGGATCGGCTTCACCTGGGAGCATCCCGCCCACCGTTACGTCACCCGGGCACGGCTTCTCGAGCTCACCGGCGGTTCGTTGGCCGATCACCAAGCGAAGCTGCTCACCGCCCCCACCCCCGCAGGCTGAGACGCTCCCGACTACGCAACCTCTTCCCAACTGGGGAGCCCGGAGTGCCGTCAGACAGCGCTCTGCACTCCCGACTACGCAACCTCTTCCCCCCCCCCCCCCCCCCCCCCCGGGGGCCCGGGCCCCCCGGGCGCCCTCCCCCCTTGGCAGCGTCCGAGCGTCAGCTGCGGGGCAGGTTCTTGAACAGCTCGGTCTTGTCGGGTCGGGGCTCGGCAGGTAGCTCAAGCACCCGGTCGCCGATGATGTTGCGCTGCACCTGATCGGTACCGCCGCCAATCCGTGGGGCCCACTGCGACAAAAAGACGCCGGTGTACACGCCTCGGTTGGGATCACTGTCGGACCACAACGTGCCGTTGGGCCCCTGCAGACCCATCAGCACGTTACCGACGTCCTCGTAAAACGCAGAGACGGCGAGCTTCATCACCGAACTCTCCGGCCCGAGCGGATCGCCCCGAGTGATCGCCGTGCGCACCCGGTAGCCGAGGAAGCGAAGCAGCTCGAGCCGGGTCCACAGCCGAGCCAGATCCTGGCGATCGAGCGGACCGGCGCCACGTTCACGCGCAAGATTCATGATTTGAGGCCACTCGATCATGCCGCCCCCACCGATCGCCGACCGTTCGAAGTTCAACATGGTGAGCGCGACCCCCCACCCGGCATTGAACCCTCCGAGGAGGGCCCCAGCCGGCACCCGCACCTCGTCGAAAAACACCTCGTTGAAATGCACCGCTCCATCGATCTGGCGGAGTGGTCGCACCTCGATGCCTGGCGAGGACATGTCGACGAGGAAGGCGGAGATGCCACGATGCTTGGGGACGTCCGGATCGGTGCGGGCCAGCAGAATTCCGAACTCGGCCAGGTGCGCGCTGGTGGTCCACACCTTCTGTCCGGAGACGATGTACTCATCCCCGTCGGCGACGGCCCGAGTCGCCAACCCGGCGAGGTCAGACCCCGCTCCTGGCTCCGAGAACAACTGGCACCACATCTCTTCGCCCCGCAACAGGGGGCTGACGAAGCGCTCCAGCTGCTCGGGTGAGCCGTGGGCCATCAACGTCGGGCCGACCATGGCGAGCCCAACCTGGAAGTAGCGTGCCGAGACGTCGTAGTGGGCCTCCTCCTCGGCGAAGAGAGCGGCCAGATGCGGGCTCAGGCCCCGACCCCCATGCTCGATGGGCCACGACGGTGCTCCCCAACCGCCGTCCAGCTTGGTGCGCTGCCACGCGGCGGCCCGGGCCCGATGCTCGCGATCGGCGGCGATGCTGGCCGGACGATGGTTACCCAGATGGGAGCTGTCGTGGTCGGCTCGCCTCGTGGCATGAGCGTCCAGAAAGCGGCGAGCCTCCGACCGGACGGCTGCTTCTTCCGGTGTATCGTCGAAATCCACAGGATCGCCTTTCGGGAACAACTGGTCGGGCCCGATTACCGGCACCGTCTCGGGCTCCGGCCAAGAGTTGGTCGGAAGACACGATGGCCGCCGGATCGATGCTGATTCGGGGAGTACAGTTTGACATCGTGACTGAGCGGCGCCCGCACTCGAGCTCCTTCGAGACCGACACTTCGGATCAGGCCACCGCGGACGAGTTTTTTTCGGAGGACGAGCCGACGCCACCGCAGGGCACCGATGTCGTCGACCTGCCCTTCGACGTGCCCCTTAAGCCCGACCGGTCTGTCCTGCCGCCCCCCGAGGTGGTTCCCCACGAACGGTTCGATGGTCCGTCCAGCGAGGACACCGCCGTGCTTCCGGTCGTCAAGGTGGACGTGGCTGCGGACGTCGACGGCCCCTTGGAGGATCTACCGGTACCCGCCGGAAGGATCAGCCCGGTCAGCCCGATCAGCCCCGATCCGCCGGACCCGTCGGCGTTTGCCAGAGAAGACCCCAGCGGTTCGCCCAGGCCAACCGAGGCGTCGACACCTACCGGACAGATCGATGCGCTGACCCCGGAAGCGATCGCCGCCTTCGCCTCAGCGACCGACGACTCTTCCGGTCCTTCCGAACGGGCCGACCAGCACGGCGTGCTCCCCAGCGACGCTGACCCGACTGCGGTCACCACCGTCGTCAACGCCGTGCTCGCTGAGGATGATCTCGCTCCCCTTGACCCCGACGACGGCGCCCAGACGCCCCCCACCATCGGCCAACCCGAACCGGATGCTGAGGCCGGGCGGCCGCCCGTCGCTCCGACCGGGGAACCAGCAGCGCCCGCCACGGCCGAGTTTTCCCTCTCCGACATCGCCTCCCAGGGCGAGCCCGATCGAGCGGGGGACACACCGCTGCCTCCCCCGTCCCTGGGCAACGAACCGTGGCGGATCGACGAGGACGTGCCGCAGCCCGAGACCGCCCAGATTGAGGCCGTCGAGATCCAGCCCGTCGAGCCTGAGACCGCCCAGATTGAGGCCGTCGAGATCCAGCCCGTCGAGCCTGAGACCGCCCAGATCGAGGCCGTCGAGATCCAGCCCGTCGAGGTAGAGGCTGTCCAACTCGAGGCCGCCGATCTCGAACCTGCACGCACCGAGGGCGTCGAGCCCGGCACCATTGACCTCGAATCGGACAAGATCCAGTCCGACGAGATCGAGTCCTCGGAAATCAAGCCCGAGATCGAGAACGAGTCGTTCAAGTTCGAGTTCGAGTCCCTCGAGTTCGCAACCGTCGAGCCCGAAACCACTCAGTCCCGGGCTGAACCGCCCAAGGTCGAGGGTCCGAACGACGCAACGGCCCCCCCGAAACAACGTGGCCTGTTCAGACGTCGACGCGATCGTCGTCGTGCTGCGCTCAACGAGGCGGCCGATCGGGGGCGGCTGGACGCCGTTCGCGAGAAACCGACGACCGAGGACGAGCCGGTCTTCATCTCTGCCAGGGAACCGTTGTTCACCGAGCCCGAGCCGGACAGCGCGCCAGCCGACGAGCCGCGCCCCCGCCGGAATGTCACGCTGCCGCCCGACATCACCCCACCCGACTCGTGGGTCGAACCGGCCCAAGCGGAACCAAACGAGCCGCTAGACGGGCCAACGGTGGCAGCTACGACACCGTTTGACACGGACGAAGGCCTCTTCGCCGATCGACTGCCGCCGTCTGACAGCCCCGCTACGCCCAACCACGAGGAGACGATCGGTTGGAGGAGCGACGAACCGGAGACGGCGCCTTTGGGGCAGCGCTTCGATCTCTTCAAGGAAGAACACGAACCGCAGGTCGATCCTGAGGACGAAACCACGCCGACCTCCACGGCTGAAGCGATCACCGGCCCACCGACCGAAGCCGAAGACCATGCGACACCCAGCCAACCACCCGACCCAGCTCGACACCGACCCCGGCCACACGATCGGAGCCGAAGACCACACCGTCACGGCCGCCAACACCGGTGGCGAACACGATGACGACCACGACGCCGGCCCGCCGACCGAAGCCACCCAACAGATCGACACCGACACCGGCCCACCGACCGAAGCCGAAGACCATGTCGACACCGAGACCGAGAATCACGCCGACCCCAGCCCGATAGCCGACCCCCTGCAGCCACCCAGATCGACACCGACATGCGACGGCCCCGACCGACACCGAAGACCACACCGCACGCCACGACGCCCCCCCCCCCCCCCGGAGCCGAAGACCACACCGGCGTCGACTTCGACATCGACACCGACATCGGGGACGCACAGGACGACGGCCCCCCGACCGACACCGAAGACCACACCGTCACTGACCACGACATCGGTGACCACGACACCGGCCCGCCGACCGAAGCCACCCAGCAGATCGACACCGACACCCCCGATCCCCACCCGGTCGACGGCGATTGGGTTTCCGAAGGGGCTGACGGTGGCTGGAGCGAACTCGATCAGGCCCACACCGACCACGACGAGGATCCCGGCAGCGAGACGGATTCGAACCTCGTGCTCTTCCCAGACGAGTTTCCGCCGCTGCCGCTCGACGATTCCAGCCCTTCGGCACCGGGGCTCACCTCCGAGCTCAACACCGATTGGGCGAGCATTCCCCTCGACGATCAATCGGCGTTGGATTCACCGGACAACCTTTCGCTGTTCACCACCGACGAACCGCCCAGCTCGGATGCCGACCGCCTCGACCCCCAACCACGGTTCAGGACCGACTCCGAGTTCTTCAGCTTGGAAACGATGCTGGCCGGGCTACCCGAACCGGATGAATCCGCCGGCCTCCCGCTGACGTCAGATCGAACCGATGTCGCGCCAGACCACCAACGCGATCGCACCCCCGACCCAACCGAGTCGGTCGCCACCACCCGGCCGCCGGCTGATGACTTCGTCGAGCTCCCGGTGCCGTCAGGTCGAACCGATGTCGTGCCAGAACACCATCGCGATCGCTCACCCGACCCGACCGAGTCGGTCGCCGTCACCCGGCCGCTGGCAGACGACTTCGTCGAGCTCGCCGAGCTGCCTGAGGAACCCGGGAGGTTGCTCGAGGGAGCGACGACCAGACCTACCCCCAGGGATGACGTCTTTGGCGAGCTCGCCGAACTCGATGACCGTTTCATCGACGATCGCACGGACGACGAACCCGATGAGGACCGGGTCGGCGAACGGGTCGAACGTCACGATTGGTGGGACTACGACGACACAACCCAACGCAACGACGACCGCGGTGGCTTTCGTGCAGCGGCCAACGCCACCGAGGCGGTCAACCTCAATGGTACCGAGCAGATGCGACTCGAGGCCTCGGACCTGGCCGCGCCACCCACCTCTACCAAACCGAGCGACCTGGATGCGCTCGACGGGCCCGATTCCGACGCCTACGAGGCAGCGCTGTACGCGTTCTTCGACGCCCCCAACCGGGATGAACACAGCGCCGATGAAGCCGGCGACAGCGAGATCGACCCGGAATACGACGACGGGCCGACGCCGAAGGCTCGGGGCAAAGGTGAGCGCAAACGCAAGCGCTCCAAGACTCGGAAGGCTGAGGACACCTCGCCGGTCGAGACCGACCTTTTCGTCGAGGACCAGGCGTTGGTCGAGGACGATCGCGACGACGTCGACCGATGGGTCGAGGGCACGACGGACACCCACGCCGACTGGCTGGAGCGATCCAAACGATCGACCTTCGCCAACCTGTTGGGCCTCCTGATCGCCTTGGCGGCCGTCATCGGCGTCGTGCTGGCCACCATATGGGTCGTCAGCAACATCTAGACCGGCGCAGCGGTCGCTACCGCTGTGCGATGACACGGCTTCGGCGCTGCTGCTTCGTCACGGCGTCGAGCAGGGCGACCCACTAGCGTCTGGCTCGCCCCCGCCCGAAGATCCACTCACTCCTTCAGGGACACAAATGCGACGTTGGACCACCTTGATGATCAGCGTCGTCGTTGCGACGAGCCTGTGCCTGAGCGGCTGCGGAGGATCGATATCGAAAGAGGACTTCGCGTCCAACTTCGCCAAATCGACCGGCAGCCAATCGTCCCTGAGCGAGGAACAGGCCATCTGTATCGGTGAGAACATCTACACCGAGGCCGGTGAGGAACAAATCACCGAGATGGACGGCCAGCTCAGCGAAAGCACGACGATTCCGAAGGAGCTCATCGCACCGGTCGCCAAGGCCGGCCCTCGATGTGCCGGAGCCGGCGACGTGTTGAGAGAGCAGCTGGAGACCCAGGACATCACCGCCGAACAGGTGGATTGCATCGTTGAGGCGATCAACAACGATGCGGAGCTGAACCAGCAGGTCTGGGATGCACTCGCCGCTTCCTACGGTGGCGACCAGTCCAAGGCCGCTGCGCTCAAGGAAACGATCGCCAAGACCGCCACGTCCTGCGTCGTCGGCTGAGGCCATCTCCGCTCCTCGGCATCACCACGCCCGCGCCACCCGCCTTCGCATTGTGGTGGCCTTGCTCACGGCGAGACCGGTCCGGTCGACCGTCCCGAAGGTCCCATTGCATCGGTGGCCGGGGTGACCGATGGTGACACGCTGAGCGTTGAGGTCGATGGCACACTCGAGCGGGTGCGCCTGATCGGCATCGATGCCCCCGAGCACGGTGAGTGCCTGGCCGACGTCGCCTCCGAGCGGCTGACAGAACTGCTGTCCGGGGGCAAGGTGCGCCTGGAGACCGACACCACCGATCGCGATCGATACGGCCGCCTGCTGCGCTACCAACACGGGCCACTCGACCATCGACCTGACCGGATGGGGTCTCAAGGACGAGTCCGCGTCGCACCGCTACGGGTTCCCCGACCGCTTCGAACTGCCGGCGGGGGCCGCCGTGCGCGTGGCCAGCGGATGTGGCACCGACCGGGCGGACCACCTGCACTGGTGCATGTCCAACTCGGCGGTGTGGAACAACTCCGGAGACACAGCCTTCCTCCTCGACCCAAACGGCAACATCTTCGACACGTATCGCTACGACGCCACCGGGAGCCGCCGCTGAGGGTCAGGTGAACATCGGCCGCTTCTTCTGGGCAGCCCAGGTTCGCGGAAAGCGCGCTTCCAACGGTGCCCCGCCTGCGATCAACACGGCGTAGTGACCCTCCGGTCGATCGACGAGGCGGACGGCCTGGTAACCGAGCTGGGCCGAGACCAGCCCGGCCCAGCGGTCGCCGGCCTCGGGCGGCTCGCTGACCACCACCAGCCCGCCGCGGCGCACCAGCCCGGCGGCGCACTCGGCGGTGGGCGCCGGCCCAGCAAAGCTGCGCGCCACCACGACGTCGCAGCTTCCCCGCCACTCGGGGTCCTGACCAGCCTCCTCGGCGGGCCGGGCCACCACGCTTACCCGGTCGTCCACCCCGAGGCGGTAGGCCGCTTCGCTCAACCAATCGGTCCGACGAGTCTTGTTGTCCACCAGCACCAGGTGGGCCTCGCTCGCCATCGCCAGCACCAGGCCCGGCACTCCCCCGCCAGAGCCCACATCGGCGATCCGCCTCGGGCTGCGGTCGGCTCCCATTGCCATCGTCGGGTCGACCTCAGCCCAGGCTGCGGCGAACCCCAGACCATGGGAGACGTGGCGCTCCACCGGCCCCCGCCCCAGAAACCCGAGCCGCTGAGCGTCGTTGAGCACCTCGAGCAGGCGTCCCTCCCCCTCGTCATCGAGCACGGGCGGACCCGGTTGCAACCGTGGCTCGTTGGCACCACTCGTCGACTCGTCGATCCGAGGGGTCATGCAGCGTCCCAGCGCGGCCGTGAGGTCTCGACGGAGTCGCGTCGACAGCGACGGTGATGGCTCATAGCGACCAGTCTTGCCCCGACTAGTCTCACGGGCGGATTCGTACCCCGGGGGAGATCGATGCCTGCAGTCTTAACCGAACGGATCGGCCATGTTTTGGTCGTGACGCTCAACCGTCCCGACCGGATGAACGCCATCAACGGCGAGGTGCTGGTGCGGTTCTACGACGCCATGGTGGAGGCGGACACCGACGACGACATCCGGGTGGCGATCATCACCGGGGCCGGCGACAACTTCTGTGCGGGCGCCGACCTGAAAGAGATGGCCGGAGGTCACCAGGGCGAGGATCTCAGCGGCGTCGACGTTCAGGGTCGCTTGGCCGCCGACCCGGATCTGCCGTGGAAGGCATTGCTGCGCACCTGGCGTCCAAACGTGCCCCTGATCACCGCCGCCGAGGGTCAGGCGATCGCCGGCGGGACCGAGTTGACCGGCGCCACAGAGATTCGCGTAGCCGGCGAATCAGCCCGGTTCGGCATCTCCGAAGTGCGCTGGTCCCTTTATGCGATGGGCGGGTCGGTCGTTCGGATCCCCCGCCAGATCCCCTATACGGTCGCAGCCGAACTGCTGTTGACCGGCGATCACATCGATGCACAAAGGGCGCTGCAGTTGGGCCTGGTCGGACACGTCGTCCCCGATGGCCAGGCACTCGCCAAGGCGCTGGAGATCGCCGAGCGCATCGCCGCCAACGGCCCCCTCGCCGTCAAGGCCATCCTGCGGACCTTGCGAGAGACCAACGGCATGGTCGAGTCCGATGCCCTCGATCACGAGTTCACCTACGGCTGGGATGTCTTCGCGTCCGAGGACGCCAAGGAGGGCCCTCGTGCCTTCAAGGAGAAGCGAACCCCCAGGTTCCACGGGCGGTAGCCAGGCTGGAAGACCCGAGCGGCCCCGGCGGGCACAACCACCCGCTCCCCCACCGTCGTGTTTGACGCTCGACGTGAGTGAGAGACTGTGACTCTGCACCCCTCACGCGGAGGGGCCGATGAGGGGGACGAGACGTGGGCGACCTGGACCTGGGATTGATGTGGGGCTACTGGGGCCAGCTGCCGCCACCCAATCTGGTGGAGCTGACCCAGGAGGCGGAGCGACTCGGCTTCGCGTCCGTGTGGACCTCCGAATCGTGGGGCTCAGATGCCTTCAGCCCCCTCGCCTATCTGGCAGCGGTCACCGAGAAGATCCAGCTGGGTACCGCCGTCGCCCAGCTGGCCGCCCGCACCCCTACCGCCACCGCCATGCACGCGTTGACGATCGACCACCTGTCCAACGGTCGTTTCAACCTCGGCCTCGGCGTCTCGGGCCCCCAGGTCGTCGAGGGCTGGTACGGCCAGCCGTCGAACAAGCCGCTCGCCCGCACCAGGGAGTACGTCGAGATCATCCGGCGCGTGATCGCCCGGGAGGAGAAGGTCGACTTTCAGGGGGAGCACTATCAGCATCCCTACACCGGACCCGGCTCGGTCGGGTTGGGCAAGGCCCTCAAGCCGATCACCCACCCGCTGCGCCGACGGATCCCGATCTTCATCGGCGCCGAGGGTCCGAAGAACGTCACACAAACCGCAGAGATCGCCGACGGTTGGTTTCCGCTGTACTACTCGCCGTGGCGCCAGGACGTGTACGCCGATCAGTTGGCCGGGGCCGCCGTCGACTTCCAGGTATCGGTGATCTGCCCGTTCGTCGTCACCGGGCCGAGCGAGGCCGAGATCGCCGATGGCCTGGCCGGCATCCAAATGATGCTCGCCTTCTACATCGGTGGCATGGGTGCAGAGGGGCAGAACTACCACACCAAACTGGCGGCCCGAATGGGCCTGGGCGATGCCGCCCTGGAGATCCAGCGGTTGTTTCTCGCCGGCGATCAGGCCGGAGCGATCGACACTGTTCCCGCCTCGTTCGCCGACGAGATCGCCTTGGTCGGTCCGCCGGAGCGCATCCGGGAGCGGCTGACGGTCTGGCGGGATTCGCCGGTGACCACGCTGATGATCCACGCGTCCGACGTCGACGGGCTCCGCACCGCCGCCGAGTTGGTGCTGGGCGGCTAGCCCGACGCCATCGGATAATCGCCACGCTGGAGGGTGAGCCCCGGGGGTCCCCCCCCCCCCCCCCCACCCCCCCCGGGGGCCCCCCCCCCCCTGGGGGGTAGCGGCCTCACGGTGGCCCAACCAGACGGCCCCTAAGCTGACGAACACCCGTTCTGCCTGCCACCACCCCCGGAGGTCACCCGTGTCCGATCAGGGCGAACTGTTCACCGAGCCCCCGACGTTCGCAGCGCGCGTTCTCGACGTACCCGTCGCCGAGGAGATGTCGGAGTCGTTCCTGGCCTACTCACTGTCGGTGATCACCTCTCGGGCCATCCCCGACGTGCGGGACGGCCTCAAGCCGGTTCAGCGCCGCATCCTCTACGCGATGGAGGACATGGGGCTGCGCCCCGACCGGCCGCACCGCAAGTGCGCCGGCGTGGTCGGCGAAACGATGGGCAAGTACCACCCCCACGGCGACGGAGCGATCTACGACGCTCTCACCCGCATGGGACAAGACTTCTCCCGGGTCGTCACCCTGATCGACCCGCACGGCAACTTCGGCAGCCTCGACGACCCGCCGGCCGCCTACCGCTACACCGAGTGTCGGCTGACGCCAGCTGCGCAGGAGATGCTGGCCGAGCTCGACGAGGACACCGTCGAGTTTCGGCCCACCTTTGACGGTCAGCGCGACGAGCCGGTGGTGCTCCCCGGCCGCCTACCCAACCTGTTGGTCAACGGCACCAGCGGGATTGCGGTCGGCATGGCGACCAATATGGCCAGCCACAACCTGCGCGAGGTTGCCGATCTGGTCGAGCTGGTGATGACCAAGCGCCGACCCCAGCCGACGATCGAGGAGATCATGGCGGTGCTCCCAGGGCCCGACTTCCCCTCGGGGGGCATCGTCGTCGACGACGGTTTGGCCGAGGCCTATGCCACCGGGCGAGGTACGTTCCGCATCCGGGCCACCGCCGAGATCACCAAGGTGACCAAGAACCGCCAAGGCATCGTGGTCACCGAGCTGCCCTACCAGGTGGGACCCGAACGGGTGCTGACCCGCACCCAGGACCTCATCCGGGACGGCAAGATCAGCGGCATCTCCGACGTGAAGAACCTGTCGGACCGCACGTCGGGCCTGCGGCTGGTCTTCGAGTGCAAGGCCGGGGTCAATCCGAAGGCGGTGCTCACCGAGCTGTACCGCCAGACCCCGCTGGAGGAGAGCTTCGGCATCAACAACGTGGTGCTGGTCAACGGCGTCCCCACCACGATGGGCGTCGCCCGCCTGGCCCAGCACTACATCGACCACCGCCTCGAAGTGATCTTTCGACGCACCGAGCACCGCTTGGCCCGGGCCCAGTCCAAGCTGCACCTGCTCGAAGGGCGCATGATCGCCCTCGATGCGATCGACCTGGTCGTGTCGATCATCCGGTCCTCCCACGACACCCCCGAGGCGCGGGAGCGCCTGATGGCCGAGCTGTCGCTGTCGGAGATCCAGGCCACCGACATCCTTGAGATGCCGCTTCGCCGGCTGACCGCGCTGGCCCGCCTGGAGCTGGAGGGTGAGATCGCCGAGCTGCGAGAGGCGATCGCCGACTTCGAGCTGATTCTGAGTTCCGAGCAACGCCGCCGCACCCTGGTGCTCAAGGAGCTGCGCGAGCTGGTCGACGCCTTCGGGCGGGATCGACGTACCCGCATCGTGTCACCCGAGGCGCTCAGCGACGTCACCGCCGTCGAGGCGGCCGCTTCCGACGAGCCCGCCACCGATGAACCCTGTGTTGTCGCATTGTCCAGTTCCGGCGTGGTGGGAGTAGAGCCGGTCGGCGGACCCAAGGCGGCGTCATTCGGCCGCCACGACGTGCTGATCGATCGGGTCACCGCGTCCACCCAGGCGACGGTGTGGGGGATCACGTCGGGCGGCCGAGCCGTTTCGGCCAGCGTCGCCGAGATCGATGCGGTCGCCGGAAGGTCACGGGGTAGCTCGGTCGGCGACGCCTTCGGCCTGGAGCGCGGGGAGGTGCTGTTGCGGCTCGTCGCTCCCGCTCGAGGGGACCATCTCGGCGGGGCCTCGGCACCCCTGCTGCTGGTGAGCGCCCGTGGCCAAGCCAAGCGGATCACCATCGAGGAGCTGGTCGGGACCCGCCCGGGACAGCCGGCGATGAAGCTCAAGGACGGCGACTCCCTGGTGGACGCCTTCGAGGCCGACGACGATACCGACGTCGTCATCGTGGCCTCCGATGCGCAGGCGCTGCGCACCTCGGCTGCCAACATTGCGATTCAGGGCCGGACCGCCGGCGGGGTGGCCGGCATGAAGCTGACCTCCGGGGCGACCGTGGTCGGTGCAGGTCCGGTCGTGCCAGGAGCGGTGGTGATCAGCGTGACCGACGCCCAAACCGCCAAGGCCACCGACGTCGCCGCACTCCCGGCCAAGGGCCGGGCCACCGGCGGGGTGCGCCTCACCAAGTTCCGCGGCGAGAAGCGCCTGGATTGGGCCTGGGTGGGCCCCGAGAACGGACGCCTGGTCGTCGTCGGCCAGGAAGAGAACCCCTCCCGTCCGGACACAAGCCCCGAACCGCTCACGCTGGAGATCACCGGACGCGACCTGATCAGCCATGCGACCACCCGACGCTGGTTGGGAATCGGCACAGGCCGCTGGTAGGTGGCCCAGGCCGCTGATGGTCGGCCATCCCCGCTGGTAGGTGGCCCTCGCCGCTGATGCTTGGCCATCCCCAATGCTTGTCGGCACAGGCCGGAGGCCATCAACCTGCCGCTGGCCCCGGCACATGGCTACTCATGGGCACCACGGATGGGCACCACGGATGGGCACCACTGCACCCATCGGCCCATCGGCGTCGACGAGTCAGCCGGCCCGGACGACCCTGGGACCGGCATGCAAGAGGCACCCCGCCGACTTATGCATGGCCCTCATGCAAAGGTCGGCGGTCAGACTTTCGCAGGGCGCGATGCGGACGAACAGGCTGCGGGCAGCATGCGCCATCGTGCACGGGCCCCACCCCCACTTGAAGAGGGTGTCCGCAGCCCAGTCACCTCTGGGCGTCGGTGACCGCCAGGCCACCGACGGTTGCGCCCTTGCCGTCGAGCACTGGTGGATCGGCGATCGCATCGAGGGCCGGCGTGGCCAGGTCCGAATCCAGAACGTCGGCTAAGAGAGTTCGAACCGCCCACATGCCGGCCGGAGGCCAGGCCCGGACAGCGCCATCGAGGACCCGCAGCGCCAGGCCCCAACCGCCAGCGGTGCCGCAGGCCCAGAAACCCTCGGCGCCGCATTTGGCAACGAGGCCTTCGTCACCAGCGGCCAACATCAGTTCGGTATCCAGCTGTCCTGGCCAGCGCACCAACTCAGGGTGCGCCGCCATCGCCGCTCCGCAGCGCCCCAGGGCCACCAACGCTTCGGCCTCGTCGCCCACTACAGAAGAGCGGTGAGCTCCCCCCCGACCGGTGCTGCTGGAAGGCTCCGCCCTATCCGACCGAGTGGTCGTGTGTTCAGAAGGCAGCACAAACGTCGCCCGCACGTCGTCGACGGTTTCCGCGGCGGCACGAGCCAAACGTCCGAAGGCACGGGCAGAATCAGCGAGCGCGACCCGGTAGGCCACCATGCCGCACCCGTCGGGCGCTCGCTCAGGCTCAACCCCCAGCCACCAGGTCACCCATCGGTCCATCGTCGCCTGCGCCGGATGGTCGGACTGGAGGTAGCCGTCGACCGGCCAACCGTTTGCGGCGCACCAGGCCAGCACCAGGGCATGGTTGCCGGAGCACTGGTGTTGTAAGGGCCCGCCCTGGCCGTCGTCGCCCGGGGTCAGGGCATCGTGGGGTACCGATGCGGCATCGAGGATCTCGACGACCAAGGAGGTGTGCACCTCGCTGCCGTTGTGCGAACCGCAGGCGACGGCCAAATGACGTTCGTCGAGGCCGAAGCGTTCGAGCGTGCCGTCGAGCACCGGCCCCACCGCCTGGGCGGGCTTGGCCGCCGAACGCACGAACGCCCGACGATCGGGATCGCAGCGTGGGTCCGGCAGCACCGAACCGTCCGGCCGGGTAACCGCCACGACCATCCGGTTGGCTGAATCGGGGTACACCCCACGGCACCACGTCAGTTCCATCACCACCGTGACGCTACTCATGGTCAATTGGCACTGCCGTGGTCGCTCGGCAAGGCGGCCCGGACCGGGCCGACGCGGCACCCGACAAGGCTCACGGCTGCGATGGCACGCGACGACCCCGCAGACCTCCAACTGCTCACGATTGCGTCGACGCTGCACCAACGTCACGACCGACGCAGTTGCTCACTGTGTGCGTCGCCGACGAAGCGCAACGTGGGCACGCGACGCACGAAAGCGTCGGGGTCGTAAAGTGCTTGCGTGGCCAGCGCATCCCGCCAGGATCGGCTTTATCCCACCGATCGCGAACGCGCCCGGCGCTTGTGGCACCTGCTGGAACCGATCCATGCCGTGGCCTATTTCTCCCCCGAGCCACTGGCTGCGTACGCCGAAGCGGGCACCAAAGGCTTCTGGATGGGTTACGTCGCCAGCCGGGCTGCTCCGCTGGGCACGGTGACGGCCGCTCCGGTGGTCGCTCTGTTCGCCAACTTCCACCCCCGACGCATTGGCCGGGCCCTGCCCGAGGCCTGGAACCTCACTTCGCCGGAAGCGATGTTGGCAGCGCGCCGCTCCGGCTCGGCCGCCGCTCTTCGTCGCATCTGGTCGACGGACGGCAGCGGGCCCGGGATCGACGATTCAACGTTGGAATGGCTCGCCGATCAGCTCTCAGACCTGGGCGAGGGTGCACCCGTCGACGGGCGCGGGCTCTTCGCCGCCAACCTGACCGTCGATCGGACGGGCGAGCCGATCGAGGACCTGTGGCGCGGAGCCACCCTGCTGCGCGAGCACCGGGGCGACGGGCACATCGCTGCGTATGTCACCGAGGGGCTCACCGGGATTCAGGCCAACCTGTTACAGGTAGGCGTGGGTCGTATCCCCGCCGAGACCCTCCGCAGCGCCCGGGCCTGGGAACCCGAGGAGTGGCAACGCGAAATCCTTGTCCTGGCCGGCATGGAACTGCTCGATGAGAATGGTCAGGCCACGATGTTGGGGCAGGACACCTTGCTGCGGGTGGAGGCCGCCACCGATCGGGCCGCCTGGGGAGCCTTTGCCCACCGGGACCCGGCCGATCTCGACCGGCTGGAGCAGGCATTGGGGCCCCTGGCCGACGCAATCCAGCGCTCCGGCGAGGTGCCGTTTCCCAACCCGATGGGACTTGAGCGCCAACGAAGCGAGTAGCCTCGTCGACGAACACCCGTTCGTCGGCCTGCGCCCAGCTCCGGGCCGATCTCGCCCCGACCGCACCCTCATCACGCCCAGGAGACCCTCGCCCCCGATGGCCGACGACACCACCCAATCCGGTTACGACGCTTCTCACATCGAGGTGCTTGAGGGCCTCGAAGCGGTCCGCAAGCGCCCGGGCATGTACATCGGGGGAACCGGATCGTCCGGCCTGCACCACCTGGTGTGGGAGCTGATCGACAACGCGGTCGACGAGGCCGCCGCCGGACACGCCAACCTGATCGAGGTCACCCTGCATCGGGATGGCTCGGTCGAGGTGTCCGACAACGGGCGGGGCATCCCCACCGGCCAGAAGGCCGACGGCCGCACTGCCGTTGAGGTCGTGTTTACCGAGTTGCACGCCGGCGGCAAGTTTGGCTCCGGCGCCTACGGATCCTCGGGCGGGCTGCACGGGGTGGGCGCATCGGTGGTCAACGCACTGGCGACGAAACTGGTCGTCGAGGTCGACCTCGACGGCGCCACCTGGCGTCTGGCCTTCGTCGAGCGACGCCCGGGCCATATCGGGCCACGCGGCGGCTTCACCCCCTCGTCCACGCTGGAGAAGGTCAAGAAGATCCCGGCCCGACGTACCGGCACGCGGGTGCGGTTCTGGCCGGACACCGACATCTTCGACCCGGATGCTCGCATCGACCACGAACGGGTGCGCGACCACGTGGCCGAGGTGTGCTTCCTGGTCCCCACCCTCAAGGTGCGCCTGACCGACAAGCGCGGCACCAACCCACCCGAACCCGAGGAGTTCTCGGCCAAGGGCGGGCTGGCCGACTTTGTCGACTACCTGTCGATCGGCGATCCGCTGTGCGAGGTGATCACCATCCGCGGCGAGGGCACCTTCACCGAGAAGGTCCCCGTCGACGGCAAGCTGACCGAGACCGAACGCACCTGCGAGGTCGACCTCGCGCTTCGCTGGGTCAAGGGCTACGACACCCGCGTCGTCAGCTTCGTCAACACCATCCCCACCGCCGAGGGCGGCACCCACGTCGCTGGGTTCGAACGGGCGCTGACCAAAGCGGTCAACGACACGCTGCTGCCCGGCCTGCGCAAGCTGGCGGCGCTCGAGAAGAAGGGCAAGGGCCGCGCCGAGAAGGGCGACGTGCAGGAGGGCCTGGTGGCCGCCCTCAAGGTGACGCTGCCCGAGCCCCAGTTTCGCGGCCAGACCAAGGGCGAGCTGGGCACGCCTGGCGTGCAATCGATCGCCTACGAGATCACCAAGGACGGCATGGTGACCTGGTTCGACGGCGGCGGCGCCAAGAGCCACATCTCGGCGGTGCGCGAGAAGCTGGCCCAAGCGGTGATCAACCGGGTAGCCGCGCGACAGACGCTCGACGCTCGGCGCAAAGCCGCCAAGCTCGGCGCAACCGGCATGCCCGACAAGTTGGCCGATTGCCGCACCCACGGGATGGACGCCGAGCTGTTGATCGTCGAGGGCGACTCGGCGGCCGGCCCGGCCAAGGCGGGGCGGAACTCCGAGAACATGGCGGTGCTGCCGCTGCGCGGCAAAGTGGTCAACGCCGGCAAGGCCACCATGAAGCAGGTGGTGGAGAACGCCGAGGCCCAGGCACTGTTCACTGCCATCGGCGCTGGGTTCGGCCGTGACTTCAACCTTGACGATGCCCGCTACGGCCGCATCATCATCCTCTGCGATGCCGACGTCGACGGCAGCCACATCCGCTGCCTGCTGTTGACGCTCTTCTACCACTACATGCGACCGCTGCTGGAGGCGGGACGGGTGTTCGCCGCACAGCCACCGCTGTACTCGGTGAAGGTGGGCGACGAGGTGCGCTACACCTTCAGCGATGCCGAACGTGACGCTCTGACCACCGAGCTGGCCTCCAGCGGCCGCAACACCGAAAAGCTCAACTGGGTGCGCTTCAAGGGCCTGGGGGAGATGGACGTCAACGAGCTGTTCGAAACGTGTCTCGATCCCGAGAACCGGATCCTGCGTCGCCTCACGATGGAGGACGCCATGGAGGCCACCCGTGCGGCCGACCGCTTCGAAGTGCTGATGGGCAGCGACGTCGCCCGCCGCAAGGCGTTTCTGCTCGAGAACTCCGAGCTGGTCGACCCGGCCGTCCTCGACGTCTGAGCGAGGCACCCCAACAGGGCGCCGTCACCTGCGGCTGCGAAGTAGCGTCCCAAAATGGACCTGGAGTGGGAGCACAGGGTGCGTTCGCAGGTCTTCGCTTGGCTGGCCGAGCTGTCCAAAGCTCATCCCGACGCGCTCCCGGCCAAGAATCTCCAGCAGGGTATCGACGTCGACGGTCACCGAATTGGTGTGATGTCCAGCGGCCTCGGGATCCACAAGCCCAGGTCGCTCGACGCCCCGATCTCGGTCATGACGACCGCTCCACCCGCAGGTCAACCCCCTCCCTACCTCGACCGTTGGATCGACGAGAGTCGGCTGTCCTACGCCTACCAGGGCGAGGACCCCGACCTGTGGACCAATCGGGCGCTCCGTCGGGCCTGGGAACACCGACTTCCCCTCGTGTACCTCTACGGCGTCAGCAGCGGCCGGTACCTGGCTGAGTTCCCGGTGTACGTCAGCGGGGACCACCCGGGGGAGCTCAGGGTCGACCTCGTCATCGCGGCAGCGCCGGGTGAACCTGGCGATACAGCTCCGCGCGGGGTTCCCGCCGAGATCGACGGCCGCTCCTACGCCGTGCGGTCGGCCAAGACCCGTCTGCATCAGCACGGCTTTCGTACCCGGGTGCTCACCGCCTACGACCAGCGCTGCTCGATGTGCTCGCTTCGGCATTCACCCCTGCTCGACGCCGCCCACATCGTCCCCGACGATCAGCCGGACGGGTTGGCAATCACGCCCAACGGGCTCTCGCTGTGCAAGATCCACCACGCCGCGTACGACGCCCGCTTCCTCGGCGTCCGCCCGGACCTCGTGGTTGAGGTGAACGAGGACCTGCTCGACGAGGTGGACGGGCCAATGCTCCAGCACGGGATCCAGGCGCTGCACCGCCAACCGCTGCGCGTCGTTCCCAAGAAACGGGTTGATCGGCCCAACCGGGATCGCCTGGAGTGGCGCTACCAGCAGTTCCTGGAAGGTCGATAACCGCCGGTCACTCGGCTCAGTCGACCGGCGCCACCGAGGCGAACGCCCGGGCACGGTCCAACATGGCCTCCCGCTCGCCCGCGTCGGCCGAGCCGACCAACCGGTAGTCGTCAACGAACTCGGGCAGCAGCTCGCCGGAGTCATCGACCAACCACGGCAGGGCCAGGCGGCGGGGAACCCGGACGGTGTCGGGACGCTCCAAGGTGCCGAACGCCCGGTCCCACCACATGACGCTGACCCCGTGGTTGGCCATGGGGTGGCCAAAGTGGTGGTGGAAGTGATGGCGGCGCAGCCAGGTGCTGTAGGTGCCGGTGGGTGGAACGAGGTGGGCCCGGGCGTGGAAGAACTCGTAGAAGAAGTACCCCACCCCCCAGCCGACGGCCACCGACGCGGCGACCGGCCAGCTGGCACCGGCCAGGCGGGTGAGCGGTATCCAGACGGCGCACCCGACAAGGAAAATGCCCGCCCAGGCAAGCAGGATGACGGGATCGAACGACCACGACGACGTCACGTGGTGTTCGAGATGCTCCCGACTCATGATGCCCTTGCCACCCAGGGCATGCATGGCGAAGCGGTGCAGGACGTATTCGGCCAGCGTCCACCCGATCCACCCTCCGACGAAGGCGACGATCATCAACAGGATCTCGGTCATCGGTGTCTCCAGTCGTCGGCCAGGGCCTGCGCATCGACGAGTCGTTCGGCATCGGCGCCCCAGCCCCGCAGCAGGTCGCAGGTGAGCAGCCGCCCCATGGTGTGGCCGTCGGCAGGAACCCCCACGGGCAGCGCATCGACCGCCAACGCGCCGTGCAGCGCCGCCAACCAGCGCACGGCCCGCACCGTCGACGAATCGGCTGCCCCCAACATCGTTTCCGGATCGGTGGCATCGACGGCCCGAGCCTCGACGGCCTGGTCGATCAGAGCAGCGGGAACCGCCAGCGCCTCGAAGGCTGCCGGCAGTACGCCGGCCGCATCGTTGGGGTCCTCCAGGCCGGGGCTGGCCATCAGGCGTTGCTGAAGGCCGAACTCCAGCGGGTGTTCGGTCGGTGCCCGCATGGTGAGGTCCGAAAAGGCGACCAGGCGGCCCAGCGCGACCACGTGCGGGTCGGACCCGTCGGGGGCACTCCAGGCGTCGACCGCCTCCCGGGCGGCCTGGGCCAACACCTCCAACGCATCCCGCTGCAGGGCGGCGACGATGGCGGACTTGGAGGGGAAGTAGGTGTACAGCGACGGGGCGGTCAGGTCGGCTCGCTCACCAATCGCAGCCAGGGTCAGCGCCTCGGGACCACCTTCGTCCCACAGGTCTGCGGCGATGTCGAGCAACTCCCGCCGTCGTGCCAGCCGCTTGCGGGTTCGCCGGTCTGTTTCCAATGCCACCTAGGAAACCTAATGGCATTAAGCAAAAGGGTCAACGGCGGGTTGATCACCGCTCGGATCGAAGGTCCATGGTTCCGCCGGTAATGCAGCCGGGTCGAAGCGATCGAGCAGATCGACCATCGTTGGGCACTCCCCCCTCTCGGCCAGGCCGAGGCTGCGGGCCAGCCGCCCGCGCACATCATCGGGGCTCTCGCCCAGCGCCCGCCGATCGGCCAGCGTGACCGCACCGTCCCGCTTGGCCAAGCGCTCACCCAGGGGCCCCAGGACCAGCGGCACATGGGCAAACGCCGGGGATGGGCAGCCCGAGCAGGCGACCCAGCAACACCTGTCGGGGCGTGGAGGGCCACAGGTCGTCACCGCGCACCACCTCCTCGACACCCTCGGCCGCATCGTCGACGACGACTGCCAAGTTGTAGGCGGCCACCCCGTCGCCCCGCTGCAGCACGAAGTCGTCGACCACGCTGGTCAGCGGCCCGAGCAGGCGATCGACCACGCTCACCTCTGCCTCTTGGGCATCCAGCCGAAGTGCCGGAGAGCGGAACTCAGCCCGGCGAGCCCGCTCGGCTGCGCCGAGGGACCGACACGTGCCCGGGTATCGGTGCAGGTCAATTTCGCCGTGCGGTGCCGCGCCGGCCTCGCGGATCTCCCGCCTGGTGCAAAAACAGGGGTAGATACGACCGCCTGCCTCCAGCTCGGCCAACGCAGCCCGATAGCGCTCGGAATGCTTTGACTGGTGGGTGACCGGCCCGTCCCAGTCCAGCCCGAGCGCCTCGAGGTCGGCCAGCTGCTCGGCCTCGGCCACCGGTGCGGCACCGGTGGTCAGGTCTTCCATGCGCATGCCAAAGCGTCCGATAGTGCTGCGGGCGAACAACCAGGCCAGCATCGCGGTGCGCAGGTTGCCGACGTGCAGCGGGCCCGAGGGGCTGGGGGCGAACCGACCGTTGGCCATGTCCACCAGTGTCGCATCGGTGCCCCGGTTGCACGGGCACGCCCCGCTCTGGCCCTCAAGGCAGCTTCGTGTCGTCGCAACGACGAAGATCCCCTCCCACACCCGGCGCAGCAGGAGACAGGGAGACCCAGCGCTGCAACTCCTGCTGCCCGGCATCGCCAAGGCGGGCAGACTGAGGAGATGACGCCCAGCTTGGAACCGGTGGATGCCGACATGGTCGTCGTCGGCGGAGGAATCGTGGGCCTGGCGGTGGCCTGGGCTGCGCGCCAGCGGTTTCCGACTCGGACGATCATGGTGCTGGAGCAAGAGGCCGAATTGGCCCACCATCAGAGCGGACGCAACTCGGGAGTCCTGCACAGCGGGCTGTACTACCGCCCGGGTTCGGCCAAGGCCGAGCTGGCGGTGCGAGGCCAGCGGGCAATGGTGGATTTTGCCGGCGAGCACGGCGTAGCCCATCGCATCGGCGGCAAAGTGGTGCTTGCCACGCGCAACGAACAGCTGCCGGCCCTGGATGAGCTGGCGCGACGGGGCGCAGCCAACGGTGTGGCGGCCGAACGGCTCGGGCCGGCCGACATCGCCGAGCACGAGCCCCATGCCGTCGGCAAGGCCGGGCTGTTCGTGCCGGCAACCGGAGTGATCGACTACCGGCAGGTGGCGGCGACGTTGGCCGAGATCGGTCCGGACGCAGTGCATCTGGGCTGGAGGGTGCTGGAGCTGGCCGAGGAACGCGGCGGCGTGAGCGTTCACACCGACCACGGCACGGTCCGCACCGGGCAGGTGGTGGCCTGCGCCGGCCTGTGGGCCGACCGCCTCGAGCGCCGGACCCATCGACCGTGCCGGGCATCATCGGGTAGCGAAGGTTCCGACGCCGACGCCAGCCTTGGAACGGGCGCTACCACCCGGCATCCGCCTGGCAAGGCCCGCTCGACCGCGAAGCGGCTGAGCATCGTGGCGTTTCGGGGGGAATACCACCGGTTGAGGCCCGGTGCCGCCGGGTGGGTGCGGGAACTGATCTACCCGGTGCCCGACCCCGAGCTGCCCTTTCTGGGGGTGCACCTCAGCCGCGGGGTCGACGACGAAGTGCACGCTGGACCCAACGCGGTGCTGGCACTGGCCCGAGACGGGTACCGCTGGGGCCGAATCGATCCGTTGGAGGTGGCTCGCCTGTTGGCCAACCCTCCGGTGTGGCACCTGGCCGGGAGGTACTGGCGGGTCGGCCTCGATGAGGTAGCCCGATCGCTCTCGCGCCGGCGCTTTGCCGCATCGGTCGCCGAGCTGGTGCCTGGCATCATGGCAGGCGATCTGGAGCCGTCCCCCGCCGGGGTGCGAGCCCAGGCTCTGCGCGGCGACGGCGGCCTGGAGGACGACTTCGTGATCGCTTCGGTCGGCCGGATCACCCACGTGCTGAATGCGCCCTCCCCGGCGGCGACGGCGAGTCTGGCCATCGGCGAACGCGTGGCGGCGGAGCTCCGCTGACTGGGCGACGGGTCAAGCCCAGGGGTCCCCGACCACACGAACGGAGGGCCGTGTGCCGAAGCGCGGGCTCCTCGGTTCGGCAGACGGCAAGGACGATCCAAAAAGACGACCGGCCCCCACTGAGGGGGGCCGGTCAGCGCTCGCACGTCACGTAAGGGGGGGGAGAACGGAGTGCGAACGAGATGGAGATTCGGGGACCCGAGGGGGGGGGAGGGTAGGTCCCCGAACTCCAGAAATGATGGGGTAAGCCCCTTCGGACTCACCCCAGCCGATCAGGCGGCGCTCTTCTTGGCAGCGCGCACGGGCTTGGGCTTGCGGTCCAGCCACTTGTTGGTGACGGGCGCAGCGGCCTTGGCCACGGCGAGGGCCACGTCCTTGGAAGTGACGAGCAGCTTGCTGGCGAAGTCGAACTGCGCGTTCAGCACCTCTTCAGGCGTCGGGAGCTTCTCGGCCATCGGGACCGGGCGCAGTGCGACCTCAACCCGCTCCTGGACGAACTTGGTCGCAGCTTCGGTGGCGCTCACGACCGGCTCCTTGACCTGGCCGATCGAGTCGACGATCTGGTCTTCAACTTCAACAACTCGGTCGAGAATGGTGGTGCTCATTTTGGTGCCTCCTGGCGGGCCCTGGCGTTTGCCGAGCCGCTTGCTCTTCGATGTAACGATGCTAACTATAGCTAGCGTGGCAACTGGAGTCAACTCAGTGCTAGCAAAAGTAAGCATGCCATGGGTCACCGGGTTTCGCCACACTCCGACGTGAGTCCGCCACCTCACCGTGGCGCTCAGCCTGAAAGTTGACATATCTGGTCAAGAATTGAGATGGAGCTACTACCCGACTAACTTGGTCGACTATTGAGGCGGTCACGCCTGCGGGCGTGACCGCCGTCAGTCAGCATCCTCGACGGGGCCGACTCGCCGGGGGCTGAGGGGGAAGAGCCGTGGTGATCCGAGCGGCTTGTCGATCGGATCACCCAGCTTCAGGGCAGCACCCGACGCCACAGGCGACGCCAGCCCTTGGGTTTGACCGCCAGATCCTCCCAGGCAAGATCGGCCGACCGCGCCCACGCTTCGGCCCGGTCGTCGCCCACCGATGTGGCGATCTCGGCCGCGCCCAACGCGACGATGGCCCCCAACAAGCGGTCGCCCGTGGGAGCCACCTGCGCCCGTGCCCCCTCCACCGCCTCGATGGCGGCGGTCGGCCGGTCGGTTCGAGCGGCCGCCACGCCAACCGACAGGAGGGCCAGCGCACCGTCGTGGTAGGTCGCTCGTTTCGAGCGGCCCACCGTCCTGCACAACGCCTCCGCCCGCTCGGGTTGATCGCCCACCGCTTCAGCCAACGCAGCAACCGCACCGATCGCCGGATAGCGGGCGGCGACCTGGAGCAGTTCCGGCGTGAGGCCGATCTCCGGCATCCCAGCGTCATCGGCGACCGAACCAAGGGACGGGGGGAGCGCGAAAAGGGGCTCGCCGAGCGGACGATCGTCGTGCCCGACCGAGTCGAAGGAATCAGCGGCTTTGACCGCCGGCACCGTGTCGCTGGGATCGGTGCCGTTGACATCGGGGTCACTGCGATCAGCGTCGTTGGCATCGGGATGGCCCTGGTCGGGGTCGAGCAGAGGGGCATCCGGCGGGTAGGGCGTGTCGGCTTCGATCAGTCGATCGACGGTCGCCGGGTCGGGGTCGCTCGGCACTCGGTGCTGGGGGTGCAACGACCAACTCGGCGGGCGCTCCATCTGGGCGCTGACCCGACGAATGTCGTCTCGGGTTCGGGCCCCGTGCACGCCACCGAATCGACGAGCCGAACCCACCTCGTGGAGTTCGCCCCCCTCGTTGCCCGCGCCGTCGAACGAAATGGTGCTGCCCTGGGCCATGCCGCGGTGGAGCTGGCCGTTGCGCAGCAACTCCAGGTCGCTGCGCCAGGGCGCCAGCGGACGTCCACCTCCCATCAAATCGCCGAGGCCCGACCCGACCGACGCGGCCACGGCGAAGCCCAGTAACTCCGAACGTGCCTCCTCGTCGGCCCCATCGCAGATAAGCGCCAAGACCGCCGCCGTCATCACCTCGAGCGAGCCGACGTTACGAACCGCCGGCTGATCCTTCAACAGCTGCCGGGCCGTACCGGCAGCCAGATCGCCGATCAGCGCCTCGATCAACGGCTGGGCGACAAACTGATTGGTCAGCTTGTCGCCATTCTCCCGCGCAGCCCGATCGAGCTCGGCGAGCCCATGTTGGACGCGCCCGGCCATCACCAGGGCGCGGCCGAGCAACACGCGTGCCTGGGTGAGCCCGAACGGATCGCCCAGCGGTTCGAGCAGCTCGACCGCCCGCTCAGCACCCCGAACCGCCACCGACGTGCGGCCACGCCACAGCTCGACCTGGGCGAGAACGGAGATCATCATCCCCTGGGCCCAGATGTCGTCGCTGGTCTGGGCCTCCTCGAAGACAACCTCGGCCACCTCGGCGGCCTCCTCGATAAACCCGTTGTGAAACAACAGGTTGGCCTCGAGGCCCAGCGACCACATCATGCCCGCGCGGTCCCCGGCCGCCTCGAACATGCGCACCGAGGCCTCAATGCGCCGCTCGCCCTCCCCGATCCGCCCCAACATGAACGCTATCCATGCCAGGTGCTGGGTCGCCCAGGCCTCGCCCTGCGGATTGTCCAGCTTGCGGTACAGCTCCAAGGCTCGGGTAGCCGGTGCCTCGGCTTCGGCGACGGCGCCGCTGAACAACCGGATCATCCCCAGCATCCGAAACGCCTCCGCCAGCTCTGCGGTCGCCCCCACCCGCTGCAACGCCCGGCGGGCTCCTTCGGCCAAACGCTCGGCCCGCTCGAAGCGACCCCGACGTCGCTCAAGGTCGGCCCGCAACAAGTGCACCCTCGCCTCGGCCACCGGGTGGGAGTCGGTCAACGCACCGGCCTCGTCGAGGTCGGCCCCGGCCTCCTCGATCGCCCACCGCTGCAAGCGGGCGCCTGCCCGGCCGAGCAGGTAGGCCACCCGACGATCGGCCTGTTCGTCGCCGAGTACCTCCATCGCCCGGCCGAACAGCCGGTCGGCCAGCAACCAGTTGGCACCGGCCTCGGCCCGTTCGGCGGCATCCTCGGTCCAGGCGAGCGCCGCTTCGTCCAGCTCCGGGTCGACCTGGTCGGCCCCCAACAGGCTGCGCTGCAGTAGAGCCGCCTCGGTGTAGTGGCGGGCAACGGTCTCCACCAGGCCATCGTCGGCGTCGCGAGTGTCGGCCAGCGCACTCAAGTAGGTGGCGACGTCGCGGTGGCGGCGCAGCCGTTCGGTCTTCGTCAGGCGCCCATAGGCCACCTCGCGCAAGACGTCGTTGCGAAAGCACCAGTCACCGCCGGAGAGCACCAGGACATCCTTCTGGGCCAGACGCCGGAGCGTCTCCGACATCCGCTCGGCCTCGACCCCCCTGGCCCGGCCCATCTCCTCGAGCACGATGAGCGAGCCGGTCGGACCCCAGACTGCTGCGTCCTCCACCACCTCGACCTCCCCTCCTTCCAACGCGTCCATCCGGGCGGAGAGCAACCCCCGCAGCGTGTCGGGCAGCTCGGGGAGGGACTGCAGACCGTCAGAGCGCACGCCCGGCCGATCGGCTGAGGCTGGTTCCAGTTCGGCCTGACGCTGGACGAAGCGCACGAGCTCCTCAAGGAACAGCGGATTACCTCCGCTGCGCTCCAGTAGCACCGTTGCCACCTCGCCGCTGAGGTCCTGATCCCGGCTCAGGCGTCGCAACAGCGCCAGCGCGTCGTCAGGCCCCAACGGGTCGAGGTTCATCACCAGGATGTCGTGCCGACCGGCGCGGGGCGACCAGCGTCGGGTCAGCGATCGTCGACCGGTCGCCAGCACGACCAGCGGGGCGGCAGCCAGGCGCTCGACCAGCTCGTCGAGGAGTGCCAACACCGAGTCGTCGGCCCAGTGCAGGTCGGTCAGACGCACCAGGATCGGCCCCCGCCGAATGGAAGCCGACATGTAGCTGACCAGCGCCCGGGTGGCCTCGACGCGGGCACGGCTGGGCTCGGTGTCGCGCAGCGGGCTGTCATAGCCCATCAGGTGGAGCACCCCGTTGACCACGCCGTCGAGATCGTTGCCGTCGATGACCGGGTCGAGCAGCGCAGCGATCGAGCTGGTGGCGGCCTCGCTCGCCTCAGCTTCGCTCGCATCCTCGGCAAGCCCCAGCCCCTGGCGCAGCACCTCGGCGATGGCCGACCACTGGTTGGCCTCGCCGTAGGGAATGAACCGGCCGGTGAGGACGCGGGCTCCGTTGACCCCGGCGGCGCGGTCGGCCAGCTCGTCGGCCAAGCGGCTCTTGCCGACCCCGGCATCGCCGCTGAGCAGCAGCACCATCGCCCGGCGTCGATCGATGGCGTTGGTCACGGCATCGCCGAGCAGGGCCAGCTCGGCGTGACGTCCGACGAGCGGCACGCGCGGCGACCACGGCCGCTCGCCGGGTCGGGCAACCGGCTCGATCGCCAGGTGGGCGTCGACCGGCTGGTCGCGGCCCCGCACCAGCAACTTGCCGCGGGACTCGTAACGGATCGCGTCCTCGGTGGCATGTCGGGTGGGCTCACCCACCAACACCGAACCCGGATCTGCCGAGGTCTGAAGCCGGGCGGCGACGTTGACCACGTCGCCCATCGCCGTGTAGTCGCCGCCGGCCCGCAGGGCGCCAACCAACACCTCGCCCGTGTTCACCCCCACCCGCATGCGAACCTCGACCCCGGTCTCCGTGGCGTACTCCTCGAGGCTCGCCTGCATCCGGAGCGCGGCCCGCACAGCCCGTTCGGCGTCGTCCTCGTGGGCCACCGGCGCTCCGAACAAGGCGACGATCGCATCGCCCACGATCTTGTCCACCCGCCCACCGAAGCTGACGACATCGTGGACCAACCGTTCGAAGGCGCCGTCGACGAGGTGTTTGACCTGCTCGTGATCGAGCTGCTCGGACAGCCCGGTGAACCCGACCAGGTCGGCGAACAACACGCTGACCACCCGGCGCTCCTCGGTCGGAGCGCTGACCGACGCCCCACACGATGGACAGAAACGCGCTCCGGGTGGAACTTCGGTTCCACACGTCGGACACTGCACGGGCTCAGACTACGTTCGCACCGGCGTCGGCGTCGTTCCGGAACGTCGACCGTCCCTCGCGCCCGGTAGCGTGGCACCATGAGCTCTCCACCATCGGCCACCCCGCCGCCCGCCGCCGACGGCCCAGCGACGCCACCCGGTGCCACCGGCGGCGTTGCGACGGCCGGCGCACCCGCCGCCCACTCGCTCGGTGCGACCAAGGCGTACGGCTCCGGCGACACCGAGGTGCTCGCACTGAACGACGTGACCGTGGCCTTCCCCTCCGGACGCTTCACAGCGATCATGGGTCCGTCGGGCTCCGGCAAGTCCACCCTGATGCACTGCATGGCCGGCCTGGACACCCTGACCGCGGGGCAGGTGTTCATCGGCGACACCGACCTCTCGACGCTGTCGGACAAGCAGCGGACGCTGCTGCGTCGCGAACACGTGGGGTTCGTTTTTCAGGCGTTCAACCTGATCCCGACGCTCACCGCCTCCGAGAACATCACCCTGCCCCTCGACCTGGGCGGGATCAAGCCTGATCAGGGCTGGCTCGACACGGTGGTCAACACGGTCGGTCTGTCCGACCGGTTGTCCCATCGCCCCAGCGAGCTGTCCGGTGGCCAGCAGCAGCGGGTGGCGGTGGCGCGTGCGATGGCCACCAGACCCCAGATCATCTTCGCCGACGAGCCGACCGGCAACCTCGACTCGACGTCGGGGGCCGAGGTGCTCGGCTTCATGCGTTCGGCGGTCGACGACTACGGCCAGACCGTGGTGATGGTCACCCACGATCCGGTTGCCGCCGCCTATGCCCATCAGGTGATTTTTCTGGTCGACGGGCGGGTGGTCGGCGACCTGCAACGCCCCACCGCAGAGGCCGTGCTCGACCGGATGAAGGGTCTGGGCACCTGAGACCGGCCTGCGGCGCCCGACCGGACGGCGACGCTGCGGTGCCAGCTTGTGATCGACTGAATCGGCGCTCCTCCGGCGGCGTCTCCCGCCCCAAGCGATGATCCGGATCGCCCTCACCGGGCTGCGCGGGCAGCGGACCCGACTGGCGCTGTCGGCCCTTGCGGTCGTCCTGGGAGTGGCGTTCCTGTCGGGCGTGCAGCTCCTGGGCAACGCCCTGACCGACACCGCCAAGGGGTTGATCTCCTCGACACTCGAGGGCACCGACGCCGTTGTTCGTTCAACCTCGGTGCAGACGTCGGCCTTCGCCGAGGTGCGACAGACCGTGCCCGCCGGACTCGTCGATGCGGTCGGCGACGTCGATGGCGTGGCAGGGGCGTCCGGCGTCGTGCAGGGCTTCGCCCGGATCATCGGCGCTACCGGTGAACCGGTCGACTCAGGCCTCATTCCCACGTTGGTCACCAACTGGGTGACCGACCCCGCCCTGACCCAAGGGGCGATCATCGAGGGTCGCGCCCCCGAAAGCCGACAGGAGGTTGTGCTCGATCCGCGCACCGCCACCGATGAGTCGATCGCACTGGGCGACACGACGGCCCTCCAGGGGGCGGTCGGGCTGCGCAGCTACACGGTCGTCGGCATCGGCGGGCTGGGCTCGACCGGCGAGGACAACATCGGCGTCCGGGTCGTCTTTCTCACCTCCGAAGAGGCGATGGAGTTGACCGGTGCCGAAGGCCAGTTCGCATTCCTCACCTTGCGGGCCGAGCCGGACATCGATCAGCAGGTGCTCACCGACCGGGTGAACGCGACGCTGCCGATCGGGTTCGAAGCGGTCACCGGCGAGCGCTACGTCGCCGACACCCAGGATCAGGCCGGCGGAGCGCTCGGCCTACTCACCCAGCTGATGGCGGTGTTCGGTTACGTGGGACTCCTGGTTGGCGGCATCATCATCGCCAATACGTTCTCGATCCTGATCACCCAGCGCACCCGCGAGCTGGCGCTGATGCGAGCATGCGGCGCCAGCCGCGCCCAGGTCCTCGGCGGCATCATGATCGAGGCGAGCGCTGTCGGAACCCTCGGGTCGCTGCTCGGGTTGGGGGTCGGCTTTCTGGGTGTTGTCTCGTTGCTGGCGCTGCTGGGAAATGTGATCACGCTGCCCGATGTGATCCCGACGCTGACGCCACTCCTCGTGCTCGGCAGCGTGACGGTCGGCGTGGTCACCACCGTGATCGCCTCGCTGGTGCCCGGCTGGCGGGCCACCCGCATCTCACCGGTGGCGGCGATGGGCGAGGTGGCCGAAGACCGCGGCCGAGGCTCCCTCCCCCGAAGGATGATCGGTGCGGCCTTGGCAGTGGGCGGCATCGGCGCCGGGCTGATCGCCCTTGCGGTGATCGATGCCAGCGCCCGGTTGACCCTGATCGGGGGCGACCCGGTGTCGGGTACGGCCGCAACGTCGGTCAGCCTGAGGACCGTCGTGTTCTCGGTCAGCGCCGCCATCACGTTGGTGTCGTTTCTCATCGTCGGTCCGCTGGTGATCGGACCGGTCGGGAGGGTGGTCGGTGCCCCGTTACGCCTGCGCGGCGGGCCGGTCGGCCAAATGGCCGCTGAGAACGCTCGGCGCAATCCCAGCCGCACCACCGCCACCGCGGCAGCCTTGGCCATCGGCGTGGCGATCGCCACCGCGCTGGCCGTCTTCGTCGCCTCACTGGTCGGCAGCGTCAAGGGCGGCTTCGAGGACCAACTGCGGGGCCAGATCGTCGTGTCGTCCGGGCTGAGCGGCACGACCGCGGGCGGACTCCCCGGCGACGTGCTGGGCGACGTCGAGGCGACCGAGGGCATCGACACCCTGGCCCGGGTTCGCTTCATTCCTGCAACCGTCACCGGCGCCGACGGCAACCCCACCGGCGGTTCCTCGGTGTCGGGGATCGACCCTGGCCCGTTCTTTTCGCTGGTCGACGTCCCGCTCATCGGTGGGGACCCGTCCAGCCTCGTACCTGGATCCGTCGCGGTCGACGCCGACACCGCCCGGGCCAACGGCTGGACGGTCGGCGACTCGATCACGGTGTTCTACCCGCAGCTCGGTTCGGTCGACTATCCGATCTCGCTGCTGTTCGAAGGCCCGATCGGGACCGCCAGCTTTCTGATGCCGATGAGCAACCTCGACGACGTGACCGCCGTCGCGTTCCGTCAGGACGCGCTGTACTACATCTCGGTCACCCCGGGCGTCGAACCATCAGTGGTCGTCGATCGCATCGATGACGTGCTGAAGCAGGTGGCGCCGGCGGCGAAGGCACAAGAGGTTCCCGACTGGCTCGACGACACGGTCGCCACCTTCGCGCTGGCGCTCAACCTGGTGTACGTGATGTTGGGGTTCACGATCCTGTTGTCGCTCTTCGGGATCGTCAACACCCTGTATCTCTCGATCCACGAACGCACCCGCGAGCTGGGTCTGCTGCGATCGGTTGGCGCCACCCGAACCCAGGTTCACCGGCTGGTGCTGGCCGAGTCGGTCATCATGGCCGGCATCGGCACGCTCGTCGGGGGTGCGCTCGGGGTGTGGTTCGGAGCCGGCCTGTTCACCGTGTTGTCGGGCAACATCGCCGCCGCCACGATCCACCTGCCGTGGCTCCAGCTGATCGTGCTGGCCGCCGGTGGTGCGCTGGCCGGTGTGGCAGCCGGGTGGTGGCCGGCGCGTCGGGCGGCTCGGCAACCGATCCTCGACGCGGTCGGATATGAGTAGACCCGGAGGGCGCCAGACGGCCGGAAGCGCCGCGGCCCGGAGCGAGTGGCGAGCTTCGGGCGGTTCCCGGCATCGGCACCTGGTAGACCGCTGGACATGATCGACCCGGCAAACGTCCCCCCCGAGGCGCTGGAGTTTCTCGGCGACTACCACCTGGCGACGCTCACCACGCTGTTGCCCAACGGCTCGTTCCACTCGGTGCCGGTCGGCTTCACCTGGGATGACGAGCTTGGCCTGGCCCGGGTGATCACGTTCGCCCCCTCCCGCAAAGCGCGCAACCTGGCCGAAGGCGGGCGGGCCTCGGTCTGTCAGGTGGACGGCGGACGCTATCTGTCTCTTGAGGGCCCGGCGGTCGTCACCTCCGAACCCGACCGGGTGGCCGAAGGGGTCCGCCGGTACGCCGAGCGTTATCGCCAGCCCAAGGAGCGCGATGATCGCGTCGTCATCGAGATATCCGTCGAACACATCCGCGGCCGGTATTGAGTTGAGGTACGGCCAAGACCGGTACCACACCTTGCACTCACTGCGGAGGGACGCCGAAGATACACGGCCGAGCCGAACCCTTCGAATGGGGGCGGCCAGCGGAGGAACCTGAGGAGGCAGCCTTGGCGCAACGACGACCCGCAGAGACCCACTGGCAGATGAACCCGGTCAGCCGGGCGATCTTCGACCGCATGGAGGCTGCCGCCGACGAGGCACTCGCACCGCTTCGCCGCAACGGCCTCACCGTGGTTGAGGTGGGTTGCGGTCAGCAGACCAACGTGGTGTTCGAGGGGGCCACCCGTGTGATCGGCGTGGACGTCGACCAGCCGGCACTCGTGGCCAACACGACGGTGACCGATCCGGTCATACTCAGCGCCAACGAGTTGGAGTTGGCACCGGAATCGGTCGACGCGATCAGCTCGATCTTCACGCTGGAACACGTCGAGGAGCCCGACGTCGTGTTCGGCATGCTCGCACGGGCGCTCCGCCCGGGCGGCGTTTTGGTGATCGCAGTTCCACAGGTGCGCTCACCCAAGGCGATCATCACCAAGTTCACACCCCAGTCCTTCCACGAGTGGTTCTATCGCCGTGCGCTCGGCCGGGATCCCGGCGCCCACGGCACACCCTTCGACACCGTGCTCGACCCCGCAATCGCTCCGGAGCGCCTGCGACGCCTCGCAACGGCCCTCGGCCTCGACGTGATCGCCGAGGAATCCTTCGAGGACAACAAGCAGCGCCAGGTGCGCACCAAGGTCCACCTGAACGGGCGGGCGTGGGCAGCGACGCGTGCCATCAGCCGTGCGCTCCTTCGCCACGACGCCGCCGATACCGACTACATCGCCGTCTACCGTCGCTCCGACCGTGCGCCGTCCGGCCCGGTCGTCGACCTGCTCCGGTCGACCGATCCGGTCGACGCCGGGTAGTCGGGAGCCCAAAGCGCGCCCAGCCGGCACTCCGCACTCCCGACTTCGGAAGAGGGTTGGTAGTCGGGAGCCCAAAGCGCGCCCAGCCGGCACTCCGCACTCCCGACTTCAGGTCAGGCGACCGCGACGCCGACCTTGTCGAACAGACCGAGGGTGCGCTCGCCATCCTCGGCGATCACCGGGGCGGTCGCGTCGGCAACCACCGTCGTTTCGAACCCGAGCGACTTGGCATCGAGTGCGGTGGCCTTGACGCAGACGTCCAGTGCCAGCCCGACGACGACGACCCGCTCGATATCTCGCTCCCCGAGCAGGTCACCCATGCCCGTCGGCGATGTCGCCCCGGTCTCCGGATCGGCCATCGTGAAGCCGGAGTAGCCGTCCTCACCCCCGGTTCCCTTGCGCACCACCGGGCCGTCCACCACCAGGTCGGGGTGGAACTGCGCACCCCAGGTGTCGCGCACGCAGTGCACCGGCCACGTCCCCCCGTCGGTGTCGAAGTGAGGGGTGGCGGGCGGGTGCCAGTCCTGGGCATACACAACAAATGCGCCGGCGGCGGATGCTGCGGCGATCTCCTCGTTGGTCCGTTGGACCACTCGGGGCCCACCCTCGACAAACAACGAGCCCTCGGCATCGGCAAAGTCGTTCTGCACGTCGACAACGACGAGCGCCGTGTGGACGTCGTACCGGGGAACGGCGGCCCCATCGACCGGCTCGTCGAGCGGTGGCGCACCCTGATCGGCAATCAGGTCACCGAGCGCGTCGTCGGGATTGGTCATGTTGAAGATCTGGCCCATGAGGGGAAGGTACCCCCACCGTCGCCCCGACGGGGAGCGTCCCCCCGTAGCTTGGTTCTCATGGCACCTCAGCGCCCGGGCCCCCAGCTCACCGACGGGATCTTGTCGACCGACTTCTACCAACTCACCATGGCCCAGCTGTACTTTCGCGCCGGGTTGGCCGATCGTCCAGCTCGCTTCGAGCACTTCTTTCGGAGTTACCCGGACTACGGCCGCCACCAGGCCGGGTACTGCGTAGCGGCCGGGTTGGCCCCCTTCGTGCGCTGGATGAACTCGGTGCGCCCGACCGGCGCCGACCTCGACGCGCTGGCCGGGCATCGCAGCACGAGCGGCGGTCCACTCTTCGGCGACGACTTTCTCGGTTGGTTCGCCGACCTGGACTTTTCGGCACTCACCGTGGACGCCGTGCCCGAAGGCCGAGTGGTCCACCCCAACACGCCGATCACCGTCGTCGAGGGCCCGTTAGCTGCCGCCCAACTCCTCGAGAGCCCGCTGCTGAACCGGCTGAACTTCCCCACCCTGATCGCCACTAAGGCGTCGCGGGTGACCGAGGCGGCGCTGGGGCGTCCCGTGCTCGAGTTCGGCATGCGACGGGCCGCCGAACGCGGTGCGGATGCCGCCACACGCGCCGCCCTGGTCGGCGGCGCCAACTCCACCTCGAACACCGCCGCCGGGTACGCCGCCGGGATCGACCCCTCCGGCACCCACGCCCATTCGATGATCCAGGCCTACCTGGCCCTCGGCGAGGGCGAGCGGGCCGCCTTCCAGGCCTACGCTGACGTCTACCCGGACGACTGCTTGTTGCTGGTCGACACGGTCGACACGCTGAACAGCGGCGTACCCAATGCCATCGCCGTCTTCGAGCAGCTCCGGCGGCGGGGGCACCGGCCGGTGGGCATCCGCCTCGACTCGGGCGACCTGGCCTATCTGGCCATTCAGGCGGCCCGCCAGCTGGACGAGGCCGGGTTCGAGGACACGACGATCGTGTTGTCGAGCCGCCTCGACGAGCTGACGATGTGGCAGATCACCCACCAGATCCAGGAGGAGGCCTCCCAGGAGGGTCTCCGGGCGTCCGCCGTGATCGACCGCCTGGTGTTCGGGGTCGGATCGCGACTGACCACCAGCGACGGGTCCCCCAGCCTCGATGGTGTGTACAAGCTGGTCGCCCTGCAACGCGACGGTGCCTGGCAGCCGGCGATCAAACGCTCCGACACCCCCGAGAAGGTGCTCAACCCCGGGAAGAAGCGCCTGTGGCGGGTGACCGACCGACGGGGTATGGCCACGGCCGACGTGCTGTCGACCGTGGACGAGACCCTCAAGCCGGGGCGGGACGTTGAGCTGCACCACCACTCCCGTCCGGATGTCGGCCGTGTGCTGAGCGCTACGGACTGGGAGCAGGCCGAGGAGCTGACCGTTCGGGTGGTCGACGGCGGGCGCATCGTCTCCGATGGCGGCCAGGAGGCCCTCGACGACCTCGACGAGATCGGCGCCCGGCGGGTGGCCGATGTGGCCGCACTCGGCCCGGGGGTGAGGCGATTGGTCAACCCTCACACGTACCATGTGTCGATCACCGACGCGGTGTGGAAGCTGAAGCAGTCCCTGCTCGCCGACCTGGGGTGACCCCAAGCTCCGGGGGGCGACGGCCCATTACCGAGGTGCGGTCTCGGCTCCCGGCCCCGCCTCCGACCCACCGGGCGAACCCGATGCCCCCCAGCCGGTCGTGATACCGAGCAGTTCCTCGACGGCGGCGATGTCACCGGCCAGCTCGACGGTGAGCTTGGTCCGTAGATCGCCGTCCATCGGATCGGACGGCGCTTCGTTGCGGGGCGTTACGTCGGCCACCACATGTCGGGGCAGGCCCAAACGGTCGGTTATTTGATCGACGGTCGCCTGTGGATCGGCGTAGAACGTCTCGGCGGTCACGACCAGCATCCGATCCCGACCAAACGCATCGAACCACCGCCGCAGCATCGGCGCATAGCGGCCCTGGTCGACATAGCTCTGATGGCGGTGCGGGAACGATGCGTAGGTCGGGTCGGCCAGAATGCGGGCCTCCTCCCCGGCGGTGCGCTCGGCCTCGGCCTCGATCGCCGCGGCGAAGTTCAGCGTCTCGGTGTGACGACGGCGTTCCTTCCAGTGCGAGAACGCCCGGTCGACCGGATTGCGCAAAACTGCGACCACCAGTGCGTCGGGCGCCACCGCAGCCGCCCGCTGGGGAGCGAGCGGATGGTACAGGTCGTACGGCGACGATTCGCCGGCGACCGGGTGAAAGCCCAACCTTGCCCCGACCCGGGCGCGGGTGCGCTCGTGGGCGAAATGCGAGCGCCACCACCGCTCCCCGCGGTGCCACTCATCGGACAGGAAATAGGTGCCCTTGGAGTTGGGCGTGGGGAACTGGGCGAGCAGGCCGGGATGCTGAGACAGGTAGTGCCACAGCGAGGTGGTTCCACCCCGTTTGGCGCCGATGATCAACAGTTCGGGCGGCGGACGCCTGGACGCTGTGGCGACGCCGTAGCCGCGCAGGGCCGCTTTGGCGCCGTCGGCGAGCCGGTCCCCGAAGCGATGGCCGCGGAGGCGCTCTCGCAATGACCGTGTGATGGCCGGCTGGTCAGTCAAGTTCGCGCCTCCGGAACTCCGCAGGACGTTCCTGTACGCGGGGAGACGCGGGGGCGATCGCCGGCCCGTTTCGGTGCGTCGATCTCCTGGTGCGGCGCTCGCCGTCGAGGCGCTCCCAGCGGTCCCGCTGCACCAGCCCGGCGGCAACCCCGACGATCGGCAGCTGCGGGAGCAGCCCGTAGAACCCGAACTGCAGCACGAAGATGAGGAAGACCACCGCCGACCACACCTCCACCTCTCGTCGCGTTCGCAGCGCGATGTTTGCCGTCCGCACCATCCAGACCAAAAACAGTGCGAGGGCGATGAACCCGTGGTTGTACATGATCCACCAGACCAGCCCGTGGGTACCGACCGGCGGGGTGTTCTCCCGGGGGGTCGGCGCACCCCACCCGGTCAGGGGCGACTCCAGAGCGCCGCCCCAAGCGTCCTCATACAGGGCTCCCCGGGACTCGTTGCTCGCCGTGGCGGTCTCGATTTTGGTGAGCGCCAAGGCGCCCAGCGGTGTCACCACCAGCGTCACCGCTGCCACCACGGTGACCGTGGCGGCCACCTTCAGGCCGGTCCAGTCGCCGCTGACCGCTCGCCGAACCGCCCAGTAGACCAGCATGAGGACGATCGACATCCACAGGCCACGGTTGAACGACAGCACCATCGGGACCGAGGCCAAGGCCAACATCACGTGTCCGAACCGCCGACGTCGGGGCACCGACGAACGGACGAAGGCCGAAAAGAAGAACGGCAGCGTCAACCCGACGGTCGAACCCCAGCCGTTGGCGTAGGCCATCGGCGCCGAAGGGCGGGCCAACGTGTACCCGAGATAGTTGGTCACCTCGGCGAGGCGCAGGCTGCTGACCGAGTCGATGAAGCCGGCGCGGCCGATCCCAGTGGGCAGCACGAGCTGCAACACGCTGGGGGCCTCGAAGGTTCCGGCGACGAGGACGAGGTACCCGAAGGCGATGAGACCGACGAAGAGGAGGCCCATCCAGCGGTGAACCACCTCGGTGGGCAGCCGCTGCCGGGGCACGTTGGCAAACCACACCAAACAGCACCACATCGAGGCCATGATCGCCCACCGATACCCAAACAGCACCAGCCCCTCGACGTTCTTCAGGTGGATGCCCGATGCCCCGACCATGACCAGGAAACCGGCGAGGGCAATCGCGCCGGTGGGCATCCGGAACCGACTTGGGCGGGCGACGATCACCAGTCCGAAGCTCACCACCGGCAGAATCCACACATACGGGTACAGCCCGAGCACCCAGAGGACGGGGAGCCCGTAGGCCCAGATCGACACCGGCCAGCCGACCGCCAGGTACCTGCGAGCACCTTGCAGGGGCGCCGAACGATCAGCGAATCGACCGCGCTGGGTTCGGGCATCAGCGGATCGACGACGTGGTGTGCCGCCATTGACCAGCTCGGCCTCGAGCGGGCGGGTGCCCTGGACTGCACCGACACCGCCCGTGTCCGTCGTGGCGACGTCATCGACAACCGGTGGGCTGGTCATGTCAGCATCGCTTCGAGCGCGCGGGAAAGGTTGGCGGCTCCCGGGCTGATGCCGCTGGTCAGCGGCGGTACGGCGAACAACCCGGGCTGCGCCAGCAGCTGGTCGAGATGGGCGCGCAGTTCGGCCTCGCTCGTCGCTGTCCGGACCATGCTGCGCTCGCTGAGCAGAGCGGCGAAGGCCACTTGATGGTCATCGACCGCCTCGTCCAGCCCACCCCGACGGGGGACGACCACCGGTCGGACCCCAGCCCGCAAGGCGTCGATCACCGTCCCCGGCCCCGCCCCGCAGACGACGGCATCCGCCTCGTTGATCAGCGCGAGCAGCTCGGCCGAGCCGAGTGCCCCATCGATCCGCTTGGCCGCACCACCCGGATCGCGAGCGGTGCCGAGCTGGATCACCATCCGGGCATCGGTGGCGTGGTCGTCGGCCCACCGCGCCGCCCAAGCGACCAGACGATCGAAGGAATGGAAGTCCGTCCCGACCGTGACGACGATCAGCGGCGCCCCCGAAGCGGACGACACCGTGCCCGGCGCCCCGACCTCGCCGGCGCACTCGTCCACCTCGTTGGCGGGTACTACCGCATCATCAAGCGAATCGGGCCAGATCGTGCCCATCACCTTCGCGTTGGGATACAGCGAGGCCTGCTCCGGCCATTGCACCCACATCGCGTCGGTGAACCTTCGCACCAGCCGACCTGTCACCGTGGCCGAGTCGATCCGGTCGTACACCTCGAGGTAGGCGGTACGGGCCCCGAGTAGGCGACCCAACCAGAAAAAGGGGACGGCAACCCCGGCCCCGGTCGACACGATCAGGTCGGGTCGCAGCCGACGCAACTCCGACCAGGCGAGGCCCAGGTTTCGCACCAGGTTGCGAAGGTTGCGCGTCGTCGGCCGATACGCCCAGGTGACCTCCTCGCCAACGAGCCGAGAGGTCACGTCCGGGACATCGAAGCTGACCCACACCCGCCGGTGGGCCCCCCAAAAATCCTTCAGCTCCAGTAGATGCGACAGGTGACCGCCCGAGGACGCCACCAGCATGATCAGCGGGTCATCCCCGATCGCTCGGCGAGCTCCAAACCACTTCGCCACCTCGATCAGCCACCGATCCGACGACGGTTCATCGCAGGACCACCACACCGGCGAGGTGAGCATCGACCAAGCGAAGTCCTTCCAGCGTCGCCGCCAGCGCGTTGCGATCGGTCAACCTCAGCTCGGCAGCGACCAGCACCCCATCGGCCTGCGGAGCCAGCGCAAGCGCGTCGGCAAACTCCGTCGCCGAGGGTGCGATCATCACGACCTCGTCGAAGTGCACACGATCGGGGTCGGCCAGCGCTTTCTTGAGCGACGAGAACCGGTGCAACCCCTCCCTGGCCTCGTCTCGAGACCCGACAGGCAAGAGCGAAAGGCCCGGACAACCCGGGATTTCGAGCACGGCATCCTCGATCTTGACCGACTCGGCCAGCACTTCGCCCAGACCGGGCCCGGGGGGCACAGAAAAATAGGCGTCCAAGGTGTCGTCCCGCGGGTTGGACCAGATGAGCAGGGTACGGGCGCCCTCGCGCCCCAGCGCAACCGAAAGGTTGGCGGCCACCTCCTCGGCCAGGTTGGCTCCGGCGGACGTGACCAGAAGATATCGAGGCCAAGGGCCTGGCCCGCCATCGAGGCGAAGTGCCAGGCGGCGATAGTTTTCCGCCTCTGGGCTGTCGACCTGGCTGATCTCTCCCGGGGAGCGACCGCGATGTGACCGGCCGAGCCAAGCCCGCGGTCCGCCGGCACCACCGTTCTGGTCGGCGATCATGTCGATCGGCGACGGGTGGACCACCTGTTGCAGGTCCTGAGCGCTTCGGAGCTTGGGGTCGGCGGAGTCGTAGACGAGGGCGACGAGAAACCCGAGGATCGTCGCAACAGCGACCGCCCCGATCAGCACCACCCCTGCGGTCAGGGCGCCGCTGGCATCCGGCAGCGAGGCGGGCGTGACCACGTAACCCGGCGTCACGTCCAGCGCCTCCCATGCGGACAGGTCGGCCAGTGTCTTGCTCTGCTGTGCAAGTTGTGAGGTCAGCCGGGCGTTGAGCACGGACCCGGTCCCTTGACCCCCTTGGGGGTCGATCCCCTCGAGTTGTTCGGTTGTGTTCTCGATCAGCTTGTCGAGGTTGCTGCGCTGTTCGTCGAGGGCGTCGACCTTCTCGGCCTTACGAGACTCCTCCTGATCCGTTCGTACGTCGAGATAGCTGTCGACCAGTGCCTGGGCACCGGCCTGGGCACGTGCCGGCTTGTCACTCTGATAGGTCACGTCCAGCGTCAAACTGTCGGGAACCACCTCGACCGTCGAGGCATCCCGCAGCCCGCTCATGGTCGTCCCGTCGTCCAGCTCGTTGGCCGCCCGCCGCGTCACCTCGTCCGAGCGAAGGATGCTCTTCTGGGTGGCTGTCAGCGTGGCCGCCGTGACGGCTCCCCCACCGACGGCTTCCGGGCTGTCGCTCACCTGTCTGAGCACCAGGCGTGCCGTCGATTCGTAGCTGGGTTGAGCCAAGGCAAGGTAGGCGCCTCCGGCCACAGCACCGAGCACCGCTGCGAGCACGATGATCCAAAGCCGTCTCCGGACCACACTCAGGTAGTCCGCCAGCGTCATGGTTTCGTCACCGTCCATCGGTGCCTCCCGGCATTGTGGGGAATTGGCGACGAGAATCGTCGCTCAGGTCGAGTAGCGGGGCACTGCCCGCGCTGCCGGCGGGGTGTTCCGCTCGTCCGGCGATGTTGGCCGCCGGCCCGACCGGACTCAGTTGAGCAGGGTCAGCCATCAGATCGTCCAGCCCGGTCTCGCTTCGGAAGCGCCACATGCCGGCCCCAAACGCACCGAGACCGACGAGAGTGGCCAGGAACAGGCCGGTCGGCGTGGCGCCCGCGACCACCCGGAAGAACGCGGCCGGCACACCGACCGTCACCGTGGCGATGCCAGCGGCCCACAGGGCGGTTCTGCTGACCATGTCGACCTGCATCTGCCGGTGGGCCTGCGAAGCCGGCAAGGCGGCGGACAGGACGAGCGTCAACGCCCAGACGACGCCGGCGCCGGTGATCCCCAGCCACGGGATCAACAACAGGTTGCCGACGACGTTGAACGTCACGGCGGCCGCCGCGTTGCCCATCGCTTGCGAGCTGCGACCCCCCATCAGAATCACCGAGGCGGCCGGACCGAACAGCGAGAACACCATCAGCCCGAGCGACAAGGCGAGCAGCGCCCCCTCGGCGGCGAGCACCTGCTCGCCGAAGACGCCGAGCAGCACCGGGGCGAACGCGATCACGAGCAGGTACATCGGCCAGGTGATCGCCGTCTGCCATCCGGCGGCGGTCCGCACCAGGTGGGAGGTGGCCCGATAACGATGCCGCGTCATCAGACCGGACACCCTGGGGCCGACCACCTGCATGAGCGCCTCCCCGACGAACGCGCCGATGAGGACATAGCGGGTGCCCGATGCGTAGATGCCCGCAGCGCTGGTCGAGATGAGCGCGCTGACCAGCAGCGTGTCGATCCAGGCGATCGACACCTCGAACGTTTGTCCGGCGGCGCGCGGTGCGCTGAAGGCCCAGAAGGAACGGGTGGTCGCCAACCACGCCGCACGATCGAGGCGCTGGGCGCCCAGGTGCGCCGACGTTCCCGGGGTCGCCGACGCGGCGCCATGCTCCTCCGGAACGATCGGCGTTTGGCAGGCCCGTTGCATCAGGCGTCGGGTGACGATAACCGCTGGGACGAGGGCAACCAGGTTGGTCGCCGCCCAGGCCCGGGCCACCGCAACCACGTCGCCACCCAGACGGGTGGTGACCAGGACGACGATCGGCAACAGCGCGGCCCGGCCGATCTTCTCGATCGCGGCCTGGGGCCACATCACGTCATAGCCACGCGTCGCCGACACCAGAACGGTCTCGAACACAGCAAAGGGAAGAAACGGTGCCAGCGCGGCAAGGACCTTGGACAGTTGCCCCACCGTCTCGCCGTCGGCGAACAGTTGGGCAATGCTGTCCGAATGGGTGCCGAGCACCCAGGCGAAGCACACGCTGATCACCGTGACCGGAACGAGGCCAACCCACATCGTGGGGGCGATCAGGTCGGGCGTGCGCTCGGCCCGAAGGCGCGAGACCCACCGGATGAGGCCGGTGGCGGCGCCCAGTTCGGCCACCCGAGCCAGGATGTTGAATGCGGCGATCGCCACGAGGGCGACGCCGGCGGCGGTGATGCCGAGCTCGCGGTTGAGCACCCAGAGCAGCGCGAAGTTGGAGGCGCCGTACACGAGCGCTCCGACGAGGTTGAGTGCGCCCCCTCGGGCGACGCCGCCGAGGTGGTTTTGGTCGGATGAACCCTCGTCCGGTTCTGCGCTACCCGAGCGCGCTGTGGCGTCGCCCTGCGGGACCTCGCTCATCGCAGCGGATCCGCTCGTCTGGAGCGGGCGACCAACGCCTCACACAGGGCGGGGAGGTCGTCCAACAGCCGTTCGGCACCGGGCGCCCCCAATCGGGAGGCATTCACCGAACGAGCCGCCAGCTCCAACACATGGGCGGCGGCGATCACCGGATCGGTCTCGCGGCCGACCCCCAACGAGTCCAGGTGGTGTGCACCGTGAAGGCACGCTGCGTCGAGCGCTGCCACCAAGCCGGCCCCTTCGACGATCCGGGCCTGTTGGTAGTACCAGTGATACGCGTCGAGGCCGACGGGACGGTCGGCCCCCGAGTACTCCCAGTCCCAGACCCACAGTTGACTGACGGTACGGGCGACGTTCCACGGCACCCAGTCACCGTGCCATCGACCGAGCAGCACGGCGCTCGCTCCGAGTTGGTCGCTCACCATCGCCCAGGCGTCCGCGAAGAGCGTGTGCGCCCAACTTGGCACCCCGCCGGGGTCATCGACGAGCCGATCGGCCCAAGCGGCTCCGCCGGAGGAACCGAACGCCGCCATCCGCACGGGTCCGTCCAGGCCGGCCACGTCGGCCAACGCCTGCGGAAACGGTCCGTCGTCCTCGGTCACGCGGGTCACGTCGGGTGGCATCGGGGCGGTCACCGACACCACGGTGTTGCGCCAACTGAAGCGGTCGATCGCCAAGGGGCTGACAAAACTGCGATCCGGGAGACCCGCCAGCTGAGTGACGGCGTCGGCCTCGGCCGTCACCTGCGTTCGGGTCAGGTCGGTCCACCCCACCTTGGCGTAGCCCACCGGGCTTCCGGCCCGGTCGAACAGCTGAAGCGTTGGAGTCCAGAACGGGTCGACCACTCGCGGCGACGTGGCCGCGCAGAGCTCGTCGTATCCGAGACGGCGAGCGAGCTCGTCGACCAGCGAAGCCGGGGGGTCGCCCTCGGACGCTGCGAACCGGCCGGATGGAGTGCCGCTGGTCATCGGGGTGCCCCGCATCCGCTGCACGAGGCCGAACCGCAGGCCCCAACCGACCGCAGCGCGACGACGGGCGATCGACGGGGGACGGAGCCCGTTGTAGGCCAGGCAGCTGGCGACCGCCGCCTTCCGGTGGGTCACCGGCACGTAGAACTTGGGGTTGGCGGCGTTGGGAAGCGCGAGGTGGGTCACCGCATCGCCCGCGGCTGCCCGTCGAAGGCCGAGCAGTTCGCCGAGCACGGCCACCGCCTCGTCCACATCCGCCGCATCGGCGGAAGGGGATGGTTCGGTCCGGACCGCGAACGAACGCCTGCCGGCTGCAAGGTTGCCGGTCATATGCCCCGCCCTCGACGGTTGAGCGCCGCCACCACGCGGTCGGGCGGCAACAGGCGGGCGCACACGCCGAGCGCCAAGTAGGCCCGGGGCTGACGCCAGTCGGCCCTGAGGGTGTCACCGATGAGCGAGCGGGCCCGCGGGTCACGCACCGCAGCGGCGGCGAAGGCTCGCTGGCCGAGCACCCTGGAGTGGCCTCGAGGGTGCTCGACAAACTCGGGGAACGCATCCAGCAGGTAGCCCAGTGCGCTGTCGATCGTCCTCCAGCGCTCGGCGAAGGAAGAATGTCCGCCCCAACCAATACGCACCAGCGCAGCTCGGCTGGTCGGCAACGGGTGGCGGCGAGCCGCCCGGAGCACGAACTCGTAATCCTCGGCGTAGCCGCCGGGGATGTGCTCGTCGGCACCGCCCAGGCGGTTCGGGTCCAGAAACGCCTCACGCCGCACCATGGCGGTGACGAAGGCCACCTCCATCACACGATCATCGAGCAGATCACCCAAGCTGATCTCGTCGGTCTTCAGCGGCCGGGGAATGAGCTCGCCCCGATGGTCCACCTCAAGGCCGCACACCACGACGTCAGCGTCGGGTCGCTCCTCGAGCAGGGCCACCTGTGCCTCGGTCTTGCCGGGAAGCCAGGTGTCGTCATCGTCGCAAAAGCCCAGGTACTCGCCGGTCGCAGCCGCCGCACCGCAGTTGCGTCCGCCGGGCAGTCCCTTGCGGTGTGTGTTGGCCATCACGGTGACCGGCCGCTCGGCATCGTCGGAGTTCAGCGACTGATCCGGTGCGGTTCCGTCGAAGACGACCACGGTCTCGATCACCCCGTCGTATCGCTGTTCTCGAATGGAACGGATCGCCTGACGCAAGAGCACCGGACGGTCGACGGTGCAGATGACCGCCGAGACGGTCGGGCGGCGCAGGGCCAGCGGTGGGTCTGCGGGCTGCCCGTGAGCGTTGGTTTCCATCGTGCGGCCGCCTCTCAAACGTAGCGGCCTCACCTGTTCCGCCATGTCCATCCCGCTACGTGCTCACGACCGCTGTCCCGCCTAGGACGCCTTGATGATAGCCCAGCTTGTCGTCATTGTTTCTGTCGGAAGACCGGCACCGCCAGGCCACGAGTCATCGGTCACAAACCCCGGCGCAACCCCGCCGTCGGGTGGGACCTGACCGACGACCTCAGCGGGCGCCGGCGGCCATCGCTGCGGCAACCGAGGCGGCCACGTCGGTGGTCCGGTCGATGTCGGAGTCCTGATGGGCGAGCGACGGGAACATCACCTCGTAGGGTCCGGGTGCCAGGGCGATGCCGGCGTCCAACATGCCGTGGAAGAACTGCGGGTATCGACCGAGCGACACCGACGCCCGCGCCCCCTCAAAATCGAGCGGCAATTCCGGCCCGAAAAACAGGCCGACGAGCGGCCCGACCCGAGGCACCCGCGCCTCCACACCGGCGTCGGCAAACGCCCGGCGCAGCCCTTTGGCGAGGCGTTCCGCCGTCCGCTCGAGCTGCTGGTAGGCATCGACGGTCAACAGATCCAGCACTGCGAGCCCGGCGGCGGTGGCCAGCGGGTTACCGGACAGCGTACCGGCCTGGTACACCGGCCCGAGGGGGGAGATCTGAGCCATCAGCTCCGTTGACCCGCCGTAGGCGCCGACCGGCAGCCCGCCGCCGATCACCTTGCCGAAGCACCACAGGTCGGGATGGACCGACAGGAACTCGCTGGCGCCCCCTCGCGCCAGGCGGAACCCGCAGATCACCTCATCGAACAACAGCAGTGCACCGACCCGGTCGCACTCGGAGCGCAGGCCTTCCAGAAAGCCGGACCGGGGGGCGATCAGGCCCATGTTGGCGGCGACCGGCTCGACGATGACGACGGCGACGGACTCATCGAGCGTCGGTACGACGTTGTAGGGCACCACGATCGTGTCCGCCACCGCACCGGCGGTCACACCGGCCGAATCGGGCGTTGCGGTCTCGCCCAGGTCAAGGCCCTCGATGACACCCGACCCGGCGGATGCCAACAGCGCGTCCGAGTGGCCGTGATAGTTGCCGACGAACTTGACGATCTTGTCGCGGCCGGTGGCGCCTCTGGCCAGCCGGATCGCCGACATGGTCGCCTCGGTGCCCGACGAGACCAGCCGTACCTGCTCCATGCCGTCGATGCGATCGACCAGCGCTTCGGCCAGGTTCACTTCACCGGCGGTGGGCGCCCCAAACGTCGTCCCCCGCTTGGCGGCGTTCTCGATGGCGGCGATCACCACGGGGTGAGCGTGGCCGAGGATCGAGGCCCCGTAGCTCTGCACGTAGTCGAGGAACACCGTTCCCTCGATGTCGGTGACGAAGGCGCCCTGGCCCTCGGCGATGAAGTTGGGGGTGCCACCCACCGATCGGAAGGCCCGCACCGGCGAGTTCACGCCGCCGGGCATCACCTTCAATCCGCGCGTGAACAGGTCGTGGTTGGTCGTCATCAGGCCTCCGGTTCTTCGACGCGGCTCAACGCTGGGCGAACAGCTCGGCCACGCGGCGGGCAAAATAGGTGAGGATGAAGTCGGCGCCGGCGCGTCGGATGGCCAGCAGTTGTTCAAGCGCAGCGGCGTTCAGGTCGAGCCAGCCCCGCTCGGCAGCGGCGTGCAGCGCGGCGTACTCGCCCGACACCTGATAAGCGGCGAGGGGCACGTCGACCTGCTCCCGGACTCGGGCGATCACGTCCAGGTAGGTGAGGGCGGGCTTCACCATCACCATGTCGGCACCCTCGGCGATATCGAGGCGGATCTCCTCGGCGGCCTCCCGGGCGTTGGCCGGGTCCTGTTGGTAGCCCCGCCGATCGCCACCGTCTGCGATCGTCACGTCGACCGCATCCCGGAAGGGGCCATAGAAGGCCGAGGCGTACTTGGCCGAGTAGGCCAGGATGGCGACATCGGTCGCTCCGTCGCCGTCGAGCGCCTCCCTGATGGCTCGGACCTGGCCGTCCATCATGCCGGATGGGGCGACGACGTCCACCCCGGCGGCGGCCTGGGCGCTGGCCACCCGACGGTACAGATCGACGGTGGCGTCGTTGTCCACCCGACCAGCTTGATCGACCACCCCACAGTGCCCATGGTCGGTGTATTCGTCGAGGCACAGGTCGGCCATCACCACCATCGAGTCACCCACCTCGGCCTTCAGGTCGGCGATCGCCAGCTGCACGATGCCGTCGGGATCCCATGCGCCCGAACCGGTGGCATCCTTGCGCTCGGGGACCCCGAACAGGATCAACCCGGGGACGCCCAACTCGGCCAGGGCCACCGCCTCGGCCCGCAGCGAATCCCGGGTGTGCTGAACCACTCCCGGCAGGCTTTCGATCGGCCAAGGGGCTTCGATGCCCTCCCGCACGAACAACGGTGCGACGAGATCGTCCACGCCCAGCCGGGCCTCGGCAACCAGGCGGCGCATCACCGGTGTGGTGCGCATCCGGCGAGGGCGGCGGCCGGCGAGAGCGGGCGAGTCAATGTCCACGCCGACCATGGTACCGCCGCCTTCCCGGTCGCCGCCTCGGCCGCCAACGGTGGCCGGCGTCAGCCTGGTGGGCGGTCGTAGTTGTCGTCGTGGACATGGCGAAAGGTGAGCGACACCCGGGGGCCCACCGGACGACGCGTCTTGGGCACGCAGTGCTGCCACCGGTGCTGGCAGGCGCCACCCATCACCAACAAATCACCATGGCCGGCGGTCAGCGTGACCGGCGCCGGCCCGGCTGCGATCGGACGAAGCCGGAAGCTGCGACGCTCGCCGAGCACGACGATGGCGATCGTGGGGTGACGCACCTCACGACGGTTGCGATCGGCGTGCCAGGCGACCGAGTCGTCACCGTCGCGATAGAAGTTGGCGCCCATCGAGATGAATCGGCGCTCGTAGCGACGCTCGAGCACATCCCAGGCGGAGCTCAGCGACGGGTGCGGCAGCTCATCGCTCAGCCCCCACCAAGCGGTCAGGCGGGGTTCGGCGACCATGCGGTCGTACATGCGCACCCGGCGCTGACGCCATCGCACGGTGTCCAGCAACTCGGCCAGCAGCTCGTCGGCGCCGCTCATCCAGCCGGGCGCCACTTCGACCCACGACGACTCGTCCAGCGCCCGCTGTTCACAGGATGCGAAGCCCAGGTCGACGGCCGGCGCACCGGTGTCGAACAACGTCGGTTGGAGGGTTTGCCCCCCACTCACGAACATATGTTCGTACTCTACTCGTCCATGCCCTCCGTCGCAGCCGCATTTTCAGCGTTCTGCGATCTGATGCTCTTGGCGTGAACCGGGACGGTCACGACGACGGTGCGCGGGCGGGAGCGCAAGCGGCGGCTCAGCGCCAAGGCACTCTGGTTGTGCAACATGTTGTCCCACCAATGGGCCTCGACATAGTCCGGGATGATGACGGTGGTCACCCCGTTGTGGTCCCGCGACTCGATCTTCTCGATGTGGTTCAGCAGCGGGGCGGTCAGCTCCCGGTAGGGCGACGGGATCACCTCGAGTGGGAACCCCGGCCGACGCTTGTCCCACTCCCGTCGCACCCGCTCGGTGGCCACGGGATCGACCGACACGTGCACCGCATGGAGGTGGTCCGGCTTGAGCGAGCGGGCATAGGCCAGCGCATCGAGTGTGCCGCGATGGACGCCACCCACCAACAACACGACCGAGTTTCCCCCCACGTCGGGGCGGTAGCCCACCGGGGGGCGCAGGTCCTCGCCCACCCGCCGGTAGTGCTCGGAAACCATCCGGAACCCGAGCACCACCATGGGGATCATCACCACCGGGACCCACGCGCCGATCGTGAACTTGGAGACGACGACGACCGCGAGCACCACGGCGGTCATGACCGCTCCCACCCCGTTGACGACGGCCTTGCGTTTCCAGTTGGGCTCCTTCAGCTTCAGGTGGTGGCGCACCATGCCGGTTTGGGAGAGGGTGAACCCGGTGAAGACGCCCACCGCGTACAGCGGGATGAGGGCCGAGGTGTCCCCCCGAAACACGATGAGCAGCGCGATGGCCAGCCCGGCCAGCATCAGGATGCCGTTGGAGAAGACCAACCGATCGCCGCGGCTGACGAACTGGCGAGGTAGGAACCCATCTCGGGCCACGATCGATGCCAGCCGCGGGAAGTCGGCGAACGCGGTGTTGGCGGCCAGCACCAGGATGGCGAACGTCGCGAACTGGAGGATGAGATACGGGGGGGTTCCGTTGCCGAACACCGCACGTCCCAGGATGGACAGCAGCGTCTCGTCGGGCGTGATCGTCGGCTGCAGGCGGTGGGCCAACAGCGCGGTGCCGAAGAACCCGACCCCGAGGATGACCCCCATCCAGGTGAGCGTGGTGGCGGCATTGCGCGACTCCGGCTTCTTGAACGCCGGCACCCCGTTGGAGATCGCCTCGACACCGGTCAACGCCACCGCCCCGGACGAGAACGCCCGCAGCAACAGAAAGGGCGTGAGCATCCCCAGCGTGGAGCCGTTGTCGGTCAACTCGGCAAGCGCACCCACGTTGGGTGGGAGCGGGGCGAGGTTGCCGGTGTAGGAGCGGATCAGGCCGGCAGCGATCAGCGCACCGAGGGCCAGCATGTACATGAACGTCGGCCCGGCGAAGAGCCGGCCCGACTCGCGCAATCCCCGAAGGTTGCCGACCGCTATCAGGGCGACGAACCCGACACAGATCTCGACGCGGAACGCAAACAACGCCGGGTAGGCCGAGGTGATGGCGGCGACGCCGGCCGACACCGAGACGGCAGCGGTGAGCACGTAGTCGACCAGCAGCGACGCTCCGGCGACGAGGGCCGGGGTGACGCCCAGGTTCTCCCTGGACACCACATAGGAACCGCCGCCGTTGGGGTAAGCGTGGATCGTCTGGCGGTACGAGGAGATCACGACGACGAGCAACACGCACACGACGATGGCGATGGGGATGAGGTCCTCGAGGGCCGCCAGCGCCACGACCGGCACCAGCACCCGCAGGATCTCCTCCGAGGCATACGCGGTCGACGAGATCGCATCCGAGGCCAGCACCGCCAGCGCTGTCGGTTTGCCCAACCGTTCGCGGCTCTCTGCGAACGAGGGGATCGGGCGTCCGACGAGGCGCCGCTTCAGCTGAGCGTAGGAACGAGGCATCGCGGTGCGACCTCAGGTTGTGAGAAGGATCAGCTCGCTGGTTCGAGGAGTCGATGGCCAGGGCGCTGAAAGGTCACCCTACGCCCGGCAGGGGCCCACCGGTCTGCCTATCCCCGTGGTTGCCGTGCGGTCAGCTCGCGGAACAACGCCACCTCAGCAGGGTCGTACGCGGTGCCGTCACCGTGCAGCAGGTCGTGAAACCAGGGTGCGCCCTCCGGGGTGGACCGAACCCAGGACGCCCACGGGAACCTGGTCTGGGTGCGGCCATCGACCAACCCCCAGCAGTAGGCGCTCACCCCGTGCCGTTGGAAGGTGGCCAGCTGGGACGCCGGCGACTTGGGCCGGGCGAGCCACTCGGTGCACACCAGCGGCCGGCCCGACCGGGCCAGGCCCGCGATCGTCGCTTCGAGTGCGTCGTCGCCCACGTAGGCGTGAAAGGAGATGACGTCGGATCGCTCCAGCGCGATGCGAGCCACCCGCGAGGCCCGCTCGGGGTGCCGGTCGGGAAACAGGAACACCCCGACGGTGAGGGGCTGAGCAGGATCGACGGCGGCGGCCCAATCCCACACCTGGTCGAGCAGATCGGCGACCAACGCCGACTTACCCGCCGGGTCGCGTCCTGCCCAGGCCGGGTTGGGTGAATCAGGCTCGTTGAACAGGTCCCAGGCGATCACCCGATCGTCGTCGCCAAAGCGGCCCACCACCGCCTCGACGTAGGCCCGCAGAGATCGCCAGCGGCTCCGGTCGGCCAGCACGGTGGCCCCCGGCCCCTGCACCCAGGTGGAATTGTGCACGCCGGGGCGAGGGTGACGCTGCTCACCGGGCCGGGGATCGGGATCCCAGACGCCGTCGAAGAGCACGGGCATCACCGAAATGCCGTGACCGGCGGCCAGGTTGAGCACCCGATCGATGCGGTCAAGGAATGCGTCGCCCTCCAGCTCCCACATCAGGTCGTGGAGAAACAGGCGGATGCTGTTCATGCCCAGCGCTGCGGCCCATCCGAGCTCCCGGTCGATCGTGGCCGGATCGAACGTGTCCAGCTGCCACAGCTCGAGCTGGTTGGAGGCGGTCGAGGGGGTGAAGTTGCAGCCGACCAGCCAACCGGCGCAATCCGCCCATGCCTGCGAACGCTCGACACCCCAGCGGGCACGGCTTCTCAGCCTGGGGTGGCGACCGATACCCCGGGTGCGCAACGCTGCCCCGACGAACCCACCGATCATGCCCAGGTGGTTACCCACGGACCCTCCCCGTGCCGTCGAGAACGGCCTATCTCGACGGGGAGTAGCCGGCCCGGTCGAGCGCCCAAGCCAGGTAGTGATCGGGCAGCTTGGCCAAACCCTCGGCGGTCGGGGAATCGAAGCCGGCGAGCAGGTCCGCCGCCCGCCCGTTCCAGTCCCGAGCGGCGTCAAGGGCCAACCGCACCCCGTCGGAGCGGCGCACCAGCTCGTTGGCCTCGGCCACCGCGGCATCGTCGGTTCGCCGCTCGAGTAGTTCGGCCAAGCGCTCGCCCTCGGGACCGTCGAGCGCGTAGATCACGGGAAGCGTAAACACGCCCTCACCGATGTCGTTCCCGGCGGGCTTGCCCAACTTCTCGCTGCTCGCCACCACATCCAGAACGTCGTCGACGATCTGAAAAGCCATCCCAAAGCCCTCACCGAACGCAGCCAGAGCGTCGACCTCCATCAGGCTCATTCCGGCCGCCTGGGCGCCCACCGTGGCCGAGCAACGCATCAGCGCCGCGGTCTTCCCCCGGATCGACGCCTCGTAGTCGGCGACACTGCGGTGCGGATCGCCCTGACGGGCGACCTCGCGACCTTGGCCGGCCGCCAAGTCGGCGATGGTCCGGGCCAGGCTGTGGGCCACCTCCTTCGACACCGACGCCGCCTGGATGCCGGCGACAGCCAGCAGATAATCGCCCACCAGGATCGCCCAGTTCAGCCCCTCGCGGGCGTTCACCGTCTCAACGCCCCGACGGGTTTTGGCATGGTCCATCAGGTCGTCGTGCACCAACGAGCCCACCTGCACCAATTCGACCGCAACACCGGCAGCGGTGACGTGATCGTTGGCGGGAGCGCCGCCCACCGCAGCCGCAGCGATCGTCAACGTCGGCCGCAGCCGCTTGCCGCCGCCGGTCACCACCCGAATGCCCGGCTCGACCAGCTCGTCGAGGGTCCCGTCCCGGCGAAGCACGTCGACCATCGTCGACTCGAGCGCATCGAGATCGGCGACCAGCGACGGCAGGGCCAGCAGCTCAGACAGCTCGTCAAGGTCCATGGGTCAGGAGCCTACGGTTGTTGCCGGGCGGCTCCCAGACCGCACCCAACCGTGTTCACAGCCAAGCGAGCGCTGCCGGTGTTCACGGCGACGCCGCACGTTGCTCGCTCACTCGGTGACCGCGGCACCCATCCGACGGCGGCGCGATTGGTACTCGGCCACCGCCGAGTACAGATGCCAGGCGCGGAAGTCGGGCCAGAGCGTTTCGGTGAACACGAACTCGGCGTAGCTGGCCTGCCACAGCAAGAAGTTGGACAGGCGGTGCTCGGCCGACGTCCGCACGACCAGGTCCACGTCCGGCATCTCGGGAAGATAGAGGCGGGCCTCCAGGTCGGCCTCGGTCATCGTCTGGGGATCGACGGCGTCAACCATCAACGTCCGGACAGCATCGATGATCTCGGCCCGGCCGCCGTAGTTGAACGCGATCACCAACTGAAGCTTGGAGTTGTGGGCGGTGCGGGCGGAGATGTCGTTGAGGTAGTCGCGCGACCGTTGCGGGATGCGTTCGTCATCGAGCCGACCGACGAAACGGATGCGCACGCCGAGCTCACGAAGCTCCTCGACGCGGGTCTCGTGCAACAGCCACTCGGAGAAGTCCATCAGAAAGCTGATCTCGGCCGGATTGCGCCGCCAGTTCTCGGTGGAGAACGCATACAGCGACAGCCATTCGACACCCAGGTTGAGGGCGCCGTGCACGGAGGAATAGACGGCGGCCTCGGCGGCGCGGTGCCCTTCGGTGCGCTCGGTCTGGCGCATGAGTGCCCAGCGGCCGTTGCCATCCATGATCGCACCGACATGGCGCGGGATCTCACCGCTGAGAACCCGTTCCAGCTCGGGCTGCTCGATAATGCGCATAGCCCGGACGCTACCGGTTGGGCATCACCCAGCCACACACGCCGACAGCAGGCGGGCACCAAGGCACAACCGCACACCGTGGCGGTCCGAGCGCTGAAGGGGACGGGCTACGCCGGCCCGAGGCAGCCGATGAGGGCGGCGGTGAGGCCGGGAAGGGTGTGCGGATCGGCCTCGGCGTCAACGTCCACCCCTAGATTCCGGGCGGTCGTGGCGCTGATCGGCCCGATGCATGCGACGACCGGAGGCATCGCATCGATGCCGAACCGTGACAGGAAGCCGGTCACCGTCGACGACGACGTGAAGGCGACCGCGTCCGCCTGGGCCACCTTGGCACCCAAGTCGGGGTCGGGCGGGGGCGTCACCGTGCGGTAGGCGGCGGCGTCGTCCACCGCCCACCCCCGAGCAATCAGGCCCTCGGGCAGCACGTCGCGACCCACCTCCGCTCGTGCCAACAGCAGCCGAGCCCCGGAGCTCGGCGGGTCGCCCAGCGCCTCGAGCAGGGACTCGGCGACCGCCCGGTCGGCCACGAGGTCGACGTCCAGGCCACCCTCGGACAACGCCGCCTCGGTGCCCGGTCCGATCGCCGCCAAAGCGATTCCGGCGGGCATCACGGCCCCGCCTGCGGGCAGCGAACCGCCGCGATTCGGCGCAACCTGGTCGCGATCAGTCGGTCGACCAACACCATTCGTCTGTGCATCGGCAGCGTCGAGCTCGGCGAGAAAGCGCCGAGCGCCGGTCGGAGAGGTCAACACGACGGTGGCGTAGTCCTCGAGGTGGCGCACCGCAGCAGCCAAGGCTGCGCCCCCGTCGCTCGGTGGTTCGGTGGCGATGCAGGGCGCAACGATCGTCGTCGCCCCAAGCGCCCCCAACGCCTCGCACAGCTCCTCGGCGGTCTCCGCCGACCGGGTGACGACGATGCTGCGGCCGTTCAGCGGCAGGGCAGCGTCCTGCGGCTCCCCCGGGCCGGAGCGGTTCACGACCGGCCGGTCGCCAGCAGCTTTCGGGCGAGCTCGAGCCCCAGCACGATGGGGCCATCGCCCGAGGCGTCGCCGGTGAGCTTCGCCCGGGCGGGACGGGCCCCACCGACGTCGAGCACCCCGATGATCGACAACGTCGATCCGTCGAGGGTGGCGTAGGCGCCTGCCGGCATGTAGCAGTCGCCGCCGAGCTCGGCCAGAAATGAACGCTCGGCCTCGACACAGACCCGGGTCGGCCGGTCGTCGAGGTCGGCCAGCACCGCCAGCGTGGCGGCATCATCGGAGCGACATTCGACCGCCACCGCCCCCTGGCCCACCTGGGGGCAAAACATGGCGGGCGACAGCAGTTCGGCGGCCCGGTCCTCGATGCCCAGGCGCTCCAGGGCGGCCGCAGCGACGACGATGGCGTCCAGCTCACCAACCCGTCCCAGGCGCGTGGCAATGTTGCCCCGAAGGCCGACCACGTCGAGGTCGGGCCGCAGGTCGAGCAGCTGTGCCTTGCGTCGAGCCGACCCGGTGCCGACCTTGGCACCGGTGGGTAGGTCGATCATGCGGGAACCGGCCAACGCATCCCTGGGGTCGCCGCGCGGCAGAAGCGCGGCGATCACCAGGCCGTCGGGACCGGCCGCCGGGAGATCCTTCGCGGAGTGAACCGCCACGTCGGCCCGACCATCGAGCAGCGCGGCCTGCACCTCCTTGACGAACACGCCCTTGCCGCCGATGACCTCGAGGGGCACGTCGGTTCGTCGATCTCCCTCGGTCGACACCTCGACCAGCACGCTTCCCACCTCCGGGTGGGCCGCGCTGATCGCCTCGGCGGTTGCCTCGGCCTGCCAGCGGGCCAGCGGGCTCGCCCGCGTGGCCAGGCGGACGGGATCGGCAGCGCTCAAGGCAGGTCGAACAGGTCGTGAAGGGCCTCTGCGAGGCGATCGCCCCGGAGCGTTCCCGCCTGCTCCCGCAGCCGCACCGACGGCTGGTGCAGCCACTTGGCCAGCATGCCCTTGGTCAGCTGTTCCACCAGCGCCCGGGTGTCGTCGTCGAGGGCCTCGAGCTTGGACGCATGGCGGTCGAGTTCGAGCAGGCGAAGCTGTTCGGCCCGCGTTCGAACCGACGCGATGATCGGTCCGGCGGCTCGGGCGGTGGTGGCGTTGTGGTACCGCAGCACCTCGTCCTCGACGATGATCGTGGCCGAGGCCACCTCGTCGCGACGACGGTCCAGCCCGGCCTCGGTGCGGCGGGCGACGTCGTCCATGTCGAAGAGCCCCACCCCGTCCAGCTCGTCAACCGCCGGGTCGACGTCGCGGGGCATGGCGATGTCGACGATCACCAGCTCGGCTGCGGTCCGGGCCGCTCGGCGGTGGGCCAGCGCCCCGGCGATCTGGCCGACGCCCAGGATGGTCTCGGTCGACGAGGTACCGCACAGCACCGCATCGGCGGTCGCCAGCTCGGCGGGCAGATCGACCAGGGCGCAGGCCCGGCCACCCACCTCGTCGGCCAGCTGCGCTCCCCGCGCTGCGGTGCGGTTGGCGACGACGACGAGCGACCCTGCCTGGGACAACGAACGGGCCATCGAGGTGGCCATCTTTCCGGCCCCCACCACGGCGACCGTCGCACCCTCAAGTGAGCCGTCGTCACCCAGGCGGTCGCGGGCGATCTCGATCGCTGCCTGGGCGACCGAGGCGGTGTGATGGGCGATCGACGTCTCGGTACGCACCCGCTTACCCGCGCCGAGGGCATGGCGGAAGGCCAGCTCGAGCGTCGGGCCAAGGGTGCCCTCCTCCTCGGCCATGCGCTGGGCCTGGCGCACTTGGCCCTGCACCTCCACCTCGCCGAGCACGGCCGAATCCAGCCCGGCCGCAACCGAAAACAGATGCTCGATCGCCTCCTCGTCCCAAAGGACGGTCAGGTGGGGCAGAAAACGGTCCGGGGCGACATCGGACAGGTCGACCAGCAGGTCGCGGAGGTCCTCGAACGCACCGTGGAAACGCTCGGCTTTGACGTAGATCTCGGTGCGGTTGCAGGTGGCGAGGACCACAGCCTCGGACACGTGGTCGCGCGCGGTCAGGGCCGCCAACAGCTTCGGGGTGTCGTCTGCGGTCACGGCAAACCGCTCAAACACCTCCAAGGGGAGGTCGCGGTGTGTGACTCCGATGAGCAACACTGACACGTTGCCGGCTCCTCACACTCCGGCGACGAGGCTCGCCGGAACCCCTCCAGCTTGGTCGGTTCAGGCCTCGCGCGCCAAGCGGGTGTCAGCGGACACGCCGAGGGAGGCCGCCGGACCGTCCAACGGGTTGCTGCCGGCGTCCGGGGGCGCCTCCGGGGACGACCCGGGGCGAGTTCGACCCTGGTAGAACGACAGCACCTGCAATTCGAGTGCCAGGTCGACGTTGCGCAACAACACCCAGTCGGGGACCGACAAGACGACCGGCGCAAAGTTGAGGATCGAGCTCACGCCGGCAGCGACCAGCTGGTCGGCGACATCCTGGGCGACGGTCGGGGGCGTCGTGATGATGCCGATGACGATGGCGCCCTCGGCGACCAAGCGGGGTAGATCGTCGTCGCTGTGGACCGCCACCGCGCCGATGTGGGTCCCCCACTTGTCGTCGTCGGCATCGACGATCGCCGCCACCGAGAAGCCCCGCCCGGCCCCCGCCAGATAGTTGACCAGCGCGGCGCCCAGGTTGCCCGCCCCCACGATGACGCAGGGCCAGTCCTGGGAGAGCCCGAGTTGCCGGCTCATCTCCATCATCAGCCGGGTGACGTCGTAGCCGACCCCGCGGATCCCATAGCTGCCCAGGAACGACAGGTCTTTGCGAACCTTGGCGGCGTTGACCCCGGCCAACTCGGCTAGACGGTCCGAGCTGATCGTCGATGCCCCGGCGTCGCGTTCGGCCACCACCGCCCTCAGGTAGACCGGCAGGCGTGCGACCGTCGCTCCGGGGATGGCGTCGCCGGTGCGAGCGGAGTGGAACTCTGGGCCGTGCCCGCCCGGGCGATCCTCGGTCATCACATGACCGTAACCACCTTGTTCGAGAATTCACAATGTCACCTCGAACGCTGCTCGCACTTGGTCAGTCGGTCGTGTGAGGCTTCCATTCGCCCACCTGCGCCGACGGCGGCTTGGGGAGCATGCGGCGCAGCACCTTGCCGCCGAGGTCCTGGGGGACCTCCTCGGTAAACCAGATCTTCTTGGGGCACTTGTACCGGGCCAGGCGGGTCTGGCTGTAGCGGATCACGCCCTCCTCCTCGAGCGACGCTCCGTCGCTGACCACCACGTAGGCAACGACCGATTCGCCCGTGCTCGGGTGGGGAACGCCGACGACGACGCAGTCGTCCACCTGGGGGTGCGTGCGGATGGCGTTCTCAACCTCGGCGGGGAACACGTTGAACCCGGACACGATGATCAAGTCCTTGCTGCGGTCGACCAGAAACACGTAGCCGTCATCGTCGACGACCGCGATGTCGCCGGTGTGCAGCCAGCCGTCGCCGTCGAGCGCATCGGCGGTGGCCTCGGGCTCGTCGAGGTAGCCGGAGAAGACGTTGGGGCCCCGAACCAGCAGCTCGCCGGGATCGCCGATCAGTACGTCGCCGCCGTCGCGGTCGACCAGGCGCACCTCCAGCCCGGGCACGGGAATGCCGACCGACCCGTGCGGGGCATCGGTGCCGTACGAGCTGCACACCACCGGCGCCGCCTCGGTGAGCCCGTAGCCCTCCCAAAGGCGCACCCCGAAGCGCTCCTCGAACGCCCTGGAGACCTTCTCGGGCAGCCGGGCGGCCCCGGAGACTGCGATCCGGACCGAGGCGAACACGTCGGCGGGCAGGTCGGGCAGGTTGAGCCACGACGACCACATCGTCGGCGGACCGACCGCCACGGTCACCCCGTGCTTCTGCATCGACTCGAGCGCCAGCACCGGATCGAAGCGCTCGATCAGCAGCGTCGAGGCCCCGACCGAAAGGGACGAGGACAGCACCGAGTTGAGACCCATGATGTGGCTGAGCGGAGCGACCCCCAGGGTGACGTCATCGGCCCGCACCCGATCCTCGGCCGAGGCCTTCTGCTGTTCGATGTTCACCGACAGCGCAGCGTGGCTGAGGATGGCCGGCTTGGGCGACCCGGCGGTGCCCGACGTGAAGGCGAGCACGGCGGGGGCATCCCCGTCGAGCTCGACCCGGTCGGTGGGTTCACACTCGATCAGCTTCTCGAAGGTGGTGCCGCCCTCCGGGGTGAACCCGCACCCGATGACGAACTCGACGTCGTCGAGGGCACCTTCGGTGTTGGCGGTGACCAACGCCCGGGCCGACGGGCCGGCGATCAGCGCCCGAGCCTGCACCGCGTCGAGCTCCTCCTTCACGGCCAGCGCCGGCGTGGTCGGATCGATCGGCACCGCCACCATGCCGGCGCCGACCACCGCCAGGTAGCCGACGACGAAGTAGCGGTTGTTCGACGCGATGATCGCCACCCGGTCGCCTGGACACAGCCCGAGCTCGGTCAGGCCCGCCCTCAGCCCCCCGACCTGACGGCGCAGTACCCCATAGGTGGTCGGTCGGCCACGGCTCAGCACCGCTACGCGGTCGTCGTCGTGCCCGTCGATAATGCTGCCCAGGTTCACTCGTACCTCCCTCGGCCAGGCTAACCGCGGCGACCCGCTCCAGGCGCTGGGATCGGGAGCGACCTGTACGGTCCAGGGCAGATCATCCGCCCGGGTCCTACCGAAACGGGCTCCTCACCCCTGACCGGCGGCCATCCAGAACTGAAATCCGGCCGCCCCCAGGATCACCAACAACAAAATTGCCACTGCGATCGTCGTTCCGGCTCTCATCGGTGTTGCCTTCCTGCATACGGGGTTCCTGAACACGGGGTTCCGGCACGCTGGGTTCCGGAACGCTGGGTTCTGAGAATGCCAGAGGCGCCAGCGAGCCGATCACCCATCGGTCGGCTCCGGAGCCGAGCGTTGCCCCAACGCTACCGGCGTTGTCACCCCGGGCTCGTCCGCGCCGGCTGCGAGGGTCACCTGATCCCCCGGGCTCACCCCGAGATCGTCGGCCGCCGAGGCACCGTCGGCCAGAAGCGACACCATGCCCAGGTGGTCGGTCCACCACCCGAGCCCGCGCTGTGCGTCGGTGCGTTCGACGACCAGCCGAGCCGTGCGCAGTGCCTCACCGACCGTGATCGACAACCGTTCACCGAACGCAGCCAGCTCCTCGGCCTCGACGTTCAGCTGCACATCGCCAAAGCGGTCGATGCTGAGCACCTCCGCCCCCAGCGAACCGTCCTCGGCCTCCTGGGCGAGCGGCACCAACCCGGGGCGCAGGGTCATCGGGTCGACCGGGGTGCCCAGCTGCTCCAGTGGGGTGCCGCCGACCAGCGCTGCCGCCACCGGCACGAGAACATCGCGGCCGGGATGGCTGCGCCCCGGGCTGGCCAGATGGTGCTCGTCTGCGTCGAGGATCACCGCCCGCTCGGCGCCGCCCACCATCGCCATCGCCGGCGCCAACAACCCGTTGTCCGGTCCGAGAAAATAGGCCTGGCCGCCGCTCAGCTCGATGGCGACCAGCCTGCCGCCAGCCGCCGACTCCGGTGCGACGAGGGCGATGACCACCCCCGGGGCCAACCACTGCACGCTTCGGGCCAGCCGCAGCGCCCCGCCGCGCACGTCCCGGGGGTCGATGTCGTGGGTGAGGTCGACCACCAGGGTCTGGGGCGCCAGCTGGGCGAGCACAGAGTGCATCACGCCGATCAACTCGTCGTCGTGACCCAGATCGGACATCAAGGTGATGACGGGGGCGGGTTCCGCTGCGGGGGTCGGGGCCATGCCCGCACGGTAGCGCCGCACCGCTGTCACCGAGCCCTCGGGGGCCCGACGGACGCGTCAGCCGGCGCCGAGCAGACGCGACCGCTCGGTGGCAGCGGCGACCGCCGCAGCAAACGCCCCGCGCACCGCCCGATCTTCGAGTGCACGGAGCCCTGCGGCGGTCGTTCCACCTGGCGAGGTCACCCCGGCGCGCAGCTCGCCGGCCGACTGGCCGGACTCGGCCAGCATCATTCCGGCGCCCCGCACCGTGCCGACGACCAGCCGCTCGGCCACCGGACGGGGCAGCCCCTCCGCCACGGCAGCCTCGATGAGCGCCTCGGCCACCAAAAAGACGTAAGCGGGCCCGGATCCGGAGATGCCGGTGACCGCGTCGAGCTGCGCTTCGCTCACCCGCACCACGTCTCCGACCGCGCCGAGGATGCCCTCCGCCCAGACCAACACGGTCTCGTCGGCTTCCGAGCCGGGGGCAAGCGCGGCCACCCCGGCACCGACGAGGGCCGGGGTGTTGGGCATGGCCCGAACCACGGCGACGCCCGGGCCGGCCGCCACCTCCAACCGGCCGAGCGGCACGCCCGCCGCCACCGACAACACGGTGTCAACCCCGGCGGCCACCGCTTTGCTCACCGCTGCGGCCACATCGTCGGGCTTGACGGCGATCACGGTCGGCGCCGCCGTCGGAACGTCGCCCAGCACCAGCTGCGGATATGTCACCCGAAGCTGTTCGCGTCGGGCGGGCAGCGCCTCGACCACGGCGATCTCCTCGGCCCGCAGCTCACCGGACCGGATCAGGCCAGCGATGATCGCTTCGCCCATGCGCCCCCCGCCGACGAACTGCACGGCGATGCCGGAGGAGCGGATTCCTGCCGGTGGTGAGCCAACCTCGGAAGCGGACGATTCGACCATGACGGGAAGCTACTCGTCCGGCGCTCAGCCGTCCTTGGCGAAGCTCAGCCGCACGGCGGTACCGAAAGCGTCCTCCACGGCACCGTAAAAGCTGCCCAGGGTGCGGTCGAGTTCGTCGTGGCTGACGTGCTCGAGCGACAGCTTCGACCGCAAAAACACCGCGTCCTCATCGCCGATGCAGAACGCCACATCGTCGGTGCTGCGGTTGCGACGGAGCAGGTGCTCGTAAAAGCGCTCGGCGTTCCGTTCGGGCGGCGGCGTGAAGTACGCCTCGAAGTGCAGGCTGCGCTGATGGGCGCTCACCCACAGCGACCACACTCCCTTGGCCTCGCCGAGCACCCGCAAGAACCATCGCTCACCGTCCAGGGACCGTCCCGGCGTCTCGTCCCGCACGACGGCATCGATCATCGGGTAACCCGCCGCCTCGTCGAGCCAGGCGTGCAACGCATCGGTCGCAGCCCGGGTGACGTCGGCGTCGGGAGGGGGTCGATCGGCCATGGCGGTCACCGTACTTCGAGGTGGCCGGTGCCCCGAGGCGGCCGACGATCCCAGGCGTCAGCGGCGCTCACCGTGTTCCACCACCGCCCGATCGAGCGCTGCGAGGAGCGCTTGGGCGGTGGTCGACCAGCGGTAGGACCGCCCGAGCGTCGCGCCGGCGACGCCGAAAGCCGCCGCCCGTTCCGGGTCGCCGAGCACCTCGCCGATGGCGGCCGCCCAGTGCCGGGGGTCTCGGCCCCGCACCCGCAGCCCGGACTCGCCATGCAGGACCAGGCCGCGGAGCCCACCGACATCGGCGGCCACGACCGGACGCCCGCACGACGCCGCCTCGAGGGCGACCAAACCGAAACTCTCGGTGCGGCTGGGCACGACGACGACGTCGGCCGCCCGGTAGTAGGTCGAGAGGATGTGGTGGGGCTGGGGATCGGTGATCGTCACCCGGTCGCCCAGCCCAGCAGCGGCGATGAGGTTGTTGACCCGCGCCTGCTCTGCTGCGCCGTGGGGGCCCGAGGGCCCGCCGACCGCCAGCAGGCGCGCATCGCTGCGCTGCAGTTCGGCCATGGCACACACCGCCACATCGAGCCCCTTGAGCGGCTGGATACGACCGACGAACAGCACGTGCGGGGCGTCGCCCAGCCCGAGTGCTCGGCGCGCCCCTGCCCGGCTACCCGGAGAGAAGAAGGCGTGTTGCACCCCCGGTGGCACGCGCACGATGCGGCGGGGATCTGCGCCGTAGTGGGTCGAGAGGTCGGAGGCATCGCTGGCCGAGGCGGCACACAGCACGTCGGCCGACGCGACCGCCCGTTCCTCGGCGGCGGCCCGTCCGCCGGGCTCCGGATCGCCGTGGGCCAACTTCACCCGGGCGAGCGTGTGAAAGCTCACCGCCAGCGGCACCCTCAGAGCATGGGCCAGTGTCTGGCCGGCCACCGCCGACAACCAGTAGTTGGCGTGGATGGCATCGGTGCCCCCGGTGGCCGCCAGGTCTAGGGCCACGCCGGCGGTGAACTCCTCGATCGCCGAGCCCAGATCCTCCTTGGACAGATCGGGATCGCCGGCTGCGATCGGCACGACGACCAGGTTGGGCTCCACCGTCTGCGGCCCCGCGGGCACGCCGTGCGTCGCCCGGGTGTAGACGCGAACGGCCACACCGGCCTGGGCCAACGAGGTGGCCAGCTCCCGCACATAGACGTTCATACCCCCCGCATCAGCCGACCCAGGCTGAGCGAGCGGCGAGGTGTGCATCGACAGCACGCACAGCCGCCGCACGAGGTCGCTCACCGTCTACCGCGCCCGGCCGAAACCCGACGACGTCGCTCGGCCATCACTAGCCGTCGGTCGAAGCTTCACCGGGCGCAAGGTCACCGTTCTCCCGACGGAACGAGTCGTAGATCCGGACCAGCGTCTTTTTCTGTTCCTCGGTCATGTGCGGGTCCCGACGGATCTCAGCGACCAGGTCGAAGACCCCGGTCGGCTCGTCAAGGATGCCCGCCCGCACGTACAGGGTCTCCGCCGAGATCTGCAGAGCCCGGGCGATCTGCTGGAGGATCTCCGCCGAGGGGCGACGCAGGCCGCGCTCGATCTGGCTGAGATACGGATTGGAGATCCCGGCCATCTCGGACAGCCGACGCAGCGAGAGTTCACCGAGGTTTCGTTGTTCCCGAATGAATTCGCCGACATCATCCCAACGGCGATCGATCTCGTCCTTCACGGCGCACACGCTAGGCGTTCGGTTGCGAGCACCCAAAGGAACGATCGCGAGCGCGGACCCCTAGAGCAGCGGGCGGTTACCCCCGAGCAGCAAGAACACCGCCAGGGTCAGCGGCGCGGCGAGGAGATAGCTGTCGAGACGGCGCAGCGCTGGGGCCCTGGCGTCGGGTCGAGGCAACATGAAGGATCCAATGATCTGACCGAACGGACAGGCCAACGCAGCCAGGCCGCCCACCAGCCAGGTGGTCTGCTCGGTCAGCGGCGGCGCTTCGAAACCGGCGGCGCCGAACACGACCGCGGCCGCACCCAGAAGACCGGCCAGCGGGCCCACCCACGCCCGGCGCGACCCTGTCCCGACCAGGAAGTTGCCGGCGTCATAGATCGACACGACACCAAACAGGATCATGAACACCCAGGCATCGACGCGGTGCAGGTACAGCAGCGCCGCCACCGCAATGCCCAGCGGCAGCGCCGCCCGAAGGGTGAGGCCGGCCACCTGCACCAGCATCGACCGGTCGATCGTCTGGGAGGCCACGACGAACGCCACGACAACCGCGACGAGGATCACGATGCCCACCACGCGGGCATCGAAGATGGCCGAGGTACCGACCGCAGCGGTGATCACCGCAGCGGTGACGCGGCTGTTGGTGTCCTCCTCGATCATCAGGTGGGCGGCCACCTGGAGGGAGGCGACGGTTGCAGCGGTGACGAACACGGCGCCCACACCGAGCGACCCGAGCGCAAAGCCGGCCCAGGCCAACAGAAACCACAGCACACCGAGGCGGACTTTCGGGCCACCGACGTCGTAGACGGGCTCGATGCGGCTGCCCCGATAGGACAGCTTGGAAGCGCGCCGCTCGAGCCGCTCCTCCAGCGGGGTGAGGGGCGGGCCCTCGGGTTCGACGACCTCATCGGCGGGTGGAACAGCAGCGGGGGCGTTCCAGGTGCCGTCGACGTAGCCACCGGCCCCGTACTCGCCCTCGTCCCACTCCTCCTCGGGGTACGCCGCGTCCCCGGAGGTGTCCTCCCCCGCGTAGTGACCCTCCGGGTACTCGTGCTCGCCATGGCCTCCCTCGGCGTAGCGACCATCCCCGGCGTAGCCGTCCTCGGCATAGCCGTCCTCGGCATAGGCACCGTCGGGCTCTCCACCCTCGTGGTAGTCCCCGACCGCATGGTCGCCATCGAGGTAGCCGACGTCGCTCCCGCCGTCGACGTACCCGAGATCATCCAACCCTGAACCAACCCCCGGGTCGCCACCGAAGTGAGCGAAATCGTCGAATCCTGAGCGACCATCGGAGAGGTCCGCCTCGGCAAGGCCGCTGCCGTCGTCGCGCGGCTCGTCCACGCCATCGGCGGGTGTGGCGCCGGCCCGAGGGTCCGCCTCGTCGCCGGGTGCGTCGACGAACCACTTGCCCGGGGCCTCGGCCAGCCGCTCGCCACGCCGACCGGCGGCTGGGGAGTCGTGTCCGTTGCGTTCCGCCTGGTGGTCGCTGACCGCTACCGGCGCTGCGTCCTCCCATGGGATGACAACCTCACGGCGTCGCCGGGAATGACCGGGCAGATCGGCGTCGTCGTCCGTTCCCAAATCTCCGCTCACGCGTCGCCGCCCGAGATCGGGGGGAGCACCGCAACCTCGTCGGCATCACTCACCGTGGCGTTTCGATCGGTCGGCTCGCCGTTGAGCCACAGCTTCGAGCTGGCGAGCACCTCATCGAAAGCCGGGCCCAGCTGTCGGGACGCGGCATCGAGCACATCGCCGACTGACGCGCCGGTCAGCTCCATCGAAGGAGTTCCAGCGGCCTCGCGTGCCTGAGCGAAGAGGCGCAGAACAGCCATGTGGCCAGGCTACCCGCCTGGGACCTCCCTCGGTTACGAGCGCCTCCGGCGATCGGAGGCGACCCGTGCGAGCTGCAGCCCGGCGTGGAGCGAACCGCCTGCCCCTCTCAGGTGGTGTCGAGCGCACCGGGGCCGCCCCCCTAAGGTCGAGCCATGCCGCTGGAAGTACTCCTCATCCGCCACGGACAGTCGGAATGGAACGCGTCGGGACGGTGGCAGGGCCAGCAGGATCCACCGCTCACCGACACGGGCCGAAACGATGCTCGACGTGCCGCTGCCGGGCTCGGCACCTTCGATGCCGTCATGTCCTCTCCGCTGCTGCGGGCGGCCGAGACGGCGGCTGCCATCGCCGAGGGAATCGGGGTGGGACCCGTGCTCACCGATGATCGGTGGATGGAACGCAGCGCCGGCTCCTGGGAAGGGCTCACCCGGTCCGAGATCGAAGCCGGCTGGCCCGGCTACCTCGCCGACGGGAAGCGTCCCGACAACTGGGAGGACGACGATCTGCTGATGGCGCGTGCGCAGGGGGCGCTCACCGACCTGTGGGCCGAAATGGCCGACGCCCAGGTGGCGATCGTCACCCACTCCGGCCTGATCATGGCGGTGGAACGACACCTCGGCCAGCACTCTGGCCGCATGCCCAACCTGGGCGGCCGGTGGCTGCGTGGCGCCGGTCCCGACCGTTGGCAGCTTGGCCCCCGAGTGCAGTTGATCGACGCAGCAACCAGCTCGGGCGTGTTGGAGTAGCAGTTGCACCCTGCGACTGAACCTGCAGAAGTCTCCCCGCCGACTTCTGCATGGCCACCATGCCAAAGTCGGCGGTGAGACTTCTGCATGGCGTCGATGCCGGAGATGTCAGCGGTCAGCGCCGGCATCACCTCGGGCGCTGTGCTGTTTCAGGGAGCCGACACCCGAGGCTCGGTCGGGACCTCGGTAGAGCGCTGAGGCCCGGCCGAGAACTCGGTGGAGCGCTGCGGCTCGGCGGGAAGCTGCGGCTCGGCGGGGAACCGCTCGGCCCCGACGACCGCCCGGATGCGCTCGGCTGCCTCGGCACCACCGCGGCCCTTGCTCTGGGCGTGCAGCTCTTCCAGCGTCGCCAACGCACGGTCCACATCGGCGATGTCTTGTTCCAGCCGCTCAAGCCGTTGGGTTGCCAGGCGTTCGCTCACCCCGCTCAGCGTAGGCACTCCGGGCGCCGTTGGTCGCACGGGTAGCGTCTTGGCCCGTGACCAACTGGGCAGACGTGTTGACCGGGACGCTTGCCGGCGCCGTGGCGCAGCTCGACCCCGAACGTCCACCCGAGGGTCTTGGACGGCTGGTGTTGATGTTCGTGTTGGCGCTGGCGGTCACCGCCCCTTTTGCGGTGCGGACCGTGCGCAAGGTCCGCGCTGGCACCTGGGGTCGACGGGGCGGCGCTGTCGATGATGCGACCACCGATGATGCCCCCGAGGACGTGCCGGAGGAGACCGACGAGGCTCGTCTCGAGGACCTGATCGACGCCATCCGGGCCTTGGAGGGCGACCGCGCCGGGCGTGCCTTCGTGCTCGTGCACCGCCACCTCACGTCGCAGGGACGCGAGCTTTCCCCGCCGTTGGCCGACACCCTGGTGCGAGATGCCCTCGGCCGGTCGGGGTGGGTGGTGGCCGGCGAGGTACCCGACGAGCTGGGCAGGGTGCTGGAATGTGAGCCTCGCCCACCCCATGATTGACCCGGCTCAGCGTTGCCCAAGTCGGTCACATCCCGCGACCGCAACGGCCCCCGGGGCCGAGGTCGGTCCGGGGCGGCCTTCGATGGTGAACGTGCGGCCCGGTACGATGTCCGGCGGGCCGCTAGCTCATCGGGTTAGAGCAGGGGACTTTTAATCCCAAGGTGCCGAGTTCGAGTCTCGGGCGGCCCACCACCAGCCAGGTGCTCACCTGCGCCCGAAGGCCACCATCGGCATCTCGTCCATCATGGCCAGACGCCCGGCGTCGGAGCCGTCGTAGGAACGCTCCATCCATGCCAAGAGTCGCTTGGCGGTTCGTGGATGTCGATGCTCGTAGCGGGCGAAGCGATCGGCCGCCTCGGTGACATCGAGTAACCGCTGCCTCGGCTCCCAAGAGCGGTTGCCCACCTGCACTCGGAGTGCCGGACGAGCGACCAGGTTGCGATACCAGTCGGAGCTCCGGCCGAGGCCGGCACACACGATGTACTCGTCGGTGACCGTGTCATGTTCAACCACCTCGACCGGGGGCCCGCCCCCCCCCCCCCCCCCCCCCCCCCCCGGGGGGCCCCCCCCCCCCCCCCCCCCCCCCCCGCCCCGGGGGGGGGGGGGGGGGGGGGCCGCCCCGGGGGGGCCCCCCCCCAACAACCCGGGGGGGGGCCGGTTTGAAATTCCGGCGGCCAACCTCGCTGCACCTCGGCCTTTCGCACGTGACGAGCTCCCTCGAGAATCGAAGCCGACCTGACCAGGCTGCAACCCCGAGCGGGAACGGTGGTGTCAGGCTCGAAAATGGGTGGCGGATCACGCCCAGGTGAGCGAGGCTCGGGCCATGGAGCGGCTGCCCGAGCGCACCCAGACCCAACGGCTGGTGCTGCGACGGCTGACGCCCGAGGACGAACCGGTCTTGGGGGCGAGCGTGACCGCCAGTCTGGAGCACCTCCTCCCCTGGTTTCCCTGGGCGGATCACGAGCCGGTCAGCCCGGAACAGCGACGGCAGCGGATCGCGACCTGGGAGCAGGAGTGGCGTGCCGGTGGCGACCTGTACTGCGGCGTTTTTCTCGACGGTGCGCACATTGGCAACATCGGGCTGCACCGGCGCCGCATCGCCGACTCCATCGAGATCGGCTACTGGCTGCACGTCGACCACACCGGCCACGGCTACATCACCGAGGCCAGCGAGGCGCTGACCACCCTGGCCTTCGAACAACCTGGCATCGAACGGGTGGCCATCCACCACGATCGGGCCAACGTCGCCAGCGGCGCAGTGCCTCGACGGCTGGGGTTCACCTTGGAGCGGGAGGTCACCAAGGAGCTCCAGGCACCCGGCGAGGACGGCGTGGAGTTCCAGTGGAAGATGGTCCGAGCGGCGTGGGCCACGCGGCTGGTCCGGGCTCCCCGCTGACGGCGCTCGGCCGACAGTCGGCCGGCATCGGACGATCTCAACGGTCTCTCCGGAACAACCCTCGATCACCAGCTGCGTCGGCAATATCGTCGGGGCCCATGGCAGCATCCCGCCCAACCGACCCGGTTCGTCACCGGACGGTGCGACGGCTCGCCGCCGTCGCCCTGGCAGCCGGGTTGTGGCTAGCTTCGATCAGGTGCGCAACGAGTTGTACGACGCCTTCGACGTGTAAGCGGCGACCATCGTCCCGACACTCACCCGGGACGACGACTTCGAGGCCCTCGAGGGGATGATCGAGGTCGTGCGGCTCTGACTCAGCCCTTGACGGTGATCGGGTCGCTGATCGCCTCCTCGGCGATCACGTCGGAATCGAGGGAGACGGTCTTCCACTGCTTCTCGGAGAACATCTCGGTCTGCTCGGTGAACAGTGGGGAGTTCTGATCCCCGGTCTGTCCGTAGGTGAGGATCGTGCGGATCTCGGGGCCGTTCGGGCCGTACTCGACCGTCATGATGAAGCTCGACCCGTTGGTGACCGGGTATCCCTCCTCGGTCAGCCCGGTGTCGTTGGTGAGGGGGTCGAGAAGATCTCGCACCGGCTCGCTGGTCCCACCCAGACCGCCGCGACCGACCACGTTGGTGACGCCCTCGTCGCCCAGCCCGCCCGGGATCGCAGAGCCGTCATCGACCCGTCCATCCGTTTGCAGCTCGCCGAGCGACACGTTGACCTTCAGGTCTTGAGACTCGAGCAGCTGCTGGGCCGTGGCCAGGTTGATCAGCACCGGGTCGCCGTCGGCCCCGGACTCGACCAGACCGTTGGGCGTCTCCAGCGGCTTGGCCGGGTCGAACCCGTTGGCCCAGATCGACTCGTCGCCAAAGCCGTTGAGAAACTCCCGCCACAGCGGAGCGCCCTCCGAGTCGGGATCGAAGTGCCCGTCCCACTCGTCGAGCACCCGGCAGGCGTCGGTGAGGTCGATCTCTCCGGCGGGGGCGATCTCCTCGCCGGGCTGGCCGTCGCCGCCTTCCGGGCCCAGGATCGCCTCCACCTTCACCGGGTCCGATGCGGCCTCGCAGCGAGCGACGACGTCGGTGCGCAGTTGGGCTGCCGTGTAGGCGTTGTCGTCCAGAGCGGCGACCTGCAACTCCTCCAGGCCGAACTTGTTGTCATCGCCGGCGAGGCGTTCGGTGTCGGCGCCGTCCAGCACTGACAGGTTCTGCAGGGTGCGTACCGACCGTTCGGTGTCCTGGGTGCCGTGTAGCGGCGAGTAGTCGCCCTCGATCAGCTGATCACGGTTGGCCAGCCAAAAGCTGTCGTTGGCGTTGAACACGTAGTCATCGCGCTCCAGTTGAGGCATTTTTGAGTAGGGGACCAACCCGGGGTCCCGAGCGCCGTCGACCTCTTCCCAACGGTTGTAACCCTTGGACCCGTCGAGCAGTACGGCGCCAGAGTCGGCCGCCGCCCGGGTGATGGGGTCGTTCTCCAATGCATCCTCGTAGGCGTCGATCGCCTCGTCGGACAGGTTCGGCGTGGCGGAGGTGTCGGCGTACCAGGCTCGGCCGTCCTTGCTGACTGCGACCGTGTTGAACAGGGGGACGCCCTGAATGTCTGCGTGGGCGTCGACGAACTCATCAAAGCTCTGGGCCGTGTCGATCGCCCGGTACTGCTCGACGAACTCGTCGTTGTCGATGTTGGCATCCCGGTAGGTGATGGCGGTCTCGTCGGTCCAGCCGACACCCGGGAAGTCGATGACCGGCCCGAACTCGGTACTCCACATCGTGCGACTCTGTTCGGTGGTCTCCCCCGAAGCGTCCGCCACCTCGATCGTGACGTCCTTCGACGTCATCTGGACGGTCTCACCATCGACGACGTAGGCGGTCGGATCGTCGGGGGCCAGGGTCAGCTTGTAGGCGGTGAAGCGGTTGCCGTCCGACACGGTGTGGGTCCATGCGAACTCGTCGGTGGCGCCAATGCCCACGCCGGGTAGGCCAAGCAGCTGAGCCCCGTAGATGTCGGAAGGGTCATCGCCGGTCACCGTGAGGTGGCTCTCCCAGAAGCGCAGCTCGCCCTGCCAGGGGAAGTGCGGGTTGGCGAGCAACATGCCGCCACCCTCCTCGGAGTTCTTCGATCCGATCGCCCAGCCGTTGGAGCCCTGCTCCTCGGTGGGCCCGGTCATCGTCGTGTTCGCCTCTCCCTCGGTCGCGACTGCGCCGGCCGCTGCCGTCGTGGTCGTGTCCTCGGCCGCCGACGTGCTGGCGCCGGCCGCTGCCGTCGTGGTCGTGACGTCGTCCGCACCCTCGGCATTGGGCGGCTGGGCGGTGGCGATGAAGTCGGCCAGACGCGCGCCGGAGGCGTTGAGGGCCACGGAGCGAGCGTAGGCGTAGAGATCCTTGGGCTCGAGAGGAACCACCCACGGCTCGCCGGCGCACCAGCCGGTCACCCCGTCCGCGCCCACCTCGTCGAGGTGGGCGTTCCAACCGGCCACGAAGGACCCCATCAGGTCTTTCACGTCCTCGGGCGCCTTCTCGAAGTCAGCATCGGCAATGTCGGCGATGCCGATGGCCCGCCATGCGAAGTCGGAGTTGATGTTGGCGTCGTCCTCGCCGGGGCCCATGAACTCGGCTTTGCGTCCCCGCACCTTCAGCACCTGGTCGGCCAGGCTGCATGCGTGGTCCTGGCCCGAGGCGTACCCCTGGCCGAAAGTGACGTCGTCGAGCGTCTTCCCCGTGATGTGGGGAACCCCACCCTCCGTGCGGGTGATCGTGGCCGAGTAGGCGTCGCCGGACCCGATGACCTTGCCCTCGGCATCCTTGGCCTTCTCGTCCTCGCCATCGTCGGTGCATCCGGCCAGCACGAGCATCCCTGCGAGGCCGGCGACGGCCAGCGTGCGGGCGCGGACGAGCGACCTCAGCCCCGTTCGGCGACCGGGTCGGCGGGAGGTGCGGGCAGCTGGGGCGCGGTCGGCGGGCAACTCGGTCAGAGGACCTTTACTCCTGAAGCGTTCATTCATGGCAGACCTGACATTAGTCAGACGATCCGGAGGTCGGCGGCGATCCGGCCGCACCGGGGAGCGGCACCCGCTGACAGGGGTCGAACACCTGTACGTCGATCGGTTACCCTGGAGCCATGGTGGATACGCCCCCACCCTCACGCTCAGCCGTCCAGCGCCCAGCCCTCCCTCCCGCCGCCGAGGTGACGTTGAGCGCGGCCGACCCCCCGCGTCGCTCGATGGTTGCCTGCTGGCTGCCCGGGACCGAACGCGCCCAGGAGGACCTCTTCACCCTGCCCAGCGAAGCTCCGGCGCTCCCGGGCGAGCCCACGCTGTTCACCCTGGTGCTCCCCGCCCGGGGCGGCGACAAACCATCGGCCACCGACACGATCGTTCACCTGGTGCCGCTGATCGATCTGGTACCCCAGCTGCTGGCAACCTCCGCCGGCGCCAGCAGCTCCCAGCGCGCCCTGAGCGAGACCGTACGGGCCGGCTTGGCCTTGATCGCCGCCGGACGCGTGCTCCCCTGCGTCACTCCGGTGGGATGGGATGCCTGGACCGTGGCTCCACTCGGGCCGGAGGACCAGGCCACCATGAGCGCCCTGGCAACCTGTCTTCCGCCCGAGCTCCTCGCCACCCCGCTACCGGGCACCCGCAGCGGCCAACGCGTGGCGAGCCCCGAGGCCACGGTGGCTGCGGTCTGGGATGCCTTGGCCGACTCGCTGCCACGAGGTGCATCGTCGGAGGCGCTCACCGCCAGCCACGTCTACGCCGCCGACTCCCCCACCCGCGTGCCCCACCTGCGCACCTGGGCGGCCAAGTCGATCTCGACCCGATGCCGGGGTGCCGCTCTCGAGCTGTGCTTGGCGCCGCCGACCAAGGACTCGCCCGGCGGGCCCTGGCATCTTCACCTGCGCCTGCGCAGCCGGGCCCACCCCAGCGTTGCGGTGCCGGCCGGTCAGTTACTCGGGAGCGACGAACGCCACCGCCTGGGGCCGACCCCCTGGGAGGATCTGCGCAGCGAGCTGGCGCGCGCCGGACGTCATTGGGTGGTCCCCCCCGAGCTGGCTGCAGTCGACCACCCGACCGACACCGAGCTGACCGACGATCAGCTCGATGCGCTGATCGACGCCACCGATGATCTCAAGCGCGCCGGCATCAAGTTGTTTTGGCCCGAGGACGCGTCGTTGGGCACCGTCGACGTGCGGGTGGAGCTACGCCCGCCCACCTCCGGGGCCTTCGGCCTGGAGGAGCTGTGCGATACCCGCTGGCGGGCCCACGTCGGGGGTCGGCAGCTGAGCGCCGACGAGCTCGATCAGCTGTTGTCGGCACGCCGACCGTTGATCCGCACGCCGGACGGATGGGTGCGCGTTCCCGACCAGCTGGCGAGGAAGGTCCAAGGCCGGGGTCCGGAGACCACCGTCGGAGCGGCGATGGCCCAGCTGATGGCCGGTCTTTCGGCCGTCGGCAACGCCGACCAACCTGAAGCTGCCGCACTGGACGCCGGGCTGGGCACCCTCGCCCTCGACGATGCCCATGCGGCCGATCCTCAGGTGGTGGCATCGCCGGAGCTGGTCGCTCGCGCCCGCCGGCTAGTTGCGCTGGCCGAGGAGCAACCGGCCGTCCCGCTCGACATTCCCGGCCTCGAAGCGGAGCTGCGCCACTATCAAACGCGAGGCGTGGCGTGGATGGCGGGGTTGGCGGAACTGGGCATGGGCGGTGTGCTCGCCGACGACATGGGTCTGGGCAAAACCCTCCAGACCATCGCCGTCCACGCCTTGCTCCACGGCCCGAACGCGCCCGAGGTACCCCCGCTCGCCCGCCCCCCGGGCCACGCCGGAACCACCGACCCAGCTGCCGACCCAGCTGTCGGCAGCGTCGGCCATGTCGCCGGCGGCGATCCCGCCGCCGACGAAGCTGCCGTCGACGCCTCCGCCACGCCACCCACCGGTTCGGGCCGATCGCAGCCGCTTGGCCCCACGCTGGTGGTGGCACCCACCTCCCTGCTCGGCACCTGGGAACGGGAGTTCCAACGCTTCGCCCCCGACACGCCGGTGCGCCGCTATCACGGCACCCGACGCGACCTGGAAGCCCTGCGCGATGACGAGGTGGTGATCACCACCTACGGCGTGCTGCGACGCGACCACGGCGAGCTGGGACAACGCGCCTGGGGGATGATCGTCGCCGACGAGGCCCAAGCGGTGAAAAACCCGGTCTCCCGCGCAGCCCGTTCGCTTCGGCGTGTGCCCGGACGGTTTCGTCTGGCCCTCACCGGCACCCCGGTCGAGAACCAGCTCGGCGATCTGTGGTCACTGATCGACTGGGTCACCCCCGGGCTGCTCGGCACCTACGCCGACTTCCGCAACCGATTCGCCGACCCGATCGAACGGCACGGCAGCCAGGCCAGCAACGCCGAGCTGCGCCAGCGCATCGCTCCACTGGTGCTGCGCCGCACCAAGGCCGACCCGCTGATCGCACCGGAGCTGCCCAACAAGATCGAGCGCGACGTCGTCGTCGGCCTCACCACCGAACAGGGGGCCCTGTACGACGCCGCCGTGGGCGAAGCGCTCGACCGCATCGCCCACGCCGAGGGGATCGTCCGACGGGGCCTGGTGCTGGCGTTGTTGACGTCGCTCAAGCAGATCTGCAACCACCCGGCCCATTATCTGGACGACGGCAGCGCCCTCGACGGCCGCTCAGCCAAGCTCGAAGCGTTCGACGACCTGATCGACTCGGCCAGCGAGGCCCGCAGCGACGACCGCTCCGAGCCCACCCTGGTCTTCACCCAGTACGTGGTGATGGCCAAGCTGCTCGCCTCGCATCTCAGCGAGCGGGGCATCAGCCACGCCATCCTCCACGGTTCGTTGAGCCCCACCGAGCGACAGCGGCTCACCGATGAATTTCAGGCCGGTCACATCGACGTGTTGGTCTGCTCGCTTCGGGCGGCCGGCACCGGGTTGACCCTCACCCGGGCCACCCAGGTGATCCACTACGACCGCTGGTGGAACCCCGCCGTCGAGGATCAGGCGACCGATCGGGCCCACCGGATCGGCCAGACGGCCACGGTGTCGGTGCACCGACTCATCTCCGAGGGAACCCTCGAGGAACGGGTCGCCGAGGTGCTCGGCCAGAAGCGACAGCTGGCGGGAGCGGTGATGGGCACCGGGGTCGACGGATGGATCGGAGGGCTCAACGACGGCGAGCTCGGCGAGTTGCTGCGCCGCCAGCGCCCGGGGGGCGCAGCATCCTCGGAGGACGCGGCATGATCCATCGGCGGACCAAGGCGTCAGCAACGCTGCAGGAGTGGCGATGACGAGAACCGGTTCGAGGAACCCACGATGACCACACCACCGGAGAACGCACCGGGCTCGGCCGCCGGCTCACCGAACCACCTCGGCTGGCACGGCCAATGGCTGCAAGCCGCCGCCGAATGCCTGGGCGTGGCCCCCCGGTCGGTCAGCCTGGCGCGCAATCGAGGCGCTGGCGCCCAGGGGTCGCTCGACGGCGACGACAGCGCCGCCTCGGCCCTGTTCGGCGACGAGCCCACCGGCGAGCCGGCCACTGCCGACCCGCCGCTCCCGTTGTCGATGGAACCCGGCCAGGTGGTTGCCGAGGATCGCTCATCGGGCAGACGCACGGTCCTCACCGTGCGCAGATGGGGCCCGGCCCGCTGGGCTCGTGCCCGCGCCTCGTTGTCCGGCGACGCCGAGTTGGAGCGGTCGCTCATGTCGGGGCGCGCTCACATCCGTCTTCGCCAGGCGCTCATCGAGATGCAGGCTGACCCAATGCCTTCACAGCACGACCTGTCGGCCGAGTGCAGCTGCGGGCGCGAATCCTGTAAGCACCTCGCCGCCTTGCTCGTCGCCCTTGCCGACGAGATCGCCTCCGACCCGCTGCTCCTTTTGATGCTCCGCGGCGTCGATCGGGTGGAGCTGGGGGGCGGGGCCCAGCTGGACGAAACCCCGGCCGGATGGCCCCGGGCGCGCGATCCCGGGATCGCCGCAGCCACCGCCTGGAGCCGGCACCGTCAGGCCCCGGCGCTCGCATCCCACCGGCCACCGAGCGAGCGTGTCCGGGTGGATGCACCGCCGGCCGACAGCGGTCTGAGCCGGGCCGGGCTCGGAGCGCTGGCCGACCTGGCCGCCCACCGTGCCGCCGCCCTCCTCGACGATGCCCCTCCGGAGGCGGACGGAGGCCTGGGCGTACTGGCCGAGCGGCTGGTTGAGCGGGGGCTGGCGCCAACTACCGTCGCCAAGCGCAGCGGCCTGAGCAACGAAGAGCTCGAGGTCCGACGCCGAGCGCGGGTGCTGGCCGGGGAGGCAGGGGTGGCGGTGCTGCTCGACCGGTTCGAGGCCGACCCTGATGATCTGGCCGACGGGGCCACCGCTCTGGGCGGCCGCGTCCGCCAACGCGCCAACTTGATCACTTCGGGCCCAACCGGCCGCCAGCTTCGCATCGATCGGCGAGGCCGCTGGTGGCTACTGCGCTCCGACCCGGAGCTCGGCTGGGTGCTCGTCGAAGGGCCGAGCGACGATCCGGCTTCGCTGTGTGAAGACATCTGAGGCACCTCCCTCATTACAGGCGCGCTGGGCCTGGGTAGGTAGCCTCGTTACCGGTGCGCCGGGCCTGGGTAGGTAGCCTCCGCACGATGAGCCCCAGCGAGCCTCTCACCCCCGACCGCATCGTGTGGGCCGCCGTCGAGCTGGTCGACGACGAAGGCCTCGACGCCTTGTCGATGCGCAAGCTGGCGCGGCGGCTCGGGGTAGAGGCGATGTCGTTGTATCACCACGTGAAGTCCAAGGCGGCGCTGCTCGACCTGATGGTCGAACGGGTCTACGGCGAAATGGTGCTCGACCTGGCAGCCGAGCGGTGGCAAGACCAAGTGGTCGGCGCCATGGATGCCCTGCGATCGGCGCTGTTGTCCCACCCCAACCTGCTACCGGTCATCGCCACCCGTCCGGTGATGAGCAGCAACACGATGGCGCTGGTCGAGCTCGGGCTCGCCACGCTGGTCGACGCAGGCTTCACCCTCGACCGCTCCCGTCAGGTGATCAACGTGTTCGTGGCCTTCGCCATCGGCCACGCACTCACCGAAGTGGGGGCATCGCCGCTGATGTTCGATGGCTACGATCCCAACGCGGTGGCCGAGTTTCGCACCTCGATCAGCGACGAGGATCTGCCGCTGGTCGCCTCGTCAATCGGGACGACGCCCGAGGACCGTGCCGCTGAATTTGGCCTGGGCGTGCAGTGCATGCTGGAGGGCGTTTCCGCCGAACTCGAGCGCAGCCGAACCCGAAAGGAAACCTGATCGCACACTCACTCATCCTCCTCGCGGGCGGGCTGGGCAGTCGCTTTGGCGGGCCCAAGCAGCTGGAGCCGGTCGGCCCGAACGACGAGCCGATCTTCGCCATCACCGCTGCTCAGGCCCAACGCGCCGGGATCGAGCGCCTGATCCTGGTCTCCCGCGCAGAGGTCGAACAGCGGTTACTCGAGGCCGCCGACCAGTACGTCAGCGGGCTCGAGGTGGTGTCGGTCCGCCAGGATCTCGCCGGCCCGACTCGCGAGCGCCCCTGGGGTACCGCTCACGCGGTCGGAGCGTGTGCCGATGTGCTCGACGGACCGTACGGGGTGGCGAACGGCGACGACCTGTACGGCGACCCGTCGTTGCAGCTGTTGGCGACCAGCCTTGCCGAACAGCCCAACGACGGGGTGCTGGTCAGCTTCGAACTCGCCGGGACGCTCAGCGACCACGGCGGCGTCTCCCGGGGGATCTGCGAGGTCACCGATGCCCGACTGAAGTCGGTGGTCGAGACCCACGGGTTGTTCGCCCACCCCAGCGGGATCGGCGTCAGCGACGACGACGGCGCGACGTATCCCGACGATACCCCTGCTTCGATGAACCTGTGGGGGCTGCCCGCCTGGACCGCCGGCCTCATGGCCGAGCGATTCGAGCAGTTCCTCGCCGGACACCCGGACCCCGACGACGAGTTTCTGCTGCCGACCGAGATCGCCCGCATGATGGCCGACGACGGCCTCAGCATTCGGGTGGTCCGATCGTCGGGCCGATGGATCGGGCTGACCCATCGTGACGACCTGCCGGAGGTCCGGGCCGCGTTGGCCTGAGGGAGAACGCAGTGTGGCGGAAGCGGCTCAGCCGCCGATGCCGCACGAGCTCACGCCGTCCAACACCCCGTTCTGGAAGGCCTCGATGCGGTCGAAGGCCAGGCTGGACCCGGACTCGTCAACGTGATCGGGCGCAGTGAAGCTGATCAACGATGCCAGGGCCTCGTCCAGGTCGCCGCCCGAGATCGAGAGGTCGCGGCCTTCGGTCGGGTTGGTCAATTCGTCGATCAGCGAGCCGGAATAGGCGCCAACGAGGCACGCCCGCTGCTTGATGCTGTCCTCCGAGCCAATGTCGTCGTCGCTCATTCCCGTCTGGGATTGCAGCGCCACGCCGTACTGCATGCCGAGCAGTAACCCGGTGGCGAAGTCGCCGGACTCATCGTTGATGCCGGCGAGCCACGGTTCGTCCCAGCGGATCGAGTTGTCGCTGGCGCAGTAGAAGATCTTGCCGGTCGCATCCGCTCCGCTGAGCGTGGTGTCGCCACAGCTGACGTCCCCGGCCGACGGGTCGAATCCCACGGCGGTGCTGAGTGCCTCAAAGGAGGGAAACTCACGCGTCATCCACAGATCGAAGTCGGGGACGAGCAGCTCGATGAGTTGGCCGTAGTCCAGGTTTCCGCCGCTCCGGTACTCTCCCTCGGTCCGAAACGGCAGCTGCGTTAGCTCGGGCGGGTTGGTCACATAGTCGGCGCAGGCCTTGACGCCGGAGGTGAAGCCGTCCCGAAAAGCGCGCACCCGATCGAAGCCGGAGCCGTGGGCGGCCGGGTCGTCCGGGCGGGTGCCCGGCTCGTCCCGAAACGCAAGCATGCCTCCGAGGGCGGCGTCGAGGCTGCCCTCGGACAGGCTGAGGTTGTCGCTCTTGCCGTCGTCGACCCACTTGGTCCACGCGCCGGCGAAGCAGTCGGACTGCTGCTCGAGGTACACGGTGGGCACGCTGCCATCGGCCATGCCCAGCTGGTCCTGCACCGCGTGACCCCATTCGTGGGCCAGCACCATCGCCACCGCATAGCTGCCGTACTTTTCGTACAGCTGTGGAAACAGGTTCTCGTCGTCGAAGGCGATGAACTGCTCTTCGCTGCAATAGAACGCATTACCCGCCAAGGCCTCGTAGGAGGGCTGCTCTCCAGTCCCGCACGCCGGCGGCGGGGTGGAGCTGTTGTAGGCGAAGATCTTCGAGCTGGGGATCTTCTGGAACTCCTGGCCAAAGGCCTTCGGCATCTGGTTGGACCAAAAGTCCTGAATGTCGGCGATCGACAGGTCGACCGTCTCCAGGTAGGGCCGGGCATTCTCGCCTTCGGCTGGCCGGGTGGGCTGCTCGGGCCGATCGGTGCGGTCGATGACGATCGCGCCAGGTTTGACGTCCGCGCTCTCAGCGACGAGGCCGGTGGAGCAGGCGGCGCCAACCATCGCTGTCAGGACGATCAGCATGATCAGTCGGTTTTTCATAGCTCTCCCTGGGTCGTCAACGAAAGGTACCCGCGGCCCGGACGGTCATGGCACCGGATCGATCCAGCCTGGAGCGGTTCTCAGTAACGCGCTGGGGGCTGCTCAGCCAAGGTCGTCGCTCGGCTTCAGGTCGGCGCTGATCGCCAGGTGATCACTGCCGTAGACCGGCACGGTGCCCGAGGACACCACCTCCAGCCCGCGCACCCCCATCCAGTCGATCCGCCGGCGAGGCGACGGAAACGGGAAGGTCGGCCCGGTCGGGACGGCGCTGAGGCCCGCCTGCTCGAAGGCCGGCTCGACGTCGGATGCGAGCAGGTTGAGGTCGCCGGTGAGCACGGCCGGCGACGGACGCGACTTCATTGCGTCGTTCACGACGCCGAGCTGGGCGAGCGCGTCGGCGTGGCCCCGACCATCTGAGCCAGCATTCTGCAGATGGGTGCCGACGACGGTCACCGAAGCACCGGCGACCGGGATCGAGGTGAGCACCGCCGATCGGGTTTCGACGCCTCGGCGGGCCGGCAGCGCCAGCACCTCGGTCCGGCACGGAGGGGTGCGGCTGAGCAACGCGTTTCCATACAAACCCGGCGACAGGCGGCGCGCCGGAGCAAAGAGCACGTGGTAGCCCAGACGCTGCCCCACCAGCTGGGCCTGATCACGAAACCAGGACCGCCACACCCGCAGGTCCACCTCGCACAGCACGACCACATCGGCATCGAGCTGAGCGATGCCGGAGGTCAGGCTGACGTGGTTGGCCAACCACTTCGAGCCTGGGGCGCCGTGGTGGATGTTCCAACACGCCACCCGAAATACCGACCGCCCAGTCACGATCGAAGGTTACAGCCGGGCCTGGACAGCCGAGTCGACCCAGGCGTCCATGCGGGTCCACAGGTCGAAGAGCCACCGGCGACGTTCGTCGCGGTCCTCGGGGATCCCCGCTCGCGGGATCCGCCACAGCTCAACGGTGACCGGGTGCCGAAAGGGCAGAGCCGCCAAGATCGTCCGCAGCCCGCTCAGGCCATCCAACCCGTGGTGCACGAACACGACGACATCGGCGTCCGGTGCAGCGTCCAGCAGGGCGAATGCCCCGCCCCAGCGCGGCGGCATCGTATGCCTCAACGAGGCAGCCTGCTCGGCCAACTCGGGGTGACGCTCGCCGAGACGTTCGACCGCCCGGGCCCGCTTGTCGGCGGTGCCTCGGGTTCCCTCGGGAAAGATCACGACCGAGTCGTCGGGGCCCAGATCGGTCGCCAGCGCCGAGAGCGCCGCCAACTCGCGCTCGGTGTCGGTGCCGGAGCGATCGGCGAAATAGTTGGGCAGGCGGTGTCCGACCACGTCCAGCAGCGGCACGATCTCCAGCTCACGCTTGAGTACATAGCGCAGCGAGAGACCGGAATCGGCCAGAGCCAGAGCCGGAAACAAGGTATCGACCAAGCTGACGTGCCGGCCGAAGACGATCACCGGGCCGGGGCGCAGCGCCTCGATTCCCTCGATCGAGAAGCGAAGCCCGAGCACGGCTTCGAGCAGGCGGAGGAGGCGCCCCACCCACCAACGCTGCAGCGAGTAGTGCAGCCGCTGGGCCCATCGGGTGGACATCGCCAACCCGAATCCGGTGAGCACCCACAGCCCGGCGACGACCACCAGCATCGCCGACTCGAGCAGCCCGTAGGCGAGGCCGAACACCCAACCCCGGGCGAGGGGCAGGCGGGGTCGCGCCCGAAGCAGATCGACCACGACGAGAACGGGCAACGCCAGCGGGGCCAGCACGATCAAGGCCAACGTGATGAACCAGGTGGCTGGAACAGTGACCAAGCGGCGGTTGAGAGCGCTGGTCATCCGGGCAGGCTGAGGAGCGTCATCGAAGCACGGAACATCGGGAGGCTCGACTTCGATCGCTCAGCAACCCGACCCCCAACTCGTTGAACCCCAACCATAAAAATCGAGCGTACCTGGCGTTGCCGACGACCAAGGCGACCATACGCTGTCGCCCATGTTGCAATGCCCCCGCCATGACCTCGCCGAGGAACCCCGAGCGGTTTCCCGGTTGCCGGCGCCATGGCGCCGGGGCGTCCGGCGGTCGATCGCCGCCGCGGCGTTGGTCGTCGGAGCATACGGCTGCGCCTCCCCCGCAGCAGGTTCGACCCAGCCGGCGACCACGCCTTCGGCCGCCTCGCCCGAACCGGAGGCCCTTCCCGGTGAGACCACTGCGACCACCACCGTCGACACGGTCGCCCGGATCGGGACCTATGCGGTCGGCTCCGACAACTTCGATGTCGTCGACACCAGCCGCACGACCGACGCGTGGGGAGGGCAAAACGAGTTGCCCGAACGGACACTGCCCACGCTGGTCCTCTACCCGGCGGCCGACGGTGCCGGCGACACAAGCTCCAAGACAGCGAACGACGCTGTGGAGGTCGTCCATCAGGCCGAGCCGCAGCCCGGCCCCTGGCCGTTGATCGTCTTCTCTCACGGCAGAGGCGGCACCGGCCCCGCCTACGTCAACACTCTCAAGCTGTGGGCGTCGGCGGGCTACGTCGTCGTCGTGCCCACCTTCCCGCTGACCAGCGCCCTGTCCCCCGGCCAGCCCAAGACCGAGGATCTGGTCAACCAACCTGCCGACGTGTCGTTTCTGGTCGACTGGGCCCTTGCCTTCGACGCTGACAACCCACTGGCGGGCATGATCGACCCCGAACGGATCGGCCTCGCCGGGCACTCCCTCGGCGGCTTCACCTCGCTGGCCGCCGCTTACAACCCGAAGCTTCGCGACGATCGGATCGGCGCTGTGGCCGAGTGGGCCGGGTCGTACTTGGACGTCTTGGCCGACGGCGGTCCGCCGATCGAGGACGGGCCGCCGCTGTTGATCGTCCACGGTGACGCCGACGAAACGGTGAGCTACGGCGCTGCTCTGGCCACCGCTGCGGCGATCGGCCCGCCGTGGGGGCTGATCACCCTGGTCGGTGGCGAACACATTCCCCCCTACATTCAAGGACTGGACGACCCGTACTCCGCCGTGGTCACGAAGGGCACCCTCAACTTCTTCGACGCCACGCTGAAGGACGACCCGGCAGGCGAGCGTCGCCTGGACGACCTCGTCGACAAGGCCGGGCCGCAGGTCGCCACCTTCGTCGAAGCCAAGGACTGAGCCATGCCCATCCCCCGACGGCGCCTCCTCATCGATGACGAACCGCTGATCTCCGCGCTGTCCAAGCTGCGCCGCGATCTCGACGTTCCCGGTGAGTTCCCCGCCGAGGTGTCCGAGATGGCCGGACGGGCTCACGACCGGTTCGCAGGGGGACGCGTCGACGCCACCCACCTGCCGCTGGTTGCCATCGACCCGCCCGGAGCCCGCGACCTGGACCAGGCATTTGCGTTGGAGCGCGCCTCGGATGGCTGGGTGTTGCATTACGCCATCGCCGACGTGGCCGCGTTCATCGTGCCCGGCGACGCAGTGGACCTGGCTTCCCGAGCACGTGGCAGCACCCTGTACCTGCCCGACGGCTCGGCCCCCCTCCACCCCCGAACCCTGTCCGAGGGGGCCGCCAGCCTGCTGCCTGGCGAAGCCCGCCCGGCCATGTGGTGGCGGCTGACCTTCGACGCGGAAGCCGAGTTGAGCGAAACCGAGGTGACGCGAGCCACCGTCCGGGTGCGCGTAGCCACGAGCTATTCGGTGATCACAGCCATCCTCGACGACGCCGACGCCGACCACGCTGGCGACAGCGACAGCGACACCCTCGACGGCGGAGGCAGCGATGGCGACAACGTCACCACGGGCGCTGACGCCGACTCGTACACCGCATCGGCTCCGGAGGCTCCAGCCGCCCCGGGACACGCCATCGATTTGCAGGCCCCAAATGGCGACGCGCTCGAGGTCGCCGCCAGCCGAGGGATCGACCTGTTGGAGGTGGCCACGGTGCTCCGCGACTTCGGCAGCCAACGGCTGGCACTCCAAGCCCAGCGCGGCGGCGTCAGCCTCCAGCTGCCCGAACAGGACGTCGAGGTGTCCGGCTCGGGCGAGGTGCAACTGGTGGCCAGGCCGTCGCTGCCCGCCGAAGAGTGGAACGCCCAGATGTCGTTGGCCACCGGCATCGCCGCAGCCCAACTGATGCTGCGGGCCGAGACCGGGCTGCTGCGCACGCTTCCCGACGCCGAACCCGAGATCCTCGAGGAACTCGAGCGGGCATCCACTGCGTTGGGTCAGCCCTGGCCCAACGCAGATCAATCTCCCACCCACGTCTACGCCGAATGGGTTCGCTCGCTCGACCCGTCCACCCCCATCGGCGCTGCGCTCATGCTGACCGCCGCCAAGGGGCTTCGTGGCTCCGGGTACAGCGCGTTTCACGGCGAGTTGCCGGAGCTGACCACGCACGCTGCGGTGGCCGCCCCCTACGCCCACGTCACTGCGCCGTTGCGGCGCCTCGGTGACCGATACGCCGCCGAGCTGGCCTTGGCGGCCTACGAAACCCGTCCGGCCCCGGCCTGGGTGCTCGACGTGCTCGACGACCTGCCTCAGATCCTCAACGACGGCAACCGACGCTCCTCCGCCGTCGATCGGGCCGTGGTCGACCTCCTGGAGGCGGCGGTGTTGGCACCCCAGGTCGGCGACGAGTTCGCCGCCGTTGTTCTGTCGCACGGGCGGGACGGCGTTCGGGTCCAGGTGACCGAGCCGCCGGTGATCGCCGACGCTTCGGGCGCAGCCGACGACGGACAGGCGGTGACGGTGCGGCTCGTCGAGGCCGACCCGATGGAACGCCAAACCCGCTTCGCCATCGACCACTAGGCCCCGACCGGGTCAAACCAGACGGCCCAGGCTCTGCTTTGGGATGATTACGGGTCACCCCCTGACCCGTAATCATCCCAAAGCACCCGAACGGCACGAATCGAGCGTGCGGACACCTCGGCTCGGTTGCCTCACAGGATGGGATGTGGTTCGAGCTTGAACGCCTCGGAGGGCCGGTACGATCGAGGCCCATGAACACGGTCGACCGCTCGCCCCAGCCACTCCGCCAGCTCACCGAGGGCATGCCGATCGTGGTCGGCGGCGACCGGGTGGTGCGGGTCACCGCCGAGCTCGCCGCCGCCTTCGTCGAGGGTGACCGCCTGCTGACCGTGCCGGCCACCGGGGCGCTGCTGCATGTCCCCGCCTCGGTCGGGCAAGTCACCGAGAGGGCGGTCGACCGGGCCGCAACCGCGTTCGCCCGCATGGGTGCCGTCTCCGACGAGGCGGTGACCACCTTCTTCGAAACGTTCGCCGACCGCCTGGCCGACGACGCCACGTTTGCGCCGATCGCCGAGGCCAACGCCGCCGACGTAGCCGCCGCCAAAGCCAGGGGTCGCACCACCACCCGGTTGGTCCTCTCCGATGTGATGCGCGCCGACATGATCGACGGCCTGCGGACCTGGGCCAAGGCGCCCTCGGGCCGCGACGAGGTGGTCGACCGCGTGGACCATGACGGCTGGGCGGTCGAGCTGCGCCGGGCCGGCCTGGGCGTGGTCGGCTTTGTGTTCGAGGGCCGGCCCAACGTGTTCGCCGATGCCTGCGGCGTGATCCGCTCGGGCAACACGGTCGTGTTCCGCATCGGCTCGGATGCGCTGGGCTCGGCCGCGGCGATCGTCGCCCACGCCCTCGATCCCGCCCTGGCTGCGGCCGGCCTTCCCGAGGGGTCGGCTACCCTGGTGGCGGCGGCGGAACGCTCGGCGGGGTACGCGCTGTTCGCTGACCCGCGCCTGGCGCTGGCGGTTGCACGCGGGTCGGGCGCCGCGGTCGCCCAGCTGGGGGCGGTCGCCCAGGGCGCCGGGGTACCGGTCAGCCTGCACGGCACCGGCGGCGCTTGGATCGTCGCCGGCGACTCAGCCGACGTGGACCGCTTGGAGGCGTCGGTAACCGCCTCGCTTGACCGGAAGGTGTGCAACACCCTCAACACCGCGATGGTGGCCCGAAGCCGGGCCGCCGAGCAGGTGCCGGCGGTCCTCGCCGGCCTGGACGCAGCCGCCGCCGAACTGGGGACCAACCCCAAGTTGTGGGTGCACGACTCGGCCCGTGAGTTCGTCCCGGAGGAGCGCTGGGGCGACACGACGATCGCACGCGCCGACGGGCCGACGACCGAACCGGGAGCCGAGGCGCTCGGCGAGGCCGACCTGGGCCGGGAGTGGGAGTGGGAGGACTCCCCCGAGATTTCGCTGGCGATCGCCGACGACCTCACCCAAGCGATCCACTGGTTCAACGCCTATTCACCCCACTTTGTGGTGTCGATCGTCGCCGAGGACTCGGTCGAGGCCGAGGCCGCCTACCAGGGCTTCGATGCGCCGTTCGTCGGCAACGGCTTCACCCGCTGGGTCGACGGCCAATATGCGTTCGACCGCCCCGAGCTGGGCCTGTCCAACTGGGAACAGGGCCGACTGTTCGGACGCGGCGGCGTGCTCTCCGGCGATTCGGTGTTCACGCTGCGCGCCCGGGTTACCCAGAGCGACCCGTCGGTCCGCCGCTGAAGCGCCTCCACCCGCTGTTCGCCGCCCCCGGAGCTTTCCGTCGACAAGGCTGGGCGACCGCCACCTCCAGTTTTTCGTGGCGAGGCTCTCCGAGCGCGGGCTCCAGGCTTGCTCGACGGGCGAGGTCGAAGCCAAGGTGTCCCCATGTCCAATCCCATGAGCACACCGCCCGCCGAGTACGTCCAGGCCACGATCCCCGGCGCCACCGTCAAGGCGGGACCGCTGGGACTGAACGCTCGTCTGCACACGATCGTGATCACCAACTACCGCCTGCTTTTCGTCCGCAGTACCACGGCCGATTTCAGGCGCATCGCCGCCGAACTGAAACAACAGGCACGGGATGCCGGCAAGGGTCGAATCGGACAGTGGGGAGCGCAACAACGTGCCCAGCACGTGCTCGCCCAGGAGTGTGCTGCGATGGCTCCCGCGGACCTGTTGGCCAGGCACCCCAAGAACTTCGCCATCGACCGGGCCACCGTGACCAAGCTGAAGTTGAAGCGGGTCGAGAACTACGAGACCTCTGAAAATCGGCTGTCGATTAAGACCACCGGAAAGAACTACAAGTTGCTGCTCAACGGCATCTCGGTTGCGGACGCCCGCCAGACATTCCTGAATGCGGGGCTCAAGCAAGGGCTGCTCTGACCGAGTCGGCCTCCGGCCCGAGGTGGCTGCGTCGGTGGTGCTGATCGGGTCGGTTTCGGAATCGGTGGTGCAGCGGCCGAGGGCGCCAGGGCGACCCGGTCTCCGTCCCATTGGCTCCCGAGTAGGGTCGCAGCGTCACTCGGACCGGGGGTTGTCGACGATGAAAAACGCCATTTGGGGCATGTTGAACGAGACGGAGAAGGCGCTGCTTCGCGAGGTTGAGCCGAAGCGGCTCAACAAGCTGGACGAGGACGGGCTCGCCGAGCTGCACGACCGGATCCGACGCGCTCGGCGCAAGTACACCAAGCTCTACCGGCGCCGGGCCTCCGAACAGGTGGACAAGGACGCCTCCCGCAAGAAGGCGCACCAGCAGCATGCGCGGACGGTGACCAAGGCCGAGGCGTTCGAGGATGCGCTCGCCATCGTGTCCGACAAGCTCGCCAGGGCCGCCCGTGACAGCGCCGAGGAGCTCAAGCAGGAACGGCTGGAGGCGGCCCGGTCCTGGAAAAGTGGCTCGTCCGATCAGGGCAAGAAGGGCAAGAAGGGCAAGGCAAGGTGAGGGGGAAGAAGGGCAAGGGCGGCAAGCCGGCCCACCAGAACACCAAGGGCAAGGCCAAGACCCCGGTGTCCAGGAAGTCCGTGGCCTCGCAGCGCTCATCCAAGGGCCGCAAGCAGGCGGCCCGCGGCTGATCGACTACTCGCCCCAGGTTGGGTCCGCCGTGAACTCCACGCTGAGCCACATATCGTGGGGCAGTTGCTCCAACCGGGCGAGCAGGTTGTGGCGAACCGTGTCCTCGTCGCGCACCACGTAATCCTCGGGCACCACAAAGTCGACCTCGACGTACAGCTTCCGTCCAGCCTTGGCCAGGCGCAGGTGATGGTCCCCCAGCCCAAAGCGCCGCTTCACGTCATCGACCGCCGAGCGAACCGGTTGCTGAACCTGCTCGCCGGGGGCACCCTCGAGCAGCTCGACCAGGGTGGAGCGGACCATGCCAAACGGTGCCGGGACCAGCACCACGCACGCGGCGATGACCATCGCCGGGTCGATGTACCGTCCGGCCCCGGCCCAGGCGGTGCCGTTCAAGGCGATGACCGCTCCGAAGCCCACCACCATGCCCACGCTCAAGGCCGCACCCGCCATCCATTGCGTGGCCTCGGCTGACATCAGGTCGGAGTGCGCGGCGTGACGCCGGATCCACAGGTAGGCGACCACCGCTGCGGCCAACGAGATCAGCCCGTAGCCGACGCCGGAGGCACCGGTGACCTCGCTGCCCCCGTCGCGGATCGTCGCGACCGCATCGACCACCGCGTAGACGCACGTGGCGAACAGGGGGATGCCCTGAAACGCGATCACCATCGGGGTGAGCGCCTCGCGCCCCCAGGGGTAGCGGGCGGTCGGTCCGGCCTCCACGATCCGGGACGCCCACAGCGAAACCCAGGTCAGGCTGATCCCCACCAGCGCATACACGCCGTCGAAGAGGATCATCTGCGAACCGCCGACGATCCCCCAGCCGATCCCGAGGATGCACAACGCCACGCCGACCAACATCGAGACCCGCAACACCCGTTGTTCGGAGGCGGTCTCCGTCGACCGTGCGTTGCCCGCTGCCAGCGTGTCCACCATCGGAGGCAGCCTGACACGTCCAATGCGATCCGATGACGAAGTGATACCCCCTGGGGGTGTACATTGATACCCCATGGGGGTATGGTGACCCCATGGTCGCCATCGACACGCCGCCGCCGGGCTATTCGGACACCAAGGCCGACCACCTGCGACGGTTGCGACGCATCGAGGGCCAGGTGCGCGGCCTCCAGCGCATGATCGAGGACGACAAGTACTGCATCGACGTGCTGACACAGATCTCCGCCGCCAACCGGGCCCTTCAGTCGGTGGCGATGGGGCTGCTCGACGAACACCTGCACCACTGCGTGGTCCAGGCGGTCGAAGCCGGCGGCGACGAGGCCACCGCCAAGCTCGACGAAGCATCGGCTGCCATCGCCCGACTGATCCGCAGCTGACCACCCCCACAACCGTCCCCGTCGGACGCGTTTCCCCGAAAGGACCCGATATGACCAACCCAACCGTTTCCACCGGCAGCGACACCTCAGGCTCGACCACCGAGCTGACAGTGACCGGCATGTCGTGCACCAGCTGCGCCGCCAGGGTGGAGAGCGCGCTGAACGACCAGCCGGGCGTCACCGCAACGGTCGACCACGCGGCGTCCTCCGCCAGCGTCAGCCGGGGCCCCGACGCCCCCGACGTCGATGAGCTGATCACCGTCATCGAGGGTCTCGGATACGGCGCCAGCCCGGCCTAGTTCGCATCGGCGGCGACGAAGCCACCGCCCCTCTTCGACCTCTTCATCACAACCAGCTCTGACGAAAGGACCCGACATGACGGCCCCTACCGTTACTACCGACACCGGCGCCTCCCGCTCGGGCACCGATGCGCCCACCGAGCTGGCGGTCACCGGCATGTCGTGTGCCAGCTGCGCCGCCAGGGTCGAGAGCGCGCTGAACGACCGCGATGGCGTGACAGCAACGGTCAACTACGCCACGTCGTCCGCCTACATCAGCCGCGGCCCGGACGGTCCGGCGGTCGACGAGCTGATCGCCGTCGTCGAGGGGCTCGGTTACGGCGCCAACCCGGCCCCGGCGGCCGGCGACGACCTCGAAGCCGCAGCCGAGGCGCAGGACGCCGAGGCAGCCGCTCACGTCGCCGACCTGAAGCTGCGCTTCTGGGTCTCGGCGGCGCTCGCCTTGCCGGTCATGCTCATCTCGATGATTCCCGCCTGGCAGTTTCGCGGCTGGCAATGGGTCGTGTTCGCCCTGACCACACCGGTGGTGGTGTGGGGTGCGCTGCCCTTCCACCGGGCCACGATCATCAACCTCCGCCACCGGGCCACGACGATGGACACCCTGGTCTCGCTCGGGGTCATCGCCGCGTACGCCTGGTCGGTCTGGGCGCTGTTCTTCGGCGGGGCCGGCATGTTGGGCATGACGATGAACATGAGCTGGCTGCCGGCTGACGCCGGGGCCGGGCACCACGAGCTGTACTTCGAGGTGGCGGCCGTCGTGCCCACCTTCCTGCTCGGCGGACGATGGGCCGAGGCCCGCGCCAAGCGGCGCGCCGGATCGGCATTGCGCTCGCTGCTTCGCCTCGGCGCCCAGCATGCCAACGTGCTCACCGACGACGGCAGCGAAATGACCGTACCGGCGAGCGCCGTCAAGGTCGGCCAGAGCCTGATCGTCCGTCCCGGCGAGCGCATCCCGACCGACGGCGAGGTCACGGTCGGAACGAGCACGATCGACGCCAGCCTGCTCACCGGCGAGTCGGTGCCGGTCGAGGTGGTGGCCGGCGACCACGTCACGGGAGCGACGGTCAACATGTCCGGCCGCATCGAGATGATCGCCACCGAGGTGGGCTCGGACACCCAGCTGGCACGTATCGCCCGGCTGGTCAGCGAGGCTCAGGCCGGCAAGGCCGACGTGCAGCGCCTGGCCGATCGGGTGTCGGCGGTGTTCGTGCCGATCGTGCTCGCCATCGCGTCGGTGACGCTGATCGCCTGGCTGGCGCTCGGCCAGCCGGTGGACGCCGCCATCGCCGCAGCCGTGGCTGTCCTGGTGATCGCCTGTCCGTGCGCGCTCGGCCTGGCAACTCCCACCGCGCTTCTGGTCGGTACCGGTCGTGGCTCCCAGCTGGGGTTGCTGATCAGCGGCCCGCAGGTGCTCGAGGCTACCCGCAACATCGACACGATCGTGCTGGACAAGACCGGCACGATCACCGAGGGCAAGATGGCGCTTGCAGAGGTCGTTGCCGCCCCCGGAACCGACCGGGGCCGGCTGCTGGCCTTGGTTGGTGCGGCCGAGTCGGGCAGCGAGCACCCGATTGCCGCAGCCATCGCCGCCGGCGCCCGGGAGGAACTGGGCGAGCTGCCTGAGGTGAAATCGCTCACCAACCGCCCCGGGCTGGGCGTCGAGGCGGTCGTCAACGTCGCTGCCGATGCGATGATCGGTCGGGCCTCGACCGCCAACTCCGCACCCTCGGGCCCCGAACCGACCCGGGTGCTGGTAGGTCGGCCCAGCCTGCTCTCCGACGAGGCACTCGCGTGGCCCGACGGCCTACTCGATCAGGCAGAGACGCTCGGAGCGAAGGGCATCACCGTGGTGGCCGCCGGCTGGGACGGCCAGGTTCGGGGTCTGCTCTCGGTGGCCGACACGGTCCGCCCCGACAGCCAGCGAGCGATCGCTGCGCTGATCGACCATGACATCACCCCGTGGATGGTCACCGGTGACTCCAAGCAGGTGGCGCGTGCGGTTGCCCGACAGGTTGGCATCGCCCCGGAGCGGGTGATCGCCGGTGTCATGCCGGAGGACAAGGTTGACATCGTTGCCCGGCTCCAGGCCGAGGGTCAGCGGGTGGCGATGGTGGGCGACGGCGTCAACGACGCCGCTGCGCTGGCCACCGCCGAGCTGGGTATCGCCATGGGCTCCGGCGCCGACGTTGCAATGGAGGCCTCCGACCTGACGATCGTGTCGGGGGCCCTGATGGGGGCGGTCGATGCGATCCGCCTGTCGCGGTCGACCCTGTCCACGATCAAAGCCAACCTGTTTTGGGCCTTCGGCTACAACGTGGCGGCGATCCCGCTGGCTGCGGTCGGCCTGCTCACCCCGCTGATCGGCGGGCTGGCCATGGCCGCCTCGTCGGTGTTGGTCGTGTTGAACAGCCTGCGGCTGCGCCGCTTCCAGCCAACCCGCTAACCCGCGTCCGGGTTAGCCGTTCGAAGACTCCGCATCGTTGATGGCCGCCACCACATCGGCGGGCAGGCTCTCGGCAAAGGGGTCACCGGCCGGGTTCGGGGCGGCGACCGCCGCCATGCGGGTGATCACCAGGTCCTCCGACGGGACGACCACCACGACCTGGCCCCCCAGGCCCTCGGCGGCGAAGGTGTCCGGTGGCGCATCGGGGTAGTGGCCGGTCAGCTGCTTGCCCTCGCCTCCGGTGAACGCGCCGTCGGTCTGGAGCCACCACAGGTAGCCGTACGCCGGGTTGAGCTCGCCGGGGGTGGTGGCGGCCTGCACCCAGTCGGCGCTGACGAGCCGGTCATCACCCCAAACCCCACCTCGGTCGAACAACAACCCAAACCGGGCCAGGTCATCACAGGTGCTCTGCAAACCCATGAACGCAAGGGTGTTGCCGGCCTGGTCGGCGGTGAAGGAACTGTGGGCCATGCCCAGGGGTTTCAGGAGTCGTCCGGCGCCGAAATCGCCCATGCTCTGACCGGTGGCCTGAAACATGACGGCCGGCAGTGTCTGGATGGCGGCGTTGTTGTAGCGCCAGACCGTGCCCGGCGGCTCTGCCTGATCGAGGTCCAACGCGAACTGGGTGAGGTCGGTGGCCCTCATCATGTCGAGATAGTCGGACTTGAGGCTCCAGAACCGCCCCGAGTCATTTTGGATCAGGTTTCTGATCGTCACGTCGGCCGAGTCGGTTCCTTGCCACTCGGGGAGGAAGTCCGAAGCGGCTTGGCCCACGTCCAGGTCGCCGTCCTCGGCCGCCATGCCCACCAGCGTCGAGGTGAACGACTTGGTGACCGAGTAGGCCTCCTGAGGGGTCGACGCCGTGTAGTCGCCGAACGTGCGCTGGTACGCCATCTTTCCGTCGCGCACCACCGAGAGGCAGTAGGAACCGGTGGCCTCGGCACCCTCGGCGATTTGGTCGAGCGCCTCTTCGTTCAGCCCGGCCTCGCTCGGGGAGATCGTCTCCCACTCGCTGCCGGGAACAGCCGACGCGGTGTTTTTGGTTTCTTCAGTGTCGTTGCGTGTGGTGCTGGGAACGGGACGCTCGCCCGTCTCGGGGGAGGAGCAGGCTGCGATCACGGCGACCAAGAAGGACCCCCACAGCACGGCATACCTGGGGCTGGCGAAACGGCAACTGGTCATCGCCTGCACCGCTCACGCGTGCGCCGCGTTGGGAAGCGTCTGGCTTCGCACTGCTGACCCGGTAATCACGTCGAGTTCCCGAAGCTCGGCGGGAGCCTTAGGTGGCGTCCGCCGGGTGCTTGCGCTTGCCCGGGGTGAAGCTCACCGGCATCGACTTGATGCCCGAGATGAAGTTGCTGCGCAGTCGCTCGGGCTCGCCCACCACCTTGATGTCGGGCATGCGGGTGGCGATCTCGGTGTAGATGATGCGCAGCTCGGCCTTGGCCAGGTTGGCGCCCAGGCAGTAGTGGGCGCCGCCGCCGCCGAAGCCGACCTGCTCGTTGGCGTTGGACCGCTCGATGTCGAACGTGTCCGGATCGTCAAAGACGTTCTCGTCACGGTTCGCCGAGACGTGCCACATGACGACCTTGTCGTCGGCATCAAGCTCGACCCCGCCGATCTCGGTCGGGGCGGTGGTCTGGCGACGGAAGTGCAGCACCGGGGAGCCCCAGCGCACCATCTCCTCGATGGCGTTGGGCATCAGCTCGGGCAGGTTGCCCTTGAGCAGGTCCCACTGGCCGGGCGTGCTCGACAACCCATACATGCCATGGGTGGTGGCGTTACGGGTGGTCTCGTTGCCGGCGACCGACAGCAACAACATGAACATCTCGAACTCTTCTTCGCTGAGGTTGTCGCCATCGATCTCAGCGTTGATCAGCTTGGTGACGATGTCGTCCTTGGGATCGCTGCGCCGCTGGGCGCGCAACTGGTCGACGTAGAGGTACAGCTCGGCGGCGGCCTGGGTGGCCTCCTCCATGTCCTCGATCTCGCCGCTGTCGTTGTAGTCCGGGTCCTGCGCCCCGATCATCTTGTTGGTCCAGTCGAAGATCAGGCGACGGTCCTCTTGGGGGACACCCATGATCTCGGCGATCGCCTGCAGCGGCAGCTCCATCGCCAGGCCGCTGACGAAGTCGCACTCGCCCTTTTCGATCACGTTGTCGACGATCAGCTCGGCCCGGTACTGCAGGTATTGCTCCAACAGGCCGATCATGCGTGGTGTGAAGCCCTTGTTGATCAGGCGCCGATACCGGGTGTGCAGCGGGGGGTCGGTGTCGATCAGCAGCTTGCCCCGGCTGTCGAACCCTGACGGGGCCGGGTTCTCGAACATGAGCGAGCCGGCCTTCTGGGAGGAGAACAGCTCCGTGTCCCGATTGACCGTCTGCAGGTGCGGGTGCATGACGATGTTCCAGAAGCCGCCCTCGCGGACCTTCTCCTCGTGCCACGACACCGGAGCCTCTTCGCGCATTCGGCGGAACATCGCGTGATGGTCGCCGCGCACGAAGCGATCCAAGTCCAACACGTCGACGAAATCAGGCTGCACACGCTGGGTCACGATCGGATCCCCCGTCAAGGCTCGTAGCCACCTCGATGGCTGTTCGTTCGATGAAATGACAACGTAATAAGAACACGTTCTCGTTTTCGCACCCTAGGGCAGAACAACGCTCGGCGGCATAGCCGGACCGAAGTCGCCGGCGCTCGCCAGGCCAGATCGGGCGACCCGCCGAGCGGCTCGACGGTAGTTTCGGGCTGCGACAGGCGCCATCATCGCGACGGCGGCCAACCCAAGGGGAAACGATGACTGGATCCGAAAGCGGCGATGGCGCACCACCGGCCGACGAGTGGGTCGGTGATGCGGCGGTCGAGGGCCCATCGGCCGACCATCCGGTGCCCGACGGGTTTGAGGCGACATCGATCGCCATCCCGGACGAGCTCTTGGACGATCTGCGCCTGCGATTGGGGCACACCCGCTGGCCCGACGAACTCCCGGACGTCGGCTGGGACTACGGCACCGACATGTCGACGCTCCAGGCACTCTGTCGCACTTGGCGCGACACCTACGACTGGCGCCCGACCGAGGCCCGCCTCAACGCCTGGCCGCAGTACCGCACGACGATCGGCGGCACGCCTATCCACGTGATCGTCGCCCGTTCCCCCGAGCCCGACGCGATGCCGCTGTTGTTGACCCACGGCTGGCCCGGGTCGGTCACCGAGTTCCTCGACGTGATCGAGCCGCTGCGCGATCCGGTCGCCCACGGGGGCGATGCTGCCGACGCGTTTCACGTCGTCGTCCCCTCGCTGCCCGGCTTCGGGTTCTCCGGGCCCACGACCGGCCCCGGCTGGGACGTCAAGGCGGTGGCCGAGGCCTGGGCCGAGCTGATGTCCCGGCTCGGGTTCGACCGCTACCTGGCCCAGGGGGGCGACTGGGGCAGCTTCGTCTCCACCTGGCTGGGTCTCGTCGACCCCGAACACCTCGCCGGCATCCACCTCAACATGGCGGTCGGGTTTCCCGGCGACGGCGAGCTCACCGAGTCCGAGGGCGTCGACCTGGCCGAGATGGGCGAGTTTCTCGCCAACGGCTGCGCCTACCAGGAGATCCAAGGCAAGAACCCCCAAACACTGGCGTACGGCCTCGCCGACTCCCCCGCCGGCCTGGCCGGCTGGATTCTCGAGAAGTTCTGGGCCTGGACCGACCACGACGGCAACCTGTTCGACGCGGTCAGCGAGCAGGCGATCCTCGACAACCTCACCAGCTATTGGGTGACCGGCACGATCGGCAGCTCGACGCGCATCTACTTCGAAACGATGCGCACCGGCCGCTTCGCCACCCACGACGCCAAGGTGGAGGTGCCGACAGCGGTGGCGCAGTTTCCCGCCGAGATCACCCGGCCGCCCCGCTCCTGGGTGGAGGCGGGCTACAACCTGGTCCGCTATACCCGCTTCGACCGGGGCGGGCACTTCGCAGCGCTGGAAGAGCCGGATCTGCTGATCGGCGACCTCCGGGCGTTCGCCCGTACCCTCCGCTAACCCCCCCCCCCCCCCCCCCCCCCCCCCCCCCCCCCCCCCCCCCCCCCCCCCCCCCCCCCCCCCCCCCCCCCCCCCCCCCGGCGCGCCCGTCAGTGGATCGGCTGGTGGGCGCCCTCGTTGGCGGCGCGCAGGCGGCGGGCGGTGCTGACCAGCACCCGCCGGGCCAGGCCTGGCACCTCGTCGAGCAGCGTGGAGAACTCGCGGGTGCCGATCACCAACACCCGCATGGGCGTCGTGGCGGTCACCGTGGCCGAGCGGGGCCCGGCGTCGATCAGGGCGAGTTCGCCAACGTAGGATCCCGGGCCGACCGTGGCCAGCAACTGGCCGTCGCGCACCACCTCGGCGGTGCCCTCCTCGATGACGAAGGCCTCCTGACCGGCGTCGCCCTGCGACATCAGTACCCGGCCGGATTCCACCTGCAGTTCGTCGACGATGCGCGCAATGTCACGCAGTTCCTTGTTGGTGCAACCGCCGAACATCGGCAATGCACCCAGGCGTTCCAAGTAAGCATCCATCACGTCCCCCTCGTGCCGACGACGACAAACGCCGGTTTCAGGGTTCCACGGTAGGCGACGTGGCGGCGGCGCGACGCTCGGAGTTCCCCGGGGCCGCCTCCGGACGGTAGATTCATGACTGCTATGGCGACCTCCACCGAGACTCCCAGCGGGACCGAAACCAAGGCCAAGCGCCGGTTCCGTCCCTACCAGATCGCACTCGTCGTCGGCGGCGGCTTCGCCGCCCTCACCGCGGCCTCCTATGTCGCCGAGCAGTTGTGGGCGGAGCACTGGGCAGAGACCGCCTACGAAGAGCAGCCGATCTCTCGCCTGATGTTCGCCAACATCCCGGGCTGGTTGCGTTTGGCGTTCTACGTGATGGTGGTCGCCGCCATCCTGTACGGCGCCTTCAACTTCTCCAATCGGGTGCGCAACTGGGAGCGCGGCGCCCCCGACAACCGACGCACCACGCCGAAGAACTTCAAGAAGCGCCTGGAGAACATGCGCTCGGGCCTGTACATGCAGACCCTGCTGCGCGACCCGGCCGCCGGCGTGATGCACAGCTTCATCTACTTCGCATTCCTCGTGCTGTTGGCGATCACCACCATCGGTGAGATCAACCTGCAGCTGCCGGTGGCCCTGAAGTTTCTTCACGGCGACGTGTACCGCGCCTACGCCTTCATCGCTGATCTGGCCGGCGTGTTCTTCGTCGTCGGGCTCGTCTGGGCCATCGTTCGCCGCTACGTACAAAAGCCCTACCGCATCCGCATCAAGACCAAGGCCGACCACGCGATCGGCTTGGGCGTCCTGCTGGCCATCGGGGTCACCGGGTTCATCGCCGAGGGCTTCCGCATCGCCCTTGAGGGCATGCCCGAGGCCGACAACTGGGCCTTCATCGGCTGGCCGATGGCCAAGGCGATGGAAAACATGGGCGGGCTCGAGTGGTGGCACCGCAGCTTCTGGATCGTGCACATTCTGACGTTCGTCGCCTTCCTGATCGTTCTGCCGACCACGATGCTGCGCCACATGTTCACCTCGCCGATGAACATGTATCTCAAGGACCGGGACCGTCCCAAGGGCGCCATGAAGGCGATGCCCAACCTGATGGAGACCGAGCTGGAGACCTTCGGCGCTTCGGTTGTCGAGGACTTCACCTGGAAGCAGCTGCTCGACACCGACGCCTGCACCATGTGCGGCCGCTGCACCTCGGTGTGCCCGGCTTCGGGCACCGGCAAGCCCCTCGACCCTCGCGAGATCGTCCTGAAGACCGGTGAGGTCATGGCCGCCACCGGCGACCCGCAGGTCAGCCCGCCGATCGCTCTCGACGGCGAAATCACCATCGGCGCCAACAGCCTGTTCGAGCGCATCACCCCCGAAGAGGTGTGGGCCTGCACCTCCTGCAAGGCGTGCGACGAGATCTGCCCGGTCAACATCGAGATCCTCGACAAGATCCTCGACATGCGCCGCTACCTCACCCTGATGGAGTCCGACTTCCCGACCGAACTGGGCCAGGCGTTCCAGGGCATGGAGAACCAGGGGAACCCCTGGAAGATGAGCCAGAGCGATCGCGGCAAGTGGGCCGACAAGCTCGACGGCATCAACGTGCTCGAGGGCGGCGACCCGCTCGAGGCCGAGTACCTGTACTGGGTCGGCTGCGCAGGCAGCTTCGACGACAAGAACCAGAAGGTCACCCAGGCGGTGGCCAAGCTGCTCCAGCGCGCCGAGGTCAGCTTCGCCATCCTCGGCCCGTCCGAGAACTGCACCGGCGACCCGGCCCGCCGCGCCGGCAACGAGTACATCTTCCAGATGCTGGCCATGCAGAACATCGAGACGCTCGACTCGATGGGCGTGAAGAAGATCATTGCCCAGTGCCCGCACTGCTTTAACACGATCGCCAACGAGTACCCCCAGCTGGGCGGCCACTACGAGGTCATCCACCACACCGAGCTGCTCGAGCGCCTCATCGACGACGGCTCGATCGACACGACCGGCACCAACTTCGCCGAGAAGGTCGTCTACCACGACAGCTGCTACCTGGGCCGCCACAACGACATCTACATGTCGCCGCGCAACATCATCGCCTCCCTCGGGGGCGTCGAAGTGGTCGAGGCGCCCCGCAACGGCACCGAAGGCATGTGCTGTGGCGCCGGCGGTGCCCGCATGTGGATGGAGGAGCACACCGGCAAGCAGATCAACGTCGACCGCAGCCAGGAACTGCTCGCCACCGGCGCCACCCGCATCGCCACCGCCTGTCCGTTCTGCTACATCATGATCGACGACGGCGTGAAGGGTGAGGGTGTCGACGAGGACCAAGTGAAGGTGGGCGACATCGCACTGCACCTGCTCGAGGCACTCGAAGACGCCGAGACCCCGGTTGGCCTGCCGCTCAGCGCTGTGCAGGACTAGTCACAGCGTCGGCTGAGCGTCGCAACGACGGACTCCAGCCGCCGCAACATGACCCACCCGAGGTGCGAGTCCGGACCCGCTTCGCCACGACACGGCGGCGACGGCCTCTGACCGGTGCGACACTGGCTGCATGTCCCAGCGAGCCCCGTCCCAACTCAGCCCAACCGAGGTGCTGCGGTTGCGCTTGGCCGCCCAGTTGCTCGACGCAATCCGCCCTCGCTCGCCGGGCGAGGTCGTCACCTGGTTCGGGGCGATGCAGGCCCAGGACCTCAACAGCGGACATTGGTCGTTCGGCGCGCGTTGTGACGGCCTGACCGACGACGACATCCACGCAGCCACCGAAAACCGCGAGATCCTGCGCACCTGGCCCATGCGGGGGACGGTCCACTTCGTCCCGCCCGCCGACGCCCGCTGGATGCTCGAGGTGACCGGCGCTCGTGCGCTGCGCGGCGCTGCCCGCCGGCGCGAGTTCCTCGGCCTGAGCGAGACGACGGTCGACCGCGCGGCCGACGTGCTGGGGTCGGCGCTCGCCGGGGGTCGTCGCCTGACGCGGGCCGAATGCATCGCCGCACTGGTCGACGGCGGCGTTCCCGAAGCGGCCGATCACGGCTATCACTTCCTCTGGTACATCTCGCAGATCGGGGTGACCTGCATCGGCCCACAGGTGGGCAAGGAGCAGACCTTCGTGCTGCTCGACGAATGGGTGCCCAAGCCTCGACAGCTCGACCGCGACGAGGCGCTGGCTGAGCTGGCGGTGCGCTTCGTGCGCAGCCACGGCCCGGTCACGCGTCACGACCTGGCCCGTTGGACCGGGCTGACGATGACCGACGCCAAGGCCGGTTTGGCGGCCGCGTCGGACGTGCTCACCGAAGTGGACTGCGCCACATCCGACGGACCCACAGCGATGTGGGTCACCGACGACGCACTGGAGGCTGCGCTCGACGTCGACGGTCGACCCGGTCTCGACGACCCGGAGCCGGTCGTACTGTTGCCCGGCTTCGACGAGTACATGCTGGGTTACGGCGACCGCTCGGCCATGTTGGACCCGGCGTTCAACCAGCGCATCTGTCCCGGCAACAACGGCATGTTCAAGCCGACCATCGTCGGCGGCGGCACGGTGCTCGGCACCTGGAAGCGCACCGTGAAAACGTCGACGGTCGATATCGACCTCGATCCGTTTGCACCGCTCCCCTCTGCTGTGCGTGGCGGTATCGACGCCGCCGCCGAACGCTACGGGCAGTTCCACGGCCGCGACGCCCGGGTCTCACTCTCCACCGGCTGACCGCTCCGGCCTCACCTTCAACCAGCAAAATTCCCGCAACTCGGGAGCCGAGAGTGCCGCCAGAGCGCGCTTTGGGCTCCCCACTTCGGGCCCCTGCCGCAACTCGGGAGCCGAGAGTGCCGCCAGAGCGCGCTTTGGGCTCCCCACTTCGCCGGGGGTTGCCCGTGGCGGGGTGGCTTACGGGGCGGCGGTGGTGTCGCCGGGGTAGTTGGCGGCGTATCGCGAGCTGACCGCGCCCCGCTGTCCCTGATACTTCGAACCCAGGTCGGGGTGCCCATAGGGGCGCTCGGCCGAGCGGTCCAGGTGCTGGAACACCATCTGTGCCACCTTCATCCCCGGGCGCAACAGGATGGGAAGCGTGGCCACGTTGGACAGCTCCAAGACGATGACTCCCTCGAAACCGGGGTCGACGAAGCCGGCGGTGGCATGGACCTGCACGCCGAGGCGGCCCAGGCTGGACTTGCCGTTCACCACGCCCACGATGTTGTCGGGCAGCGCCAGGGTTTCCGAGGTGTGGCCGAGCGCAAACTCCCCCGGGTGCAAGACGAACTGCCCGCCGTCGGGCACCTCGACCGACTCCATGAGGGACTCGTCCACCGTGACCGGGTCGATGTGGGTCAGGCGGGTGTTGCGCATCACCCGGAACTGGTGACCGAGGCGCACATCGACCGACGCCGGTTGAACGTGCTGTGGCTCGTAGGGGTCGATCACGAGCACACCCGACTCGACAAGGGCGCGGATCGAGGCATCGGCGAGGATCACGGGAGAGCAACCTAGTGCCGTCGGGACCGCGTGCGAGCAACGGGTGGACCAACGACCACCCGCCGATGACGACGATCCGCCGATGACGCCGGCCAACGCTCGCAATGGGGTCGACCGCCGGGTTTCTCACGGGGTGCTGGTTGCCAAGCCCTGTAGCTTGAGCGAGGTCACCGTCGGGACGGTGGCTCACCGGCCGTGCGAGCGGGGCGGGCATCAAGATCGAGGGGGACACGGCGATGGGCAACAAGGTGAAGGGTGTGGTTGGTCGTCATCCGGTGTTGGCCGGCATGGGCATGCTCATCGTCGTATCCGCCGTGGTCGGCGGGATCGTCTGGAACTCAATGTTCGGCCTCGAACCAACAGTCGTCTACTTCGGCGTCCCCGACGCCCCCACCCTCACCGCCACCAACAACGAAACCATCTACCGACTCGACGCCTCCCGCTCCACCATCACCTACACCGTCACCGAAAAACTCGCCGGCACCACCCACACCGCCACCGGCACCACCCGAGGCATCGCCGGCGACATCGCCCTCAACACCACCAAACCAGCCGACTCCCGCATCGGCGACATCGTCATCAACGTCCAACAACTCACCTCCGACCAACAACTCCGCGACGAACGCCTCCGCCACGACTACCTCCAATCCAACGACTACCAAACCGCCACCTTCTCCCCACCACACTCGACGGACTCCCCACCAAAATCTCCGAAGACACCCCCCTACAAGTTCACGATCACCGGCGACCTCACCGTCAAAGAAACCACCAAACCCGCCACCCTGAAAGCCACCGGCACCCTCACCGGCAACGAACTCCACCTCAACGCCACCACCACCATCTCCCTCACCAACTACGGCATCGGCCCCATCAACATGGTCGGCTTCGCCCAAGCCGACGACAACGCCCGGCTCGACTTCAACCTGACCGCCATCGACACAGCCGACTTCACCGACACCAACCGCGTCGCCTCAGCAGCCACCACCAACACCAAACCCACCGGCACCAGCCCCTCATTCACCAACGCCGTCCAACCCATCCTCGAAAACAGTTGCGCCTCCTGCCACCAAACCGGCGAAGCAGGAGCCCCCTTCTGGGAACTCACCGACGCCTCCGACGCCACCCGCATCGCCGACGGCCTCGCCCTCATCACCAAATCCCGCTACATGCCCCCCTTCCTCGCCACCGACGCCGGCATCCCCCTCAAACACGACCCCCGCCTCACCAACAAACAAATCACCACCATCGAAGACTGGGCCAACGCCGGCGCCCCACTCGACACCCCCACAACCACCCCCATCAAGGTCACCAACGAGCCCGTGCTGCACCCCCGCGCCGATATGACGCTGACCGCAGCGGCGCCGTACGAGGGTTCCACCAACAAGACCAACGACTACCGCTGCTTGATCATGGATCCCGAACTCGACACGCCGGCGGTGGCCACCGGATATGAGTTCGTGCCCGACAAAAACGAGTTCGTCCACCACGCCCTCACCTACCGCATGACCGCCGACCAGCGCGAGGGCGTCGATCAGCGCGACGCCGATGATCCCGGCACCGGATACGAATGCTTCGGCGGCGTCGGCGCCGGCCCAGGCGGACTGAGCCCATCGGGTCGGGGGCGGGGCTCCGAGCTGGTGGCCGGATGGGCACCGGGCGCCAAGCCGGGGATCTATCCGGACGGAGCCGGGCTGAAGATGCAGCCGGGTGACTTCTTCGTCACTCAGGTCCACTACCACTACGTCCACGCCGCACCCCCCGACCAGAGCCAGTTGATCCTGCAGTTGGGTTCCGAGCCCACCGAGAACTACGCCGACGTGGCGGTCAGCCAATACCTGGCCCCAGCCGAGATCCCCTGCATGCCCGACGAAAAAGGCCCGCTCTGCGACCGGGCTGCGTCGATCCAGGCGCTTACCGACGAGTTCGGTCCGGCGGCGCCGGTGATCGCCAACGGGCTCAACGCCGTCTGCGGGTCCACCCCCGAGGAGACCGCGAACGTTGACGCGGAGGGCATCTCGACGAGCAGCTGCGAACACGGCGTGTCGTCCGTTGGCAAGCTGTTGTCGGTCAACGGCCACATGCACGAGCTGGGACGAACCTTCCGCATGACCCTCAACCCCGACACCCCCGGGGAGAAGGTCCTCCTCGACATCGACCGCTGGGACTTCAACTGGCAGTTCAGTTACGTGCCTGTCGAGGACATCGTGTTGACCAGTGACGACACGATCAAGGTTGAGTGCTCCTGGGACCGAAACCTGATCAACCCTCAGGCCGAACCCCGCTGGATCAGCTGGTCGGAGGGCACCGAGGACGAGATGTGCTTCTCGACCGTCGCCACGATCGAGCCCCGGGAGTGACCGCCGAGATCGATCCGACCTCGGCGGCAGGCTCAACCGCCACGGGTGACGCCGAGGGGCTGGAACAGACCGACCCGGCCGGCCGACCCAGCCGAACCGCCACCCGGTTGGGCCTGGCGCTGGCTGCCCTCGCTGTGACCGTCGCCGTCGGCGGGGCCTGGCTGGTGCTGGACGCTCGACCAACCGATCACCGCTACGTGATTCCGAACGGCAGCGCCGCCCGCATCGACAACGGTCAACTGATCGACATCATCCCCAACGAGCTGAACTTCAAAGCGGGCGACACCCTCACCGTCGTCAACCATGACAGCGCCGATCACTTCGTCAGCGTCACGCAGATCCCCGCCGGGGAGACGGTCACCTATACATTCCCAAGCCCAGGCGTTTTCGATGGCGCCTGCACCGTGCACCCCCGCGGGGCGGTCCGGATCGAAGTGACCTGAGCCGCCGTCGCACATGTCCAGCGTGCTCCTGCTCCCGATCAGCGGGAACCGATCGGTAGCCTTGGGCGCTCGTCGGGTCGGCCCGGCTGTGGACGTTTTCCGTCGAACGAAGTGAGCGCACCCTGATGGTTCACAAGGTGAAGGGTGTGGTTGGTCGTCATCCGGTGTTGGCCGGCATGGGCATGCTCATCGTCGTATCCGCCGTGGTCGGCGGGATCGTCTGGAACTCAATGTTCGGCCTCGAACCAACAGTCGTCTACTTCGGCGTCCCCGACGCCCCCACCCCTCACCGCCACCAACAACGAAACCATCTACCGACTCGACGCCTCCCGCTCCACCATCACCTACAACGTCACCGAAAACTCGCCGGCACCACCCACACCGCCACCGGCACCACCCGAGGCATCGCCGGCGACATCGCCCTCAACACCACCAAACCAGCCGACTCCCGCATCGGCGACATCGTCATCAACGTCCAACAACTCACCTCCGACCAACAACTCCGCGACGAACGCCTCCGCCACGACTACCTCCAATCCAACGACTACCAAACCGCCACCTTCTCCCCCACCACACTCGACGGACTCCCCACCAAAATCTCCGAAGACACCCCCTACAAGTTCACGATCACCGGCGACCTCACCGTCAAAGAAACCACCAAACCCGCCACCCTGAAAGCCACCGGCACCCTCACCGGCAACGAACTCCACCTCAACGCCACCACCACCATCTCCCTCACCAACTACGGCATCGGCCCCATCAACATGGTCGGCTTCGCCTAAGCCGACGACAACGCCCGGCTCGACTTCAACCTGACCGCCATCGACACAGCCGACTTCACCGACACCAACCGCGTCGCCTCAGCAGCCACCACCAACACCAAACCCACCGGCACCAGCCCCTCATTCACCAACGCCGTCCAACCCATCCTCGAAAACAGTTGCGCCTCCTGCCACCAAACCGGCGAAGCAGGCGCCCCCTTCTGGGAACTCACCGACGCCTCCGACGCCACCCGCATCGCCGACGGCCTCGCCCTCATCACCAAATCCCGCTACATGCCCCCTTCCTCGCCACCGACGCCGGCATCCCCCTCAAACACGACCCCCGCCTCACCAACAAACAAATCACCACCATCGAAGACTGGGCCAACGCCGGCGCCCCACTCGACACCCCCACAACCACCCCCATCAAGGCCACCAGTGAGCCCGCCAACAGGATCGACCCCGACGTCACCCTCCGGGCCGATGCCCCCTATCAAGGCTCGACCGAGCAGATCAACGACTATCGCTGCCTGGTGATGGACCCCGGGTTGAAGGAGGACGCAGCGCTGACCGGATACGAGTTCATCCCCGACACGAACGAGTTCGTCCACCATGCGCTGATCTTTCGTATGACGGCCGACCAGCGAGACACCATCAATGCCCGAGACGCGGCGGACCCCGGCACCGGATACGGATGCTTCGGAGGCGTCGGCGCCGAAGGGTCGATACCCAGCCCGACCGGCCGGGGCGGCGGCACCGACCTGGTGAGCGCCTGGGCGCCGGGGCAAAGCGGCGAGCGGTTCCCGGACGGGTCGGGCATGGCCCTGAACGCCGGTGACTTCTTCGTGATCCAGGTGCACTACCACTTCGTCCACGCGGCACCACCCGATCATTCCCAGCTCGCCCTCGAGTTCGGCGATGGTCCAGCCGAGGACTACGACAACATTGACGTCACCCAGTACCTGGCCCCCGCCGAGATCCCCTGCATGGCCGACGAAAAAGGCCCGCTTTGCGACCGGGACGCCATGATGGTCGATCTGGCCGAGCGGTACGGCGACTCGGGTCCGGCGATCGCCGACGGGTTGAACGCACTGTGCTCCACCACCCCGGAGATGAGCGCCAACGTCGACGAGGACGGCGTGTCAGTCTCGTGGTGCGACCACTGGGCGGTTGGCGAGGGCACGATCGTGTCGATATTCGGGCACATGCACGAGCTGGGGCGAACCTTCCGCATGACACTCAACCCCGACACGCCGACCGAGCAGATCCTGCTCGACATCGACCGCTGGGACTTCAACTGGCAGCTCAACTACACGCCCGCGAAGGCGACCGTGATCAAGCCCGGCGACCTCATCAGGGTCGAGTGCTCCTGGGACCGAAGCCTGATCAACCCCCAGGCCGAGCCCCGCTGGATCAGCTGGGCGGAGGGCACCGAGGATGAGATGTGTTACTCGGCCCTGACCACCCGCGAGGGGTCGACGAGTACGACGAGCCGCGTCGGTGCCGAGGACGACCCCGAGATCGAGCCCGGGCTGATCGAACCCGGCACCCTCGAGGCCGACCCGTCAGCCCCCGCCGGGGGCTGATCGGGAGGCCGCTCGTGTGGTCTAGCGCTGGCCGGAGCGGCTGCCGCCGCCCGAACGTGCCCGACCGCTTCGCCCGGCGCCGGCGGAACGCCCGCCCGGACCGGAGCGACCGCCGCCACCACCGCCACCGCTGCGCGGGTTGCGACGCTGGTTGTTGGACTGCTTCGGTTCGTGCACCGGCACCTGGGCGCGCACGGTCGGCACGAAGGCCGGCTCGCACTCGGCCTGGGGGAGCCCAACGTCGCGCTGCAGCTTCCGGAGGTCCTTGCGCTGATCGGGCTGCACGAGGGACACCACCTGGCCGTCGGCCCCGGCGCGGGCGGTGCGGCCCGAGCGGTGCACGTAGTCCTTGGGGTCGGGCGGCAGGTCGAAGTGCAACACGCACTGGACGCCGTCGACATGGATACCGCGGGCGGCGACGTCGGTGGCGACCAGAGCGGTCACCTTGCCGTCGGCGAAGGCCTCGAGCGCACGGGTGCGCTGTCCCTGCGAGCGGCCACCATGGATCGGGGCGGCCTTGATGCCCACCCGCTTGAGCTGCTTGGCCACCCGGTCGGCGCCGTGGCGGGTGCGACAGAACACGACGGTGGGGCCGGCGTCTTCGATCAGGTCGGCCGACAGGGCCAGCTTCTGAGGCCGATCAGCCTCGATGAAGCGGTGGCTGACGTTGGACAGGTCGGGCTCGGTCTCGCCGACCTGATGGCGCACCGGCTTGTGCTGGTAGCGGTCGATGAGCACCTTGACGTCGTTGTCGAGCGTCGCCGAGTACAGCTGGGTCTGGCGGCGCTTGGCGGTCATGTCGAGCAGCTTGCGCACGGTGGGCAGAAAGCCCATGTCGGCCATGCGGTCGGCCTCGTCGATCACCACCTGGTCGACGTCGCCCAGGCTGACGCAGCCCTGTTCGATCAGGTCGGTCAGGCGGCCGGGGCATGCGACGAGGATGTCGACGCCCCGCTGAAGCGCCGAGCGCTGCGGGTTCATACCGACGCCGCCGTACACGGCGAGCACATTGCGCCCGGTGGCAGTGGCCAAGGGCTCGAGCTCGCGGCGAATCTGCTCGGCCAGCTCGCGGGTGGGCGAAAGGATCAAGGCACGGGGGCGACGGCTGGTGCCACGGCCGACCTGGGCCACCAGCGGAAGGCCGAAGGCAAGCGTTTTGCCGGAGCCGGTTGGGGCACGGGCGAGGACGTCACGTCCGGCGAGCGCATCGGGAATTGCAGCGACCTGAATATCAAAGGGAGTGGAGATGCCGGCGCGCTCGAGCACGGCGGCGAGCTCGTCGGGCACGCCAAGCGCGCGGAACGAGGAAGTGGGGGTGTTCATTGCGGGGGACTTTCCTGTTGTGCCCAAACCCCGAGATGGGCACGAGCGAAGTTTCCCAACCTAACGCGCATCGGAACCCTGTCCGTCCCGGTGAGCCCGATGACACCTTGCTGGGCACGTCGACAGGAGGCGCCCCCCCCCCCCCCCCCCCCCCCCCCCACGCACCCCCCCCCCCCACAGGGCCGACCCCGGATCAGCGACGCGTTCGATCTCTACCTCGCCTGAGGGCGAACGTGCGGCGCTAGTTGCCCGGCACCTGGGCGGTGGCGGTCAGCGTACTCGACCGGGCACACGCCGGCGGGCAGCGACAACAGGTGGGCGGCGACATCACTGATCACTTCGGGGTCAAGCCCGCGTTCGGCGGCGCGGGCCTGCCAGCTACGGCGGTGCTCATCATCGAGGCCGTCGGCCAGGCCGGTGCGCACGAAACCCGGCGACACGGTGGTCACGGCGATCCCGTCGCCTTGGAGTTCCATGCGCAGCGCGTCGCCCAGCGCATGGACGGCAAACTTGGTGGAGGCGTACACCCCGCCGTCAACGCTGGCGACCCTGCGCCCCGACATCGACGAGATGTTGACGATGTTGGGATGGGCGCTGCGGCGCAGGTGCGGAACGGCGGCATGGGTAGTGGCCAACAGGCCGAGCACGTTCACCTCGTAGGCCGCTCGCCATACCTCCGGATCGGTGGCACTGGGCGATCCCAGGTCCATGCGCCCGGCATTGTTGATCAGGCCGTCCACGCCCCCGAGCTCATCAGCCAGCTCCTCGACTGCGACGGCCGCCGCACCGAGGTCGGCCACGTCGGCGCTGCGGTACGGCCCGCCGAGCTCCCCCGCCAGCCGCGCGAGCGGCTCCACCCGCCGGGCCAGTAGCCCGACGGCGGCGCCCGAGGCACTGAGCGAACGAGCGATCGCCTCCCCAATCCCCGATGAGGCACCGGTGATGATCACCCGACGACCGGTCAAGGCCGCAGTCCCGACGCTCGCCGCCACGATGTGGCTCGTCGGACCGTTCACCGGCATCGGGGAGTCTCCGGCGTCAGAGCGTTCTGATCCATCGAGGCAGGTTAGAGCCCGGACACGTGGATTTCTCCGAGTCGATGCGTACGTCGTCGGCGGAGCGGGTAGAACGTGAGAAGGCGGCGCTGACCGCCGACACGACGAACCCGAAAGGTGTACACGTGGCTGGATCGAGTGCTGAGCTTCACGAAGACCCCGACAAGCTGTCGGAGGCCACGGTCGATCGGCATCGGGCGATCGTCTCGCTGATGGAGGAACTCGAAGCGGTCGATTGGTATGACCAGCGGGTGGAGGCCACCAACGACGAGTCGCTCGCCGAGCTTCTCGCCCACAATCGCGACGAGGAAAAGGAGCACGCTGCGATGAACCTGGAGTGGCTGCGCCGCCGCGACGCTGGCTTCGACGAGCAGTTGCGAACGTACCTCTTCACCGACCGGCCGCTGCTGGCGGTCGAGGAGGCCAGCGATGGCGGCGACGCCGCCGACACCACACCCGACGCCCCATCGAGCCCCGCAGGTCTGTCGGGCCTCGGTATCGGTGGACTGAAAGGAACCGATTCACTGTGAACCGCCTGCACCGAGAGCTTGCCCCCATCTCCGCCGCCGCCTGGGCGGCGCTGGACGAGGAGGCCTCCGAGAACCTGAAAATCTTCCTGGCCGCCCGACGTCTGATGGATTTTTATGGCCCCACCGGGGCCACCTGCCTGCCGACCGGCCGCATCGAGCGGGTTGGCGGCGACGACGCCAGCGTGGCCCGCGTGGTCACCATGCCGATGTTCGAGCTCAACAGCCGCTTCACGATGGCCCGAGCAGAGATCGAGGCCCTCGAACGGGGCGCCGTCGACGTCGACTTCGATCCGTTGCGGGAGGCCGCCCGACACATCGCTGCGGCCGAGGACGGTCTGGTGTTCCAGGGCATCGACGGCGTGTCCACCGTCGGCATCGCCACCGCCACGCCGCACGAGGCGCTCGACATTTCGCCGGACTACACCCAGTACCCCAGCGTCGTCGCCAATGCGGTGGCGATCCTGCGGGACGCTGGCGTCGGCGGCCCCTACGGCCTGGCCCTCGGCCCACGCTGCTATCGGGGTGTCATGGAGACGACCGATCAGGGTGGCTTCGTGCTCGACCACCTGCGGAAGATCACTGGCGGTCCACTGGTGTGGGCGCCGACGGTCAACGGCGCGCTGGTCATCTCGATGCAGGGAGGCGACCACCACCTGGAGGCCTCCGAGGACCTCGCTCTGGGCTACCGCCATCACGATGGCGACAGCGTGGAGCTGTTTCTCACCGAGACGATCGGCTTCCGCCTCGACGGTGACGACGCTGCCGTCGTCCTTCGCCACCCTGACTAACCGTGAGGCCCTGAGCCTCCGACCGTGCGGCGGCTCAGGCCATCGGAGCAATCCAGCATCCGGCATCCGGCATCCGGCGCCCCACATCGATGGTTCACTCGACCTGTTGGTCGTAGACGAGCTCTGAACCCTCGATCCTGGCCTCGGCGAGGGGAGGATGGTCGATCAGCTTGCCGGTGTGCATGATGTGGCGCACCGGAACCCCCTCCACCAGGACCAAATGGTCGGACACCAGCCGACGGTGGCACTTCCACCACACCGACTCGCTGCACATGATCGCCGTCGGCCGTTCCGCTGCCAGTGCGAGCAGTTCCGTCAGAGCTGCAGCGAAATCGTCACCCTCCATGTAGTCGGCGTAGGAGCGAAAAGCCTGGTGTCGTAGCGCCACGTGAGGCGAGTCGTCCGTCGGCTTGCGCCGACCGCCCAGGCCCCGCAACCAGCGGTAGTCGATCCCGGCCTCGGGCACCCAACGCTCCATCTCCTCGCGGCCAAACTGCGGGTTGTGTCGGCTACCGGGAAAGGACCGGATGTCGACCAGCCGATCGACGCCCTGGTCGGACAGCAACGTCACCAGCTCATCGGCGCTCAGCGTGCCGTGGCCGATCGTGTACACAACCTCGGGTGATTGGGTGGGCGTGGCATCGGCTGGTCGAATGTCGGTCACTCTCCCCAGGTCCCCGGCGGACCCCCGTCACAAACACACCGTCGGCAACTCCACCACCGAGACGCTGGCCCGTCGCAGTGGCGCGTCGATCTCACTAGTCAGGGGTGGCGCTGCTGGTGCTGACCAGCGCTTGCAGCTGAACGGCCAGGTGATTCTGTCGCTCGGTCACCCGCGTTTGCAGCGGGCCGAGCGCGTCGAGCTGCCCCAGCGACCCTCGCCGAATCGCGTCGGTGTAGGCATCGAGGGCGCCGCGCAATTCGGCGAAGGCAAGCCCGGCCCGCTGGACGGCTTCGGTGATTGCCGGCGAATCCGGGTGGAGGTCGGCCGCGCTGTGCTCAATGTCGATGAAGTGGGCACGGGCTGTGGGCCAGACGGCTGCCACCCGGTCGAGGTCGGTGGCCTGCACGGCCTCGGCTGCTTGGCGCATCGCCCAGTTGCCGTCATCGATCAGTCGGTTCAGGTTGGCGTAGAGCCGGCTGGTCTTCTGCGCCTCGTCATCGGACGAGTCTCTGCCACTGCGCATCAGCGCAACGACGGTGCCGACGATTCCGAGGGCGAGGAGTACCAACAGCGCAATGGCCAGCGCGCCGAGCCCGTCATCGCTCTGGTCGGGGTCAGCTGCAGGGGCGTCGTTGAGCGGAGCCGACGTGGTCTGCGGATTGTTCGGGGTCGTCACGGCCGGCACGGTCACGTCGGGCAGCGAGACGTCGGGTGCACTCACATCGGGAATGCTGACATCGGCCGCCAGGCTCGACGCCGACTGAAGAGCACTGTCGACGGGACCATCTTCGCCACACGACGTCAGCGCCAGTGCGCCGACGACCGCCAGGACCACAATGGTGGCGGTGCGCACTGCACCGCTGGACAGGCCGCTCACCGTTGGTAGGGGGTGGTCGGGTTGGGGTCATCGGCGGGCTGGGACATGACGTCGGGCCGTTGGGACATGACGTCGGGCCGCTCACTGCGGTAGCTCTCCGCAGCGTCGCTGTAGGCGTCCAGGCGTTCCTGTCGCACTCGGTTGGCGTCGAGGCGATGCATCTGACCGCCGAGCCAGGTCAGCCCCATATGGATGACGATGGCGACGATCCCGTAGATCAGCATTGCAAACAAGAACGAGGTGTCGAAGACCGCCGGGACCGCCTGCCTGCTGGTTCCGAGCTGAATCGGTTCGAAGATGCCGCGGAAAGGGTTCATCGCCCGGTCGGCGCTCCGGTAGATCCAGGTCACGAAGTCACTCGTCGGGTTGGCCCCGAGCAGGCGCAGGATGAAAGCAAGCCCGAGTATCACTTCGACGACGATCAGGTAGGCGTAGGTGAGGTAGCCCAGTACCCGCACCACGATAATGGGAGCCCGAACCAGAGCGTCGTGGTCCCTCCCATTTTGCCCCGTGCTCCGCCCCGTCCCCGGCCCTGGATTGTCGTTCACCTCGATGACCCTAGCGGTGGGCAACCGGCTTCTCGCGCCCCGACCGGCGTTCCGTCTGACAACATGTGGCGTTCACACGCGAGAAAGGCTGCTCGCATGCCCGAACCGGTACTCAGCGTCGATGGCTTGGTACGTCGATTTGGCGACCTGGTTGCGGTCGACGACGTCTCGTTTCGCATCGAGGAGGGCGAGACCTACGGCCTGCTCGGCCCCAACGGCGCCGGCAAGACCACTGCTATCTCCGTGGTCGCCGGACTGCTGTCGTGCGATGGCGGCGAGATTCGCCTCGGGGGCCAGCGCGTCGGCCCCAAACAGGTGGCTGTCAAGGCGATGACCGGGCTGGTGCCCCAGGAGCTGGCCATCTACCCCGACCTGACCGGCCGGGAGAACCTCAACTTCTTCGGGCGGCTGGAGAAGCTGAGGGGAGCCGAGCTGAAGCGACGCACCGACGAGGTGCTCGAGGTGATCGGCCTGGCCGATCGGGCCGGTGACCTCACCAAGGAGTACTCGGGTGGCATGAAGCGGCGGCTCAACATCGGCATCGGGCTGCTGCACCAGCCAAAGCTCCTGATCCTCGACGAGCCCACGGTCGGGGTCGACCCGCAGTCGCGCAACTCCATCCTCGAAGCGGTGGAGGCGCTCGCCGGCGAGGGTATGTCCGTGCTGTACACCACCCACTACATGGAGGAGGCCGAACGGCTGTGCGACCGCATCGGCATCCTGGACCATGGCGCCATGATGGCCGAGGGAACACGCGATGAGCTGCTGGCGCTGACCGGCGAGACAGATCGGGTGCACCTCGAGGGCACCGGCGACCTCGACGGGGTGACCAACGCGCTCGCATCACTTGATCCGGTGCGCTCGGTCGCCAACGACCGTCGAAGCATCGACCTCATCGTCCTCGATGCCCCGGCCGCGCTGGCGGAGATCGTCGGAATCGCCAGCGCGTCGGGGATGTCGATCACCGACGTCGAGGTGGCTCGCCCCGACCTCGAATCGGTGTTCTTGAACCTCACCGGCCGAGCACTGCGAAACTGACCTTGGACGCATCGGCTGTATGGACGATGGCGCTCAGCGACCTGCGACAGCGGGTGCGCGACCGGTCGGTGCTCATCTTTGGCCTTGCGGTGCCCATCATCTTGATGTTCGTGTTCAACCTGTTGTTCTCTGGGCTGGGATCCTCCGAGTCGCTGGGAAAGATCACGGTGATCGTGGCAGCCGAACCCGGCGATCAGATCGCCGAGGGCCTGGTGGGTGTGCTGTCGAGCATCGACGACCTCGACATCGCCGCAACCTTGGTGCCGCCGGCCAAGGCCGACGGGCTGTCAGCCAAAGTGGAATCGGGGTCGATCACCGCCGGGGTGGTGTTTCCGACCGGGTTCGTCGAAGCTGTGGGTACCGGCGGATCGCCGGAGGTGAAGGTCCTGCAGCTCGGCCAAGGCGGCCTGGAGGCCAGCGTGGTCGACTCGATCGTGTCGAGCTACCTCAAGCGGGTGGCCGCCAGCGCCCAGGCGGCGAGCGCCGGCTCGGCGGTGGGGCTTTCCACCTCCCAGCTGCCCGAGGTGGCTCAGGCTGTCGCACAGGCCCCAGCGGTGTTGACCGCCAAGGAAGGCGCCGCGTCCGACGAACAACTCACGATGGAGGGCTATCTGGTCGCTGGCCAGGCGGCACTGTTCATGTTCTTCACGGTCGGGTTCGGTGTGATCGCCTACATCGCCGAACGCGAGCAGGGCACGCTGGTGCGGCTGGTTTCGATGCCGCTTCCACCCCGCTCGATCATCCTGTCCAAGGTGCTGGTCAGCCTCATCCTCGGGGTGGTCGCCACGTCGGTACTGCTCGGCGCCGGTTCGCTGTTCTTCGGTGTGCGCTTTGGCGACATCATCCCGGTGGGCGTGGTCATCGTCGCTGCGGTCGTCGCCGTCACCAGCCTGGTGCTGGTGATCACCCGGGTGGCGCGAACCTCTGAGCAGGCACAAGGGGCCAATGCGATGATCGGCATCCTGATGGGCGTGCTCGGCGGGTCGTTCTTCCCGATCACCGGATCTGGCCTGCTGGGCCGAATCTCCGACCTGACGCCGACAGCCGCGTTCATCCGGGGCCTGGGCATCACCAGCGGTGGCGGACAGGTCGCCGACCTCGGTGGGCCGCTGGCGGTGTTCGCCGCCTTTGGGGTGGGTGCGCTGGCGATCTCGATGGCCCTCGGCGATGACACGGCGCTCACATGAGCGCTCGTTCCCGTCAGCGCGATCGCCACCTGCACCGGATGCTGACATGAGGCCGGTCGTCGCCATCGCCGGCATCGCGCTGAAGCGGTACTTCCGGGATCGTTCCAACTACTTCTTCGTGCTCGTCCTCCCGATGCTCCTCGTCGTTGCGATCGGCCTGCAGTTCGGCGACTCCGGAGCTGCGGGACGCCTGATCTTGACCGGCTCCGGGCCGCTGTCCGACCGCCTCGCCTCGGCGCTGGACGACCAGCGAATTGCGGTGGAGCGCAGCGACGACGCAGCTCGGGCTAAGGAGGTTGTCGCCCGCGGGCGCTCCGACGCCGCCGTGATCGTCGACCCCGACGATGAGACCCGCTGGTCGGCGCAACAACCCGTGGAGATCACGATCATCCCCGGCAGCCAGGCCGGTGGCCAGGCAACGACGGCCACGGTCAGGTCGGTGCTCGATTCGCTCTCGTTGCGCCGGGCTGCGAGCGACGCCCTTCAAGCCCAGCAGGTCGAGCCGGAAGAGGTCGAGCGGGCCCTGACGGCGGCCGAGGACGCAGGACCGACGTTGAGCGTCGACCTGGTCGACGGCGACCTGGGTGAGGAGTTCTCCGGCCTTGGGCAGTTCGACCTGGGTGCCGCCCAGCAGTTGTCGCTGTTCATCTTTCTTACCGCGTTGACCGGCTCGGGGATGCTGATCCAGTCCCGCGAGTTGGGCGTCACCCGTCGCCAGTTGTCGGCCCCGGTCAGTTCGGTGCAGGTCATCGGGGGCGAAACCCTGGGCCGATTCGGCATCGCGTTCGGGCAGGGCATCTACATGGTCATCGGCACCGCCGTCCTCTTCGGTGTCGACTGGGGCGATCCGTTCGCCACCACCTGCGTGGTCGCGGCGTTCGCTGCGGTCAGCGCATCGGCGGCGATGGTGCTGGGCTCGTTGATGGACAACGCCAACGCCGCCAACGGTGTTGGGATCGGGTTGGGGCTGGTCGTCGCTGCGCTCGGCGGGTCGATGCTTCCGCTCGAGTTGTTCTCCGATGGTCTGATGAAGGTCTCGGCGCTGACCCCTCACCACTGGGCCTACGAGGCCTACTCCGAGATCCAGCGGCGCGGCGGCACCATCAGCGATGTGCTGCCCCAGCTCGGCGTGCTGCTCGCCATGACCGCTGTGCTCTTGCCGCTGGGGGCGTGGCTGTTACGTCGATCGCTGTCGAGGGCGCTCTAGATACGTCCTCAGTGGGAGCACTCGACCGAGCCCTTCGCTTCCTTCTGGAGTAGTGACAGCTCACTGAACACGTCGGTTTCGCCGATCGCCCCCGCCGCCAGCTCGGTAGGGTGCCCACATGGCCAGTCGCCCACCGGGTAGCGGGTCGAAGGCCAACGGCGCCCGGACATCAGAATCGACCCAGCCCGGGCTGACCGTGGCGGTCACCGGGCCGACCGGCACGTTCGGCTTTGGGTTGATGCCGTTGCTCGAGGCGGACGACCGCATCGAGGCGGTTGTCGGCGTGGCACGCCGGCCCTTCGATCCGGCGGCGCACCACTGGACGAAGATGGCCTACCGGCGGGGCGATGTGCGGGACGCGAGCGCGCTGGAGGAGGCCTTCGGCGGGGCCGACGTGGTGGTCCACCTGGCCTTCATGATCACCGGATCCGCCTCCCGGGAGGCGATCCGCGCCATCAACGTCGATGGCACCCTCAACGCTTTTCGAGCGGCGGCCGCCGCCGGCGCCAGGCGGTTCGTCTACGCCTCGTCGGTGGCGGCGTACGGGTTCCACCACGACAACCCCACGCCGATGACCGAGGACTGGCCGGTGCGCCCGGCCGACCGGCTGTTCTACGCCCAGGAGAAGGCGGAGCTGGAGCACCTGATCGGCGAGGAGGCGGCCGCACACCCCGAGCTGGCCCTCTACCTGCTGCGTCCGCCGATCGTCGTTGGGCCTCACACGCTGGGGGCCAAGGAGTTGCCCGGCCTGGTCGCCGCCCTCGGCCGCGTGGGCACCGCTGCGCTCGACCGCGCCAGCGTGCCCCTGCCAATCCCCGTCCCGACCATCCCGATGCAGCTGATCCACGAAACCGACGTGGGCACCGCGCTGGTGCGATGCATCGTGGGCGCCGCCAACCCGGGGCCTACAACATCGCCGGCGACGGCGTGGTGACCGGTGCCGACTTCGTCCGCGAGCTCGGCCTCACCCCGGTGCCGATCCCCGGTGTCGTGGCCAGAACCGTGGCTCGGGGGCTGACGGCGCTCCCGGGAAGCTCGCTGCTCCCGCCGATCACCGACTGGGTGGAGGCGGTTGCGCAACCGTCGATCGTCGACACCACCAAGGCACGTGAACTGCTCGGCTGGACGCCGCGTGTTCGATGCCACGCCGGTCGGCGTCACGATCGACGCCGAGCTGTCCGGCCTCGACCTGACCGCCGACCCCGACGACGACGAGATGCGCGAGCAGTACCCGGCCGTCAAGCACCCGGTGGTGCGCACCCACCCCAACACCGGGCGCAAGCTGGTGCAGTTCAACCGACTCTTCGTCAGCCACGACCGGGCCGTGCGGCACGACGCGTCGTCGGACTACTTCCCGACGTACGCATCATGGAGCGGACCTCGATCATCGGTGAGCGCCCCCGCTGGAGGTCTGGTTTCTTCAACTGTGTCTTCGAGCCGCCCTGGCGTCGTGTAGACCCATATGAAGCCAAATCCGACGTCGGCCTTACGACACCCTGGAGCGATGCGAGACCCCGTGAGTGATCCGACCCCATGTTCGTAGCGTTCAAGGAGATCCGTCGATCTTTCGGCAGGTTCTCGCTCTTGACGATGGCCGTGGCCCTGCTCGTGCTGCTGTTGCTGTTCTTCCAGGCCGTGGCCGGAACTCTGACGAGCGGATTGACCGGTGGCCTGGAGTCGTCGTCGGCCGATGTGTTCGTCTACGACGTTCAGGCGCGGAGCAACCCGGCGACGAGCATCCTGTCGCCCAAGGTCGAAGCCGAGGTGGCAGCGGCGCCGGACGTGGCGGCCACCTCGCCGATCGGCCTGAGCGTGTTTACGGGAACGGTCGAGGGCTCCTCCTCGGCCGATGCCGAGATCGACGTGCAACTGGTCGGCGGCGATCCCTCCGGCCCGTCGGTGCCGGCCAACATCGCCGATGGACGGCTTCCGTCGGCGCAGGGCGAGGCACTGTTCAGCGGCTCGTCCTTCGACAGCCCGGTCGAGATCGACCAGCGGGTCAAGGTGGAAGGCGTCAGCTTCAAGGTGGTCGGCACCGCAGACGATGCGGCCTTCAACGTGCTGCCCACCCTGTACGTGCCCTACGAGGACTACGTCGCGGCGTCGCAGGCACGGGCCAGCAGGCCGGTCGACGTGGCGCCCTCCCTCATCGGGGTCAAGGTGGCGAAGGGTGCCGACCCGGCCAAGGTTGCCCGGTCGTTGACCAAATCGATCGACGGGATCGAGGCGTTGGATCGAAGCGAGGCGGTCGCTGCGCTGCCGGGCGTCGGCCAGATCACGCAGTCGTTTTCCATCCTGTATCTGCTGCTGTACATCGTCGTCGCGCTCGTCACCGGCGTGTTCTTCCTCATCCTCACCGTTCAGAAGGAGGATGCCCTCGTCCTTCTGCGGGCAGTCGGCGCCAGCAGCCGCGACGTGATTGCGTCGGTGCTCATCCAGGTGTTGGTGGTGGTCGGGCTCGGTGCGTTGATCGGCTCCGCGGTCACCGCCGGGCTGTTGGCCCTCACCCGCGACGTGTTCGGGGCGGGCCTCCAGCTGTCGACCGCTGCGCTCACCGTCGGCGTGATCCTGGTGCTCGGGCTGGTGGCCTCGGTCGGAGCGGTGCGACGGGTGCTCGCCATCGACCCGATCAACGCGACCACCAACCGGGGGATCCGGACATGAGGATCTTCATCAGGGAGCTGATGCGTCGGCCCGGGCGATTCCTTCCGGTCGGCGGCGCGCTCACCATGCTCGTGGTGCTGCTGGTCGTGCTGGGCGGCTTTCTCGACGGGCTGGAGCTCAACCAGACCGGCCCGTACCGCGCCCACGAGGGGCGGTTGCTCGTCTTTTCTCAGCAGAGCGACCTGCTGATTCAGCGGTCCCGCGTCGACACAAAGCAGGCCGACGCGCTGGCGAAGGCCGACGGCGTGACCAAGGTGGGTGCGCTCAACCAGATCGCCTCTACCGCCGAAGATCCCGACGGCCGGATCGTCGACATCGTGTTGTTCGGCTACGACCTGGCGACCGATGTGCTGCCGGCCCCGCCCGCGGACGGCGCAGCGGTGATCGACAGCGCCCTGGCAAACCGCAACGACGTTGGGGTCGGCGACACGCTGCTACTCGGCGCCACGTCGGAGCCGGTCAAGGTGGCAAGGATCGTCGACGACCTCTCCCAGGGGTCCCCGACGGTGTGGTTGTCCTCCAAACGCTGGCGAGAGGTGGTCGGAGCGGCCAACCCTGCCTCGCTGCTGCCGGCGGGGGTTAACCAGGCGTTGGTCGTCCAGCCCAGTGATGCAGGGTTGGATCAGACTCGGCTCACCAAGCTGGCCGCCCACCTCGGCGACCAGGAGGGCCTCGACGTGGCCACGCCGGACGAGGTGGTCTTGGCGCTGCCCGTCGTCCAGCAGCAGTCGTCGACGTTCGAGGGCATCATCGGCGTCACCTTCGTGGTCACGCTGATGGTGGTTGCGCTGTTCTTCACCTTGATCACGCTTGAGCGGGTCGGCCTCTACGCCGTGCTCAAGGCACTCGGCGCCCGCACGCGCGATCTGCTCGCCGGCATCTCGCTGCAAGCGGTGTGCGTCAGCGTCATCGCGGTAACGCTGGGCTTTGCGTTGAGCGTCGTCTTCGTCAACCTGCTCCCCGCCACGCTGCCCGTGAGGTTGGTCCCCAACCGCATGCTCCAAACGGGCGTAGGCGTGTTGTTGAGCGCACTGCTCGGAAGCCTCTTCACGCTGCGCCGAGTCCTCCGTATCGATCCTGCTGAAGCGATTGGATAGCGCTATGCCCGCACTGGAACTGGACAAGGCCCGCAAGGTCTACGGGACCGACGAGGCCCAGGTTGTTGCACTCGACGACGTCAGCCTGACCGTCGAGGACGACGAGATGATGCTGCTCGTCGGCCCATCGGGATCGGGCAAGACCACGCTGCTTACTGTCGCCGGCGCATTGCTTCGCCCAACGTCGGGCAGCGTGCGGGTGGGCGGCACCGAGATCACCGACCTGAACGACAAGGAACTGGCCAACTTCCGGCGGGATCAGGTGGGCTTCGTCTTCCAGTCGGTCAACCTGGTGCCGTTCCTGACCGCCAGAGAGAACCTGCTGGTCGTCCGCCAGTTTGGCGGGTCCCGCATCGACGGCGACGCCAAGGACCGCGCCGCCGAGCTGCTGGACGAGCTCGGCCTGGGCAAACGGGGCGACAGCATGCCCGGTCAGCTCTCGGGCGGTCAGCAGCAGCGTGTGGCCATTGGCCGGGCGTTGATGAACGACCCTTCGCTGGTGCTGGTGGACGAGCCGACGTCGTCGCTCGACTCGGAGCTGGGCAAGCAGGTGATGGACCTGCTCGAACGGGAGATCAAGGGACGCGGGGTGGCAGCCATCATCGTCACCCACGACGAGCGGGTGCTCGGCTACGGCGACCGCACCGTCCGCATCGTCGATGGCGCCTTGGAAACGGCAGAGGCCGGGTCGACCTACTGACCCCCGCCCGGGTGCGGGTGCGGCTGTGCCGCCGAAACGGCCGCAGTCATCCCGGCAGGCGCAGGGTCAGCACCTTGAACGGGTGCAACGCCACCTCGACGGTGGTGTCGTCGACCAGGTGGGCCGAGGTGCCCGTTCGGCGAGGGTCGTCGGCGGCCATCTCGTCCTCCAACAGGTCACACACCAGCACCGATGCGGCCGAGGCGCCCAGGGTCAGCGTGGCGGCCGAGCGGGCGCCGTGCACCTCGGCCAGACGGACGATCAGGTCGCCGGAGCCATCCTCGGCGGCCTTCGCCGCCTCGATCGTCACGCCCGGGATCTCACAGGTCACCGGCACCAGCGGTCCGTCGCCGCCGAGGCCATCCGTACCGATCCCAACCGGGATTGCCCGCACCGGGTTGTTGAGGCGCCAGCCCTCGGCGACCACCTCGCCGTCGACCAGGTCGCCCAGGTGGGGCAGCACCGCCAGGGTAAACCGGTGACGCCCCTTGTCAGCGGCCGGGTCCGGGTAGGTCGAGGCGGTCAGCAGCGTCTGGCGCAGCGTGCCGCCCAGCGCGTCGTGACCGTACTTGGCGTCGTTGAGCAGCGCCACGCCGTAGCCGCGCTCGGAGGCGTCGATCCAGCGGTGGGCGCAGAACTCGAAGCGGGCCGCGTCCCAGCTGGTGTTCTGGTGAACCGGCCGCACGACGTGCCCAAACTGGATCTCGGAGGCCACGTCGTGGGTGTGCACGTCGACGGGCCAGGCCACCTTCAACACCTTCTGGGTCTCGGCCCAGCCGATGTCGTAAGCGATATCGATGCGGGCTGAGCCCGCCGTCATCGAGAGGGTCTGGGTGAACGTCGAGTCGCCGTGGCGACGGGTCACCGTCAGCGAGGCGACCAGCGGCCCGCTGTCGGTCACCTCCACCCGGTCGGCGTCCGTGAGGGCAACGGTCGAGTTGGCGTAGTACGCCTCCAGATCCCAGGCATCGTAGTCCAGCGGCACGTCGTCGGACAGCTCCAACACGTTGCCCCGCCCCCCCGCCAACAGCGCCTCCCGGTCGCCGGGCACCCGGTGGTCGAGCAACGAGGTGACCAGACCGTCGCCGTCCCAGCTCAGCGTGAGCAGACCGTTGGTCATCACCCCGCCGCCGTCCGCTGCGGCGGTCAAGGAAACAGCTACCGGGTCGCCCGAGGAACCGTCAGCGCCTGTTGCGCCGCTGCCGGGACCCGTCGCAGGTGCAGCCACTTCGACATCGCTTGCGGCCGGGGCCAACGCCCAGCCACCGGCCGGGAGGTCCGCCTCGACGGCAACCCGCCCGTCGGCCAGGCCCTGCGCCAGGGCTGGGACGGTCACGTCGTCGGGCCAGTCGACCACCTGCACTCCGGACCGAACATGTGGGGCGGGGTTGGCCAGCAGCACGCCCACCGAGTCCGCACTCGTACCACCGTCGACCCGCCGGCTGTCGGCCTGCGCCATGGTGGCCGCACCATTCCCGGCGATCCTGGCCAACGAGCCGGCGATCATCTCCTCGCATCTTCCGATGATCCGCTGGTAGCTCTCCTCGGCCTCGTGATGGACCCAGGCGATCGAACTGCCGGGCAGAATGTCGTGAAACTGGAGGGTCAGCACCTCCCGCCACAGTGCGGTCAGCTCCTCGTACGGGTAGGTGGCGTCGGGGCGCCCACCGGCGGCGGCGATCGCCCACCACTCCACCTCGCGCAGCAACGCCTCACTTCGACGGTTGCCCGCCTTGGTCTTGGCCTGGGCGGTGTAGGTGGCCCGGTGCATCTCCAGGTACAGCTCGCCCACCCAGCGGGGCGGATCGGGTAGCTCGGCGAGTGCGTCGACGAAGAACTCCTCGGGCGAGCCCACCTGCACCCGCGGCACCGACTCCAGGTCGGACGCCAGGTTGATGCGGGCCATCATCTCCCGGGTGGGCCCGCCACCGCCGTCGCCGTGGCCGAAGGGCAGCAGCGACCGGTTGGCCACCGAACGCTCGGCAAACCGGCGTGCGGCGGGCACCAGTTCGCCCGGGTCGATCTCGGAGTTGTAGGTGTCGGCGGGCGGGAAGTGGGTGGGCATCGTGGTGCCGTCCAGCCCCTCCCACAGGAACGTGTGATGGGGGAACGTGTTGGTGCGGTTCCAGGAGATCTTCTGGGTGACGAAGGTGTCGGCCCCACCGAGGGCGAAGATCTGCGGCAGCGACGCCGGGTACCCGAACACGTCGGGGATCCACGCCTCGCGACAGGTGACGCCGTAGTGCTCGCGGAAGAACCGCTGGCCGTGCAGAAACTGGCGGGCCATCGCCTCGCCGCTGGGCAGGTTGCCGTCGGCCTCCACCCACATGCCGCCGAGGGGCACCCACCGTCCGGCCTCGACCGCATCGGAGATGCCGTCGGCCACCGACGGATACTCGTCGATCATCCACTGGTACTGAACCGCCTGCGAGCAGCCGAAGCGGTAGTCCGGGTTGTTGGCGATCAGGTCGAGTGAGTTGGAGAACGACCGGGCGCACTTGCGGCGGGTCTCGCGCAGCGGCCACAGCCAGGCGGTGTCGATGTGGGCGTGGCCGATGGCGGTCACCCGGTGCTCCGATGCCGACGCCGGGAGGCTGAGAAACTCAGCCAGTTCGGCCCGTGCATCCGCCGCCGACCCGGGGATGTCGGCCAGGTCGAGGGCATCTGCCGCCCGCCCCAAGGAGTGGAGCATCCGCAGCTTCCGCGAGCCGGCGCCGGCGTCCAGCTGCCAGCCGAGGCGAAGCAGAAAGTCGATCTCCAACACCAGGTGCCACACCTCGGTGTTGAGGGGAGCCACCTCGGCACGGGCCAGCCGGTACTGGGGCGAGGTCGGGGCGGTCGCCAGGTCGCCCAGGTCGGTCACCACGTTGAGGTTGACGAACGGGTTGGCGGCCGCCTCCACCAGCAGGTCGACCCGCTCTCCGCCCCGGGCCTCCTGGCTGATCAAGCTCCACTGACGCTCCGGATGCAGCCCGTGAAGCGGGGCCCCAGCTCGCCAGATCAACCCTTCGGCGTTGAAGCCGACCTGACCACGGATGAACCCGAGGTCGATGATCGCCTCCACCCGGCGGCCGGCCAGGTGTTTGGGCACCGTGCCAGAGAACCGAAACCACGAGGTGCCCCACGGCGGCCCCCACGGGTCGCCCACCGCAAAAGGGAGATAGTCGGCCCGCTCTGCCTCCGCCACACCGATGGGTTCGCCCTCGACGTGGTGAGCGGTGACGCTCAGCGGCGAGCCCGGACCGTAGATGGCAGGACGGATGCGCTGGTCCAACAGGTTGCGGATACGGCGTTCGGCGATGCCGGGCTCGACGTGCATGGCTCCCATCTTGGCCCGACCGACACCTGCGGCGCCGCGGCGCCGTCGTTGCTGGTAGACCAAAGGGGGAGCCGATCAAGCAACGAGCGAGGGGACCGCCCAGATGACTGGCAACGTGGCCGAAGGAACCGAAGAGCTGAGCGAGGAGAAGTGCTGGGAGCTGCTCGCCAGGGAGCGGACCGGCCGCCTTGCTGTGGCGATCGGCAAGCATCCCGACATCTTCCCGGTCAACCATGTGATCGAGAAGCGCAAGATCGTGTTTCGCACCGACCCAGGCACCAAGTTGGCCGCAGCGGTGCTGGGCACCGGTGTCGCCTACGAGGTGGACCACGTCGACGCCGAGAGCGGCGTTGCCTGGAGCGTCGTCGTGAAAGGCCAAGCCCGCGAGTACCACACGGTCGACGATCTGATCCACGCCGAGGATCTGCCCCTGTTCCCGTGGGAGACCGGGGGGAAGCACCGCTACGTCGCCATCACTGCCGACGAGATCTCCGGCCGGCGCTTCCACGTCCTCGAACCGGAGTAGCGCTAGGCCGCTCAGGTCGTCGAGGAACGATGGCCGGAGCGCTCAGGTCGATGTGACGCCAGCGTCACCCATTGAGCCGGTCGAGGGCGATCTCGGCGACCTGTACCGAGGCTGCCCGGTCGTCGTCCTCGCCCTTAACCGCCACCTGCAGGTACCAGTCCTTGCCCTCCTGCGGGATGACGAGGCCGAGGGTGTCGTTCCAGTACGCCTCCGTCGCGAGGTCATCGACCGGTTCGGCGTCGACCATGTCCAGCGTGGAGTGCCGGTCGGGCTCGTTGTAGGCGGCGATCAGCACCAGTGGAAGCCCAGTTTCGGCGCTGGTGGTGCAGGTGCCGCGGAGAGCGCCCATCGCCTCGTCGACCTCGGGTTCCCCCGCCTTCTCGCCCGTGAGCGCCTGGAAATCCTCGGGTGTGAAGAGGCTGCAGGAGGTCGGGCACATCGGTGTCGAGCGCCTCGGACTGTTCCGGGGTCTCGGACGCCGGGGCCACGGTTTCGTCGGCGCTCTCGTTGTCACCGCCGCAACCGGAGAGTGCCATCACGGCGGCAAGGACCACCGCCGCCAGTCGAGGCACGGTCAGACCAACTGGTGAAGTTTTCATAAACTCCCGATCCGTTATGCGTATTCCGACGCGTGCATCATTCTCCTGTCCGACTACGGAGAGCCAATCGAAGGGCCGGCCATGGGACGGGCTACCAACCGCCTGAACCGCGCACCGTAGGATTGAGCGTTCAGCCGGACCGGCAAGCACGTGCGGGGTCTACTCCCCACGTTCCCAACCGGCCCCATCCTCGCCCCGTTAGCTCAGTCGGATAGAGCGACCGCCTCCTAAGCGGTAGGCCACAGGTTCGATTCCTGTCGGGGACACCAAGCGACCATCGCCCGGGAAGCAAGGGCGCCCACTCCAGCGCCGAAGTCCTCGATCTCGCGACTGTCAGCGGACCAGCCGGAACGGACACAAGTGGTCAACGCCAAATCTCCAATCGGGGTTCGAACTCGGGAGTGGGAGGGCTGACGACCGTTGCTCAGCTCTCGAAACACAACCTTGCCCAGGTGGAATTCAGCACCGGCCAACCGGTCACAACCTAAAGAAAAGAGCAACGAACATGTGCACGCGAGTGGTGTGGCCCGACGCCAACGGGCGGTCATCGTTGGCCCCAACATGGACTTCCACGAAGACCTGATGACGAACCTGTGGACACAGCCGCGGCATCTCGAGAGAGACGGTGTAAACGGTGCGCTGACGTGGACGTCGAAGTACGGAAGCGTCGTGGCGGGCGCGTTCGACATGATCTCCGTCCACGGTCTCAACGAAGCTGGCCTTGCGGGGCACGTGTGGTTGGCGGAGTCCGATTACGGCACTCCAGACCGCACGCACCAGCCAGCAGTCTGGGCAGCACCGACAATTTCGCCACCGTCGACGAAGTCGCCGCATGGGTGCAGTCCACCGACGTCCAGGTCGTCCAGATGATCGACCCCACCGGCGGCAAGCCTCCGGCGATCCACCTCGCCCTCGGCGACGCCACCGGCGACTCGTGCATCATCGAGTACCGCGAGGGCAAGCCGAAGGTGTTCCACAGCCGGGACTACGTCGTCATGACGAACTCGACGACCTACGACAAGCAGCTCGAGCTGGCCAAGATGATTACCGGGCTGGGTGGGGACCAGCCCATCCCGGGATCCCACCCTGGCGAGCGACCGGTTCGCACGTGCGTCGTACTACGTCAGCAGGCTGGAGCGGCCGGGAACGGAGCTTCAGGCGGTCGCAGGCATGTTCAGCGTCATCCGCAACGCTGCCCAGCCGTTCCGCGCGGATGAGCCCGCAGCCCGAAGCTTCACAACCCCTGTGGCCGACGGTCTCAAACCTGACGAACAAGCGGTACGTGTTCGCCTCGACCGCGCGTCCGAACGTGGTGTGGGTCGAGAACTCGACCAGCCTCAACCACCCAACACCGACGACAGCTCCACTTGGACCACCCCGTCCTCACCCAAGCTGTCCAAACCCGCCCGCGATCCTCCAGGTCAGATGGCGTTCAACAATCGCCGGCGACGTCAACGACAAGTTCGAAGACAAGGGGAACTGCTTCTCACCATGGCCATGGAGAAGCAGCTGCTTGATGCTGCCGATACGAAGCCGCCGGTAGGCCAGCGCTAAGGGGTCGGTTGACGGTGTCTACTGGGTGGGTATCCTCTCAAGGTGAAGCGGAGGACGTGCCCTGACAACACACAACTTCGTTCTGATTCTCAATCGGCCTATCGATGAGGCAACCAGCGACCTGCTCTTGAAGCTGGACTCGACGATGCCGCCGTCACAGCATTCGACGGGCATCCGGCGCGGCGATGTCGACCGTGACGCCCCTACCCTGCTCGGGCCATTGCTTCGGCTACCGCTCAGGCCGAGACGGTGGCGGGTATTCGGGTCCTGCGAGTTGAGGGTGAGGGAGCTTGTCTCCCAGGCCGACATCGCCGAGCGAACTGGCCGCAGCCATAAGCCGTCAATCATTGGATCAAGCGAGATGCCAACAGCTCGGGGATTTCCCGAACCAGCACGGCGCATCGAGGCCGGTCACCGCTGTGGCGCTGGACCGACGTGCGGGATTGGCTCGGCGGCGTCGCGTCCCCGATGAACGGGGACGAATCATTGCCCGCTTACCACGACGCTTGTTGCTCGTCCCAACCTCAACTCGAAGTCGAGCGCCAGCTCATCGACGCGTTACTTGCGCCGGCTGACCACCGTTCGGGATGATCCGAGAGGATCCCGAACATCCAGCGCCAAATCCGGCGAGCCCTCGCTCGCGGCATACGCCCACCTCGCAGGCCAGTGAAGCGGTCAGGGAACTCCGCAAGGGGGCGACCAACTCACCTTGAGCTTGACGCCGCCGTAGCGAAGTGCCGCTGTAGCCGTCTCCGACTACGGCACCACGATGTCGGCACGGTGACCAGGTGCGCCGGCCAGACCCGGGAAATCGAAGGTGAGGAGCGTTGCTGCCAGTGACTCCGCCAGGGCGACGTAGACGGCGTCGTTGCACGTGGCGAGATTGTGAACGCAACTCGAGGCTCGCCCCATCAGGACATCGTGTCCGTATCGTTCGGCAGGCATTTGCCCGCAAACCGTCTCAGAGTGATCGGCGCCCACTCGCTTCGCTGACGTGCCCTGAGCCTCAAGGCGGCGGGCACGGACCCGACCTCGGCGACCATCAGCTCCGGGCACATGGAGCGACCGATCCTTGCAATGGCGTCACCAACTGGTGACCCCGTTCGGTCCGGACCAGCTCCACAACGGCCGATGCGTCGAGAACGATCACCGGGCGTCACGCAGCTCGCAATTCAGGCGGCCGCATCCATTTCCAAGTTCGGCCCAGTGCGTTGCGCCGTTCAAAGCCAGTGAACTCATCGACGGTAGGCCGATCCAGCGGTCACCTGGGCACCATCAGCGCATGCTCGGACACCGATCGGCCCTCCATGGCCTGCGCACGCCTTCAAGCGTCGATGGTCGTCTTCTGGAACATCGTCGAATCTGAAGAGAGGGCATGCGCACATCAACCTCTCGCATTTCGCATGACCTCCGCCACGTCATCTGGAACCGAGATGTGACTCGAGTCATGCGCATAGTGCACGAATCGGGCCGTCAGCTGTCTCATGGCGGAGCCGAAAGCCGGTGAAGGCGCCGCTGGAATCGCGCTCAGCGTTTCTTACCTCGGTGATCGAATCGACCGGCACCGGCTGTGGAATGTGCGGGCGTAGATCAGCGGGTCGGCGTCGAAAACGCACCTCGCCGGTCACCCGGCTCAGGTCGATCGGCGAGGGCAGACGTAGGGTCGATCGTCGGCCAGATAGTGCTCATTAGCCGGGATCAGCAAAGGTCTCCCGGGTCGTTCGTCGCATGCACGAAACCCTCGTCGACAGACGCCTCTGGGCTGATAGGAACCGCTCGCCTTCTGGGCCTCCCAGACCTCTTTCGGATGATGTGAAGGTGAGGCCGGTCGGGATGGGGCGCTGGTTTCGATAAATCGCTCATCGGGCCATGTCATCACAGGGTTGGATCGGCGAGGCAAAGACCGCGACACTTTCGCGGTGACCGACTTTGATGAACCCCTCGACGATGTCCCCGGCGCGACCACGTCGGAGGAGCGCCGCACCGACCGGCGCCGCGGACCACCTGCACCGACTGGACCGCCGACCAGGTGACCGCCCTGTTCGAGCTGCCGCTGACCGACCTGCTGTGGCGGGCGCAGGCACCCACCGTCGCCGCCGCGAACCCGACGCCATGCAGCTGGAAGCACGCTGCTGTCGATCAAGACCGGGAACTGCCCGGGGACTGCGCCTATTGCCTGGGCCGCCCAGTACAACACCGGCCTGAGCTTGAAACGCTGATGGACACCGAAAGATGCTGACCGCCGCCCACCAGGGCAAAGGCCGGTGCCCAGCGGTTCTGCATGGAGGCGCCGCGTGGCGCTCGCCCAAGGACCGCGACATCGAGCGTGTGAGCGCCATGATCCCGAGGACGTCAAGGCGCTGGAGCTGGAGACCTGCATGACCCTGGGCATGCTGAGGCGACGACCACGCCGAGGCGCTGGCCGACGCCGGCCTCTACGCCTACAACCACAACCTCGACACCAGCCGCGAGCGCTACGCCGACATCATCACCACCCGCACCTGCGACGACCGCCTGCGCACCCTCGGCCACGTCCGCCAAGCCGGCGTCAAGGTGTGCTGCGGCGGCATCGTCGGCATGGGCGAGACCCGGGCCGATCGCGTCGAGCTGCTCAGACACCCTCGCCAACATGGCCCCCCACCCCGAGTCCGTGCCGATCAACGAGCTGGTCCGGGTCGCCGGGCTGCGCCGCTCGCCGGACGGCGGGACGCTCGACCCGTTCGAGTTCGTGCGCACGGGTGTCGCAGTCGCCCGGTTGATGATGCCCGCCTCGACAGTTCGCCTGAGCGCCGGCCGCACCTCGATGTGCGACGAGCTCCAGGCCTCTGCGTTCACCGCAATGCGGCGCGGACAGCATCTTCTACGGCGAGCGCCTGCTCCCGGCCGAGAACCCCGAAAGAGAGCAACACCGACCACCAGGCTGCTCGACCGCATCGGCCTGCGGGCGGGCTGACCGAGAGCTGAACGATCTCATCCTCCTCAAGCCGAGCCGAGGCAGGCCCCCGAGGCCTTCAGCGTGATGACCCGTTCCAGCGCCTCGTCAACCCGGTCGGCTGACAGTCGGCCGTCGGCGACCGCTCCCTCCAGCCGGTCGAGCACCCTCAAAGGGTCGCCGGGCCCGCCGAAGAACAGCGCCATGTCGTTGCCGGCCACGAGCGACAGCTCGATCGCCTCGTCCACACCAATG